>JBFFEY010000003.1:0-153630 GCA_041558415.1 Burkholderiales bacterium | reverse complement strand
GGTGTGCATCAAGGGCTAAACGCGCGTCGGTGGCGTCAGTGCAGCGTGCGGCTGCCCGGCGGCGGCGCGGCTTTCTCGCCGACCAGGCCGGCGAGCTCCCATTCGCCCGAGCCGGTATCCTGCCGCAGCAGGAATTTGCGCTGGTCCGCGACTGAAACCTTGAAGGTGCGGTGCCGAGGATCGAGCCAGCGGTCGAGAATCTCGACGACCTCGAAACGCCGCTCGCCGAGCGTGAACGCGCGCGGCTCCTGTTCGCCGCGGAAGCCGGCGTAGCATTCGACGCGGATCTTCATTGCCGTTGACCGCCTTGCCGCAGCGCGTCGGGATTGACGACGTTGATCGGCGTGCCCGCGGCGTAGGCCAGGATCTGGTCGAAGATGTCGGTGAACTGCAATTCGTACTCGTCGCGCGTCACATAGCCAATATGCGGCGTACAAACGACGTTGTCGAGCGCGAAGAGCGCAAACGCCGGGTCGCGCACCGGCTCGACCTCGTAGACGTCGACGGCCGCCATCCCCGGCCGGCCGGAGCGGAGGGCGGCGGCCAGGGCGCCGGGCGCAATCAGCGCGGCGCGGCTGGTATTGACCAGCAGCGCACTCGGCTTCATGCGGGCCAGATCCTCGCCGCTGACGATGCCGCGGGTGGCGTCGACCAGGCGCATGTGCAGCGACAGCACGTCGCAGGTCTCGAAAAGGCTGTCCTTGCACGTGGCGGTCGTATGGCCCTCGGCCCGTGCCCGCGCGAGCGAGGCGGGACGGGCCCAGACCAGCACGTTCATGCCGAAGGCCTTGCCGTAGCCGGCGACCGCGGCCCCGATGCGGCCGTAGCCATAGATGCCGAGCGTCTTGCCGCGCAGGGACTGTCCGACGCCGATCTGCCAGCGGCCCGCCTTGAGCGCCGCCATCTGCTGCGGAATCTGGCGCATGGCCGCGAGCACCAGGCCCCAGGTCAGTTCGGCGGCGGCATAGGACGGCGTGCCGGGGTGCTGGCTCGACGACACGACGATGCCGCGCGCGGTGCAGGCGTCAATGTCGATGTGGGGGTAGACGCTGCGCTGGCTAATGAGCCGCAGTTTGTCGAGCCGCGCGATGAGCGGGGCGCGAATCTGGGTGCGCTCGCGGATGAGGACGAGAGCCTCGGCATCGCGCAGGCGCTCGGCGAGGGCGTCGACGTCCTGCAGGTGGTCGTTCCAGATCGTCACCTCGTGGTCCGCCAGCCTCTCGAAACACGCGAGCGTGCGCAGCGTATCGAAGGTGTCGTCGAGGATGGTGATCTTCATGCCGGGCTCCACGCGCCCTGCGAATCGGGGTGCCGCAGTCTACGCCGAGTCAGGCACACTTGGCGTCTGTGGCCAAGCGCCGGGCGAGGGAGGCGGCGTCGCATGCACGATTTCGACACGATCCGCGTGGCGGTGCAGGACCAGGTGGCGCTGCTCGAGCTGCATCGCCCGGAGCGCATCAATGCCCTGAACAAGGCGATGCTGCTGGAGATCAACGCGGCGCTGGACGTGCTGGAAGGCGATCCGGCGGTGCGTGTAATCGTGCTGCACGGCGCGGGGCGCGGATTTTCGTCCGGCTTCGACCTCAGGGAGCAGATGGAGCGTCGTCCCGAAGGGGCCGAGCTGTGGCGCGAGATCCTGGATCTTGATTTCTCGACCACGCTGCGGTTCTGGGATTCGCCCAAGCCCACGATCGCCGCCATCCACGGCCCGTGCATGGCGGGTGCCTTCGAAATGGCGCTCGCCTGTGATCTGTCGATCTGCGCCGGCGATGCCGTGTTCGGCGAACCGGAGCTCAAGTTCGGCGCCGGCATTGTCACCCTGCTGTTGCCCTGGGTGGTGGGGCCCAAGGCGGCGAAGGACATCATCCTCACGGGCGACGACACGATCGGCGCAGAGCGGGCGCTGGCGCTGGGCATCGTCAGCCGTGTGGTCGCCGAGGGCGAGCATCTGGCGAGCGCGCGACGCATCGCGCAACAGATCGCCGTTATCGATCCGGGATTGGTGCGCGACACGAAGCGGGCCCTAAACCGCAGTTATGAGATTCAGGGGCTGCGCGCAGCGCTGGAGACCGCGCTCGACATCGATCACGCCATCGAATCACACGGCTCGCCCGACAAGCGCCGCTTCATGGACATCGCGCGAGCACAGGGGCTGAAGGCGGCGCTGGCCTGGCGCGAGGCGCGGTTCGCCAGCAAGGGCTGACCCCCGTCCGTTTTTCGTCGTCTCAACTCCAGGAAAGCCATGATCAAGACCCGCTTCACGGAAACCTTCGGCATCCGGCACCCCGTCGTGCAGGGCGGCATGCAGTGGGTGGGCCGGGCTGAACTCGTAGCCGCGGTCGCCGACGCCGGCGCGCTCGGATTCCTCACCGCGCTGACGCAGCCGACACCGGAGGCCCTGGCGCAGGAGATCGCGCGTTGCCGCGAGATGACCGACCAGCCCTTCGGCGTGAACCTCACGATTCTGCCGAGCATCAAGCCACCGCCGTACGCCGAGTACCGCCGCGCCATCATCGAGTCCGGCATCAAGATCGTGGAGACTGCCGGTTACCGGCCGCAGGAACATCTCGACGACTTCAAGGCGCACGGCATCAAGGTGATCCACAAGTGCACCGCGGTGCGCCACGCCGTCTCGGCGCAGAAGATGGGCGTTGACGCGATCTCGATTGACGGCTTCGAGTGCGCGGGTCACCCGGGTGAGGACGACATCCCCGGGCTGATTTTGATTCCGGCCGCCGCCGACAAGATCCGCATACCGATGATCGCCTCCGGCGGCTTCGGCGACGGCCGCGGCCTGGTCGCGGCGCTCGCCCTGGGCGCCGACGGCATCAACATGGGCACGCGCTTCTGTGCAACGCGCGAAGCGCCGATCCACGACGCCTTCAAGCAGGCGATGGTGGCGAACGACGAGCGCGCCACCGATCTGATCTTCCGCAGCATGCGCAACACGGCGCGGGTGGCGAAGAACGCCGTCAGTCAGAAGGTGATTGAGATGGAGCGCGGCGGTGCGTCCTTCGACGAGATTCGCGATCTGGTGAAGGGCTCACGCGGCCGCGAGGGACTCGAGCGGGGCGACACCGATTTCGGCATCTGGTCGGCGGGGATGGTGCAGGGGCTGATCCACGACGTGCCGAGCGTCAAGCAATTGGTCGAGCGCATCATGGCCGAGGCCGAAGCGATCATCGGCGAGCGCCTCGCGCGTATGCACGTCGCCTAGTGGTGCATCAGCACCTGGCGCAGCGCGTCGGAGAGCAGCGACTTGGAGTAGGGCTTCGGGATGTAGCCGTCTGCACCGAGCAGCAATCCCTGGCGGATGTCCTCGGGCGCATTCTTCGCGGTCAGCATGATGACCGGCAGCAGCGCCAGGCTCTGGTGGCTGCGCATATAGATCAGGATGTCGAAACCGTTGCCGTCCGGCAACTCGATATCAAGGAAGACCACGTCGGGCACACCATGCGCGCGCAGATCGTCGATGAAGCCGCGGTGCGTGCTGGCCATGCGGATCTTGTAGCCGGCCAGCCCGAGGCGCCGCTCGGCGAGCGCCGCCTGATCGGGGTCGTCCTCGACGATCAGCACCGTGATCTCGCCGGGCAGCTTTTCCAGCGGCTTGCGGTTCTTCAGGCGATCTTCGGCGAGATAGGCGCCGCGCGACTTGAGGGCGGCGCCAGCCTGCAGCGCGGCGGCATCGATGCGCATCACCTCGGTCTCGGTGAGCACGTTTTCGAGCGGCCTGACGACCGGAAACTCGACCGTGAAGTCGAGGTCATGCGAGGCGTCGGCCGACCGCGTGCCGAGCAGGCCCATTCGTTCGAGCTGTCCGAGCCATTCCGTCAGCTGCTGATTGGTGTAGTGCCGCAGCCAGCCGCAGATCACGTCGATGTGGGTGTCGCCCTGGATCACCGAGAGCACGCGCCGGTGATGGCGGCCGAGCGCCGCCCCCGCGCTTCTCAGCGCATCAGTACCGGCATCGGTGAGGAAGTAAATGGTCCCGGGATTTGGCAAATTGTCTGTGACGGCTTGCGTCATTGTTCGTTTCTGAGACAGTCGCCGCGGGGTGGCTTCTGAACCGCGCATTAAAGCAGTCTTTGTGCCGACCGTCCTTATCGCAGCATCCTGTTATTGCACGACAATTGCAATACCTGGCGGCTCAGGCTGGGCAGTTCCGAAAACGATTCCCAGCCTGAATCGCGGAGCCGACCCATCGCCACGAGGCCGCGCCCAAAGCCCGTCGCGAATGAGCGACAGGCGAGCCTGCGGACGGCGGCACCGCAGCCCCCTGGCGGTTGACGAAACTGCGGCCGGTGGCCAAGGATTCGGCCATGCCGTTCGATGGTCATGCGCTTGGCCCGCGCCTGGTACCGGCCCTGCTGTTGCTCGCGGGCCTGTGCGCGGGACTTGCGCCGGATGTGCGCGCGGACATCATCATCGGCGGCGTACTGCGCGTGATCGACGGCGACACGATCCTCGTGCGCAGTCCCGACAACCTGCGGCAAAGCGTGCGCATTGCCGGCATCGACGCCCCTGAGCCGGCGCAGCCCTATGGCCGGGAGGCACGGGACTACCTGGCTCGGCTCGTCTCGGCCGGCGACGTACGTGCGGAATGCCCGGCGCTCGATCACCGTACCAGCGTGGTGTGCAAGGTGTGGGCGCGGCCCACGGACTGCGCCAGCTGCGAGCGCACGGTCGAGGTCGGTCTGGCGCAGATCTCCGGCGGCATGGCATGGTGGTATCGCCGCTATGCGCTCGAGCAGTCCGCCGAAGATCGCAAGCGCTACGAAGCGGAAGAGAAAACCGCGCGCGAGAACCGTCGAGGGCTGTGGGCGGACAAAAAGCCCGTGCCGCCCTGGGAATTCCGGCGCGAGCGCTAGCCGCACCGCCCGCGGAAAGCGAAAACGCCCGCGTGGGCGGGCGTTTCTTCAATTCTGGCTCCCCGAGTAGGGCTCGAACCTACGACCTGCGGATTAACAGTCCGTCGCTCTACCGACTGAGCTATCGGGGAATCGCGAAACCCGAGATTCTATACGAGCCGCGAGTCGGTCTCAACGCTGACAAGCTTTGACACGCGCGCCGGGCAATCGGCGCGCATTCGTGACGAGTGACCGCGCGTTGTGCGTGCTCGGCGCGCTACTGTGGATGTTGCGCGGCTCTCGGATACCCCTTGTCATGCGCCGGCTTCGCTGGGCACTTCTCGCCACGCTCGCCCTTGCGGCGCTCGCGCTGGCTGCCCCGTTCCTGGTCTCGCTCAAGCCGCTTGCTCCGCAGATCGCAGAGCTTGCCGCGATGCGGCTCGGCCATCCGGTGCGGCTCGACGACCTGCGGCTCAGCCTCTGGCCGACGCCTGGCGCTACCGCGCAGGGCGTGCGGATCGGCAAGGCAGGCGAGATCGCGATCGCGACGGTCCGTCTGGAGCTCGATCCGCGCACATTATTCGACGACAAGCTGACGATCAGGCAGGTGCATGCGCGCCGGGCCGCGCTGAACCGGGCTGGCATCGACATCATCAGGGGCGTGCTGCGGCGCTCGTCCGAAGCGCCGAGGCGCGCAGATGGCGAGAGCGGGGTGCGTCTGAAGCGCGTCGTCATCGAGGACATTGCTCTCGAGCTCCCGGGCCTGCAGCTGCCCCCGTTCGATCTTGATCTGCATCTCGCACCGAGCGCCCCTCGCTGGCACACGGTATTTACCGCGCGCGATGGCAACGTCCGCCTGGTCATGGCGCCGCGCGAGGCGGAAGGCATCGCGCTCGAGGTGCAGGCGACGGACTGGCGAGTGCCGGTACCGTCGATCGATCTGCGGTTCGCCGCGTTTGCCGCGCAGGGGACGCTGCGGGCAGGCCGTCTGGCGTTCCATCGTGTGCGCGCGGCGCTCTACGGCGGACAAGTCGCCGGCGAGGCGACCCTGGGCTGGGGGGCGCGCTGGGATGTGCACGCCGCACTCGATTTCCATGAGGTCGACGTTGCGAGACTGCAGCGTGCCTTCAAACGTCCGCCAAAGCTGACCGGCCGGCTGACCGCGCGTGCGCTCATGCGCAGTCGCGCGAAACGCGCGGGGGCGCTCGTGGATGGACTCGCGCTCGACGCGCCGTTTCGTATTGCGCACGGTGCCTTTGGCGGGGTAGACCTGTCGCAGGCGGCGGCCGTATCGGGCGATGCGATCGTGGGCGGCGAGACGACGTTCGACGAGTTCACCGGCAAGCTGAGCGTGCGTGGGCGCGCGCGGCGCGTGGACGAGTTGTGCGCGCGCTCCAGTGCCCTGGTGGCGGGCGGCAACGTTCAGGTCGACGCGCGCGAACGTCTCTCGGGCAGGCTGGACGTCTCGCTTGCCAATACGGCGGGCCTGGTGCGCGTGCCGGTGCGCCTGTCGGGCACCCCGTCCGACCCGGTTGCCACGCCCTCGCAGCTGATGTCGGTGGGTGCCGTGATCGGCACGCTGCTGCTGCCTGGCGTGGGTACCGCGCTCGGCGCCTCGGCCGCCAATTTGCTCGAGGGCAGCGTCGGCTGTACCTGAGCCCGCTGGGGGACGTCGCTCAGCGAATCACTTCGGCGATTGCCTCTGCGACGATGTCGACGTTGGCGCTGTTGAGCGCGGCGACGCAGATGCGGCCGGTGTCGATCGCGTAAATCGAGTGCTCCTCGCGCAGTCGGTCGACCTGGGCCTTGCTCAGGCCTGAATAGGAGAACATGCCGCGCTGCGCGAGGACGAAGCTGAAATCGGCGCCCGGCACGCGCTTGTGGATGCCATCGACCAGCGCCTTGCGCATCGCCTTGATGCGCTCGCGCATGCCGCCAAGCTCTTTTTCCCACAGCGCACGCAACTCCGGCGTGGTCAGCACGGTGGCCACGACTTGGCCGCCGTGGGTCGGCGGGTTGGAGTAGTTGGTGCGCACGATGCGCTTCACCTGGCTCAGCACGCGCGCCGCCTCATCGGCACTCCCTGCCAGGATGCTGAGCGCGCCGACACGCTCGCCATACAGCGAAAACGACTTCGAAAACGAGCTCGCGACGAACACCGGCGACATCGCCTCGGCGAAGCGATGCACGATGGCGCCGTCGGCGTCGATGCCGTCGCCGAAGCCCTGGTAGGCCAAGTCGAGGAAGGGCACCAGCCCGCGCCCGCGCAGGATCTCGATCACGCGGCCCCATTGCTCGGGGTTGAGATCCACCCCGGTCGGGTTGTGGCAGCAGGCGTGCAGTACGACGATCGCGCCGGCGGGCAGCTTTTCCAGCGCCGCCGCCATGCCGGCGAAATCGAGGCCGCGCGTTTTGGCGTCGTAATACGGATAGGCCTCGACCGCGAATCCGGCGGCTTCGAACAGTGCGCGATGATTTTCCCAGCTCGGGTTGCTGATCCACACCGTCGCATCCGGATCGACGCGACGCAGAAAATCAGCCCCGACCTTGAGCCCGCCGGTGCCGCCAAGCGCCTGCACCGTGACGATGCGCCTGTCGCGCACCGCGGTCGAGTCCGCACCGAACACCAGTTCCTGCACGGCGCGGTCGTAGGCCGCCAGGCCGTCGATCGGCAGGTAGCCCCGATGCGGTGCGGTCTCCATGCGCTGTTTCTCAGCGCGCTTCACGCACTCGAGCAGCGGCACCTTGCCGCCGTCGTCGTAGTACACGCCGACGCCGAGGTTGACCTTCTTGGGATCGGGATCGGCGTTGAAGGCTTCGGTGACGCCCAGGATGGGGTCGCGCGGTGCCATCTGGACGCCGGACAGGATCGAAGTGGTCATGGAACGAGGGCAGAGTGAGTCGCATATTCTACCTGCGGCCGTCCCTGTGGGAGAATCGAGCGCTTCGTGCCGCATCGCTCGGCAGCCGGTCGAGGCCGGGCGAAACGACCAACCAAAGAACCGGACTGGAGGAGAGCAGCATGCACGTTTCTACCCGTATGCGCGTCGCGCTGGCTGGCGCGGTTGTCGCGGCCGCGAGCGCCGTTGCCGGCGGCGCGTCGGCCCAGGAAAAGATCACGGTCGGCGCATTGCGCTTCACTTCGCACGCGCCGACGTTCATTGCCTACGAGCGCGGTTATTTCAAGGCAGAGGGGCTCGACGTCGAGCTCAAGTTTTTCCAGGCGGCACAGCCGGTGGCGGTCGCGATTGCCTCGGGTGACATCGATTTCGGCATCACGGCGCTCACCGGTGGCTTCTTCAACCTCGCCGACAAGGGCGCGCTGAAGATCGTCGGCGGGCTGTTTGCCGAGAAGAAGGGCTACCGCGGCATGGCGATCATGGCCTCCAACAAGGCCTACGGCGCCGGCCTGACCCAGCCTGCCAAGCTGAAGGGACGCTCGGTGGCGTTGACCCAGGTGGGGTCCTCGTTCCACTACATGACCGGCATGATCGCGGCGCGATATGGTTTTGCGATGAACGACGTCAGCCTCAAGCCGCTGCAGAAGGTCGGCTCGATGATCGGTGCAGTGAAGTCCGGTCAGGTCGATGCCATGATGATGGTCCCGCACGTCGCAATTCCGCTCGACAAGGCGAAGGCGGCGAAGATCATCGGCTGGATGAGCGACCTGGGCGACTACCAGGTCACCACGATTTTCACCTCGACCAAGAACGCAAACGACCGCCAGGTCCAGGTCAAGCGCTTCCTGAGGGCGTACAAGAAGGGCATCGCCGACTATCGCGCGGTGATGCTGAACCAGAAGAAGGACCCGGCGGCGACCGAAGCCATGGTCAAGCTGATCCACAAGTACGTCTACACCGACCGACCATACGAGAAGGCCGCGCCGGGCATCAAGGCGGGTGCGGTGTATATGAACGAGGGTGCGGCCCTCAACGTAAGCGATGTCAAGCGGCAGCTGGAGTGGTTCAAGGCGCAGGGCCTGGTGAAGAGCAACATGAGCTACAAGGACCTGATCGCCACCGGCTATGCCGACATGATCAACGTGCCGAAGTAAGGCGCGCGGCGGGCGTTGCGCCCGCCGTGCCGTGCCCGTCCGCGCCTCCGGATGGATCTGCATCTTAGCCACATCACGCACCGCTACGGCGCGGTCGCGGTCCTGGACGACATCGACTTCACGGTGAAGCAGGGCCATATCGTCTGCATCATCGGCCCCTCGGGCTGCGGCAAGTCGACGCTGCTGCGGTTGATCGGCGGGCTGGAGCAGCCCACGCAGGGTACCGTGCTGCAGATCGGCGAGCCGCCGGCCGAGTCACGCAACCCGCTTACCTACATCTTCCAGGATTTCGCGCTGCTGCCCTGGCGAACGGTGCGCGGCAACGTCAGTTTGGTGCTGGAGGACCACGCGCTGGCGCCGGCCGAGCGCGAGGCCATCATCGACGACGTCCTGCGGCGTACCAAGCTGAGCGATTTCAGCGACGCCTTTCCGCGCCAGCTCTCCGGGGGCATGAAGCAGCGCGTGGCGATTGCGCGCGCGCTGAGCGTTAAACCCGCCTGCCTGCTGATGGACGAGCCGCTGTCCGCGCTCGACAGCCAGACGCGCGAGCTGCTGATGGACGATCTGGTGGAGCTCTGGTCGCGCGAGCCGTTCACCGCCTGCTACGTCACGCACAACCTGGCGGAGGCCGTGCGCCTCGGGCACCGCGTGATCGTGCTGTCGCGCCGACCGGGCCGCATCCGGGAGGTCGTCGACATCGACTTGCCGCTTGCCGGACGCAGCGCGCACCGCGCCGAGCTCGAAGCGCTGCAGGGACGTCTCTGGACGCTGATGCGCGAGGAGGCGATGGCCGCCGATCTGGAGCTGACCGATGCCTGACGGTACGACGCGCAAACCACGGCCGGTTGCATTTCGCGGCGGTGGCTTCATGCCGCGGCCGGTCGGCGTCGTCGGACCGCTGGTTTTCATCGTGCTCGTGGCACTGTGGGAGATCGGTGCACGCCTGGGGTGGATCAGCGCGTTGATCCTGCCCGCGCCGTCGGCTGCCCTGGCGGCGCTGCGCGATCTGATCAACAGCGGTCTGCTGCTCAAGCACCTGGGCGCATCGCTGCAGCGATTGGTGCTGGGCTGGTGTCTGGGCACGCTCGCCGGCGTCGCGTTCGGCATCGCCGCGGGCCTTTTCTCGCTGGCGCGCGCCGGCGTGGTGCCGCTCGTTTCGGCGATCTTTCCGATCCCGAAGATCGCGCTGCTGCCTTTATTCATCATCTGGTTCGGCATCGGTGAGGCGTCGAAGGTGGCGACAATCTTCTTCGGCGTGTTTTTCCCGACCGTCATCGCGGTGTACGGCGGCATCGACAACGTCGACCGCAGCCTCATCCGCATGGGGCAATCCTTCGGCCTGCACTGGACGTCGATCGTGCGCAAGATCATCCTGCCTGGCGCCTTGCCGGCCATGCTCTCGGGATTCCGCATCACTGCTTCGATCGCCATTATCTTGCTCGTCGCGGCCGAAATGATCGGCGCCGAATTCGGCGTCGGCGCCTACATCCTGATGGCCGGCAACCTGATGGCGACGGATCAGCTGATTGCGGGCGTGGCGATCCTCTCGCTGCTCGGCCTCACCGTGGGCTGGCTGATCGGGCGTGCCGAGCGGTTCCTGCTGCGCTGGCGTAGCTAGTCGGTCGTCGCGTCACCTGGCACGGCGGTGCCGCGCTGTGGGAAAATCGAATCTTTTCCCATGACGAGCGACGCAACTCCGCAGGCCAATGCCAACCGGCCGTCGACGGTTCCGCAACCGGTGACGCTCGCGTTTCCCGACAGCCCGTTTCGCCTGCACGAACCCTACGCGCCCGCGGGCGACCAACCGCAGGCGATTGCCAAACTGGTCGACGGCGTGAGCGACGGCCTTGCCTTCCAGACGCTGCTTGGCGTCACGGGCTCGGGCAAGACCTACACCATGGCGAACGTGATCGCGCGGCTCGGACGGCCAGCGATGGTACTGGCGCCGAACAAGACGCTCGCTGCGCAGCTCTACGCAGAGTTCCGCGAGTTCTTTCCGGAGAACGCCGTCGAGTATTTCGTCTCGTACTACGACTACTACCAGCCGGAGGCCTACGTTCCGGCGCGCGACCTCTACATCGAGAAGGACTCATCGATCAACGAGCACATCGAGCAGATGCGGCTGTCGGCGACCAAGTCGCTGATGGAGCGGCGCGACGTCGTCATCGTGGCAACGGTCTCGGCGATCTACGGCATCGGCGATCCCTCCGAGTACCATGGCATGATCCTGCATTTGCGCGAAGGCGAGCGGCTGTCGCAGCGCGAGGTGCTGGCGCGTCTCGTGGCGATGCAGTACGAGCGCAACGACCTCGACTTCCGGCGCGGCACCTTCCGCGTGCGTGGCGACGTCATCGACGTCTTCCCCGCGGAGCATGCGGAGCATGCCGTGCGTATTTCCCTGTTCGACGACGAGATCGAGCAGCTGCAGATCTTCGATCCGCTCACCGGGCGGGTGCTGCAGCGGCTGGCGCGCTTCACGGTCTACCCGTCGAGCCATTACGTCACGCCGCGCGAAACGACGTTGCGCGCGATCGAGGCGATCAAGCGCGAACTGGCCGGGCGCATCGAGTTCTTTCAGCGTGCCGGGCGCCTGGTCGAGGCGCAGCGCATCGAGCAGCGCACGCGCTTCGATCTCGAAATGCTCGCCGAGCTCGGCTTCTGCAAGGGCATCGAGAACTATTCGCGGCATCTTTCCGGTCGCCAGCCGGGCGAGCCGCCGCCGACGTTGATCGACTACTTGCCGCACGACGCGCTGATGTTCATCGACGAGAGCCACGTCACGATCGGTCAGCTCGGCGGCATGTACCGGGGCGACCGCTCGCGCAAGGAGAACCTGGTGGAATACGGTTTCCGCCTGCCCTCAGCGCTCGACAACCGGCCGCTGCGCTTCGACGAGTTCGAGCGCGTGGTGCGCCAGACAGTCTTCGTCTCGGCGACGCCCGCCGACTACGAGGCCGGGCGCGCCGCACAGGTGGTCGAGCAGGTCGTGCGGCCCACGGGCCTCATCGATCCGCAGGTCGAGGTGCGGCCGGCGGCGAATCAGGTCGACGATCTGATGTCGGAGATTTCGCTGCGCGTCGAACGCAAGGAGCGCGTGTTGGTGACGACGCTCACCAAGCGCATGGCCGAGGAGCTCACCGAGTACCTCGCCGAGCACGGCATCAAGGTGCGCTACCTGCATTCCGAGGTCGACACGGTCGAGCGCGTGGAGATCATCCGTGATCTGCGGCTCGGCGAGTTCGACGTGCTGGTGGGGATCAACCTGCTGCGCGAGGGGCTCGATCTGCCGGAGGTGTCGCTGGTTGCGATTCTCGACGCCGACAAGGAAGGCTTTCTGCGTTCCGAGCGCTCGCTGATCCAGACCATCGGCCGCGCCGCGCGGCACTTGCACGGTGGCGCCATCCTGTACGCGGACGTGATGACCGATTCGATGCGGCGTGCGATCGGCGAGACCGAGCGGCGGCGCGGCAAGCAGCTGGCGTTCAACGAATCGCACGGCATTACGCCGATCGGCGTGTCGAAGCGCATCAAGGACTTGATCGACGGGGTCTACGACCAAGAGCAGCTGAGCGCCGAGCTGCGCGCGGCGGAGGAGGGTGCGCGCTACGAAGCGATGGGCGAGAAGCAGCTGGCACGCGAGATTCGCACGCTGGAGAAGCGCATGCTCGAGCACGCGAGGAATCTCGAGTTCGAGCAGGCCGCGGCGCTGCGCGACAAACTCGCGGAACTTAAGCAGCGTGCCTTCGGCGTGTCGCTCGCGTCAGAGTAACGCGTTGGGCGGGTTCGCAGCCGGCATGAGGGCGACCAGCGTACTGTTTGTGTGCACCGGCAACATCTGCCGCTCGCCGACGGCGCACGGCGTATTCCTGGAAATGGTGCGGAGCGCAGGGCTTGCGCAGCGGGTGCGCGTAGATTCCGCCGGCACGCACGACTACCACGTTGGCGAGCCACCGGACGCGCGCGCGCAGGCCCATGCGCTGCGCCGCGGCTACGACTTGAGCACGCTGCGCGCGCGGCAGGTCGCGGACGCCGATTTCACCGCCTTCGATCGCATACTGGCGATGGACCGGGGGCACCTGAAGATCCTGCGGAACCGGGCGCCGGCGGGCTACGGCGGGCTTCAGCTGTTCATGGACTACGCGACGCGGTCGCCTGGCCCGGATGTGCCGGATCCCTATTACGGCGGCGCCGACGGCTTCGAGCACGTGCTCGACATGATCGAGCAGGCTGCCGCAGGTCTGCTGCAAAGTGTGGCCGGCCAGGGCCGGCCCTAGGGCGGCCCGCACTGAGACCCGGCGAGACGCTACTTGCGCGTCTCGACCTGAACCAGCTCCTCTTCGTCTGCACGGGAACGCACGGGTCGCGCACGACCGAGCTTCGTCGGCTCGGGCTCGGGCTGCGTGCTTGCCGCCTTGGAGGGATCGGTCTCGACGAGCTGCAGGCCGGCCTCGCCAAGGTACGCTTTGGCGTCGACCGCCAGCGTCGGCGATTCGCGCGGCGGCGAAGGCTGCCGCAGCGACAGTGCCTGCGCCTCCTGTGCCGACACGGCGCGAACCTCGGGCTCGGGCGACGGCGCTTGCGACGACACGGTTGATGCCTCGGCAGTCATCGCTTCGACGGGCTCTTCCTCCCTGCGCGCGGCTGGCGCTTCGGCGGTTTCGACCGGCGTCGGCACTTGCGGACGTTCTTCGCCGGCGACCGGCTCCGGCATCGCCTGCTCAGCTACGACCGGTTCGGCGGGAGCAGGCGCCGCGGGCACTACGGAAAGTTCGCTCAGCGGCGCTGCTGCCTCGTCTGCCGCGGATGCGGGGACCGACGCTGCGCCGGCTGCTTCGGCGGGCGCTGCTGCGCCCGCATCAAATTGATCGCGACGGCGTTCGCGCTGCCGGTCGCGTCGGCTACGCCGGCCGCGGCGTCGCTCCTCGCCTTCGCGGGGCGCCTCGAGCGCACCCATTGCCTTTGGTTGGATGTCGACGGCCTCTTCCACAGGCTGCGCCGCAGGCTGCTGCTCCCGCCGCCGCTCGCCGCCGCGCCCGCCACGCTCCCCGCGCTCCCCACGCTCGCGGCGCGACTGTCCGTTACCACCACGCTGCTCCTGACGCTCGTCGCCGCGTGCGCGGCGACCTTCGCCACGTTCACCGCGTTCACCTCGCTCGCCACGACCACGACGTCGCTCGCCGCGCTCCTGTCGTTCGAGCGCGCCACGCTGCTCCTGACGTCGCTCGCGACGTTCGCCTTCACCCGGCCTGCGCGGTTCTTCGCGACGCCGCGTCGTCGTACGCTCGGTGCGGGTCTCCTTCGCGGCACTCGCCGGTTCTGCGCGTTCGTGACTGAACCAACCCAGAATTCGCTGGATGATGCCCGGTCGCGCAGCGGCGGCCGCCGGCTGCTTCTGGGCCGGAGGCTGCGCCGGTCGCGGCGCGCCCTCGGCTGGTGCCTCCCAGACGGTCGGCGCCGGCTGCTCGGGCGTAACGCCCTTGACGGCCGCCTGCTGACGGTCGCGGCGCGCTTCGCCGGGCGCCAGCGCCACGGCGGGCTCCTCCGGCGCTTCGACCAGCTCGTAGCTCGCCGGCACATGCTCCATCTGATTGAGTTCGTCGTGACGCAGCCGCTGCACGCGATAGTGCGGGGTGTCGAGGTGCGCGTTTGGCACCAGGATGATGTTGACCTTGAGACGGCCTTCCAGTTTCTGGATCTCGCCACGCTTCTCGTTAAGCAGGAAGCTGGCGACATCGACCGGCACCTGGGCATGCACCGCCCCAGTGTTCTCTTTCATCGCCTCTTCCTGGAGGATGCGCAGCACGTGCAGCGCCGTCGACTCGGTACCGCGGATGAAGCCCGTGCCGCTGCAGCGCGGGCAGTTGATATGCGCCGTTTCCTCGAGCGAGGGACGCAGCCGCTGGCGCGACAGCTCCATTAGCCCGAAGCGCGAGATCTTGCCGACCTGAACGCGCGCGCGGTCGAAGCGCAGCGCCTCGCGGAAACGGTTCTCGACTTCCCGTTGGTTGCGCTGCGCCTCCATGTCGATGAAGTCGACGACGATGAGACCGCCGAGGTCGCGCAGCCGCATCTGGCGCGCGACTTCCTCTGCCGCCTCGAGGTTGGTCCTAAATGCCGTCTCCTCGATGTCGCCGCCGCGCGTGGCACGCGCCGAGTTGACGTCGATGGCGACCAGCGCCTCGGTATGGTCGATCACCACCGCGCCGCCCGAGGGCAGGTTGACATGCCGCGCGTAAGCGCTTTCGATCTGATGCTCGATCTGGAAGCGCGAGAACAGGGGCACATCGTCGCGGTACAGCTTGACCTTGCTGATGTTGCCGGGCATCACGGTCTGCATGAACGCGCGCGCCTGCTCGTAGATTTCCTCGGTGTCGATCAGCAGCTCGCCGATGTCGGGCTGGTAGTAGTCGCGGATGGCGCGGATGACCAGGCTCGACTCGAGATAGATGAGGAAGGGCCTGGCCGCCTCGGCGGCGCTCGGCACCTCGCCCGGCGCACCGAGCGCGGCAGCCGACTCAATCGCGCGCCACAGCTGCAGCAGGTAGTTCTGATCCCACTTCAGCTCCTCGGTCGAGCGCCCGATGGCGGCCGTGCGCGCGATCACGCTCATGCCCTCGGGCACTTCGAGCTGGTCGAGCGCCTCGCGCAGTTCGTTGCGGTCTTCGCCCTCGATGCGCCGCGAGACCCCGCCGCCGCGCGGATTGTTCGGCATCAGGACGAGGTAGCGCCCCGCGAGGCTGATGAAGGTCGTCAGCGCAGCGCCTTTGGTGCCGCGCTCGTCCTTTTCGACTTGGACGATGACCTCCTGGCCCTCGCGCAGCGCATCCTGGATGCGTGCGCGCCCGACATCGACGTCGGGCTTGAAATAGCTGCGCGCGACTTCCTTGAAAGGCAGGAACCCGTGACGCTCTTCGCCATAGTCGACGAAGGCGGCTTCGAGGCTCGGCTCGATGCGGGTGATGGTGCCTTTATAGATGTTGCTCTTGCGCTGTTCCTTGGAGGCGGATTCGATGTCGAGATCGATGAGCTTTTGCCCATCGACGATCGCGACGCGCAGCTCCTCTTGCTGCGTCGCGTTGAATAGCATGCGTTTCACTGCGTGTTCTCCTGCGCGCGCAGGAGAACGGCGTTCCGTCGGTCAGGATTCTCTTCGGTTGAAACCCTGTGATGACCTTGCTTTCCGTTGCGACAGCTTGTGTCGATGGACCAGAAATGGCCGGCGGTGGCCGCATTTCAAACACCCGGCAAACCGGGTGCGAGCGAGTTTCCGATGTGGAATTCCTCTGCGCGCGCTTCCAGTACTATCGCTACTTGCGGTGAGCGAGATTAACCGCTGCTTCGGGCCGCCCAGTAACGCGGCACAGGGGCTTTACGCGGGGGTCGCAGCGCATCGGGATTCGACGGCTTTGGTGGATCACCCGTGCCCCGAACTCGAAGCAGGTTCCCGGATCATACGAAAAATGAACGAGTTAAGCAAGGCTCGGGCCACGCTGCTCGAAGTCGACGAGGACGCCGCTGCGCAGCGCATCGACAATTTCCTGCTGCGCCGGCTGAAGGGCGTGCCGAAGAGCCACGTCTACCGCGTGCTGCGCAGCGGTCAGGTCCGCGTCAACAGTGCCCGGGTCCGGCCTGACTATCGGCTGCAGCCCGGCGATCGCGTGCGCGTGCCGCCGGTGCGCAGCGCGCCGCAGACACGCCCGCGCGCCGCGGCGTCGCGGGGTGCACCAGGTGCCCGCGCACTCCCGGTCGTGTTCGAGGATGACGCGCTCGTGGTGATCGACAAGCCTGCCGGCGTCGCGGCCCATGGCGGCAGCGGCGTGCGTTTCGGGGCGATCGAAACCCTGCGAGCGGCGCGCGCGGGGGCCAAGCTACTCGAACTGGCGCATCGCCTCGACCGGGATACCTCGGGCCTGCTCATGATCGCGAAGAAGCGCCGTGCCCTGGTCGAACTGCACCGCATGCTGCGCGAGGGCGAGGTGCGCAAGCTCTACGTCGCGCTGGCCAAGGGGCGCTGGCGCGGCGGGGCGCGCGAGATCCGGGAGCCGCTGCACAAGTTCGTCGCCTCCGGTGGCGAGCGCCGTGTCGCGGTACGGGCACACGGCGTGGCCGCCGCAACCCGGGTGCGTCCGCTCGCGGTGTCGTCCGACTGCAGCCTGCTCGAGCTGGAGCTGCTCACGGGCCGCACGCACCAGATTCGCGTGCACCTGGCGCACGTCGGCCATCCCGTCGTCGGGGACGACAAGTACGGCGATTTCGCATTCAATCGCGAGATGGCGCGGCGCGGCGTAAAACGGCTCTGCCTGCATGCACGCCGGCTCGAGCTGCTGCACCCGCTCAACGGTGCGCCCTTGCGGCTCGAGAGCCCGCTGCCGGGCGAAATGCAGGCGGCGATCGACGCGGTATTCGAGGCGGCGCCCAATGCCTGAGTCGCGTTACCGCGTAATCGTATTCGACTGGGACGGCACGCTGATCGATTCGGCCTCGACCATCGTCGAATGCATTCAGGCGGCGAGTCGCGACCTCGGCTTGCCGGTGCCGACGCGCGCGCGCGCCAGCCATGTGATCGGGCTCGGACTGCAGGATGCGCTGCGTTTCGCGGTGCCCGGGCTGCCGTCGGCCGAGACCAGGAATTTCGTCGCTCGCTACCGCGCGCATTTCCTCGCGCGCGAAGACGAGATGCGGCCCTTCGAGGGTATCGAGGCACTCCTGGAGGGGCTGCTCGCGCGTGGCCTGCGGCTTGCGGTTGCAACCGGCAAGAGCCGACGCGGTCTCGAGCGCGCGCTCGATGCCTGCGGGCTGCGCGCGCACTTCGTCGCCTCGCGCTGCGCCGACGAGACACAACCCAAGCCGCATCCGGCGATGCTGCGCGAACTGATGACGCAGCTCGTGGTAGACGCGCACGAGGCGCTCATGGTGGGCGACACCTCGCACGACCTGGAGATGGCGCGGGACGCCAACGTCGATGCGGTGGCGGTCAGCTACGGCGCGCACCCGGAAGCGGCGCTGCGCGCCCTCGCGCCACTCGCCTGTGTCGACAGCGTCGATGCGCTGCACGGATGGCTGAAGCAGAACGCCTGATCTGCGCCTCCGCTGCGCTGTGCGACGGCGGGCCCGGCGTGCGTTTCGAGGTCTGCTATTTCGGCGAGCCGGCGCCCGCGTTCGCAGTTCGCTGGGAAGGCCGTGTCTACGCCTATCTCAATCGTTGCGGCCACATGCCAATGGAGCTTGACTGGCAGCCGGGTCTGTTCTTCGGGCCCGAGGGGCGCGATTTGGTATGCTCGACGCACGGTGCCGTTTACGCGGTAACGGACGGTCGCTGCCTCGGCGGACCCTGCGGCGGCACACCGCTGCTGCCACTGAACGTGGCCGAGCGCGACGGCGCGATCTACTTCCTGGGAATCGAAGATGACGGATAACGCGGATCAGTGGGAGCGCAAGCTGATCGAAAAGATCGCCCTGGCCGGCATCGCAGAGCAGCGTCGCGCCCGGCGCTGGGGGATTTTCTTCAAGCTGCTGACCTTCGCCTACATTACCTGGGTCATCCTGCTCGTCACGGGCTGGCAGGCCACCGAGGCACCAACCGCGGCCCGCCACACGGCCATGGTGGAGATCGACGGACTGATCGCACCTGGGACCGATGCCAGCGCCGAGCGGGTGATTGCTGCGCTGCAAGCGTCGTTCGAGGACGAGCGGACCAAGGGCGTGATCCTGCGCATCAACAGCCCGGGCGGCAGCCCGGTGCAGGCGCAGACCATTTATGACGAAATGCGCCGCCTGCGCAAGAAGTATCCGAAGATTCCGCTCTACGCCGTGGTCGAGGATCTCTGCGCTTCAGGTGGCTACTACGTCGCGGTCGGCGCCGACCGTATCTACGTCAGCAAGTCGAGCATCGTCGGGTCGATCGGCGTGCGGATGGACGGCTTCGGTGTCACCGGCCTGATGGAAAAACTCGGCGTCGAGCGGCGCTTGCTGACGGCCGGTGAAAACAAGGCGATGCTGGATCCTTTTCTGCCGCTGAACGAGCGCCACAAAGAGCACGCCTTGGCTTTGATGAACGAGATCCACGCGCAGTTCATCGCGGTGGTGAAGGAAGGGCGTGGGGATCGGCTCAAGGAGACGCCCGAGATGTTCTCGGGGCTCATCTGGACCGGGCAGAAGGGTATCGAGCTCGGACTCGCCGATGAGATCGGCACGCTCGATTACGTCGCGCGCGAGGTGATCAAGGCCGAGGAGATCGTCGACTTCACGCAGAAGGAGAACTTCGCCGAGCGGCTGGCGCGGCGTTTCGGCGCCAGCGTCGCGCGGGTGTTTGCCGAGCTCGCGCTGCGCGAAGCGCCGCTGCTGCGCTGACGCAGCAGGCGATTCACTCGATCACCGGCCGTCCGGCCACGGTGAGCAGCTCGGTCAGCGCGATCAGCGGCAGGCCGATGAGCGCGGTCGGATCGTCGGTCTGCATGCGCTCGATGAGCGCGATGCCCAGCCCCTCCGATTTCGCGCTGCCGGCACAGTCGTATGGCTGTTCGCGCTGCAGATAGGCCTCGAGGAGGTGCGTGTCGAGCGTACGGAAGGTGACGCGGCAGGGAACGAGTCGCGTCCAGTTCGCATGGCGCGCGGCATCGAGTAGGCAGACGGCGGTGTCGAATTGCGCCGTCTGGCCGCTCAGGGCCTGCAGCTGTCGCACCGCGTTGGCGTGAGTGCCCGGCTTTTCCAGGCGCAGGGCGCCGAGGCTGGCGACCTGGTCCGATCCGATGATCAGCGCGTCTGGAAAGCGCGGCGCCACGGCCGCCGCCTTCGCCTGCGCTAGACGCTGCGCCGTCGCGGCCGCGGTCTCGCCCGGCAGAGGCGACTCCTCAACCTCCGGCGCCGCGCACTCGAAAGGCAGGCCGAGGCGCGTCAGTAGGGCGCGGCGGTAGGCAGAGGTCGAGGCGAGAACGAGTCGGTGGTGTTCATCCATGACATTGTTTTGACTGAAAATTTTGGAAATGATACCATCGCCCGTTTATGTCTTCTCCGCCCACCATCGACGGCTTCGAATTCGTTGCCTCCGGCGCGACCCGCTCGGGTCGCTGGCCGCTGCGCGACCTTCCGCGGCTGCATTCCAGCCTGGTGGCGCTGGACGGCGAACTCGACTACGGGCTGCAGGGCACGCGCGATCCGATGGGACGGCGTGCGCTGCAGCTCACGCTGCGGGGCGTATTGAAGCTCAGCTGTCAGCGCTGCCTCGAAACGATGGACTTTGCGCTCGACGTCAATGCACTGCTCGTGCTGGCGACCTCCGAAGCGGAGATCGAAGCCGACGCCGATGATCCGGCTGCACCGGATCGCGTGCTGGCGAGCCGCGAAATGCCGATCGTGGAACTCATCGAGGAAGAAGTCCTGTTGTCGATCCCGTTCGCGCCGCGCCACGAGCGCTGTGCCGCTGGACACGAAACGCTCGGCGAGCGGCGCGCGTCGCCGTTCGCCGGCCTGTCGGCCATGCTCGACACGCCGCGGCGTGAAGGGCGCGATCGGCAGCGGTAACACACGGTCCGGCGCAGCAGGCCGCCACGCGCCGACCACTCTCTCTATCGAAAAGGAGCTTGACCATGGCCGTTCAGCAGAACCGTAAAAGCCCCTCCAGGCGGGGCATGCACCGCTCGCATGACGCGCTGGGCAATCCGGCGCTCGCGGTCGAGCCGACCACCGGCGAAACGCACCTGCGTCACCACGTCAGCCCGACCGGCTACTACCGAGGCAAGAAGGTCGTCAAGGATAAGAACGAGTAGTCGGCAGGCCGTCGGGAGGGGACGCGCCGCGGGCGCGCGGCGGTTGCCGCATGGATATCACCGTTGCAGTCGACTGCATGGGGGGCGATCACGGCCCGCATGTCACGGTGCCGGCGGTGCTCGACTTCCAAAATCGGCACCAAGGCGTCGACATCGTCCTGGTCGGGCTGCGCGACGCCATCGAGGCGGAGCTTGCGGTCCGCGGCGCCCGGCCGGGGCCGCGCCTGCGCATCCAGCATGCGAGCGAAGTGGTGGCGATGGACGAGCTGCCGGCGACGGCGCTGCGCTACAAGAAGGATTCCTCGATACGCGTCGCCGTCAATCTGGTGAAGACCGGGGAAGCGCTCGCCTGCGTGAGCGCCGGCAACACGGGCGCCCTCATGGCGATTTCGCGCTTCGTGCTGAAGACGCTGGCCGGCATCGACCGCCCGGCGATCGCCACGGTGCTGCCGAACATGCGCGGCGGGCATAGCTACGTGCTGGATTTGGGCGCCAACGTGGATTGCGCGCCGGAGCATCTGCTTCAGTTCGGCATCATGGGTGCGATGCTGGTTGCGGCCGTCGAGCACAAGGCGCGGCCGACAGTCGGTCTGCTGAACATCGGCGTCGAGGACATCAAGGGCAACGAAACCGTGAAACGCGCCTCCGAGCTGCTGCGCGTGAGCGGTCTCAACTTTGTCGGCAATGTCGAAGGCGACGACATCTACAAGGGAACCACCGACGTGGTTGTCTGTGACGGCTTCGTCGGCAACGTTGCCCTGAAGGCATCGGAAGGCGTTGCCCAGATGATGGCGTCGGCGCTGCGCCATGAATTCACGCGCAATCCCTTGCGGCGACTCGCGGCGCTGGCGGCATGGCCGGTGCTGCGTTCCTTCCGGCAGCGCATGGATCACCGGCGCTACAACGGTGCCAGTCTGCTCGGACTACGGGGCATCGTGATCAAGAGCCACGGTTCGGCCGACGTTTACGCCTTCGGCCAGGCCCTGACGCGCGCCGTGGAGGAGGTGCGTAACAACGTGCCGCAGCGCATCATGCAACGCATGGCCGAACTCGAGCAGGCCGCGCGCGTCGCGCCGGCGCGTGCCGCAGGCGCATGATGTTTTCGCGCATCATCGGGACGGGCAGCTATTTGCCGCCGCGCGTTGTGCGCAATGACGAGTTCTCCGCGCGGCTCGAAACGAACGACGCCTGGATCCGGGAACGAACCGGCATCGTCGAGCGGCGCATCGCCGACGCGTCGCAGACGTCTAGCGACCTTGCGCTCGAGGCGAGCCGGCGGGCCCTGGAAGCCGCCGGCGTGGCGGCCGCCGACATCGATCTGATCGTGCTCGCGACCTCGACGCCGGATTACATTTTTCCGAGCACGGCCTGTCTGCTGCAGGCAAAGCTCGGCATCGCGCAGTGCCCGGCATTCGACGTGCAGGCCGTATGCAGCGGTTTTGTCTACGCGCTCGCGACCGCAGACAATTTCATCCGTGGCGGCTCGGCGAGGCGGGCCCTGGTGGTCGGTGCCGAGGTGTTTTCGCGCATCCTCGACTGGAACGACCGGGCGACCTGCGTGCTGTTCGGCGACGGCGCGGGGGCCGTCGTGCTCGCGGCCTCTGATGCGCCCGGCATTCACGCCTCGGTGCTGCGTGCCGACGGCCGCCATTCCGGGATCCTTTCCGTGCCAGGCAATGTTTGCGGCGGACAGATCGTGGGTTCGCCGTTCTTGCAGATGGCAGGCAATCAGGTGTTCAAATTCGCGGTCCGCGTGCTGGATGAGGTGGCGCGCGAGACGGTCGCGGCGGCCGGGATGCAGCTGTCGGACATCGACTGGCTGATTCCGCATCAGGCCAATGTGCGGATCCTCGAGGCAACGGCACGCAAACTCGGTCTGCCGCTTGAGCGGCTCGTCGTCACGGTGGACCATCACGGCAACACGTCGGCGGCCTCCGTGCCGCTTGCGCTTGACGAGTGGGTTCGGGCGGGAAAGATCCGCAGCAGGGATCGCGTGATGATGCAGGGCGTTGGCGGCGGCTTCACCTGGGGCGCGGTGCTGGCGACGATCTAGCGGCTAAGAGGGGAGGAGAAGATGAAGCTCGCGTTCGTGTTCCCCGGGCAGGGTTCGCAGAGCGTCGGCATGCTGCAGGCCTACGCGGGCCTGCCGGGCGTCGAGGAAGTGCGCGCGCAGGCGCAGGCCGTGCTCGGTGCTGAATTTTTGCGCCTGCTGGACGAAGGTCCGGCCGAGGCGCTCGCACAGACGGTCAACACGCAGCCGGCGATGGTGACCGCGGGCATCGCCGCGTTCCGGGCGTGGACCTCCCTCGGCGGACCTGCTCCGAGCATGGTCGCCGGGCACAGCCTGGGCGAGTACGCGGCGCTGGTGGCGGCCGGCGCATTGACGCTGCAGGACTGCCTGCCGCTGGTGCGCTTTCGCGCCGAGGCCATGCAGCAGGCCGTTCCGCAGGGCGTCGGCGCGATGGCCGCCATCATGAGCCTAGACGATGACGCGGTACGCGCGGCCTGCGCAGAGGTTGCGCAGGGCGAAGTGGTGCAGGCGGTGAACTTCAATGCGCCCGGCCAGATCGTGATTGCGGGCCACAAGGCCGCAGTGGGCCGTGCCATCGAGGCCTGCAAGTCGCGTGGCGCGAAGCGCGCGATGAGCCTGCCGGTGAGCGCACCGTTTCACTCGAGTCTGATGCAGCCGGCGGCCGAACGGCTGCGCGAGTACTTGGGGCGCGTGCCCCTGGTGCCGCCGAACATCGAATTGATCAACAACGTGGATGTCGCGATCGAACGTGCGCCGGAATCGATCAAGGATGCGCTGGTGCGGCAGGCGGCTGCGCCGGTGCGCTGGGTGGAAATCGTGCAGGCGATGGTGCAGAGCGGCGTGACGCACATCGTGGAATGCGGGCCGGGCAAGGTGCTCGCCGGTCTGGTCAAGCGCATCGCGCCGAACGTGCAGGGTCTTTCGCTCGGTGACCGCGAGGCGCTCGAACAGACCCTGGTTACAGTGCGGGAGGCATGACAATGCTCGACGGAAAGGTTGCGCTGGTGACCGGCGCCTCGCGCGGCATCGGTCACGCGATCGCGCAGGCGCTGATTGGGCAGGGGGCGCGGGTTATTGGCACCTCGACCAGCGAAGGCGGCGCGCAGCGCCTGGCCGAGGCGCTGGGTGGCCAGGGCGCCGGGCGCGTGCTCGACGTGCGCGATGCGGCGCAGTGCGACGCCTTGGTCGCGTCAGTGACGAAGGAGTTCGGCGACATTCTCTTGCTGGTAAATAACGCCGCGGTGGTGCGCGACAATCTCGCGCTACGCATGAAGGATAGCGAGTGGGACGAAGTGATCGAGACGAACCTGCGGGCGGTCTTCCGGCTATCGCGCGCCGTGCTGCGCGGCATGATGAAGGCGCGCTGGGGGCGGATCATCAACATCACATCGGTGGTCGGCGCGTCCGGCAATGCGGGGCAGGCGAACTATGCCGCTGCCAAGGCGGGGGTCGCCGGCCTGACGCGTGCCCTCGCGCGCGAGGTCGGCAGCCGCAACATCACGGTCAACTGCGTCGCGCCCGGATTCATCGACACGGACATGACCCGCGCGCTCTCCGAAGAGCAGCGCGCCGCGCTGCTGGCGCAGATCCCGCTTGGCCGCCTCGGTGCGGCCGAGGACGTGGCCTCGGCGGTGGCCTACCTGGCCTCGCCGCAGGCAGGCTACGTGACCGGCAGCGTAATGCACGTCAACGGCGGCATGTACATGGCCGGCTGAAGGCTGGACAGGGGTAATCGTTTGGTAAAATCCGGAGCCCGCGTTGCATCCAGCGGGGCCCACAGGGAAGGAGCAGAAGATGGAGAACATTGAGCAACGCGTCAAGAAGATCATTGCCGAGCAGCTTGGCGTCAATGAGGGGGAGATCAAGATCGAATCGTCCTTCGTCGACGATCTTGGCGCGGATTCGCTCGACACGGTCGAGCTGGTGATGGCGCTGGAAGAGGAATTCGAGACCGAGATTCCGGACGAAGAAGCCGAGAAGATCACGACGGTCCAGCAGGCGATCGACTACATCAAGGCGCACCAGAAGTCCTAACCTGAGCTGCGGGGCCGGATGGCGGTCCCGCGCCGATTGCTGGAAGAAACGTGTCTCGCCGCAGAGTCGTCGTTACCGGGCTCGGCGTCGTCTCTCCCGTGGGCAACACGGTGGACGAGGCCTGGCAGAACGTCATTGCAGGGCGTTCGGGGATCGCCCCCATCGAGCGCTTCGATGCGTCTGCCTTTGCCTGCCGATTTGCCGGTGAAGTGAAAGGGTTCGATGTCGCGGCTTACCTGCCCGCCAAGGAAGCGCGCCACATGGACCTGTTCATCCATTTTGGCCTGGCGGCGGGAATTCAGGCCTGGCGCGACTGCGGACTCGAGGTGAACGAGGCCAATGCCGAGCGCGTCGGCGTCAACATCGGCTCGGGCATCGGCGGTCTGCCGATGATCGAGCACACCCACACCGAGTACGTGAACAAGGGGCCGCGGCGGATCTCGCCGTTCTTCGTGCCGGCCTCGATCATCAATCTTATTTCGGGGCATTTGTCGATCATGCTCGGCATGAAGGGCCCGAACCTGGGGATCGTGACGGCCTGCACGACAGGACTGCATTCGATCGGCCTGGCGGCGCGGCTCATCGAACGCGGCGATGCGGACGTGATGGTCGCGGGGGGTGCCGAGGCGGCCATCTCGCCGCTCGGCGTCGGCGGTTTTGCCGCGGCGCGCGCGTTGTCCACACGCAATGACGACCCGCAAGGCGCAAGCCGGCCCTGGGATCGTGGCCGGGACGGGTTCGTGCTCGGCGAGGGCGGGGGCGTCATGGTGCTCGAGGAATACGAGCAGGCGCGGGCACGCGGCGCCCGCATCTACTGTGAACTGGCGGGTTTCGGCATGAGCGCGGACGCCTTTCACATGACCGCCCCCAACGTCGACGGTCCGCGGCGCTGCATGCTCGAGGCACTGAAGGATGCCGCGGTCGCGCCGGAGCGCGTGCAGTACATCAACGCGCACGGCACATCCACGCCGCTCGGCGACAAGAACGAGACCGACGCCATCAAGGCGGCATTCGGAGAGCACGCCAGGTCGCTGGTGGTGAGTTCGACCAAATCAATGACCGGACACCTGCTCGGCGGCGCAGGCGGCATCGAGTCGGTGTTTACCGTGCTGGCGATTCACCGCGGCGTATGTCCGCCGACGATCAACTTGACGGATCCCGACCCGGAATGCGACCTGGATTACTGCGCGAACAGCGCGCGCGACCTCAAGGTCGAGGTGGCCGTCAAGAACAATTTCGGCTTCGGTGGAACGAACGGCACCCTCGTCTTTACGAAGGTGTGAGTACCGAGCGCGCAACACACTTCCGGCTCCAGCCCTCGCGCCGGATGGCCCTGTTGATCATCTTTGTGCACACCGGTGCGGCCAGCGCCTTGCTGGCGGTCGCTTACCGTTCGGCGAGCGCCTGGGCGCTCGCCCTGCTGCTCGTAGCGCTCGGCTTGGCGACAGCCTGGGACCGCGCCCTGCTGCGCGCGCGCGGCGCGGTCCGTGGGTTCGTGCCGGACGGTCCGGAGGCGCTGTTGCTTGACCTCCACGGGGGTGGGCAGGCGCGCGCGCTGGTGGGGACGCGCCGCTGGGTGAGCGCCCGTTTCGTTGCCCTGCCGCTCGCGCAGCCGCGGCGGCGCACGCTGCTCGTCACCGGCGACATGCTCGCCCCCGAGGCGTTCAGGCGTTTGCGGCTGTGGGCGCTCTGGGGAAGGCTGCCGGCTGTCGCATCGATACCACGCAGGACGACATGAGCGGAAATGCCTGTCGCGTGAACTATTTTCTGCGCTCCCTGTCTGTGGCAAATAGACGGTGCTGCTGGACGTGGCAGACGGCAGCCCCGGGGTTTGGCGGTGCTTGGGCCGCGGCGGCAGGGGCCCGTGGCTGAGCGCGACATCGACCGTCAGCTGGTCGAGCGCGCGCAGCGTGGCGACAAGCGGGCGTTCGAACTGCTGGTCGACAAGTACCAACGCAGACTGGGTCGACTGCTGTCGCGCTTCATACGGGACCCCGCGGAAGTAGAGGACGTGATGCAGGAAGCGTTCATCAAGGCCTATCGCGCACTGCCCGCCTTCCGTGGCGACAGCGCTTTCTATACCTGGCTGTACCGCATCGGAATCAACACAGCGAAGAACTACCTGGCGGCGATGGGCCGGCGGGCGCCCACCTCGACGGATCTCGCGGCAGACGAAGCCGAAGCCCACGAAGACGGCGAACGTTTGAGGGACCTCAATACGCCCGAAAACCTGCTGTTGTCGCGGGAGATCGCGGACACGGTGAACTCGGCGATCGAATCGCTGCCTGAGGAACTGCGTACCGCGATCCAGTTGCGCGAAATCGAGGGTATGAGCTACGAAGAGATCGCCAACATCATGGATTGTCCGATCGGGACGGTACGCTCGCGGATTTTTCGGGCACGCGAAGCGGTCGCCGAGCGTCTGCGCCCGCTGATCGGCACGAGCAAGGACAAGAGGTGGTAGGACCCATGAACTCGAAAATCTCCACATTGGTAGACGGCGAGCTTGACGCGCGCGATTCGCAAGCGGTGATCGAGGCGCTGGGGCGCGATTCGGCGGCGCGCGAGACCTGGCGGACGTATCACCTGATCTCGGACGCATTGCACGACACGGCGCTGCGCGCGGAGGGCTTTTCGGCGCGCTTCGCCGAGCGGCTGGCCGCGGAGCCGACGGTGCTCGCACCGGGCCGGCTGCCTGCAGAGCGCAAACGCTGGGTGGCCCTTTCCGCCGCGGCGAGCGTGGCCGCCGTCGCCCTGGTCGGCTGGCTCGCACTGGCGCCGGCGCCCGAGTTGCGGCCAACGACGATGCCGGGCGTGCCGCTGGCGAGTGCGCCGCGTCCGGAGCGGACGGTGCAGCCGGCATCGACCGAGTCCCTGGCGTCGACGGCGCGTCAGGCGGTCGTGGTGCAGCGCGACCCGCTGCCGTCCCAACCGACGGTGCGCCTGCCGGCGAGTGTCGCCCACGACTACCTGTTCGCGCATCAGGAGTTCTCGCCGGGCATGTCGTTGCAGGGAATGGCACCGTATGTCCGCACCGTTTCGGCGCCGACGCAGGGGGGGCTGCGTCGATGAGTCTGGCCGCGCGCGGTGGTTGGACCTTTGCATTGTCGATCGTTTGCGCGGCCGGAAGTGCTGTCGCACAGACGGCGCCGGAAAACGGACGCGCCTGGCTCGAGCGGATCTACCAGGCGACCCAGTCCCTGTCCTACACGGGTACCTTCGTTTACCAGCACGACCAGCACAGTGAAACGTCCCGCGTCACCCGTCTGGCGAGCGCCCAGGGCAGCGTCGAGCGCCTGGAAGTGCTCGACGGCGAACCGCGCGAGATCGTGCGCTCCAAGGAAGGCGTTCGCTGCTACCTGCCGCAGTCGCGTACCCTGAAAGTCGAGCGTCACGGCGTTTCGCAACGCTTTCCGGCCATGCTGCCCGCACAGCTTACCGATCTGCTCAAGCACTACGCGGTGCGCGTGGGCGTGCAGGATCGTGTCGCCGGGCGTGCGTGCCGCACCGTCAGCCTTCAGCCGAAGGACCATTACCGCTACGGCTATGAGCTGTGCGCGGATCTGGCGACGGGGATGCTGCTGCGCTCGGTCATCCTGAATGAGGCACAAGTCCCCGTCGAGCAGTTCACCTTTACGCAGCTCGAGGTTGGCGAGGTGCACCCCGAGGCTGTCGAACCGCAGCACGCGACGCGATCCTGGCGCGTTCAAGAGGCATCGGTACGACCGGCAGATCTGGAAGCGGAGGGCTGGCGCGTCGATGCCGACCTCCCCGGCTTCCACAAGATCGTCGAGGTCGTGCGCATCCTGCGCGAGCGGGCTCCCGTGGGACAGCTGGTCTACTCGGACGGCCTGGCGGCGGTATCGGTTTTCATCGAACTGGCCCGCGAGCGCGGGGGTGCGATGCCGCGCGGTGCGGCCGCTGTCGGCGGCGTCAATATTTTCGTGCGCGAAGTCGACGATCATATCGTCACGGTAGTCGGGGAAGCGCCGGCATCGAGCGTGCGGCGCATCGCGGATCGCGTGCGCTACGAGCGGCCGAAATGAACTTGTGCGTGACGGCGGTGTCGAATCGCGCACGGAACTAGCGAAAGGAAATGCCATGCAGTTGTTGAGACGCTCTCTGTTCCTTTGCGTGCTGGCGGTCAGCGGCGCTGCTGCGCAGGCGCGCGAGCTGCCGGATTTCACCCGGCTGGTCGAGCAGCAAGGACCCGCAGTCGTCAACATCAGCACGACGCAGACCATACGTCGCAGCGGTTTGCCGCAGTTCCCCGGCATCGAGGACGAGGAGATGCTGGAGTTCTTTCGCCGCTTCATCCCGCGCTCGCCGGGCGTGCCGCGCGAAAGCCAGTCGCTCGGCTCCGGCTTTGTCATCAGCCAAGACGGCTACATCCTCACGAATGCGCACGTCGTCGAGGGTGCCGACGAGATCAACGTGCGCTTGACGGACAAGCGCGAGTTCAAGGCCAAAGTCATCGGGTCGGACAAGCGCACGGACGTGGCACTCATCAAGATCGACGCGAGCGATCTGCGCACCGTGCGCTTTGGCAAACCGGGGGATTTGCGGGTTGGCGAGTGGGTGGTCGCGATCGGCTCACCCTTCGGCTTCGACAATACCGTGACGGCCGGCATCGTGTCGGCCAAGGGGCGCTCGTTGCCGCAGGAGAATTTCGTGCCGTTCATCCAAACGGACGTGGCGATCAATCCGGGCAACTCGGGCGGTCCGTTGTTCAATCTGCAGGGGGAGGTCGTCGGCATCAACTCGCAGATTTACAGCCGAACGGGCGGCTTTATGGGGCTGTCTTTCGCCATTCCGATCGACGTGGCACTCGATGTGCAGCGGCAGCTGCGCGACAAAGGCCATGTTTCGCGAGGCCGCATCGGCGTGCTGATTCAGGAGGTGACGCGCGATCTGGCCACGTCTTTCGGTCTCGACCGTCCGCGGGGCGCACTCGTCAATTCCGTCGAGAAGGGCAGCCCGGCGGACAAGGCCGGGATTCAGGCGACCGACATCATCACGCGGTTCGCCGGCAAGCCGGTGGAGTCCTCGAGCGACCTGCCGCGCGTCGTCGGTGGCACGGCGCCCGGCGCACGCGTCGAGCTCGAGGTGTGGCGCAAGGGCGAGGCGCGCACGCTCGACATCACCGTGGGCGAGTTGAAGGAGGATCGGATTGCCGCACGCGATGCCTCGCGCGAAGGTCGCTCTGGCGCTACGGGCGCCGCGAACCGGCTGGGCATCGTCGTCGCAGAACTCTCGGAGCAGCAGAAACGCGAACTGAAGCTGCCGCACGGGCTGGTGGTGACTCAGGTGCGCGCCGAGGCGCAAGCCGACGTGCGGCGCGGCGATGTGCTGCTGCGCTTCATTCGCCAGGGCAAGCAGACCGAGCTGAAGTCGGTCGGCCAGTTGAACCGTCTGCTCGGCGCGCTGGACAAGGATGCTGTTTTCACGCTTCAGGTGCGGCGCGGCGATAACATGGCGTTCGTCACGATTACCGGCATGCAGGACAAGGGATAGCGCGGCACATGCGCCTGCGCGTGTATGGGCGCGACGACTGTCATCTGTGCGATGAGATGGTCGCTGCGCTGCGGCCGATGCAGGCAGCGCTGGGTTTCGAGTTCGAGGTGCTGAACGTCGACGCGGAACCGGGGCTCAAGGCGCGTTACGGCGCACGGGTGCCAGTCCTGGTCGACGCCGCGGGTGAGGAAATCTGCCACTTCTGGCTAGATGAGGACGCGCTGCGCAAGCGGCTTGCGTTAGAATAACGCTTTGTCCGAACGAAAGGGTGCCGCCGGCACCCTTTTTTGTGATGCCGCAGAGCCGCATCCGCAACTTTTCGATCATCGCGCATATCGATCACGGCAAGTCGACGCTGGCTGACCGTTTTATCCAGCTTTGCGGCGGACTGACCGACCGTGAGATGGACGCACAGGTCCTCGACTCGATGGATCTGGAGCGCGAGCGGGGCATCACGATCAAGGCGCAGACCGTGGCGCTGCGCTATCTCGCGCAAGACGGCGAGACCTACCTGCTGAATCTGATCGACACGCCGGGGCACGTCGATTTCTCGTACGAGGTCAGCCGCTCGCTGGCGGCCTGCGAGGGTGCGTTACTGGTGGTGGACGCATCGCAGGGCGTCGAAGCCCAGACGGTGGCGAACTGCTATACCGCGATTGAGCAGAACGTCGAGGTCATTCCGGTGCTCAACAAGATCGATCTGCCTTCGGCCGATCCCGACAAGGCCATCCAGGAGATCGAGGATGTCATCGGAATCGACGCGCAGGAGGCGATCCGCGCGAGCGCGAAGACGGGCGATGGGGTGCGGGACATTCTGGAGTGCGTCATTGCGCGCGTGCCACCGCCTGTCGGCGATCCGGAAGCACGCTTGCGAGCGCTGATCATCGACTCCTGGTTTGACAATTACATTGGCGTCGTGATGCTGGTGCGAATCGTGGACGGCACCCTGCGCGCCAAGGATCGCATCCTGCTGATGAGCACGCGCGACGATTACGTCTGCGAACAGATCGGCGTCTTTACGCCCAAGTCGGAGGCACGCGACGTCCTCGTCGCGGGCGAGGTCGGGTTCGTCGTGGCCGGCATCAAGGAATTGCGCGCGGCCAAGGTTGGAGACACGATTTCGCATGCCGACCGGCCTGCAGACAGGCCGCTGCCGGGATTCAAGGAAATCAAGCCACAGGTGTTCGCGGGGCTGTACCCGGTTGAGGCCAATCAGTACGAGGCGCTGCGCGATGCTCTCGAGAAACTGCACCTGAACGACGCGTCCTTTCACTACGAGCCGGAGGTCTCACAGGCCCTCGGTTTCGGTTTCCGCTGCGGATTTCTCGGGCTGCTGCACATGGATATCGTGCAGGAGCGTCTGGAACGCGAATACGGCATGTCGCTTGTGACGACCGCGCCTTCAGTGGTGTACGAGGTCGAGCTGCGCGACGGCTCGGTTGAGCTCGTCTCCAATCCCGCGCGCATGCCCGACGTAAGCAGGATCGCCGAGATCCGCGAACCGGTCATCGCGACGACGATCTTCGTCCCGCAAGAGTACGTCGGTGCGATGATGACGCTCTGCACGCAGCGGCGCGGGGTGCAAACCAACCTGCACTACTCAAGCCGGCATGTGATGCTGTCCTACGATCTGCCGCTCAGCGAGGTCGTGCTCGACTTCTTCGATCGCCTGAAGTCCATGACGCGAGGTTTCGGCTCGCTGGACTACGAGTTCAAAACCTACCAGGTGGCCGACGTGGTCAAGCTCGAGATCCTGATCAACGGGGAGCATGTCGATGCGCTGTCCTCGATGGTGCACCGCCAGAGTGCGCAACAGCGTGGCCGCGAGCTCGTGTCCCGGCTGCGCGGTCTTATTCCGCGGCAGATGTTCGATGTTGCCATTCAGGCTGCCATCGGGAGCTCGATCCTGGCGCGGGAGAACGTGAAGGCGTTGCGCAAGAACGTGCTGGCGAAGTGCTATGGCGGCGACATTACCCGCAAACGCAAGCTGCTCGAAAAGCAGAAGGAAGGCAAGCGGAGAATGAAACAGGTCGGGGCGGTCGAGATACCGCAGGAAGCCTTCCTCGCCGTACTGCAGATGGGCGAAAAGTAGGAACGGTCACTTGAACTTCGCGCTTTTCCTGTTTCTCCTGCTGGTGCTGACGGGCCTGATCTGGGCGATGGAGGCGGCCGTGCTGAGACGCCGTCGCCCGACAGATGCCCGCCAGCCGTGGTGGGTCGAGTATTCGGTCAGCTTCTTCCCGGTCATTCTGGCGGTATTCCTGCTCCGCTCGTTTGTTGTCGAGCCATTCAAGATTCCGTCTGGGTCGATGATGCCGACGCTGCTCATCGGCGACTTTATCCTGGTGAACAAGTTCAGCTACGGCATCCGATTGCCGGTGATCAACCGCAAGGTGATCGAAGTCAACAGCCCGCGGCGCGGCGACGTCATGGTGTTCCGTTACCCGCCGGACCCCTCTCTCGATTACATCAAGCGGGTCGTCGGCCTGCCGGGCGACCGCGTGGAATATCGCGACAAGCGGCTGTTGATCAACGGGCACGAAGTGCCGGTGCGCCAGATCGACGACTATCTGTCCAAGGAACGGATGCAGTATTCGCAGCGCTACCTCGAGCGTCTCGATGGGGTCGATCACGAGATCTTGCTGGATGGCGATGCACCGAACTTGCCGCCGTACGCACGCGCGTTCCCTCACGCGGCGAATTGCAACTACAATAGCAACGGACTGACATGTGTCGTGCCGCCTGGGCACTATTTCATGATGGGCGACAACCGCGACAATTCGAGCGACAGCCGGGTGTGGGGTTTCGTGCCGGACGCAAACATCGTGGGCAAGGCGTTTTTCATCTGGTTGAACCTGAGCGAGCTCGGCCGCTTCGGGTCGTTTCGTTAAGGGCGAGACAGGGAGGCAACATGCGCAACAGACAAACCGGGATCAGTCTGCTGGGGCTCCTTTTCGGTGGCTTCGTGCTGATCATCGCGGCGCTGCTGGCGATGAAGCTCGCGCCTTCGTACATCGAGTATTTCAACGCCAAGAAGGCAATCCACAGCATCGTCAACGAAAACAAGGAGATGTCGATCGCGGACATCCGGAAGTCCTTTGAGGCGCGCGCCACGATCGACGACATCACGAGCATCAAGCCGGCGGACATCGAGATTACGCGCGACACTGGACTGGTGGTGCTCTCGTTTGCCTACCGCAAGGAAATCCGGCTCTTTGGCAACGTGTCGGTCTGTATCGACTTCGCCGCGAGCACCGGGGACCGGTAGACGAGCGCGGCTCGGTGTCTTGAGACAGTAGGCCCTTTTTGGATCGGTCTGTTGATCTCGAAGCGCGTATCGGCTACCGATTTCGCAACGGCGCACTGCTGCAGCAGGCGCTGACGCATCGCAGCTACGGCTCGAACCACAACGAACGCCTCGAATTCCTGGGCGACAGTGTGCTCGGCTGCGTCATGGCGGAGGCGCTGCTGACGCGGTTTTCAGATCTGAACGAGGGGCAGCTGACGCGCATGCGGGCGGTGCTCGTCTGCGAGCAGGCGTTGGCCGAAACGGCGCAGGCGCTTGGCCTGGCGTCCTGCATCCGCCTCGGCGAGGGCGAACGCGGGCATGAGACGAACCTCAGGGCCTCGATCCTCGCGGACGCGATGGAGGCGCTGTTCGGCGCGGTGTTCGTTGATGGCGGCTACGAGGAGGCGCGTCGCGTGGTGCTCGGCGCTTACGCGGACCGGCTGACAAATGTCGACCCACGCGGACCAATGAAGGATCCGAAGACCCGGCTGCAAGAGTACCTTCAGGGGCAGCGCAAGTTGCGTCCCGAGTACCACGTCGTTCAGGTCAGCGGGGCGTCTCACCGCCAGATCTTCGAGGTGGAATGCGTCGTCGCCGATCTCGGGGTGAGGGCCATCGGCCGGGGCACGTCCCGCCAGCGCGCCGAGCAGGAAGCGGCTGCGGCCCTGCTGGAGAGGATCGGTCAGTGAGCGCGTTTCGCTGCGGCACGGTGGGCCTCACGGGACGGCCCAACGTCGGCAAGTCCAGTCTCATCAACCGCTTGATCGGGCAAAAACTGTCGATTGTCTCGCCCAAGGCACAGACGACACGCCATCTGATCACGGCGATCCTCACCGCGGAGGACGCCCAAATCGTGTTCGTCGACGCGCCCGGCCGGCCGCCGCGCACAAGCAGCGCGCTGCAGCGCATGCTCGGACGACGCGCGGGGCAGGCGGCGCGCGACTGCGATGTGGCGCTGCTTGTCGTCGAGGCGATACGGCTGGAGGCCGGTGACCATGCCGCCCTTGCCGCGATCCCTGCACGACAGAAGACTGTGGTGGCGATCAACAAGATCGACCGCGTGCGTGGCACCGACCGGTTGCTGCCCTTCATCGACCGTCTGGCCAAGCTGCGCGCATTTGAGGCAATCGTTCCAGTCAGCGCACGCACCGGCAAGAATCTGCCGACGCTGCTGCGTGTGCTGAGGGACGCGTTGCCGGAGGGGCCGGCCCTCTATCCGGCCGACCAACTGACCGATCGTGACGAGCGCTTTTTCGCGGCAGAACTGCTGCGTGAAAAGCTGTTCTTCGCGCTCGGCGAGGAGTTGCCGTATCGTTGCGAGGTGGTCATCGACGCGTTCCGGTTGGACGCTGCGCTGCGGCGCATTGAGGCAACGATCTTGGTCGAGCGAGAGAGCCAGAAAGGCATCGTCGTCGGGCGGGGCGGCGACACCCTGAAGCGTGTGGCGCGCGATGCCCGGCGCGACATGGAGCAGCTGTTCGGTGGCAAGGTCTTTCTCAACGTCTGGGTCAAGGTGCGCGACAAGTGGACCGATGACCTGCGCATCCTGCACCAACTCGGGTACGCCTGATGGCTCGGCGACGCATCGAGCAGGAGCCTGGCTATGTGCTGCACAGCTACGCGTACAGGGAGACGAGTCTGATCGTCGAGGTGTTTTCGCGCCGCTGGGGACGCGTCGGTCTCCTGGCGCGCGGTGCGCGGCGGCCGCGCTCGGCGATGCGGGGCCTGCTGCTCGGCTTTCATCCGCTGCGGCTCAGCTGGAGCGGGTCCACGGAGCTGGCGACGCTCACCTCGGTCGAGTGGGCCGGCGGAGGTGCGGCGCTGGCCGGAGTCGCGCTGATGTGCGGGTTTTACCTGAACGAGTTGCTGCTGCGATTGCTACCGCGCGAGGATCCGCATGAATTGCTGTTTGATGCCTACGATACGGGCCTCCTACGACTGGGGCAGGGGCAGTCGCCGGCGGGCGTGTTGCGGACGTTCGAGCGCCGCCTACTCGCCGAGCTCGGGTATGCTCCGCAGCTGGAGCGGGAAGCGGACAGTGGTCTGCCGGTCGATCCGCGCCGCAGCTACCGTTACGAGCCGGAGCTCGGCCCGGTGCCGCTAAACGGTGATGCGGGACGGCCGCAAACGACCGGAGCCTGCGTCGTCAGCGGACAGACGCTGCTCGATGTCGCGCGTGACGATTATGGGCGCGCGCAGACGCGGGAGGAGGCGCGCGCCCTCATGCGCGCGTTGATCGCCGAGCGTCTTCCTGGACAGATGCTGCATACGCGCAACGTGCTACGAGAACTGCAGGACCTATGATCGAGCTCGGCGTCAATGTCGATCATGTCGCCACGATTCGCCAGGCGCGGCGCACCTACGAACCGGATCCGGTGTGGGCGGCGATCGAGGCGCATCTCGGGGGTGCGGACGGCATCACGGTCCACTTGCGCGAAGATCGGCGCCATATCCAGGACCAGGACGTGCGGCGGCTGCGCGAACTCACGCACATCAAGCTCAACCTCGAAATGGCGGCGACCGGGGAGATGGTTGCAATCGCCGAGCAGCTGAAACCGGAGATGGCGATGCTGGTGCCCGAAGGGCGGCACGAAATCACCACCGAAGGCGGTCTCGACATCGTCGCGCAGGAACGCGCGCTGCGGGAGGTGGTCGCACGACTGAGCGGTGCGGGGATTCGCGTTTCGGTGTTCATCGATGCCGAGCCTGCCCAGGTAGAGGCGGCAGGGCGGATCGGTGCCGCTGTATGCGAAGTACATACCGGGCCCTACGCGCGGGCGTTTCACGCCAAGGGGCGCGATGTGGAAAGCCCGCCGGTGCGCGAGGCGCTCGATCGCGTACGCCGGGCGGGCGAGGCGATACGCGCCCGCGGCATGCGCTTCAACGCCGGGCATGCGCTGAATTACTTCAATGTCCAGCCGGTGGCGGCGCTCGAAGGCGTGCGCGAGCTGCACATCGGGCACGCCATCGTGAGCCGTGCCGTCTTTGTCGGCATGCGCGAAGCCGTGCGCACGATGAAACGTTTGATGGTCGATGCGGTCGCGGCGCGCAGCGCGGTCGGCGGAGGGCGGGCGTGATCTACGGCGTGGGTACCGACCTGGTGGAAATCGCTCGCGTGGCGCGGGTGCTGGAACGCTTCGGCGACCGCTTTGCCGAGCGCATTCTGTGCGACGCCGAGCTGGCCCGCTTTCATGCGCTCGGCCGACCGGCAGCCTACCTTGCTAAACGCTTTGCGGCGAAGGAGGCTTTCGGCAAGGCGCTCGGATCCGGGGTGCGCGCACCTGCCGACTGGCATGGGGTCTGGGTGAGCAATCATCGGCTGGGGCAGCCACGGCTCGAATTTTCGAGTGCGCTCGCCGCGCTGCTGAGCGCCCAGGGTATTCGCCGCACGCACCTTTCGCTCAGCGACGAGCGCAAACTGGCCAGTGCAACCGTGATTCTGGAATGCGACGCGTAAAAACACGAATTCCCCTCGGCCCGCTGGTCCTCGATCCCACCGGCCTCGCCCTGACGGACGAGGACCGTCGCCGCCTGCGCCACCCCGCCGTGGGCGGCGTCATTCTGTTCGCGCACAATTTTCAGGACGGCGCACAGCTGCAGGCGCTGACGGAAGAAATCGCCGCGCTGCGGGAACCGCGCCTGTTCATCTGCGTGGATCACGAGGGCGGTCGCGTACAGCGCTTTCGCGAAGGGTTTACGGCGATCCCGCCGATGCGGACCCTGGGCAGGCTCTGGGATCGCGACCGGTCGCAGGCGCTGGCGGCAGCGCGAGCGGTCGGTTACACGGTGGCGGCCGAACTGGACGCGCACGGCGTGGACTTCAGCTTCGCGCCCGTGCTGGATCTCGACTATGGCTCGAGCTCGGTAATCGGCGACCGCGCGCTGCATTTCGACCCGGGCGCGGTCGGCGCACTGGGCGCTGCGCTGGTCAAGGGCTTCGCCGAGGCAGGCATTGCCGCAGTGGCCAAGCATTTTCCCGGGCACGGCTTCGCCGCACTCGATTCGCACGTCAGCGTGCCGCGCGACGACCGGCGCCTGGAGGAAATCATGCGCAAAGATGTCGCCCCGTACCGCCCGGTGATCGCCGCGGGACTGAAGGGCATCATGCCGGCGCACGTGATCTTCACTCAGGCGGACGCCGAACCCGCAGGCTACTCGCGCTACTGGCTGCAGAACGTGCTGCGCAATGAACTCGGCTTCGAGGGCCTGATTTTCAGCGACGATTTGTCGATGGAAGGCGCGAGCACGGCGGGCGGTGTTCCGGAACGGGCCCGTGCGGCGCTCGCCGCAGGCTGCGACATGGTGCTGCTCTGCCAGGACCCGGCGGGGCAGGACGCGCTGCTCGAGGCACTCGGTACCGAGGCCATGGCGCGCCCCGCCCTGGCGGAGCAGATGTGGTCGCGTCACGGACGCGATTTGCGTAAGAGCGTCGCCTATCGGGAGGCGGGCGCGGCGCTCGAATCCCTCGCCTGAGGCTCGTCCGCGCTCAGGCGCGCTCCATGTAGGTCCCGTCGTCGGTGTTGACGCGGATCTTTTCGCCCTGGTTGACGAACGGCGGCACCTGAACCACAAGGCCAGTCTCGGTGGTTGCCGGCTTGAAGCTGGTGGTCGCCGTCGCGTTCTTGATGCCCGGCTCGGTGTCGACGACCGTCAGCACGACCGCCGGCGGCAGCTCGATGCCGATAGCGCGACCATTGTGGAAGTTGATCTGCACGTCCGTGTTGGGCAGCAGGAACTCCGCCTGGCCCTCCAGGAAATCGGCCGACAGCGGCAGCTGCTCGTAATTCTGCTTGTCCATGAAAACGTAGTGTTCGCCGTCCTGGTAGAGGTATTCCATTGCGCGCGGCTCGACGAATGCCCGCTCCACCTTCTCGTCGGTGCGGAAACGCTGGTTGACCTTGGTTCCGACTTCGATGTCCTTCATTTCAACCTGCATGAACGCGCCGCCGCGGCCGCCAACGTGCACGTGGTAGCACTTGAGGACGCGCCAGACGCGCTTGTCCCATTCGATGAGATTGCCGACCCGAATTTCGGTCGCCATAACTTTTGCCATGAGGGTGCCGAGCCGTTCCGAAAAGGGCAAAATTTTACCTGAAATCATGAACCTAACGCTAGAATGGCGGTGCTTGCGCACCATGGACGCCCCATTCGAGCCGAAAGCCTTTGTCCGCCGCCTGCCGCATTTGCCGGGCGTGTACCGCATGCTCGGCCCGCGGGGGGAGGCGCTGTACGTCGGCAAGGCGCGCGACCTGCGCAAGCGCGTCAGCAGCTACTTCAGCCGCCCGACGGCGCAAAGCCCGCGCGTGCAGAAGATGCTTTCGCAGGTCGCCTCGATTGAGATCACCGCGACGCGCTCGGAGGACGAGGCGCTGCTGCTCGAGAACAATCTCATCAAGAGCCTCGCGCCGCGCTACAACATCCTGTTTCGCGACGACAAGTCCTACCCCTACCTGGTGATCAGCGGGCAGGCGTTTCCGCGCATCGGCTTTCACCGCGGTGCGCGCGCGCCCGAGAGCCGCTATTTCGGCCCCTTTCCGCACGCGTTTGCGGTACGCGAAGCGATACAGCTGCTGCAGCGCGTGTTCCGGCTGCGGACCTGCGAGGATTCGGTGTTCGAAAACCGCGCGCGTCCCTGCCTGCTGCATCAGATCCGCCGCTGCACCGCGCCCTGCACGGGACAGATCAGCGAGGCGGCGTACCGCGAGGACGTGCGGCACGCGGAGCTGTTTCTTGAGGGTCGCGAGGACGACGTGATCCGTTCCCTGACCGAGCGCATGAACGCCGCGGCCGAGGCGCGGCGCTACGAACAGGCCGCGTTGCTGCGCGACCAGGTGCGCGCCCTGACGCGGGTGCAGGCGCGGCAATACGTGGAAAGCGAGCGCGGCGTCGATGCCGACGTCGTCGCCAGCGCCGTCGACGGCGGCATCGTCTGCGTCAACCTGGTGATGATCCGCGGCGGCCGGCATATCGGCGACCGCAGCTTTTTCCCGGCCAATGCCGACGGCGCGTCGGCGAGCGAAGTGATCAGCGCGTTTCTCGAGCAGCACTATCTCGATCATCCTGTCCCGCGCCTCGTGCTGACCAGCGAGGCGGTCGACCGCGAGGGGCTGGGCGAGGCGCTCGCGCAGCGTGCGCCGCAGGGCACCCAGGTGCTCGCGCCGCAGCAAGGCGAGCGCCGCGTCTGGCTCGAAATGGCGTGCAAGAACGCCGAGCTCGCGCTGGCACATCGCGCGCAGGAGCGCACCACCCAGGAAAGGCGCCTCAGCGCCTTGCGCGAGTCGCTCGGCCTGGCGGATTCGGTCGAGCGCATCGAATGTTTCGACATCAGCCACACCATGGGTGAAGCGACGGTGGCGTCCTGCGTGGTCTACGATCGGCATGCCATGCAGAAGTCGGAATACCGGCGCTTCAACATTCGTGAGGTGACCCCGGGCGACGACTATGGCGCGATGCGGCAGGCGCTGCGCCGGCGCTACGAACGGCTCGCCCTCGAAGGCGGCAAGGTCCCCGATCTGATCCTGATCGACGGCGGCCGAGGGCAGGTCAACGCGGCGCGCGGCGCGCTGGCCGAGCTCGGCTTGAGCGACGTCAGCATCGTCGGTGTCGCCAAGGGAGCCGAACGCAAGCCGGGCCTGGAGCAGCTCGTCTTCGAGACGGACGGTAAGACGCTGCAGCTGGCAGCGCACGACCGCGGGCTGCACCTGGTGCAGAGCATCCGCGACGAGGCACATCGCTTCGCGCTCCTCGGCCACCGCGCGCGGCGCGGTCGGGCCCGAACCACGTCATCCCTGGCCGACATCCCGGGGATCGGCGACAAGCGTCGCCAGCGCCTGCTCGCCCATTTCGGCGGCCTGCGCGGCGTGCAGTCGGCGGCGGTCGACGAGATCGCGCAGGTCGAGGGCATCAGCCGCACGATCGCCGAGCGAATCTATCGTGCGTTGCACGAGCAGGCGGGCTCCTAGGACCAGGCCATGCCGATGAACTGGCCCAACCTGGTGACCTGGCTGCGCATCGTGATGATTCCGCTGATCGTCGGCGTGTACTACCTGCCCGAAGCCTGGCTCTCGCCGCAGGCGCAGAACGTCGCGGCAACCGCGATCTTCGTCTTCGCCGCGGTCACCGACTGGCTAGACGGTTACCTCGCGCGCGCCCTCGACCAGATGTCGGCCTTCGGCGCCTTTCTCGACCCGGTGGCCGACAAGCTGATCGTGGTCGGCGCGCTCATCGTGCTGCTGCAGCTCGGGCGCGTCGACGCCGTGGTGGCCCTCATCATCATCGGCCGCGAAATTGCGATCTCGGCGCTGCGCGAGTGGATGGCGCAGGTCGGCCGCGCGCGCAGCGTGGCGGTCGCCTTTGTCGGCAAACTGAAGACCACGCTGCAGATGATCGCCATCCCGCTATTGCTGTATCACGAGACGCTGTTCGGCGTGCTCAATTGCCACTGGCTGGGGACGCTGCTCATCAACGCGGCTGCCATCCTCACCGTGGTGTCGATGCTGTATTACCTGCGCCGGGCGGCGGCGGACGTGGCGACGCCGGGTTGAGCGGGGTAGGGACGCTGGCTTATAATCCGAGCGCGGTACGCGGGAATAGCTCAGTTGGTAGAGCGCAACCTTGCCAAGGTTGAGGTCGCGAGTTCGAGACTCGTTTCCCGCTCCAGAATTCAAGGGGAAGCGCATGGCGCGTAGGCTCCGGCAGTATCCGTGCCCCAGCCGCTGCGCTGGCGGCTTTCCCTTTCTCGTTTCCGGCGCTCGATTACCGTTTTGAGCGTCACGCCCGGCTGGGTGGCAGAGTGGTCATGCAGCGGCCTGCAAAGCCGTGGACGCCGGTTCGATTCCGACCCCAGCCTCCAATTTTCCTTCGCAGTCTGCCCGGGTGGCGTAACTGGTAGCCGCAGGGGACTTAAAATCCCCTGACCGCAAGGTCGTGCGGGTTCGAGTCCCGCCCCGGGCACCAACTTCGAGAAACGGCAAGGCTGCATGAAGAAAAAAGCGGAACCCACCCGAGCCGAGCGCGCCGCGCGGTTGCTGCTCGAGGCCCATCGCCGGAAGGCGCCGTTCGCGCCGTTGCCGCCCGAGTTCACGCCGCACGGCGCGGACGCCGCCTACGACATCCAGGACGAGCTGGTGGCGCTCAAATCGGACGCGTTCGGTCCGGTGGCGGGCTGGAAGATCGCCCTCAGCACGCCGCAGATGCGCGCCATGCTCGGGGTCGACGATCCGATCGCGGGCACGCTGCATCGCGAGCAGATGCAGAGAAGCCCGGGGCGGGTGCGTGCGGCCGACCACGTGCATCTCCTCGTCGAGTTCGAGGTCGGTGTGCAGCTCGCCGAAGACCTGCCGGCGGCCGACGCGCCGTATACGCGCGAACGCGTAGCGCAGGCGGTCGGCGCAGTGATGCCGGCGCTCGAAATCGCCGATGACTGGAACGCCGATTACAAGACGCTCGCGCAGCACGCGCTGCTGCTCGCCGCGGACAACGCCTGGAACGAGGGCGCCGTGCTGGGCGAGCCGGTCGCCGACTGGCAGGGCATCGACCTGGCCGCCATCCGTGGCGTGGCGACGATCAACGGCAAGGTGGTCGGCGAGGGCTACGGCCGCGACGCCATGGGTCATCCCCTCGAGTCGGTGGTGTGGATCGCGAATCACTTGGCGCGTCGCGGCCGCGGCCTGTGGCGCGGCGCGGTGGTGATCACCGGCAGCCTGGTGACCTCCAAGTTCCCGGTCGCGGGCGACGAAATCCGCCTCGAACTCGATCGCCTCGGCGCGGTCGAGCTGAAGGTGGAGTAGCGCGGTGGCACGGATCGGCGACAGCCTCGCCGGCAAGCGCGTCTATGTGACGCAGATCGACGAATTCATGGGCCCCGCGCTGGTCGATGCCTTCCGGGCACATGACGCGGCGGTGCTCGGCGCGCGGGGTGCGGTGGAAGCGGCGCTGCGCGCCGCCGGCCATATCGACGTGCTGGTCTGCAATCTCGGCGTGCCGGCGCCCTCGACGCGCGCCCATGAGGTCGGCGACGCCGAGTGGCGCAGCGTCTTCGCCGGCATGGTCGATCCGCTGCCGCGCCTGTTTCGCGCGGTGCTGCCGCAGATGCTCGAGCGGCGCGCCGGCAAGATCGTGGTGATGGGCAGCGCCACGGCGCTGCGCGGCCAGAAGCGCACCTCGACCTACGCAGCGGCGCGCGGTGCGCAGCTGGCCTACGTGCGCGCGGTCGGCGCGGAGGTCGCGGCGCACAACGTGCAGGTCAACCTGATCGCGCAGAACTTCATCGAGAATCCGATGTACTACCCGCCCGAAGTGCAGGCGCTGCCGGCGTTCCGGGAGCGGCTAAAACGCGAGGTGCCAGCCAACCGGCTCGGGACCGCGCAGGAGGATGCGCTATTCGCCGTGTTCCTCGCCTCGAACGAGGTGTGCTTCATCACCGGGCAGGCGATCCCCTTTTCGGGGGGGTGGGTCGGCTGAGCCCGCGACGTCAGGCGCCGGTTTCGACCGCCTTGCTGAGCTCGAACTTCTGCACCTTGCCCATCGCGGTCTTCGGCAGGGACTCCATGAACAGGACCCGTCGGGGGTGCTTGTAGCGCGCGAGGCGATCTTTGAAGAGCGCCAACACGCCTGCCTCGTCGAGCGTCGCCCCGGGCGCGCGTACGATGCAGGCGCAGGCCGTCTCGCCCCATTTCACGTCGGGAATGCCGACCACTGCGGCTTCGGCAATGGCCGGGCAGTCGGCGAGCACGTTCTCGAGCTCTGCCGGGTAGATGTTTTCCCCGCCCGAGATGATGACGTCCTTGGCGCGGCCGACGATCCAGTAGAAGCCGTCGGCGTCGCGCCGCGCGAGGTCGCCGGTGCGATACCAGCCGTCGACCAGCGCAGCCCGCGTCGCCTCCGGCGCATTCCAGTAGCCGCGCATCACATTCGGCCCACGCACCCAGACCTCGCCGACGCCCTCCGCCGTGTCGCCGGTGCGCTCCGGGTCGGCGACCAGCCGAATCTCGCAGTGCAGGGCAGGCTTGCCGGCGCTGCCCAGCTTGCGCTGTGCGTCCTCCTTGAGCAGCACGGTCGCAAAGGGCGCGGTCTCCGTCGAGCCGTAAATCTGTCCGACCGGGACGCCGCGGGCGTGGAATGCCTGGATCAGCGAGTCGGGCACGATCATCGAGCCGGCGTGAATCATGCGCAGGGAGGAAAGGTCGGTCCGTAGCCACGCGGAATGCGCGCTGACGGCTGCCATCATCGCCGGCACCAGCACGCTGAGGGTCGGACGGCGTCCGGTCACGTCGGCGAGCCACTGCCCCGGGTCGAAGCGACGATGCAGCGTGACCTGCGCCCCGGCGAGCAGCACGGGCAGGCCCTGGATATTGAGCCCACCGACATGGAACATGGGCAGCGCATTGAGCGCATGGTCCTGCTGCCCCATGTCGTGCGCCGCAATGGCGTTATAGGCATTCCAGATCAGGCCGCCCTGCGTCAGCACGGCACCTTTGGGCTTGCCGGTGGTGCCGGAGGTGTAGACGATGAGCGTGTCATCTGCATCGCAGCCGGCGACCTGCGTTTGCGCACCGGCGTTCCCAGCGTCCGTCAGCGCGGAAAGGCGATGCACCGGCTGGCCCAGGTCTTCGGCATGGCCGCGCCACTCGTCCTCGGCGAACAGCAGCTTCGGCGAGCAGTCGGCGAGAATCAGCCGGTGCTCGGCCACGGTGAGGCGCCAGTTGAGCGGCACCATGAGGGCGCCGAGCCGCGCCGCGGCGAGCAGCAGCACCAGCATTTCGGGGAAGTTGTAGGCCAGGATCGCAACCCGGTCGCCGCGCCCGACGCCGAGCCCGGTCAGCGCGTCGCTGGCACGCTCGATGCGACGCCACAGCTCGGCGTAGTGGATGTCGGCGCCCTGATAGTGAATCGCGGTGCGGCCGGGCGTCTGCTCGGCCCAGTGGGCGACGATGCGCGACAGGTTCATTCAGTCGTCAGCCTCGCCCGGTTCGTAGAGTGCCTCGCGGCCGATGCGGTCGAGGCACAGCTCGGCGGTCCATGGCAGCATCAGGGCGCCGCAGCGCGAGTCGCGGTACAGGCGCTCGAGCGGCAGGCTCTTCAACATGGACTGTCCACCGCAGGTGCGGATCGCCAAGCGGCACAGCTCGTTGGCGTTCTCCATCACCGTGAACTGCGTCGCATAGGCGCGCAGACGCGCGTCCTTCGGCGGGTCGACACGCGCATCGTCCAGCATACGCAGGAAGAGGGCGCGCGTCTGCTCGAGCTTGACGTGCATTTCCGCGACCGCAATCTGCTTGGTCGGGTACATGCGCCGCTGCACCGGCGGCATGCCCGGCACCTCGCCGCGCAGGTACTGCACGGTGAAGGCGTAGGCAGCAATCGCGATGCCCAGGTAGGTGGGCGACAGCGTGGTGAACATGTGCGGCCAGCGCGAGGCGGCCTGGTGATACACGCCGCGCGGCATCATGGTTGCATCGTCTGCGACAAACACATCCTTGAAAATCAGGTTGCGCGACACCGTGCCGCGCATGCCGAGCGGATCCCAATCGCCGCTGATCTCGAGCCCGGGCGCATCGCCCGGCACCGCCATGTACAACGTGTCGCGCATGCTGCGGTCGGGACGGTCCTCGGTGCAGAGTACGCCGTAGTAGTGCGCCGCGCCGGCGAGCGAGGCGAAGATCTTCTTGCCGTTGATCAGCCAGCCGCCGTCGACCTTGGTCGCCAGCGTGCCGAACGGCGCCTTGCCAGCCGCGGCCGCGCTGCCCTCGGAAAACGGCTGCGCGTACACCGCGCCTTGCTTGACGACGCGCTCGAAGTGCACCCGGCGATGCGCTTCGTGCTCCGCTTTCTGTTCCGCCGTCATGTCGAGGTCGTCCGCCAGAATGCCGGGCCATAGCGTCGAGCAGGCGTGCATGTTGAACGTCAGCGCCGTGGCACCGCAGTACTTGCCGATCGTTGCCGAGACCAGCGAATAGGTCTTGAAGTCTGCGCCGCGGCCGCCGAAGCGCTCGGGGACGCAGAGCCCGAGAAGCCCGCTCGCGCGCAGGTCGTCGTAGTTCTCGAACGGAAAGCTGGCATCGCGGTCGTAGCGCGTGGCGCGCTCGGCGAAGGTCGGCCCCAGCGATTCGGCGGTCGCCATCAACTCGCGTTGCTGCTCGGTGAGCGGATAGTTGTCGCCGCAGACGGCATAACGTGGCGCTTGCACAGGATCCTCGATATCAGAGCGAATGGTGTTGCAGGAAGCCGAGCAGGGCGGCGTTGAAGGCCTCGGGCTGGTCCATCGGACCGAGGTGGCCGCAGCCCTCCAGCACCACGAATTCCGCGCCCGGGATGCGCGCCGCCATGCGCTGTATCACGCTCGCCGGCGCGGTCTTGTCGTCGCTGCCGGCGAGCAGCAGCGTCGGCACGCGGATCTCGGGCAGGAGGGCGCGACGGTCGAAGGTGGTGAGCAGGGCGACCGCCTTGCGGTACGTCTCCGGCGGCACCGTGCTCATGAGGCGCTCGGCCAGCGCCAAGCCCGCCGCGTCCGAGCGCGCGCCGCGCATGGTCGGCATGAGCGAGGCTGCGATGTCGGCCATGCGCTGCCCGGCGTCGAGCGGCGCGATACGCGCGGCGATGAATTGGCGCGCGAAGTCGCTGCCGCTGCCGCCGAACGCGGCGGAAGTGAAGCACAGCACCAGCGCGCGCACCGACTGCGGGTGCCGGGCATAGACTTCCTGGGCCATGAAGCCGCCCATGCTGTGCCCGACCAGCACCGCGGGCTCGCCGGCCTCACGCTCGATGGTCGCCCGCAGCGCGGCGGCAATGTGTTCCAGATCGTAGGGTTCGACGCTCGGCGCGTCGCCGTAGCCCGGTTGGTCCCAGGCATACGTGCGGTAGCCGCGTGCCGCGAAAAAGGCCAGCTGAGCGTCCCACGCGCCGTGTCCGCCGCCGACGCCGTGTAGAAAGACGAGCGGCGTCACGCGAAGGCGTTCTGCAGCCGGCCATCCTCGACGATGGTGCGTTCGTCAAGCCGCACCGTGCAGTGGCGGAAAGGCAAATCGAAATGCCCGAGCGTATAGCGCCCCGCGACCTCGTTGGCGCCGGTCGAGTAGAGGAAATTGCCGGCGAAGGCGCGCTGCTCGGTGCCGTTGACGTCACGCCGGTCGTACATGATCAGCGCGTCCCAGCGTGCCTGCGAGTTCATGCCCCAGCCGACGTGGGAGACAGCGTAGGCCTCGCGATCGCCCCAGGCGGCAAAATATTCCCGCATCAGCTCGGCATCGAGCGAATCGCCCTCGATGCGGGTGACATAGTCCGATTCGATGACCAAGCGGACCGGCGCTTCGACGTAGCGCTTGAAGGTCAAGTTGAGATCGCCGGGCGCAAGGACCAGCGTGCCGTCGACGCTTCCGGCCGGCGGAAAGCATAGGCAGAGCCCGCCGGGCCAGTGCGAAAGCGTTCCCGGCTTTTCGGTGTAGCCCCAGACGCCGCCGACACGCGCGCCCTCGACGCGGATGTCGAGATCGGTGCCGGCCGGCGAGCGCACCCTCATGCGCTTGGCGCCGCGCAGCAAGCGCATCGCGCCCCTCACCCGCTCTTCGTCGGCGGGGGAGGGAGCCAGGCGTTCGAGCGCTTCCGGGTGCTCGTTGGAGATGTAGAGCACCCGGGCACCGCCTCGCAGAATCTGCGGCAGCTCCGGTGCGTGCATCAGCCCTTCGACCGTGCAGTCGGCGACGAACACGCTCGCGGCCAGCGCCTGCAGCGCGGGGCCCATGCCGCTGAGCACCACCGAGGCGCCGGTGGAACGGATCGGCACCGGCGCGCTCTGACGGGGCGTCGGCACGATGATGTGAAAGGGCTTGGCGCCGAGGCGAGCGAGCGCCAGTTCGGCAAGCTGAACGTTTAGGGCGCGCGACTGCGACTCCGACAGCACCGCGCACATATCACCGGCGCCGACCTTGCAGCGTGCGAAGACATCGGCGAACAGGTCGATCCACTTCGGTTCGATGCGATCGGTTAGCATGGGCGCGCTCCGCGGCAGGGCCTATTCATACCTCAAAAGGCCCCGATCTGCCGCGAAACGATCGCGTAGAATGAGCACCATGATCGTGTACGACCTCCAGTGCAGCGGCGGTCATCGGTTCGAGGGCTGGTTCGCTTCGGCCGAGGACTTCGCAACGCAGCGCGAGCGCGGGCTGCTCGAGTGCCCGAGTTGCGGAGCCAGGGATGTCGTGCGGGTGCCCTCGGCCGCGCGCCTCAACATGGGCGCGGTGATGCCGGCGCCCGCCGATACGGCGCCGACCGTGCCGCCGGAGGCCGTCGAGGGACGCGACCCGCTCGCCATCGCGCAGATGCTGTATTCGCGCATGCTGGATACGCTGCTCACCAAGAGCGAGGACGTCGGAAAGGAATTCCCGGCGGAAGCCCGGCGCATCCACAACAATGAGGCGCCAAAGCGCGCCATCCGCGGCCAGGCGAGCGACGAGGAGCATGAGGCGCTGATCGAGGAAGGCATCCCCGTGATCCGCTTGCCGGTCCCGCCCGAGGGTCACTGGAACTGAGAAGTCTAATTTCTACAATGTGTATTATGTTAAATCAATCCACATATAGAAATCGACCCTGAATCAACAGTCACTACTGCACGCCCCCCGCCCGCACCAACAGCTCGGCCAGCTCCTTCATGTCGCGCTTGCGCGCGATGCGCAGCGCCGTGTCGCCCTCGGGCGTGCGGTAATTGACGTCAGGATCCACATAGAGGATCGCCTTGGCGGCCTCGAGCTGACCGTTGCGTGCCGCCAGCATCAATGGCGTATATCCGTTGGGCGCCACGGCGTCCTTATTCGCACCGACGTCGAGGAACAGCCGCACCGCGTCCGTACGGCCCTCGAAGGCAGCGTAATGCAACGGCGCCCAGCCCTCCTTGGGGTTGAGCTCCGCGCCCGCGCTCAGTAGCTTGCGGATGATCCTCAGGTCGCCGTTTAGGCTCGCCATGAGGAGCGCGGTATCCCCTGCGGGGCTGCGCTGGCCGACGTTCGCCCGTCGATCGACCAGGAGAGAGACGATCTCGGCCTCGCCCTTCCGGGCCGCAATCATCAGTATCGAGAATCCCTTTGGGTCCGTGGTGCTCGGGTCCATACCCCGGTCGAGCAGGAGTTTGACCTCCCGGAAATCGCCTTCCTCAACCGCCTTGAGCATCTTCTCGTAGGAGGTTTCCGGGAAAACTGATGCAGAAAACAATAGTCCAGTACATACAGAGAGATAATAAAGTAACTTCATATTTCAAATTAACTATAAAATAGTATTGTTTTTTTCAATCAGCGTATTGCAATAATAATCTAAATATTATTTTATAAATAACTAATAACTAACTGTGTTATAACAAGTTATTAATTTCATATATTAATTCTGCCGAGAACAATCGAGGGTTCACCGGGTGCCGCGCCAGCCCGCGGGCTCTGCCCATACGGCGCGCAAAAACAGCCCATGCGTGCGCCGACGCACCTCGGCGAACCGCGGCCGGGCTCACGGTGCCATAGACGCTGCGCCCCGCGAGTGCCATGGCCAGCTGGTCGATGGCATGTTTCTGCAGCACCTCGGCAAGGGATTCCAGCGATTCCCGATCGGTTGCCTCGGGCAACTCCGCCGCCGTCCCACTCGCGATCGCTTCGAGAAGGGGCGCCACTCTGGCGCCCCGCTCTTCATCCGCGTATGTCTGCGCCAAGCGCGGCGAGCCGCCGGCAAAGGCCAGCCAACGCCTCGCCTGCCCACGCGCCGCGATCGTCGCCTCCAGCCAGGCGAGCGCCACTGGCTCTTCCGGCTGCGGGACGGGGATCACGACGCAGCGGCTGCGGATCGTCGGCAGCAGGCGCGCGGGATGGTGCGTAACCAGCACAAACATGGCCCCGGCGGGTGGCTCCTCGAGACCTTTGAGGAGCGCGTTCGCGGCGTGCGCGTTCATGCTTTCGGCTGGGTGGACGATAGCCACCCGGCGCGAGCCACGGTGCGACCCGAGGTAGAGAAAATCTGCGAGTTCGCGGATCTGGTCGACCCTGATCTCGCTACTGGGCTTGGCCCGACGCGAGGCGCGCGACTCGCCCGCGGTGTCCTCGACTGGAACGCCCGCGCCGGAGAGCGCATCCGGTTCGACTCGCCTCAAATCCGGGTGACTGCCGGCAGCCACCCAGCGGCAACCGTCGCATCGGCCGCAGGGCTCCGAGTCCGCGCTCGGCGCCTCGCAGAGCAAGCGCGCTGCGAGGCGCTCGGCGAGCGCCAGCTTGCCTACGCCTTCGGCACCCTGAATGAGGACGGCATGCGGCAGCCGGTCTATCCGGCTGCGCAATGATTCCCATATACTGTCGTTCCATTTAAACATTAATATTCAACGTATAAAAAGATATTTCTCAATCTGCGTCTTAACATTTTGGAGGGATTGCGATGCGTCGATCAGGCGCACCCGTCCGGGATCCCGCTGCGCCGCGTCAAGGTAGGACTGTCGCACACGTTCGAAGAATGCCCGGTCCTCGCGTTCGAAGCGGTCCAGGGCGCGCCCGGTGCCCGCCAACCGCGCCCTCGCGACCTCGTAGGGACAGTCGAACACCAAAGTGAGATCCGGCCAGAGTCCCGGGTGGGCGGCGTCCGCGAGATCGCGGATCAGCTGTACGGAGATCCCTTTTCCACCGCCTTGATAGGCGAGCGTGGCGTCGGTGAACCGGTCGCACACCACCCAGCGGCCCGCTTCCACGGCGGGCCGGATCACCTGCCGCACGTGGTCCGCGCGGGCCGCGAACATGAGGAGGACCTCGCACAGGCCGTCCATCGCCGTGTGAAGCACCAGCTCGCGCAGCGCTTCGGCCAGAGGCGTGCCACCCGGCTCACGGGTACGCAGCACGTCGTAGCCGCGGTCGCGCAGCCGGTCCTCGACGAAAGCCAGGTGGGTCGATTTGCCCGACCCGTCCACGCCCTCGAGCGTGATGAACTTTCCGCGCCGGCTCATCGCGAGGATTTTTGCCGCGCCGGCAGCCGCTGATATTTGTTCACCGCGCGATTGTGCTCCTCCAGCGTGCGGGAGAACTGGCTGCTGCCGTCTCCCCGCGCAACGTAGTAAAGGGCATCGGTCTTGGCGGGCTGCAGGGCGGCGCGCAGTGAGGCGAGCCCCGGAATGGCGATCGGCGTCGGCGGCAGTCCGGCGCGCGTGTAGGTGTTGTAGGGCCCGTCGGTGAGCAGATGGGCCTTCTTCAGGTTTCCGTCGAACGATTCACCGAGTCCGTAGATCACCGTGGGGTCCGTCTGCAGCCGCATGCCGATGCGCAGCCGGTTGACCAGTGCCCCGCCAATGAGATCGCGCTCGACGGCCTGCCCGGTCTCCTTCTCGATGATCGATGCCATGATGAGCGCCTCGTAGGGGCTCTCGTACGGCGTATTGGGATCGCGCGACTGCCATTCCGCGTTCAGATGGCGCTGCATCGCCCGGTAGGCGCGCCGCAGTACCGCGATATCGCTGGACCCCTTGGCGAACAGATAGGTGTCCGGAAACAGCAGGCCTTCCAGATGCGGCTCGCTCGCCCCGATCGCGCCACGCAGGGCCGCTTCGTCCATATTGGTGGAGTCGTGGCGCAGGTGCTCGCTCGCGTCGAGCGTCTGCCGCAGCTGACGCAGCGTCCAGCCCTCCACAAAACGGATTTCCGCCTGGCGCACGTCGCCGCGGGTCAGCTTGTCGAGCAGCTCGAGCGGCGTCAGGGGCCGGGCGAATTCGTAGCTGCCCGCCTTAATCGATTGGGCGCGTCCGAGGGCCCGCGCGAGGACCTCGAAGCGTGCGCCACCGGTGTCGATACCGGCCTGCTCGATGAGCGTGACGGCATCGCGAAACCGCGTGCCCTTCGGGATTTCCACCTCGACCGGAAGGGTTTTCGTCGGCAGCGGCGTCGAGACATACCACGCGACATATAGCCACAGGCCGGCGGCGGCCAGGACGACGAGTATGAAGCTGCGAAGCAGAAAAGACAGCAAGGCGCGGAAGCGTTTGTGGCCTGAACGACGCTAAAATTTCATTCTACGATGAACGCTCAAGACGAAGCCGCGCAAGACGTCGCGATCGCACGACTGACGCAGGACGGCGTCATTCGGGTGGCGGGTGCGGATGCGCGCGCCTTCCTGCATGGCCAGCTGACCAACGATATCGAGCATCTGTCGGCGGATCGGGCGCGGCGCGCCGGTTGGTGCTCGGCGAAGGGGCGCCTGCTGGCCACGCTGCTGGTGGTGCCGCAAGGCGACGATTTTCTCCTGCTGCTGCCCGCTGAGCTCATCGCCTCGGTGAGCAAGCGGCTGAAGATGTTCGTGCTGCGCGCGAAGGTGGTCATTGCAGACGAAAGCGCGCGCTGGGTGCAATTTGGGGTGTTCGGCGCAGACGCGCTCCCCGGGCGGCGCGGCGCGCTGCCCGGAGAACTGCATGCCATCGCACACAACGACGGCGGCATCTTGATCCGGGTCGAGGGCGATCGGCTGCGTATCCTGGCGCCTGCGGAGGAAGCGACGGCATTGACGCAACGGTTCGATCTACGAACGGAAAGCGAAACGCGCTGGCGGTTGGAGGACATCCGCGCGGGCGTGCCGCAGGTCGTCGCAGCGACGCAGGAGCTGTTCGTCCCGCAGATGATCAACTTCGAAGCGGTTGCCGGCCTGGATTTCAAGAAGGGCTGTTATCCCGGACAGGAGGTGGTGGCACGCGCCCAGTTTCGCGGTCAGGTGAAGCGCTGCATGCGGCGCGCGCGCTTCGCCGGCACCGCTGCGCCCGCGGCCGGACAGGATCTGTACTGCGACGACCAGCCCGGCCAGGCCTGCGGCACGGTGGTCGCCGTTGCCGCGGCGGAGCACGGCGGCTGCGAGTTGCTGGCGGTGGTTCCCGCCGCAACCGGCGAAACGCGTGCCGCGGTTCGCGCCGCGCCCGGTGGCGAGGCGCTCGAGTGGTTACCCCTGCCCTACGCGGCGTGACGCGAGCCAGCCTTTACACCTACTACCGCATCAATCCGCAACGGCGCGACGCTTTGCGCGCGGCCATCGATGCGCTGCTCGCGGCCGCGGCGCGGGCGTACGGCGTGCAGGGCCGCTGGATGCATCGCAAGGACGACCCGGACACCTACCTTGAGGTCTACGCCGAAGTCGAAAACGTCGATGCGCTGGCGTCGTTTCTGCGGCGCGAGTGCGAGCGCAGCGGCTTCGCCCGTTTTCTGGCCGACGGCAGCGCTCGGCATGACGAGATCTTCGTCGATGCCGAATGACCCATGTGCCTGATCCTCTTCGCCTGGCGTGTGCATCCGCGCTATCGGCTCGTGCTCGCTGCGAACCGCGACGAATTTCACGCCCGCCGGAGCGCGGCCGCCGCGTTCTGGGAGGACCGGCGCGACCTGCTCGGCGGCCGCGATCTGGAATCGATGGGAACCTGGCTGGGCGTGACCCGCGCCGGCCGCATCGCGGCAGTGACCAATGTGCGCGACGGCCGCGCCGCGCCGCCGGCACATGCCCCGTCGCGCGGTCGGCTGGCGAGCGATTTCCTGCGCGGGGAGGCGACGCCGGAGGAGTACGCCGCGGCGCTGTCCCGCGAAGGCCGCGCGTACCACGGCTTCAATCTGCTGGTCGCCGATCAGGATGCGCTCTGGTGGACGTCCAATCGCGGCAACGGCGCGCGCCGCCTCGAGCCCGGCGTGTACGGTGTGGCGAACGACCTGCTCGACACGCCCTGGCCCAAGGTGACGGCGGGCAAGAACGCGCTTGAGCGCGTCCTGCGGACAGGGCCCAGCCTCGCCAGCCTGCTCGCGTTGCTCGACGATACCCACGTCTACGCCGACGATGAACTGCCGGATACCGGCGTCGGACTGGAGCGCGAGCGCATGCTCGCGCCAATCCGTATCGTCGCCCCCGTGTACGGCACGCGCTGCTCGAGCGCCGTGCTGGTCGAGGCCGACGGCCACACCCAGTTTGCCGAGCGCAGTTACGACCCGGATGGTGCGGAACGCGACACCTTTTACTACGCGTTCGAGCGCAGCGCCTAGGCGCGCAGCGGCAGACGCATCAGGCGGTGCACGATGCCGGCTTCGAGGAACTCTTCACCTTCCGCCGCGAAGCGGTGCGCGCGGTAGAAGCCGATGGCATGCCGCTGCGCGGCGAGCACGATGTCCGTGTCGCCTCGGCTGCGTGCCGCTCCCACCAGTGCACGCAGGATCGCGCTGCCGACGCCGCGCCCGCGCCAAGGCGCCAGCACCGCCATGCGGCCGATATGGCTGACGCGCCGATCGCCCGCCGCCTCGGCGGGCAACAGGCGACCGGTGCCCACCACCCCGTCATCGGCGTCGCGGGCGAGTGCATGCAGGCTGGTGGCGTCGTCCGCATCGAGCTCGATCTCCTCGGGCACCTGCTGCTCCTCGACGAACACGGCGAAGCGGATGCGCGTGGCATGCTCGCGCGCCGATTCCCAGGGGCAAAGCTCGATGCGAAACATCTGTGAAGTATAGAATTTCGGGATGGCGAGCGCGCGCAAGCAATGAAGAGCCAGTGGGACGACAGCGAAGCGGCGCGGTTTGCGGCGCCGCTTGGGCCGCGCGTGTATAGCTCGCGTCTGCTGGGACGCGATAAATCCTTGGTGTTGCACGGCGGCGGCAACACCTCGGTCAAGCTGCGTGAGCACGATCTCTTCGGCGAAGAGCGGGACGTGCTGTACGTCAAAGGCAGCGGCTGGGACCTCGAATCGATCGAGGCGGCCGGATTTACGCCGTTGGATCTGGCTTACCTGCGACGGCTTGCGGGCCTGCCCGCGTTGAGCGACCCGCAGATGGTTAACGAGCTGAACACCCATACGCTGCGCGCGGGCGCGCCCGCCCCTTCGGTGGAGACGCTGCTGCACGCCGTCCTGCCGCAGGCCTACGTCGACCACACGCACGCCGATGCCGTGCTTTCGATCGGCAATGCGCCGCGCGGCGAAGACCGCATCCGGGAGATCTACGGCGAGCGCGTGGTGGTGATCCCCTACGTCATGCCGGGTTTCGATCTGGCCGCTTACTGCGCGCGTGCGCTGCGGGAACAGGCAGGTCCGCAGACAATCGGCATGGTGCTCATGTCTCACGGCATGTTTTCCTTCGGCACGACCGCGCGCGAATCCTACGAACGCATGGTCGAGCTCGTCTCGCTGGCCGAGGACTATCTCGCGCGGCACGACGCCTGGGCGCTGCATTGGCCCGCGCCGCGCCCCGCAAATGTGTCGCGCGAGCAGCTTGCGGAGCTGCGACGCGACGTCTCGCGGGCCGTAGGGGTGCCGATGCTTCTGAGACGCGACGCCAGCGCCAAGTTCCTGGCCTTCGCGCAACATCCGGAACTTTCGCGTCTGTCCCAGCAGGGCCCGGCGACCCCGGACCATGTCATCCGCACCAAGCCAGTGCCGATGCTGGGCACGGACGTGGCCGACTACGGCGAACGCTACGCCGCGTACTTCGGGCGTCATGCGCCGCAGGCCAAGGAACCCAAGACCATGCTCGATGTTGCGCCACGCATGCTGCTCGATGCCGCCATCGGCTTCGTCGCCATCGGACGCAGCGCGAAGGATGCCGCGATCGTGAGGGACCTCTACGACCACACGATCGACGTCATTCTGCGGGCGGAAGCGCTCGGTGGATGGCAGGCCGTCAGCGAGCGCGATCTGTTCGAGATCGAGTACTGGGACCTCGAGCAGGCCAAGCTGCGCAGGGCCGGCGTGCCGCCGGCGTTCGCGGGCGAGGTTGCGCTCGTCACGGGTGCCGCGTCAGGCATCGGCAAGGCCTGCGTCGAGGCCTTGCTGCGCCGGGGTGCGGCCGTGATCGCACTCGACCGCAGCAAAGTGCGCGTGGACACGGCCGAGCGCCCCGCGCTGCTTGAGCTGCAGTGTGACGTGACCGACACCGATGCCGTGCTGCGTGCGCTCGACGCCGGCGTCGAGCGCTTCGGCGGACTCGATATGCTGGTGCTCAACGCTGGAGTGTTTCCAGCGACGCAGCCGGTCACCGAGGTGACGCCAGAGGCCTGGCACAGCGCCATGGCGGTGAACGTCGAGTCCAACCTGTGCCTGCTGCAGCTCTGCCACCCGTTGCTCAAGCGCGCGCCGCGTAACGGACGCGTGGTCGTGATCGGATCGAAGAACGTGCCGGCGCCCGGTCCTGGCGCGGCGGCCTACTCCGCTTCCAAGGCAGCCCTCAACCAGCTGGCGCGCGTCACGGCGCTCGAGTGGGCCAAGGATGGCATTCGCATCAACTCGCTGCACCCGGATGCGGTCTACGATACCGGCCTGTGGACCAAGGCGCTGCTCGCCTCACGCGCCAAGGCCTATGGCCTGAGCGTAGACGAATACCGGCGCAAGAATCTGCTCGCCACCGAAGTCACCTCGCAGGACGTCGCCGAGCTCGCGGCGGAAATGTGCGGCGCGCTGTTCGCCAAGACGACCGCGGCGCAGGTGCCGGTCGACGGCGGCAACGTACGCGTCGTTTGATGCCGGCGAGCGGCACGCAGGAAAACCCCGTCCGCACGATGCGCTGGACAGGCGACAGCCTCGAGCTGCTCGACCAGCGGCAACTGCCCGACGAGGTGCACTACGTGATCTGCCGAAGCGCGGCGGACGTCGCGGCGGCGATCCGAGACATGGTGGTGCGCGGCGCGCCGGCCATCGGCTGTGCGGCCGCCTTCGGCCTGGCGCTGGAGACGCGCGCCGGCGGTGATCTCGAGCGAGCGGCCGCCGTGCTCGCCGCGAGCCGCCCGACGGCGGTGAATCTGTTCTGGGCTCTTGCACGCCTGCGTGCGGTGCGCGGCGCGGACGCGGCTGAGGCGGAGGCACTGGCGATCGAGGCGGAGGATATCGCCGCCAACCGGGCGATCGGCGCGCATGGGGCGGCGCTCATCCCGGACGGTGCGCGCATCATGACGCACTGCAATGCGGGTGCCTTGGCAACGGCGGGGCATGGCACGGCGCTGGGTATGGTGCGTTCGGCGCATGCCGCGGGCAAACGCGTTTCGGTGATCGCCAACGAAACACGCCCCTATCTGCAGGGCGCGCGCCTGACGGCCTGGGAGATGCTCGCGGAGGGAATCCCGGTCACGCTCGCAGCCGACGCCGCGGCCGGCCACCTCATGAGCCGCGGCGAGGTGGATCTCGTGATCGTCGGGGCGGACCGCATCGCCGCGAATGGCGACGTGGCGAACAAGATTGGAACCTATACGCTCGCGGTGCTCGCGGCGCGTCACGGCCTGCCCTTCTATGTCGCCGCGCCGTGCTCGACCTTCGACCTGACGCTCACCGAGGGCGCGGCAATCCCGATCGAAGAGCGGGCAGCCGACGAGGTGACGGGATTCCGCGGGTTGCGCTGGGCGCCACGCGGCGTGGCGGTGCGCAACCCGGCCTTCGACGTCACGCCGGCCGCGCTGGTGAGCGCCGTCATCTGCGAGCGTGGTGTGATCGAGCGCCCCGATTCCGGCCGCATCGCGGCCCTGCTGCGCTAGCGCGGACGGCGGCTCCCGCATGGCGCAGGCGCTGCTGCGTTGGATCGACCGCAACGTGCTCGAACTCGGGCGCGAGCTGCGCCTCGACTACCTGCCGCCGCTGATGGTCTATGTGGCCGCCGGAATCTCCGGCCTCACCGGAATCGTCGGCACGTTTTTCATCAAGGAGTATCTTGGCCTGTCGGCGGAGTTTCTCGCCGCGCTCGGCTTCTGGGCGGGCATCCCCTGGGCGCTCAAGATGCCGGTCGGTCACCTGGTCGACTTGGTCTGGCGCTGGAAGAACCTCCTCGTCTACCTCGGCGCGGGCCTCATCGCCCTCAGCCTCCTCATCATGTACGCGCTGATCGCGCATACCGCGGAGATGCGCACGCTGCTGCCTGCGGGGCACTGGTTCGTCATCGCGACCCTGCTTGCGCCGGTCGGCTACGTCGTGCAGGACGTGGTCGCCGATGCCATGACGGTGGAGGCCGTGCCGCGGGTCGACGCGCGCGGACAACCCTTCCCCGCGGAGACGCGCAAGCTGATGCACACCACCATGCAGACGCTCGGCCGGGTCGCGATCATCGGTGGCTCGGTGCTGGTTGCGCTGGCTAACGTCTGGCTGTTTCGCGACGTGCAAGCCATGTCGACGCAGGACAAGGCCGATACCTATGCACTGGTCTATCTGCTCGCCCTGGGCATCCCGCTGTGCTCGGTATTCGGCACGATGCTCGCGGCGGTGCTGCACTGGCGCCAGCGTCAGCGGCTGGCGGCGGCGGGGTTCGAACGCGCGCAGATCGACGAGATGCTCGCGGTGCGCAGCGGCGAGACGCAACCCAACTGGTGGATTCTCATCGGCAGCCTGCTGTTCGTAGTAATCACGCTGTCGGTCGGTCTGGCCGATCTGCGCTACGGCCAAGAGTTGGTGTTCGTCGGCTCGATGGCCGTGGTGCTGTTTCTCATGTGGCGGCTGCTGCAAACGCTGGGTCCCGAAGGTCGCCAAACCCTGCTCGGCACGGCCGTCGTGATTTTCGTGTTCCGCGCCGTGCCGGGACCGGGTGCCGGCTCGACATGGTGGATGATCGACTCGCTCGGCTTCGATCAGTCGTTCCTCGCCAAGCTCTCGCTGATCGCGAGCGTGCTCACGCTGGCCGGCATGTTCATCTTCCGGCGCTTCATGGCGGAGCGGTCGATCTCCTACGTCGTCGGTTTTCTCACCGTGGCGGGCACCCTGCTTGCGCTGCCGATCATCGGCATGTACTACGGGCTGCATCAGTGGACGGCCAGCCTGACCGGGGGTCTCGTCGACGCACGTACCATCGCACTCATCGACACGGCGCTCGAGTCCCCGCTCGGACAGATCGCGATGATCCCGATGCTCGCCTGGATCGCCAATTCCGCGCCGGCGAACCTGAAGGCGACGTTCTTCGCGGTGATGGCGTCGTTCACCAACCTCGCGCTCTCGGCGTCGCAGCTGGGGACGAAATACCTCAATCGGCTGTTCAGCGTAACGCGCGAAGTGCGCGACCCGGTCACGCAGGCGGTCGTGGTTGCCGAGGACTACGGCGAGCTCGGTTGGCTGCTCATGGCGGCCGCGCTCATCGGGTTCACTCTGCCCATGCTGGCAATCCTTGCAGTGCGGGTCTTTCGCTGGCGCACGGCATAAGCACGCCGCGCCGAGTGGCTCATGCATGAGCCGTCCACGAGCAGCGGATGCAGTTTCCCACGCCGCCGCCCTGTGCTAATGTTTCGCCCTCGCGATCCCATGACCGCGATACCTACTTGGAGGAGGACAGGTAATGAAACAAGCGTTCTATTTCAAGCGCATCAGCTGCGCCGCAGCAACGGCGGTCGCGCTCGCCTTCGCGTCGTCGGCGGTCGCCAAAGTCGAAGGCGATGAGATCATCCTTGGCGCGGCGATCTCGCTCACCGGCAAGTACTCGTCCAACGGCGTCAACGCCAAGAACGGCTACGACATCGCCGTCAAGCGCATCAACGAGATGGGCGGTGTCAAAGTCGGTGGCAAGTCCTACAAGATGAAGGTCGTCTATTACGACGACGAGTCGACGCCCGCACGCGGCGCGCAGCTCGCCGAGCGCCTGATTCAGCAGGATGGTGTCAAGTTCATGCTCGGCCCCTACAGCTCGGGTCTGACGAAGGCCATCGCCCCGGTGACCGAGAAATACAAGATCCCGATGGTCGAGGCCGAGGGCGCCTCGCGCTCGCTCTTTACGCAGGGCTACCGGTACATGTTCGCCGTGCTCTCCACCTCCGAACAGTACTTGGGCAGCGCGATCGACCTGAAAGCCGAGGTGGCGAAGAAGGCGGGCAAGAACCCGAAGGACGTGAAGGTGGCGATGGTCTTCGAGAACGACCCGTTCTCTCTGGACGTACGGGCGGGCTGCGTGGAGGACATTAAGCGCCATGGCATGAAAATCGTCATCGACGACAAGATGCCGCGCGACCTGAACGACATCTCGCCGACGCTGACCAAGATAAAGGCGCTCAAGCCCGACCTGATCCTGATCTCCGGCCACGAAAAGGGCGCGGCCACTGCCGCGCGCCAGATGAAGGAGATGCAGGTCAAGGCGCCCATGGTCGGCATCACGCACTGCGAGTCCGGCAAGCTGATCTCGCAGTTCGGCAAATCGGTCGAAGGTTACCTCTGCCCGACGCAATGGGACGAGACCCTGAGCTACAAAGACAACTACTTTGGCAGCGCGGCCGATTTCGACAAGCACGTCAAGGCGACCTACTCGCAGTACAAGGTTGTTCCCTATCAGCTCGCGCAAGCCTCGGCGGCCGTGCTGGTGTGGAAGGATGCCTTCGAGCGGGCCAACTCGTTCGACACCGAGAAGCTGCGCGACGCGATCGCCGCGACCGAGATGGAGACCTTTTACGGCAACATCAAGTTCTCCAAGGCGGGCAACAATGTCGCCAAGCCGATGGTGCTGCGCCAGATCCAGGGCGGCGAGCTGAAGGTGGTGGCACCGACCCGCTGGGCGGCGGTGCCGCTGGTCTACCCGCTCAAGTAGGGTATTGCGCCATAAGCTTGTGACGAGCCCTGCCGCGCGCCGCCGCGGCAGGGACTCGCTCATCCGAAGGGGACCGCATGGACAACCTGAGCTTGCTCATACAAGCACCCGTCCTCAACGTGCAGTTGCTGATCGACGGGCTGTGCATAGGGGCGACGTTCGCGCTTGCGGCCTACGGGCTGGCGATGGTCTGGGGCGTAATGAACGTCAAGAACCTCTGCCAGGGCGACATGGTGATCCTCGGAGGTTTCCTCGCCGTGACGCTGGCGAACAACGGCGTTCACCCGATCTTCGGCCTGCCGCTGGCGATCGTCGTATTGTTCGTCTACGGCTGGGTGGTCTACCGGCTGATCATCTGCCGGGTCATTGAGCGTGATCTTTTCACGTCGCTGCTCGCGACCTTCGGGCTGGCGATCGTCATGGCACAGAGCATGAACCTGATCTTCGGGCCCGAAGTGGTGACCGCCGACTCCGGGTTCGAGTCGCGTCAGCTGTTTGGCGGATTGGTGACGATCGCCGAAATCAAGCTGATATCCCTGGGCCTTGCGGCCATTCTTGCTGCGATTGTCATTGTGTTCATGAAACGCAGTCGCATGGGCCAGGCGATCCGCGCCACTGCCCAGGACGCGCGCGCCGCGCGCGTGATGGGCATCGATACCGACCGCGTCTACCAGTTTACCTACGCGCTGAATGCGGCGATCTGCGGCGCCGCAGGCGTGCTGATTTCGATGATCTGGACGATCCAGCCGTTTTTCGGCATCACCCACTCGATTCGCGCCTTCGTCATCGTCACGGCGGCCGGCTTCGGCAATCTCTTCGGCGTGATTCTGGCGGGCTTCGGTCTCGGCTTCGCCGAGCAGTACTCAGGCTTCCTGCTCGGCGCGCAGTTCCAGCAGGCCACGGTCGTCGGTCTGCTGGTGGTGGTATTGGTGGTGCGCCAGATCCAGCAGGCGCGCCATCGTCGGGCTGTGGCATGAGCCGGGCAGCCAAGCTTGGGCTGCTCTACGGCGGCATCCTCGCCGCCGGGATCGTCGCGCCGTTTGCGTTCCCCGAGTACACGTTCCAGCTTGCGGTGCTGTGGATCATGATCCTGTTCGCGCTGACCTGGGACATTGTCGGCGGGCAGATGGGCTACAACTCGCTCGGCAATATCTTCTTTTTCGGCGCCGGCATGTACATCTGTGCGCTCACGCAGATCGGCCTGTACTACGACATCGGCCAGTACACGGCTGCCTACGGCGCGATCAAAGTCGATTTTACGCTTCAGCAGTACTTTACCGGCCTCGCCCTGGGCATCGTTCTGGCCGCCCTCGGCTGCGTAGTGCTCGCGATCTTCTTCGGCCGCATCGTCTTCGGCCTGCGCGGCCCGTATTTCGCCATCGGTACGCTCGGCGTGGCGCTCGCCTCGGCCGAGCTGATCGGCACATGGAGCTACGTGGGGGGCGGCAGCGGCATCTCGCTCCCCGTCTATCCGGGAGACCCCAACGACCGGGCGCTGCTCTACTACTTTCTGTGCTTCGTGGCGTCGATCGCCACGTTCGCGTTCCTGCGCTGGCTGTACGGCACCAGCTTCGGACTTGCGGTCAACGCGATTCGCGACGACGAGGAGAAAGCCGAGGCGATGGGCATCCACACCACTCGCTACAAGACCGTCGCCTGGGCGATCTCCGGGTTCTTCCTTGCGATCGTCGGTGCGGTGTTCGGCAACATGACCGGATTTATCGAGCCGCTCGAGGTCGCCTTCCCGACGGTGACCTTTGGGGTTTTCATGGTGCTGATGGTGCTGCTCGGCGGCAAAGGGACGTTGTGGGGGCCCGTGATCGGCGCGGTCCTGTTTCACCTCATTAAGGAAGTCACTTGGACTTACCTGCTCGGCTGGCAGTGGATCGCGCTTGGTGCACTCATCATCGTGAACGTGGTCTTCTTCCAGCAGGGCATCGTGGGCTGGATGCGCGAGAAGTGGCCGGAGCGCTTCGGGCTGGTGGTCGACCGCCGCACCACCATTTCCAGCCAGGAAGAGGCATGAGCACCGCGGCGGTCATCGAGGTGTCGAACGTCACCAAGTCGTTCGGTGGCGTGATTGCCAACCGCGATATCTCGCTCACGGTGCCGAACGGCAAGATCACGGGCTTAATTGGCCCCAACGGTTCGGGCAAGACGACGCTGTTCAACTCCATCGTCGGCTACCACCCGATCGATTCGGGCTCGATCCGCTTCAAGGGGCGCGAGATCTCGGACCTGAACGTGCAGCGAATCGCACGCCTTGGGCTGCTGCGCACCTTTCAGCAGACGCGCATCTACGGCAAGCTCGACTGCATGCAGAATATGCTGATCTCGATTCCGCATCGTCACGCATCGTGGACCGACATGTTCGCAACGCATTCGGGCGAGCCACAGGAGCGCGCCGAGCGGCTGCTCGAGTTCGTCGGCCTGTACGCGAAGCGCAGGCTGCTCGCCGGCTCGCTGTCCTTCGGTCAGCAGAAGCTGCTCGAGTTCGCCATGGCGCTGATGAACGAGCCCGAGGTGCTGATGCTCGACGAGCCGACGGCAGGTATCAACCCGACGCTCATCAATGGCCTCATCGACCGTTTGAAACGCGCCAACAGCGAGTTTGGCATCACCATGTTCGTCATCGAACACAACATGCGTGTGATCATGAACATGGCGGACATCGTCTACTGCCTCGCGCACGGCGAGCTGCTCGCGCAAGGCGCTCCAGCCAGCATCCAGAACGACCAGCGCGTCATCGACGCATATCTTGGGGCGCACTGATGTCGTCGACGCGCTCGGTTGGCTACCACGGCGGCAAGGTCGATACCGTCATCTCGGTCGAGGAGGTCAACCGCGAGGCGCAGAAGCTCGGCGGAGGCATTACGTCGGCGCGCATCGAGGCGCTCGCGAACGACAAGCCCTTCGTGCACATTTCGGGACTGTCGGCAGGCTACGGCAAGATGGAGATCCTGCACGACTTCGACCTCGCCGTGGCGCGCGGCCAGTCGCTGTGCCTCATCGGCCCCAATGGCGCTGGCAAGTCGACCGTGTTGCATTCGATTTTCGGTTTCACGCGCATCTTCGGCGGGCGCATCACCGTCGGCGAAGGCGCGCAAGCGAACGACATCACGCGGTTGAACTCGAGCCAGAAGCTGCGCGAGGCGGGAATAGCCTACATCCTGCAGGACAAGTCGGTGTTCCCGAACATGACGGTCGAGGAGAATCTCTGGATGGGTGGATACCTGCTCGAATCGCCTGCGCTCGCGAAGGAGCGCGCGGAGAAGGTATTTGCCAAGTACGACCGCCTCGCCGCGCGCCGCAAGCATCCCGCCAAGGTGCTTTCCGGCGGTGAACGACGCCTGCTCGAGATCTCGCGCGCCCTGGTGATGGAGCCCGAGGTGCTGCTGGTCGACGAGCCGTCGATCGGCCTGGAGCCGCGCTTCATCGACATGGTTTTCGACATTCTCACTGAGCTGCAGAAGGGCGAAGGCAAGACCATCATCATGGTCGAGCAGAACGCCAAGCGCGGCCTGGAATTCGCCGATCTGGGTTATGTGCTGGTGACTGGCCAGATTGCCATGGCCGACACCGGCGACGCGCTACTCGCGAATCCGGACGTCGGCCGCCTGTTCCTCGGCGGTTGACGCTGGGCGCCTCAGTCCTCGAGGCGCAGACGGTTTTCCACGCGCTCGATGCCGAACACGTACCAGGCGTCGAGCTCTGCCTGGTGGCGGCCCGCCTCGGTGCGCACCTTGCCTTCGAGAGTGACGACCGCGTTGCGGCATTGCACGGCGATCGTCTCCGCCTTCAGCATCGGGTCCATTTCCAGGGCGAGCCGCACCGCATCGATCATCTCGTCGTCGTTATCCTGTTCGTCCGGCACAACAGCGATGCCATTGATGACGTCGCGGCAGCCCGGCGTCCACCACGCCAAAACCCCAAGCATGCGCTTGTGCGTCAGGCTCAGAACCTGACCGTTGAACGTGATTACGCCCGATTGGATCGCGGCCTCAACCTCGCCCGAGCCGTCTGCGCCTGCGTCGCGCAGCGTCTCAAGCCGCCCGTCGAGGCGCACGCGCAACGTACAGTTCGAGAGTTCGCTTTCCTGCTCGATCAGCTTGATGAGCGAGTCCCGGATTTCGGCGTCGCCACGCGGCGTGGCAATCGCGATGCGCAGCCGGTCGACGATGCCGCGTACGCCGGGCACGCGTGCTGCGATCGACAGCGCACTCTTGCGGGCGGCGACGTCGGAGACCTCACCCTCCAGCACTACGGCGCTGTCGGCTGTGGCGTCAATGCGCAGTGGATGGCGCACGAGGTTGACGCGGACGTCGGCTTCGAGCGCAGCGCGGACCGATTGCGCGAGATCCTGGCTTGTCATGTGTGTCTCCTCCCCTGTTCAGTGGCTCCGGCGAGTTCAGCCAGCGCCTTCGCCAGCCCGTCGACCACGCTCGCCATGCGAGCATAATCGAGTTTCTCCGGGGTGTCCGTTGTCTGATGGTAGTGCGGATAACGGTAGAACGCCGTGTCGGTGACCATTACCGCCGCGTAGCCCTGGCGCCAGAATGAGAGCTGGTCGCTCCATGCGACGCCGGGTACGAGTGAGGGGCTGACCAGTGTTTGCAGCGGGAAGTCGGAATGGGCTGCGAAGGCGCGCGCCAGCCGCCGCAGCGCTGCCCGAGAGCGCAGGTTGGCCACGAAGCCGATGAAGTTGCCACGGTCGGGATAGAACCAGCGCAGCAACGGCGGATAGCGCTGACTGCCTGGCTGGTCGCTGTAGCAGCCGAGCATTTCGAGCGAGAGCATGATGCGGATGTCGTCGCCTCGGGCGCGCGCCGCTTCGGCGTATACGCCGCTGCCCATCCGGCCGAAGTAGAAGAACGGCGGCTCCTCGTTGACGAACGCGACCAGCCGCAGGGTTGCCGTGGTTTCGACGTCCCGCAGCAGGCGGGCCAGCTCGAGGATCCCGGCAACGCCCGAGGCGTTGTCGTTGGCCCCCGGGCTGCCGACGACGGTGTCGTAATGCGCGCCGGCGAGGACGATGCCTGTATGCGGCACGCGACCCGCGATTTCGATGGACAGGTTCTCGCACCGGGTGCCCTCTGCCTCATAGCCCTGCGCGGTGACCTCGTACCCGAGATCCGACCAGGCGTTGCGGATGTACGCGGCCGCGGCGTGCAGGGCCTGCGGGCGCCAGGCATTGCGCTCGCCGATTCCCGCGGCGAGGGCTTCGACATGCGCCCGCAGGCGCTGCTCGAGCCTCGGCTTCATGCCCCGTCCGCGGCGGCGCTCGGCGCGCGAGCCCAGATGCGCTCGCCGTCACGCCATACCTCGCGCACGCGGTGCAGCGGCACGCGGTGCAGCTTGCCCTGGTCATCGGTAGCCTCGAAAGCGAAGTGCTGGCCCGGTTCCATGCGAATGCGCTCGAGCGGCACGCGCAGCAGCCGGTGCTCGAGCTTGTCTGCGTAAACCAGCTCGAACCGCCCGCGGCCGAACGCCGGATCCCAGCGGATGCGCGCCAGCAGTTCGTGGATCGGCGTCATGTGCCTGTGGCCCTCGGACGAACAGTCACCGTGACGCGGTCGTCCGCCTCCTGCACGTCGAACTGGATCGGCAGGAACTGGCCGATCAGCCACATCGCGGTTCGCGCATGTGGTGTCAGCCGACGCGTAGTGAAGCGGCCGCCGCCGGCAAGGGCGAGATACACGAGTAGCTGGTCAGCGGCATGCGTATCGAGCGCCACGCCAGCCGCCAGATCGGCCGCGAGGGACTCGCCGACGGCCGCACCGAGCGCCTCGGCTCGGACGCCGCGTTTGGCGACGCGCGCGGCCCCAAGAATGCTGTTGCCACGCTCCGCCCAGCAGACGATCGCGCCGCCCGATCCATCGGCGGCGTCCGCCGTCAGCACGCGGGTCTCGATATCGACCGACATGCCCGCCGCGGCCAGCGGCTCGTACGCCGCCTGCGTCATGCGCGCGGCGACGCGCTCGGGAAGGCCGGCGACGTGCGACAGGCCGCGGATCGTTGCGGCTTCCCCCTCGGCCTGAAAGCTGACGGCACGCACACTGTGCGCTGCGACCCCGAGCTCGATCTCACCGCCGCCGCGCGGGAAGTAGCCGCGCCGCAGGAGACGCATGCGCACCCGCGCACCCAACCGCGCGAGCAGCGGCAGCAGGACGGCGTCGAGGTAGTCGACCGGCGGCGCGCGGTCGACGTCCGTACCGCCGCGTACCCGGACGCGGGCCGTGACTTGCCCGGCGAGCAGCACCGGCAACAGGGCCTGCAGCACGAGGGTCACGCTGCCGGCCGTGCCGACATCGAACTGGTATTCGCCGCCGCGCGGCTGGCCGGGCTTGAAGACGAGGCTCCGGGAGCGTAGCGTGAGCCCCTCGGCAGCTGCGCCGCACAGCGCGGCGACCGCGCGCACCGCGGCGAGGTGCTGCGCAGCGAGCCCCGGTTTCGCACGCCCGGCACGGATGTTCTCCACGCGGACGGCCTGCCGCGTTACGGCCGACAGGGCAACCGCGAGCCGCAGCAGCTGCCCCCCGCCCTCGCCGACGCTGCCGTCGATGTGGCGAAGACCGTTGGAGGCTGCCTGCACCCGCATTTCAACGGCTCTCGTGCAGCTTGGTGATGCTCGACACCACGCTGGCGACCTCCTGGTCGGGCAGCGGCGGCCGGCAGCGCGTGCGGTTCCAGGCCAACAGCAGCTCGAGCACCACCTGCGGGTCCACACCGTGCCAGAGCAGATGCCCGGCGAGCGAGGCGAGCGTGCTGTTGCGAGCGCCTTCGTCCACCCCCGCCCGCACCCGCTCGCGCCAATGCGCCAGCGGGTGCCCCGCGTGCCCTGTGCCAGGATGGGTGAGCCGTCGCAGCCACTCGGGCAGCGACGCCGGATCCGTTTCCTCGGGCGCGCGGCCCTTCGCCCACGCGTAGCGCCGCCCGCTGGCGTGCAGCGAGGGCGGCGCCACTACGCAGCCGCCGTCGGCTCGGACATCGATACCCGAGGCGAGGCCTACCCGGTTGACGGTGGTCCCGCCGGGATGCCGGAAGTACAGATGCCGGCCGCCCCCGCCGCTGAGCGCCTCGACGGTCGGCGGCAACGGTCCATGTTCACGCGCCCAGGCCTCGACGCTTTCGGCGCCGCCGCGCCTGGCATCGACATCGAGCACCAGCAGACCGGAAATCGCGCCGGTGACGATGCCGACGTTGGCATCGGGACGCTGCGCATACCAGTCTTCGATTTCCGCGGGGCTCGCGCGGCGCTGCTGCAGCTCGAGCCAGGGCACGATTGGCCGCTTACCGCCCGGCTCGATCGGAACCACGGACCAGCCGCGCAGGGCGTATTGCAGGGCTGGCCGACGGCAGGCGCTGCGCCGTCGTTTCATCCGCCGCCCGTCATCGCTCGCCACCTCAATCCAAGATCACCACCTCGGTGAAGGGTGGCACGAGCTCGAACAGCTCGACGATATCGCGGTTGCGCATGCGAATGCAGCCGATCGAGCCCGGCTTGCCCATCTCCGCGATGTCGGGAGAGCCGTGGATATAGATGTAGCGTCGCATGGTGTCGACGTCGCCGAGGCGGTTGCGGCCCGGCTCGCAGCCCGAGAGCCAGAGGATACGCGTCAGCATCCAGTCGCGCTCCGGATACTGCGCGTGCAGCGCCGGAGACCAAAATTCACCGGTCGGTCGGCGTCGCACGAACACCGCGTTCTCGGGCTGGGCGGCACCGATCTTGGCGCGGATGATGTGCCGTCCGCGCGGCGTGCAGAACGAACCGCTGCGCTCGCCCGCACCGTTCTTCGCCGTCGACACGGCATAGCGGCGCAGCACCGCGCCCGCGTCATCCACCAGGGTGAGGGTCTGGGTCGGGAGGTCAATCTGAATTCTCATCTGCGCGCGGCAAAGAAAGCACTCAGCAGCGCCCCGCTCTCTTCGGCCAGCACCCCGCCGATCACGGTGGCATGGTGGTTGAGGCGTGTCTCGGCAAACAGGTCGATGACGCTTCCCGCGCTGCCGGTCTTCGCATCGCGCGCACCGTACACCACGCGCGCGATGCGCGCATGAAACATGGCGCCGACGCACATGGCGCAGGGCTCGAGCGTGACGTACAGCTGCGCTCCAGCCAGACGGTAGTTGCCCACAGTCTGCGCCGCGGCCCGCAATGCCTGAATTTCGGCGTGCGCCGTCGGGTCCGCCGCCGAGATCGGACGATTCCACCCTTCGCCGATGATTTCGCCCTCCAGCACGACCAGTGCGCCGACGGGCACCTCGCCCTCCGCCTGCCCCTGCCGCGCGAGCTCGAGCGCGCGCCGCATGAACGCGTCGTCGCTCATTCCCACTCGATGGTCGACGGCGGTTTCGAGGAAATGTCGTAGGTCACCCGGTTGATGCCGCGCACCTCGTTGATGATCCGATTCGACACGCGGGCGAGCAGCGCATGCGGCAGCGGCGCCCAGTCTGCGGTCATGAAATCGGTGGTCTGCACGGCGCGCAGCGCCACCACGTAGTCGTAGGTACGCCCGTCGCCCATCACGCCGACCGATTTCACCGGCAGGAAAACCGCGAACGCCTGGGCGGTCCGGTCGTACCAGCTGACGCCCTCGGCGTCCGTTGTCGTACGCAGCTCGTCGATGAAAATGGCATCGGCGCGCTGTAGAAACGCCACGTACGCCGGCTTGATCTCGCCCAGGATGCGCACGCCCAGCCCGGGCCCGGGAAAGGGGTGACGGAACACCATCTCGCGCGGCAGTCCGAGCGCAAGCCCGAGCGCGCGCACTTCATCCTTGAACAGCTCGCGCAGCGGCTCGAGCAGCTTGAGATGCAGGGTCTCGGGCAGGCCGCCGACGTTATGGTGCGACTTGATGGCGGTCGCCTTCTTGGTCTTGGCGCCAGCGGACTCGATGACGTCGGGATAAATGGTTCCCTGCGCAAGCCATTTGGCATTCCTGACCTTGCCGGCTTCGCGCTGGAACACCTCGATGAAATGGCGTCCGATGATCTTGCGCTTCTGCTCCGGATCGACCACGCCCTCAAGCGCGGCAAAGAACTCCGCGCTGGCATCGACGTGCACCACTTTCACGTGCATGTGCTGCGCGAAGGTATCCATCACCTGCTCGGCCTCGCCGAGCCGCAGCAGGCCGTGATCGACGAACACGCAGGTCAGCTGGTCGCCGATGGCCTTGTGAATGAGCGCAGCCGCGACCGAGGAGTCGACGCCCCCCGACAACCCCAGGATCACCTCATCCTCGCCGACCTCGGCGCGAATCGAGGCCACAGCCTCGGTGACGTAATCCGGCATGTTCCAGTCGCTGCCGCAGCCGCAGATCTCGTGCACGAAGCGCTCGAGGATGCGTTTGCCCTGAGGGGTGTGCGTAACCTCGGGATGAAACTGCACGCCGTAGAAGCGGCGCGCCTCGTCCGCCATGCCGGCGATCGGGCAGGCGTCGGTCGACGCCATCAGCTTGAAGCCCGCCGGCAGATCGACCACCTTGTCGCCATGGCTCATCCAGACCTTGAGCAGGCCGTGACCCTCGGGTGTGCGCAGATCCTCGATGCCGTCGAGCAGCCGTGTATGGCCGCGTGCGCGGACCTCCGCGTAGCCGAACTCGCGCGTAAGCCCGGCTTCCACGCGCCCGCCGAGCTGCTGCGCCATGGTCTGCATGCCGTAGCAGATGCCGAGCACCGGCACGCCCAGCTCGAACACCGCCTTTGGCGCCCGCTCGGTCGACTCCTCGTAGGCCGCCATGTGGCTGCCCGAAAGGATGATCCCCTTAGCGCCGAATGAGCGCACGAACGCATCGGAGACGTCGCTCGAATGAATCTCGCAGTAGACCTTGGCCTCGCGCACCCGCCGCGCAATGAGCTGGGTGACCTGCGAGCCGAAATCGAGGATCAGGATCCGGTCATGCATCGACGCTCGCCGGATCCGTCAGCTGGCACGGTAATTCGGCGCTTCATTGACGATTTGGACGTCATGCACATGCGATTCGCGGAAGCCGGCTGACGTGATCTCCACGAAACGCGCCTGCGTACGCAGCGTGTCGATGGTCTGGCAGCCGGTATAGCCCATGCTGGCCCTGACGCCGCCGGTCAGCTGCTGGATGACCCACAGTACGCTGCCCTTGTAGGGCACCCGCCCTTCGACGCCCTCCGGAACCAGCTTGTCGACGTTCATGTCCGAGTCCTGGAAGTAGCGGTCCGCGGCACCTTTCTGCATCGCGCCGAGCGACCCCATGCCGCGGTAGGACTTGTAGGAACGCCCCTGGTAGAGCTCGATCTCGCCCGGTGATTCGTCGGTGCCCGCCAGCAGGGAACCGAGCATCACCGCGTGCGCCCCGGCGCCGAGGGCCTTGGCCACGTCGCCCGAGAACCGAATGCCGCCGTCCGCAATCAGCGGCACGCCGCTCGATTCAAGCGCCTCGGCCACGTTCTGGATGGCGGTAATTTGCGGCACGCCGACGCCGGCGACGACCCGCGTGGTACAGATCGATCCCGGGCCAATGCCGACCTTAACGCCGTCGGCGCCATGATCGACCAGGGCGCGCGCACCGTCGGCGGTACCGACGTTGCCGCCGATAACCTGCATCTGGGCGTAGTGCTGCTTGATCCACTGCACGCGGTCGAGCACGCCCTGCGCGTGCCCGTGCGCGGTGTCCACCACCAAAACGTCTGCGCCCGCCTCGACCAGCGCGGCGACACGCTCCTCGGTGCCCTCGCCGACCCCGACCGCGGCACCAACGCGCAGCTTGCCATGCGCGTCCTTGCAGGCGTTCGGGAATTCACTCTCCTTCATGATGTCCTTGACCGTGATCAGCCCGCGCAGCTCGAAGCCCTCGTCCACCACCAGCACCCGCTCCAGGCGGTGTTTGTGCATGAGCTGCATGGCCTCCTCGCGGCTCGTGCCTTCGCGCACCGTGACCAGCTTGGGCTGCGGCGTCATGATGGCTTTCACCTTCTGATCAAGGTTGGTCTCGAACCTCAGGTCGCGGTTGGTCGCGATGCCGACCACCTTCCCGTTCTTGACGACGGGAAAGCCCGAGATCTTGTATTGCTTCTGCAGTTCGATGACCTCGCGTACCCGCATCTCCGGGGAGATCGTCATGGGGTCGCGCAGCACACCCGATTCGAAACGCTTGACCTTGGCGACCTCGAGCGCCTGGCCTTCCACCGACAGGTTCTTGTGCACGATGCCGATGCCGCCCTCCTGGGCGATGGCGATGGCAAGTCGCGATTCGGTGACGGTATCCATCGCAGCGGATACCAGGGGGATATTCAGTTCGAGTTCACGCGTGAGGCGGGTTTTGAGACTTACTTCACGCGGCAGGACGCGCGAATGGGCGGGAAGGAGGAGGACGTCGTCGAACGTGAGCGCCCTCTGAATCACGCGCATAACCGACCTTTCTCGCAAAAACGCATTATACGCGAGCGAGCACTATGTCTCGGCAGGTGCGTTGACGCCAGCGACGAAAATGGCTACCGTCCCAGCGTTGGGCGGCGCGCGGTTTGCAGGCTGCGTGCACGCATTCGCAGGAGCAGGCATGAAGCGATCGAAGCTCTACCTTATTGCCCTAGCGCTGACGCTGTGCGCGGCCGGGGCACAGGCCCAGCAGTACAAGTGGAAGGATTCGCGCGGCCGCACCGTGTATGGCGACATACCGCCCGCGGGGGTCAAGGCCGTACCGCTCTCGTCGGTGGCGCCGCCGCCGTCTGCCGGGCCCAGTGCCCCGACCACCGAGGATGGAGCGAAGGCGGCGGCCAAGCCTTCGCGGCCGCTCACGCCGGCCGAGCAGGAGATGGAGTTCCGTCGCCGCGTCAAGGAGGCCCAGGAGGCCGCGGCAAAACAGGCCGATAAGGACAAGGCCGAGCGCGATCGCCAGCAAAATTGCGAGCTCGCGCGCGAGCAGGAGCGCTCCCTTACCAGCGGTCAGCGCATCTCGCGCGTCGACGAAAAGGGCGAGCGTTACTACATGAACGACGCGCAGCGGGCTCAGGAACTGGCCCAGGCGCGCAGCAGCATCTCACAATGGTGTAAGTAGTTATCCGATCAGCCACGCGCGCGGCGCCATGGCTTGGCGCGCAGGCGCCGTGCGACACGCGGATCCACCCGTAAAGGCCGGTAGAGCTCGATCCGGTCGCCGTCGCTGAGGCGACGATTCGCCGGCACCGGGCGTCCGAATATCCCGTAGATGAGCCTTGTCTGTCCCGGCAGCTGGCTCAGGATGCCGGAACGTTCTACGGCGTCCTGCGCCGTGGCACCCGATGGCAGCGACAGTCGAATGATCGTCTGCGCCTCCGCGTGCGCATAAACGACTTCAATCTGCAGTTCTGCCATACAACACGTCCGCGCGGCGTACGAATGCGTCGACCATGGTGTCGGCGATCTGTCCGAACAGCGGCTCCAGAACCTTCGCCAGGACGCGACTGGAAAATTCGTAAGCCATGGAAAATTCGACGCGCGCGGCATGTCCACCCAGCGGCGTGAGCCGCCAGCTCGCCGCGAAGTGCTTGAATGGCCCTTCGACCAGGCGCATCTGGATCGCCCGTCCCGGCGTGTTCCGGTTCTCCGTCGTAAACGACTGCCGGATGCCGCGAAATCCCACGCTGAGCGTCGCCACCGTGCATGCGTCCGCGCGCGACTGCACGCGCGCGCTGCGGCACCAGGGCAGAAATGCCGGGTAGGACTCGATGTCCTCGATCAGCGCATAGAGCGCCTCTGCCGAATGTTCGACGATGGCGGAGCGCGACACGCGCTTCACGGCATTCCCCTGCCCGCTGCTAGAATCGATCGGGTTTCCCGGATCAAGCAATGTCGATCGTCCAGAACCGCAAGGCCTCCCACGACTATTTCATCGAGGAGCGCCACGAGGCCGGCCTCGCGTTGCAGGGCTGGGAGGTGAAGTCGATCCGTGCGGGCCGCGCACAGATCAACGAGGCCTACGTCGTCCTGCGCAGTGGCGAGCTGTGGCTCATCGGCGCACATGTGAGCCCGCTGGTCACTGCCTCGACGCACGTGGTCGCCGATCCCACGCGTTCGCGCAAACTCCTCATGCACGCTGAGGAGATTCAGCGTCTGGTCGGCAAGGTCGAGCAGCGCGGCTACACCCTCGTTCCGCTCGATCTGCACTTTCGCAAAGGGCGAATCAAGCTGGAATTCGCCCTGGCGCGCGGCAAGCTTAAGCACGACAAGCGCGCAAGCGAGCGCGACCGCGAGTGGCAACGCGAGAAGCAGCGGCTGCTGAGAGCGCGCTAGCAACCGCCTCGCTTTGCGCCATCGCCGGCCCCGTCGCTACTCGGCGAGCGAGAGCCAAGTCGACACCACGGTATCCGGATTGAGCGACAGGCTCTCGATGCCCTGATCCATCAGCCAGCGGGCGAGATCGGGATGGTCGGACGGCCCCTGGCCGCAGATCCCGACGTACTTCTTCTGGCGCCGGCAGGCCGAAATCGCCATCGCGAGCAAGGATTTGACCGCCTCGTCACGTTCGTCGAAGGTCTCGGCGACCAGGCCCGAGTCGCGGTCCAGACCGAGCGTCAGCTGCGTCAGGTCGTTCGAGCCGATGGAGAATCCGTCGAACAGTTCGAGAAAGCGCTCCGCGAGCAAGGCGTTAGAGGGCAGCTCGCACATCATGACAATGCGCAGGCCGTTCTCGCCGCGCTTGAGCCCGTTGTCTTGCAGCAGTCGGATAACCGCTTCGGCCTCGCCGACGGTGCGCACGAAGGGCACCATCAGTTCGACGTTCGTCAAACCCAGCTCGTCACGTACCTTTTTCATCGCGGCACATTCGAGCTCGAAGCAATCCCGGAAATTTGCCGCGATATAGCGCGAGGCACCGCGAAAGCCGAGCATGGGATTTTCCTCTTCCGGCTCGTAACGCGCGCCACCGATCAGCTTGCGGTACTCGTTCGACTTAAAATCGGACAGGCGCACGATCACCGACCGGGGCCAGAAGGCCGCGGCGATGGTGGCCACGCCTTCAATCATCTTCTCCCGGAAAAATGTTTTGGGATCGGCGTAACCGCGGGCCGCTGCCTCGACCTTGGTCTTGAGCTCCGCCGGCAGTCTCGGATAGTCGAGACAGGCGCGCGGATGAACACCGATCTCGTTGTTGATGATGAATTCGAGTCGCGCCAGGCCGACGCCGGCGTTCGGGATCTGGGCGAAGTCGAACGCCATCTGCGGGTTACCCACGTTCATGGTGATCTTCACCGGCAGCTTTGGCATTTCGCCGAGCTCGGTGGCGGAAACTTCGAACGGCAGCGTTCCGTCGTACACCGTGCCGGTATCGCCGTCCGCACAGGACACGGTGACGGCCTGGCCGTCCCTGAGCGTCGCGGTCGCGTTGCCGCAGCCCACGACGGCCGGGATGCCGAGTTCGCGCGCGATGATCGCTGCATGGCAGGTCCGGCCACCCCGATTGGTGACGATGGCGGCGGCGCGCTTCATCACCGGCTCCCAGTTGGGATCGGTCATGTCGGTGACCAGCACATCGCCCTCTTTGACGACGGACATCTGTGATGCGTCTTTCACGACGCGCACGGTGCCGGCACCGATTTTGTGGCCAATCGCGCGGCCCGTCGCCAGCGCCTTCGAGCGGCTCTTCAGGGCGTAGCGCTCCTGGGCCTCGCGCTTGCGCGACTTCACGGTCTCCGGACGCGCCTGCAGCACGTAAAGCTTGCCATCGAGCCCGTCGCGCGCCCATTCGATGTCCATCGGGCGTCCGTAATGGGCCTCGATGGCAACCGCGTAGCGGGCGAGTTCTAGGACCTCCGGATCATTGAGCGAGAAGCGGTCTGCTTCTGCCCGCTCGACCTCCACGACACGTGTCGAACGACCGGCCTCGGCCGCAGCCCCGAAAACCATCTTCTGCAGCTTGGAGCCGAGCGAGCGGCGGATGACCGCCGGCCGACCAGCCGTCAGCATGGGCTTGTGGACGTAGAACTCGTCCGGGTTGACGGCCCCCTGCACCACCATTTCGCCCAGGCCGTAGGAGGCGGTAATGAACACGACGTCCCGGAATCCCGACTCGGTATCCAGGGTGAACATGACCCCACTCGAACCGAGATCGCTGCGCACCATCTGCTGCACGGCGGCCGAGAGTGCCACGTGGCTGTGCTCGAAGCCGTGATGGACGCGGTAGGAGATCGCGCGGTCGTTGTAAAGCGAGGCAAAGACCTGGCGGATGGCGTGCAAGACGTTGTCGACGCTCTTGATATTGAGAAACGTTTCCTGCTGGCCCGCGAAGGAAGCGTCAGGCAGATCTTCAGCGGTCGCCGAGGATCGGACTGCAAATGAAGTATCAGATGAGCTTTCATCTTCAACCTCTTGAAAATATTGTCTAATTGTTTTTTCAATTTCTTTTGGAAACGGAGCCTCCTCGATCCAGCGACGGATCTCGGCGCCACATTTTGCGAGGGCCTCGACATCGCTCGGATCAAGCCTCGCGAGCCGGTCCCGAATGCGTTTCTCGAGCCCGTTATCGGCCAGGAACGCCCGATACGCCTCCGCCGTGGTCGCGAACCCGCCCGGTACACGGATCCCCGCCTGTGCAAGGCCGCCAATCATTTCGCCAAGCGAGGCGTTCTTGCCGCCGACCTTGTCGAGGTCGGTCATGCGCAGATCCTTGAGCCATGCTGCGTACATGCCTGCGTCCTATTCGGTTGCTGAAGGGGTCGGAAGCCCCTATTTTATCGGCTCGCTCAATCCCGTTGGTGCGCGGCACAACAGCCGCAAGGAGCCGCCTCGATGCAACTTCGACGCACCGTGTTTTTCGTCTCCGACGGCACGGGGATCACGGCAGAAATGCTGGGCCACAGCCTGCTGACGCAATTCGAGGGCGTGCGCTTCGATCAGGTGACCTTGCCCTTCGTCAGCAGCGTAGAACGTGCCGAGGAGTGCCGTGCGCGCATTGCGGCGGAAGCCGAGCGCGCCGGCGTGCAGCCGATCGTGTTCTCCACACTCGTCGAGCGCGCCCACCGCGAGGTGGTGTGGCAGGCGCCGGCGCTCTGCTTCGACTTCTTCGAGACCTTTATCGGCCCGCTGGAGGACGGACTCGGGATTCGTTCAAATCACACCGTCGGCCGCTCGCACAGCGCGCTCGACCTGCCGGAGTACCAGCGCCGCATCGAAGCCGTGAATTATTCGATGGCGCACGACGATGGCGCGTCGAATGTCAATCTGGATCAGGCGGATGTGATCCTGGTCGGCGTTTCGCGCAGCGGCAAGACCCCGACCTGCCTGTATCTCGCCCTGCAGTTCGGCGTCAATGCGGCCAACTGCCCCTTAACGCCCGAGGATTTCGATCGCGACCAATTCCCGCGCGCCCTGCGACGCCACCGCAACAAGCTCTTCGGACTGTCGATTGCCCCCGAGCGCCTGAGCGAGATCCGGCAGGCACGCCGGCCGAACAGCCGCTATGCGTCACTCGAGAATTGCCGCCACGAAGTGCAGGCCGCGGAAGGCATGATGCGTAACGAATCGATCCCCTGGATTGACTCGACGAAGCGCTCGATCGAGGAGATCGCCACCACCATCCTGCGGGAAATGCACATTGACCGGCACGTCTACTAAGGCTTGCCCGGGACGCCGCCACGCTGGCGTGCCGCTTCATAAAGGCAGATCGATGCCGCCACGGCGACATTCAGAGACTCGCTGGATGCGGACATCGGAATGCACGCCCACTGGGTCGCTGCCGCTGCCACCGCATCGCGCACACCACGACCCTCGCTGCCGAACGCCCAGGCATGGCGCGCGCGCAGATCGAGGGCCTGCGGTGGCGTGCCCCCGTGCGTCACGGTGCAGATGCGCTCGCCGTCAAAAGCGGCAAAGCGTTGCGCCAGGCTCGCCGTCCGGCGCAGGCGCAGTGCGAAGTGCGCGCCCATCGCTGCGCGCAGCACCTTGGGCGACCAGGGATCGGCGCATCCATCGCCAAGGATGACTTCCGGAACCGCGAACGCGGCGGCGCTGCGCAGGATTGTGCCGAGGTTGCCGGGGTCACCAACCCCGTCCAGGAACAGGCATTGTGCGGGCTGCGCGGTCTGCTCCGGCGCGTGCGGGATCTCGATTTCGGCCGCCACGCCCTGGGGCGTCTCGGTATCGGCGAGTTCCGCAAAGATCGGCGCGGCGAGCACCACCGGCTCGATGGCGGCACGTGCGACGAGCGCCGTGATCTCGGGGCGTGTTGCCATTTCGCTGCTGACGATCAGCGCGACTGGCGGGCCATAGGCATCGAGATAGGCCGCGACCAGGCGCAGGCCCTCGATCCAGGCGCGCCCTGCGCGGCGCCGCGCCTGGCGCTCCGCGATCAAGCGCCGCCAGCGCCGCACGCGGGGGTTGTCGCGCGATCGCAGGACCGTCGTGCTGACTGGGGTCACGCGTCCGGGGCTTCGCCGAGCAGACCCTGCTGCAGTTGTTTCATCACCGGTGCGACCGAGCGGCGATGCACCTCGGTACAGGGGCCGAAGCGCGCCAGCAGCTGCAGGTGCTCGCGCGTCGCGTATCCCTTGTGGCGATCGAAGCGATACTGCGGATAAGCCTGATGCAGCGTCTGCATGAGAGCGTCTCGCGCGGTCTTGGCGAGAATCGAGGCGGCCGAAATCGCGGCCTGCGACCGGTCGCCGCCCACGATGGCCCGCGCCGGGCATTCGAGATCGGGGCAGCGGTTGCCGTCGATCCACGCTTCATCCGCGGGCGGGTCGAGCGCCTGCACCGCGCGCCGCATGGCCAGCAACGTGGCACGCAGGATGTTCAGTGCGTCGATTTCCTCGACGCTCGCGACGGCCACCGACCACGCCAGCGCTTCGCGCCGAATGGCATTCGCCAGCGTCTCACGTCGGCGCGCGCTGAGCAGCTTCGAATCGGTCAGCCCCGCAATGGGCCGCACCGGATCCAGAATTACGGCGGCGGCGACGACCGGCCCCGCTATTGGCCCACGGCCCGCCTCGTCGACGCCGCAGACGCGCCAATCAGCCATCGGCCTGTTCGATCATGTTGCAGATCGCCTCGCTCGCCTTGACGGGGTTGTCCTGGCGCAGCACCGCATGAATCTCGCGGAAACGCTCGATCTGGCGGCGTCGCGCCTGCGCATCGCGCATGAGCGCGATGAGGGCTGCGGCGAGCGCCCAGGGCGCGACCTGCTGTTGGACCAGCTCGGGCACGAGAGACTCGCCGGCGAGGCGGTTCGGCAGGCTCAGATACGGCTTGACCGCCAGCCGGCGCAACCACCATTGCAGGGTCGTCGGCGCGCGCCGCGCGACCACCATTGGCGTCTTGAACAGCGTCGCCTCGAGCGCGGCGGTTTCGCTGGCGACGAGGGCGATATCGGCGGCCGCGAGCGCATCGTGCGAATGACCGAACAGCAGCGTCAAGGGCAGATCGCCCTGCGCGTGCACACGCCAGGTCGACTCCAGCAGCTCGCGACTGCGCCGTGAGGAAGCCGGCATGACGAAGTGCACGTCCCTCACCTCGTTATGAAAGCGGCGCGCCGCCTTGACGAAGGCTTCGGCGATCGAGGGCAAGCCGATCCAGCGATCACCCGGCATCAGTGCGACGATCAGCTTGCCGTGCGGCAGGCGAAGCTGGGTACGCGCGGCCGCCTTGTCGACGTCGATGGGCACGCGATCGGCGAGCGGATGGCCGACGTAGGTAGACGCGATCCCGACCCGCCCGTAGCTCTCGGCTTCGAACGGGTACAGCGCCAGCGCGTGACTCAGGCAGCCAGTCAGGCGCCGCAGGCGCCAGCGGTGCCAGCTCCAGACCGCAGGGCCCGCGTACTGCAGCGTTGGCACCCCCGCATGCCGCAGCTGCCGCGCAAGCACGAGATTGAGCGCCGGCGCGCCGATACCGACGAATACCGAAGGCTGCGCATCGAGGATACGCTGCGTGAGCCTCCGGTGGATTTCCTTCGCACGGCGCGCTCGGCGAAGGCCGGTTTCCCGCTCGCGCATCCCAGGCTGCTCCATCGCGACCGTTGCCTCAGCCCCCTGCGCCTGCATTTGAGGGCCTGCCACGCCCACGATGCGCAGCCGGCGCCAGCGCTGCTGCAGGCTCGCGATCAGCGCCGCGCCGAGGCGATCCTCGAGCGCGTCGCCGGCGACCATGGCGATGCACGTCGACCCCGACTGCACGCTGGTTCCCTAACGGACGATTCCGCGCGTCGCGCGAGCGAGAAACGCCGCCATGATGCGTATCTCCGGATGAGACTCCGCCAGCGCGCTGAGCTGCCGGGTTGCATCCTCCAGGCCGAGGCCGGAACGATAGATCACGCGGTAGGCCCGCTTCAGCGTTTCGATGGACTCCGGCGTAAAGCCGCGCCGCCGGAGGCCTTCGCCGTTCAGGCCGAAGGGTCGCGGCGGCGTTCCGGAGACTTTCACGTACGGCGGAACGTCACTGCCGACAGCGGTCTGCATGCCGACGAAGCTGTGGGCTCCGATGTGCACGAACTGATGCACCAGGGTGTCGCCGCCGAGAATGGCCCAATCTTCGATTGCGACGTGGCCACCCAGCTGCACCAGATTAGCGAGGATCGTATGGCTGCCGACCTGACAGTCATGCGCGATGTGCACGTAGGCCATGATCCAGTTGTCGTTTCCCAGCCGCGTGACACCGGCATCCTGGACGGTGCCAGTGTTGATTGTGACGTACTCGCGAATCGTGTTGCCGTCGCCGATTTCCAGCGCGGTGTCCTCACCGTCGTATTTTTTGTCCTGCGGAGGGCCGCCGATGGTCGCGTGGTGGTAGATGGTGTTGTTGCGCCCGATCCGCGTGCGGCCCTCGAGCACGACGTGCGCGCCGATGCGGCAGCCTGCACCGACCTCGACCCGCGGCCCGATGATGCTGAACGGCCCGACGGAAACATCGGCCGCAAGCCTGGCCTGCGGGTGGACAATCGCCCGCGGGTCGATCATGTTCTGGGTCGGGGCGCCACGGGCCGCAATGCGCAGATGAGCTCGGCCTCGGTGACCAGTGCGCCGTCGACGCGCGCGGTACAGGAAAATTTCCCGATGCCACGCCGCGTTGGCCCGAACAGCACTTCGATTTCGAGCTGATCACCGGGCATCACGGGGCGCTTGAAGCGCGCGTTGTCGATGCCCGCAAAATAGTACATCGATTCGTCGTCAGGCTTTTTGTCCATGGTGCGAAAGCCGAGGATGGCTGCCGCCTGCGCCATGGCCTCCAGAATCAGGACGCCAGGCATGATCGGCCGCTCAGGAAAATGCCCCGGGAAATGGGGTTCGTTGGCGGTGACGTTTTTGATCGCCACGATACGCTTTCCCGGTTCGCATTCGCGCACCCGGTCGATCAGCAAGAACGGGAAGCGATGCGGCAAATAGTTCAAGACGTCGCGAATGTCCATCTCACTCACTGTTCGTTTCCTTTCCCATGATCCGTTTCTCCAGTGCACGCACGCGCTCGACGAGCACCGAGAGCCGACGCAAGCTCGCAGCATTCCTGATCCAGGATGCATGGTCGTCGAAGGGATAGATTCCCGTATAGACACCCCTACGCACCGAGCGCGAGACCAGCGTACCGGGTGAAACGCGCGAACCGTCGGCAATGCGAATATGCCCGTGAATCATCGCCGCGCCGCCGATTTCACAGTTCCGGCCGATGACCGCGCTTCCTGCGATGCCGACACAGGCCGCGATCGCGGTGTGTGCGCCGATGTGCACGTTGTGCGCAACGTGAATCTGGTTGTCGAGTTTTACGCCATCCTCGATCACTGTGTCGTCGATCGCGCCACGGTCGATCGTCGTGTTGGCACCCACCTCGACGTCGTCCCCGATCAGAACGCGCCCGATTTGCGGGATTGTCACCCAGCTTTGCCCATCACGCGCGTAGCCGAATCCGTCGGCGCCGATCACGGCGCCAGCGTGCAGCACCACGCGCGCCCCGAGAATGCAGCGCGCGTAGACGACGGCATTCGGGAACAGTCGGCTGTCGGCTCCGATCTTGGCGTCGTCGCCGACATGGCAGCCCGCACCGATCCAGGCACGCTCGCCGATTTCGGCAGCCGCGCCGACCGTTGCGCCGGCCTCGACCCGTGCGCTCCCAGCGACCTTGGCCAGTGGATGCACCTGCGCAGCGGGATCTACGCCGGCGACGCACGCAGACTTCGGGTTCAGCAGCTGTGAGACACGCGCGAAATACAGGTAAGGGTCGTCCGCGACGATCCTCGGCAACTCGGTGAGCTGCTCGAAACTCGCGGACAGGATCACGGCCCCGGCGCGCGTCCGTTCCAGCTCTCCCAGGTGACGTCGTTGCGCGACGAAGGTGATCTGCTGGGCGCTCGCGCTGGCAAGCGAGCCGACCTGGCTTATCCTGCACTGCGCGTTGCCGACGATTCGCCCGCCGAGTTGCGCGGCAATCTCGGACAACGTAAGCGGCTCACGCATGTCCGCGCGAGCTATTTGTCCTCGAGCGCCTTGATCACCTTTTCGGTGATATCGATGCGCGGATTGGCGAACACCGCATCCTGCAGCACGACGTCGTAGTCCTCCTGCGCAGCAATCTGCCGAATGACACGGTTCGCCTGCTCGACGACGCGCGCCAGCTCCTGGTTACGACGCTGATTCAAGTCTTCGCGGAACTCACGCTGCTTGCGCTGAAATTCCCTGCTCGTCTCGCCGAATTCACGCTCCTTGGTGCGACGTTGACTGTCCGACATCGTGACGGCAGAGCGCTCCATCTCGTCCTGCATCCGCTTCAGCTGCTCGGCCATGCGGCCCAGCTCCTGGTCGCGCTTCTGAAACTCCGACTCGATCTTCTTCTGCGCACGCTGCGCAGGTGCCGCGTCGCGCAGAATGCGCTCGGTATTGACGAAACCGATCTTGCCCTGAGCGTGCGCCACTCCGGGCAGCGCGAGCAGCGCCGCAAGGGTCAAGACCTTGAGCAAATCACGAACTGCGTTCACGCAGGGAGTCATCCTTCAAAAGCCGGTGCCGAACTGGAATTGTAACCTCTGAATACGGTCTCCCGGCTTGTCGTTCAGCGGCTGGGCGGCGGACAGCCGCAGCGGGCCGAACGGCGAACTCCAGGCGATCGACAAACCGGCCGAGTACCGCAGTTCAGACAAATCCAGGTCCTGGTTCTGGCCGTACACCTGCCCGGCATCCACGAATGCGCCGAGACGCAACGACTGATCGCGCTCCGCCCCCGGCATCGGGAAGAGCACCTCGACATTGCCGACGAGCTTGCGATTACCACCAATCGGGTCGCCATTGATGTCCTGCGGACCGAGAGTGAACGGCTTGTAGCCGCGCACCGAGCCGGGTCCGCCGGCGTAGTAGTTCTTGAAAAATGGCAACGGCAGCCCGCCATAGCCATCGCCGTATCCCAGCTCGCCGTTTAGGAACAGCGTGAAGGTCCGCGTCAGCGGATAGAACCACTGCTGCTCGAAACGCAGCCGGTAGTATTTCAGATCGCCGCCCCCGATTTCGCCCGAAAAGCGCGACAGCATCCCCTCGCGCGGCAAGATAAGGCTGTCGCGGGTGTCGCGCGACCAGCCCACGGTACCCGCGGCATAACGGTACTTGTTGCCGAACGTTTGCACGAACGCCTGGTAGCTCGGCGAGCTGGTGGTAAAGACTTCCGTCTCCACGTCTTCGGCGAAGAGCGAGAAATTGATCGACGAGATTTCCGACAGGGGATAGCCGAACTTGATGCCGCCTCCATAGGTGCTGGTTTTGTAGGGCGAGACGTCCGTTTCGGTGCCGTCGATCTTGCGCCGATACAGGTCGAAGCCGGCGCTCACGCCGTCGACCGTCCAGTACGGATTGACATAGGAAAGCGAATAGACCTGGTTCACCTTGCCGGTGCTGACATTGGCCGAGAGGAATTTGCCGCTGCCAAACACGTTTGACTGGCTGATCGAGCCCGACAGCACGAAGCCCTCCGCGCTCGAAATCCCGGCACCGAACAGGATGGCGCCGGTCTGCTTTTCCTTGACCGTGAAATTGACGTCGACCTGGTCCTGCGTACCTTCGACCGGCTGCGTTTCCACGGAGACCTCATTGAAATACTGGGTGCGGTCGATCCGCCGCCGGGAAAGCTGAATCTTGGAGGCGTCGTAGAAAGCGCCTTCCAGCTGGCGCATCTCGCGGCGGATGACCTCGTCGCGCGTCTTGGTGTTTCCGGCGATGCTGATGCGGCGCACGTACACGCGCCGGCCAGGATCGATGAGAATGGTAAAGGCGACCGTGCGCTTCTCTTTGTCGATCTGCGGAATCGCATTCGCGTTCGCGAACGCATAACCCTCGTTGCCGAGCCGGTCCGTGATGGCTTTCGTCGACTGGTTGAGGCGGGCGCGCGAGAAGATGTCGCCCTCCCTCAGCAAAACCAGCGGCTCCAGCTCTTCCTTCGGCAGCAAAAAAGTCCCCGCCAGCTCGACGCCCCGCACGGTGTACTTATCGCCCTCCCGAATGTTGACGGTGATGTAGATGTCGCGCTTGTCCGGTGTGATGGAGACCTGTGTCGAATCGATCGCGAAATCCAGGTAGCCGCGATCGAGATAGAACGAGCGCAGCGTTTCCAGGTCGGCTGCCAGCCGCTGGCGCGAGTAGCGATCGTGCTTGGTATACCAGGTCAGCCAGCCCGGCGTGCGCAGGACGAAAAGATCGAGCAAGGTCTTTTCCTCGAATGCCTGCGCGCCGACGATGTTGATGCCGCGAATTTTGGCCACGTCGCCCTCGGTGACCGCGAAGCTGATGCCGACGCGGTTGCGTTCCAGCGGTGTCACGGTGGTCTGCACCTGGGCGCCATATTTGCCGCGCGACAGGTATTGGCGCTTAAGCTCCTGTTCCGCAGCCTCGAGCAGCGCACGGTCGAAGATGCGCCCCTCCGCGAGCCCCTGCTCGCGCAAAGCGCGGCGCAGCACTTCCTCTTCGAATTCCTTGACGCCGGAAAAGTCGATCTGCGCAATGGCCGGGCGCTCCTCCACGTAGACGATCAGAACGTCGCCTTGAACCTCGAGCCGGACGTCGCGGAAAAAGCCGGTGGCGAACAACGCACGTACCGCCTCCTGCGCCTTTTCGGTCGTCATGCGCTCGCCGACTTTCACGGGCAGGTAGCTGAATACCGTGCCCGCCTCCGTTCGCTGCAACCCCTCGACGCGGATGTCCTTGACGACGAATGGGCTGAACGACTGCCCGCCGACGGACGGCGACATCGCCAGCAACGCGCAGCCGAGGATCGCAGCGACGAAAGTGCGCATCGGTCAGCCGGAAAACAGGCGATTCAGGTCGTTGTAGAACGCAAAGGCCATCATGATCAGCAGTAACGTGAGGCCCACGCGCTGACCCAGTTCCATGACACGCTCGGAAACCGGACTCCCCTTGATGACCTCGAGCGCATAGTACATCAGATGCCCGCCGTCCAGCAGCGGAATGGGCAGCAGGTTGAGCACGCCAAGACTGATGCTGATCAGCGCGAGAAAGGTGAGGTACGAGATCCACCCCATCTGCGCCGACTGGCCGGCGTAGTCGGCAATCGTCACCGGACCGGAAAGGTGCTTCCAGGAAACCTCACCCAGCAACATCTTGCCGAGCATGCGCAGGCTGAACAGCGCGATATCGAGGGTTTTGTCGGCCGCGAGCAGCAGCGCGTCGGTCGGCCCGTGCTGCGTCCGCACGAGAACACGCTCGAGATGGGAGGGCGGCACCTGCGGCGCTGCCCCGATTCTCCCAATCCGCGCACCGTTCACCTCGCGCGCTTCCGGCGTCACCGTGAACCGCATTGCGTGCCGTTCCCGCAGGATGTCGAAGCGCAGGGCCTGACCGGGGCTGGCGCGCACCGCATCCACCAGGTCGCTCCAGCTGTCGGTCGCGACATCGTTGATGCGCACGATGCGGTCGCCCGCCAGCAAACCGGCACGCGCGGCTGCGCTGCCCGCCTCGACCTGCCCCAGCACGGGCGCGAGCGGCGGCCGGTACAGCTGCAGTCCGATCGCGGCAAGCAGATCCCCGTCTGCGTCGGCGCCTGCGAAGGGCCGCAAATCCAGTGTCGTCTCGGACAGATGGCGTCGCTCGCTGACGCGTTCGAGGCGCAGCTGCTCGCCCTGCAGTGCCCCTTTCAGCACGCGCCAGCGCAGCTGCTGCCAAGTGTCGACGGCCTCACCCTCAATCGAGACGATCGTATCGCCGGCCTGCAGCCCTGCTGCCGCGGCAGCACTGCCGACCGGCGGGTTGGCCACCACCGGACGGGCTTCCGGCAAACCGTACATGAACAGCGCCGCGTAAACCGCGATCGCGAACAGGAAGTTCGCGAGCGGACCGGCGGAGACGATCGCGATTCGGCGCCAGACGCTCTGGCGATTGAAAGCGCGCGGCAGGTCTTCGGCTGGTACCGGCGCCTCGCGCTCGTCCAGCATCTTCACGTACCCGCCGAAGGGTACGGCCGCAATCACCCATTCCGTGCCATCCCGGCCCTGTCGCTTGAGCAGCGGCCGCCCGAAGCCGACGGAGAAGCGCAGAACCTTCACCTTGCACAGACGTGCGACCAGGTAGTGGCCGTACTCGTGCACCACGATGAGCACGCCGAGCGCGATCACGAAAGCCGCGACGGTCCACAGCAGACTCATGCGGCGCGCGCCTGGCTGTGATCGATCGCGACGGCTGCCGTGCGCCGCGCGAGGGCGTCGGCTGCGAACAGATCTTCGAGACTGGCGAAATCGCTTGCGGGGAGTCGCTCCAGTACCTCCGCGATGACATCGGGGATCGAAGTGAATCGCAGTCGTCCGCCGAGGAAAGCCTCAACCGCCAGTTCGTTCGCCGCATTCAGGTGGGCGGGTGCCGTTCCGCCCGCCCGCAATGCTTGGTAGGCGAGACGCAGGCAGGGGAAACGCTCGATGTCGGGCGGCTCGAAGGAGAGCTGTCCCAGTGCGCCGAGGTCGAGTGGCTGAACGCCCGAATCGATGCGCTCCGGATAGGCCAGTGCGTGCGCGATCGGCACGCGCATATCCGGAATCGAAAGTTGCGCGATCACCGATCCGTCCACGTATTCGACCAGCGAGTGCACGATGCTCTGCGGATGGATGACCACTTCAATGCGTTCAGGTGGAATGTCGAACAGCCAGCGGGCCTCGATCACCTCGAGCCCCTTGTTCATCATCGTCGCCGAATCAACCGAGATCTTGCGGCCCATGACCCAGTTGGGGTGCGCACAGGCTTCGTCCGGCGTGACGTGCGCCAGCCGCTCGGCCGGGAGTGTTCGGAACGGGCCGCCGGATGCGGTCAACAGCACGCGCCGCACCGCGCGCAGCGAAGGGGGGCCCTTGTCACCTTGTGGCAGACACTGGAAGACCGCGTTGTGCTCGCTGTCGATCGGCAACAGCACCGCCTGCGCCGCGTGCACGGCCTGCATGAGCAGGGGACCCGCCATGACCAGGGCTTCCTTGTTCGCCAGCAGCACGCGCTTTCCGGCGGAGGCCGCGGCCAGCGTGGCCGGCAGGCCCGCCGCCCCGACGATGGCCGCCATGACGATCGCGCTGTCCGCGTGGCGGGCGACGTCCTCCAGGGCGGCCGTGCCAAACAGCAGCTCCCCGCGGAACCCGGCCTCGGCAAAGCGTTTTCGCAGGCCCTCGCTTTCGCTGACGCCGGAGAGTACGGCGAGCGCAGGCTGGTGGCGACGGCAGAGCTCGAGCAGCGCATCCACCGAGCGATGCGCGGTAATAGCGACCACGGCGTACCGATCCGGATGGCGCGTGATCAGATCCAGCGTGCTTGCCCCGATCGATCCGGTGGCGCCGAGAACGGTAACGCCGAGGGTGGATGCGGCACTCATCGTTGCGTGCGCGTCAGGCGGAAGCATCTACGCAGAACAGCAGCGCGACCACCGGCAATACTGCGAGCGCACTGTCGATCCGGTCCAATACCCCGCCATGACCCGGCAGCAGCGTGCCGCTGTCCTTGACGGACGCCTGACGCTTCATCGCCGACTCGAAAAGATCACCGACGATGCTTACCCCGCAAAGCAAGACCCCTCCGCTCAGATACAGCAGCCACGCCGTGGCCTCTCCCAGACGCGATGCGAGTGCCGGAATCGCGAACCCACAGATGATAGCGTAGACCAGCACGCCGAGCAGGCCACCGACCACGCCCTCCCAGGTCTTTCCCGGGCTGATCGCGGGGGCAAGCTTGTGTCGACCCAAGCTGCGCCCTGCAAAATACGCGGCCGAGTCAGCGATCCACACCAGCGCCAGCGTACCCAGCACCAGTGTCGGGGGGAGCAGCACCATGGCGAGCGCGCCCGGCAGCAACACCAGCACACCCGCCGCCGCAAGCAGATGCGGCGTGCCGGCGCGAACGCCGTGCGCCATCCAAGCCGGCGCGACAACGATCCAGAATAGGGACGCGGTCGCGAAGAGGACGCCCATCCAGGGCTGCACCGTCCACGCCGCCAACGCCTGCGTGAGCCACAGCAGCACGCCGAATGCGCACGCCAGGGTGAGCGCGTACAGACGGCTCACGACCGTCGGCAGGCCGGTCAGGCGTCCCCATTCCATTGCCGCGAGACCGACGACCCCAGCAACGAGGAACGCAAACAGGGCGCGCGGCAGCCATAGCAGCGCAGCCAGGAATGCCGCCAGCAGGACGCTGGCGGTCAGCGCGCGCTGAACCAGGGACGGCTCAAGCCATCTTCTGCGGCGTGAAGGCTCCACCACCCGCGAACCGCGCCTGTGCGCGATGTGCCTCTTCGACCTGGTCGCTGGTGCGGCCGAAGCGCCGCTCGCGCCGGCGGTAAGAGTCGATCGCCCGATCCAGGGCCTGGGCGTCGAAATCCGGCCACAGCGTGTCGGTGAAATACAGCTCCGCGTAGGCCAGCTGCCACAGCAGGAAGTTGCTCAGGCGCTGCTCGCCTCCAGTGCGGATGAACAGATCCGGCTCCGGCGCATAGCTCATGGAGAGATAGGGCGCGAGCGCCTGCTCCGATACGCCGGCGGCTGCAGCCTCCGGGTGTTCACGGACCAGGCGCGAAAGCGCCTGCAGGATGTCCCAGCGACCGCCGTAGTTGGCGGCAATGGTGAGGGTGAGCCGGTGGTTGCGCGCCGTACGCCGTTCGCCCTCCTCGACCAGGTCACGAATCCGTGCGTCGAATTGGGAGAGGTCCCCGACGACGCGCAGCCGGATGCCGTTCTTGTCCAGCTTCGCGACTTCGTGGGTCAGCGCACCGCGGAATAGCTGCATGAGCAGGCTGACTTCCTCCCTGGGCCGTCTCCAGTTCTCGGAGCTGAACGCGAACAGGGTGAGGTAGGAGATGCCGCGCTCCGCGCAGGCCTTGACCGTCGCGCGTACCGCCTCGACGCCGCGTTTATGCCCGGCCACGCGCGGCAACCGGCGGTGGCGCGCCCAGCGGCCGTTGCCGTCCATGATGATGGCGACATGGCACGGCACGTTGCCGTGCGTCGGGATCTCCTGGGTCGAGCTGCCGTGTTCCATGCCCGCGATCCGTTACACTGCCAACAGCTCGGATTCCTTCTGTTCGAGCAGTTTGTCGATTTCCGCGACGTAGCGATCGGTCAGCTTCTGCACATCGTCCTGCGCGCGCCGCTCGTCGTTCTCCGAGACTTCCTTCTTCTTCAGCGCCTCCTTCAGGTGGTGGATGGCATCGCGTCTCAGATTGCGCACGGCGACACGTGCATTTTCCGCCTCGTGACGCACCACCTTAATCAGTTCCTTGCGCCGCTCCTCCGTGAGCGGCGGCATCGGCACGCGTAGGGTCTCGCCCGTCGCAGCCGGATTGAGTCCCAGATCCGACTCGCGGATGGCCTTCTCGACCGCCTGCACCATCTTCTTCTCGAATGGCGTCACGCCGATGGTGCGCGCGTCCATCAGGGTGATCTTGGCGACCTGGTTGATCGGCGTCGGCGTGCCGTAATAGTCGACCGTGATGTGGTCAAGCAAACCGGTGTGGGCTCGCCCGGTGCGCACCTTGGCAAGATCGGCCTTAAAGGCTTCGATGGTCTTGCCCATTTTGTGTTCGGTACTTTTCTTAAGTTCCGGAATCATCGCCACTTCCCTCAAACGTGAACCAGCGTGCCCTCATCCTCGCCGAGCACGACGCGCTGCAACGCATTCCTCTTGAAGATGCTGAATACCGTGACCGGCAGGCGCTGGTCGCGGCATAAAGTCAGTGCCGTCGCGTCCATGACCCGCAGATTGCGCGCAATGGCTTCGTCGAAGCTGAGTGCACGGAATCGGCGTGCCTCCGGATCCGCCTGCGGATCCGCGGTGTAGACGCCGTCGACCTTGGTCGCCTTGAGGACGATCTCCGCACCGATTTCGCTGCCGCGCAGCGCGGCCGCCGTGTCGGTGGTGAAGAAAGGATTCCCCGTTCCCGCCGCGAAGATGACGATCTTGCCTTCTTCCAAATAGCGGATCGCCTTGCCGCGGATGTAGGGCTCTACGATGCGCTCGATGTTAAGCGCGGACTGCACGCGGCTCGCGATCCCGGCACTGCGCAACGCGTCCTGCAGCGCCAGCGCGTTCATCACGGTCGCGAGCATGCCCATGTAGTCCGCCGTCGCGCGATCCATGCCCGCCGCACCGGGGGCAACGCCGCGAAAGATATTGCCGCCGCCGATGACTGCGCCGATTTCCACACCCATGCGTGCCACGCTCGCCATCTCGGCGGCGATCTCCTGGATCGTCTGGCGATTGATGCCGAACGCTGCCTCGCCCATCAGGGCCTCGCCCGAGAGCTTGAGCAAGATGCGCCGATACTTGGGCGAATCGGCAACCTGCGGCATGGTCATCGCTGTCAGCGTCCGGCGCCTGCCTGCGCCATCACTTCCGCGGCAAAGTCTGTCGCGCGCTTCTCCAGACCCTCGCCGACGACCAGAAAGCCGAAGCCGCGCAGTTCCGCCTCGCGCGCCTTCACCATTTTCTCGACGGTCTGCTTGTCATCTTTGATGAACGGCTGGCCGAGCAGCGTGATCTCCGCGAGGAACTTGTTGATCCCGCCTTCGACCATCTTCGCCACGATCTCGGCGGGCTTGCCGGATTCTTTGGCACGCGCCGTGAGAATCTGCCGCTCGCGCTCGACGACGTCGCCGGGCACATCGGTCTTGCGCAGGTGCTGCGGCTTGGCGAACGCGACGTGCATCGCCACGTCTTTGCCCACCTCCTCGGGGCCCTCGAACTCGACCATCACGCCAATGCGGTTGTTGTGCACGTACAGCGCAAGGCGTCCCGTGGTTTCCATGCGCTGAAAGCGGCGAACGGAAATATTCTCGCCGATCTTCTGCACCAGCGCCTGGCGACGCGCCTCGACGTTCGTGTCGTCAATCGGCAGCTTGGCCAGGGCATCCACGTCCTCGGGTGCCTCGCGCGCAACGAGCTCGGCGAGGCGCTTGGCGAAGGCGATGAAATCCTCGTTCTTGGCGACGAAGTCGGTCTCGCAGTTCAGTTCGACCAGCGCGCCGCGTTTTGCATCCGGCGAAAGAAAGGCACCGATCATGCCTTCGGCAGCGATACGCCCTGCAGCCTTGCTGGCCTTTGCGCCGCTGCGAATGCGCAGCAGCTCCTCCGCCTTCTCCAGATTGCCCGCAGCCTCGGCGAGGGCCTTCTTGCACTCCATCATTCCCAGGCCGGTGCGCTCACGAAGCGCCTTCACTAGGCCTGCACTAATTTCTGCCATTTTGCTGCGACTCCTTCCAGCGGACCTACCGAGGTCCGAATCTAGCGTTTGCGGGATTCAAAAAAGGGGGCACGCGGCCCCCCTCTCACGTGCTCCTGTCGCGGCACGACTCAGGCTCCCTCCTCCTCTGCCTCGACTTCGACGAACTCGTCACGCGTCGCGGAGACAACTTCCTCCAGTGCATTGGTTCGACCGTCGAGAATGGCATCCGCTGCGCCGCGCGCATAAAGCCGGATGGCCCGCCCCGAATCGTCGTTACCGGGGACCACGTAATCGATGCCCTCCGGCGAGTGATTGGTGTCGACCACGCCGATCACGGGGATGCCAAGCTTGGACGCCTCAGCGACCGCGCCACGCTGGTATCCGACATCGATGACGAACAGGGCGTCCGGCAGGCTCACCATGTCCTTGATGCCTCCGAGTGAACGTTCCAGCTTGTCGAGCTCGCGCTGAACGCCGAGCGCCTCCTTTTTCGACATGCGCTCGAGGCCACCCTCCTCCTTAGTCTGCTCCATCTCCTTGAGACGCTTGATCGATTGCTTGACCGTCTTGAAATTCGTGAGCATGCCGCCGAGCCAGCGGTGATCGACGTAAGGCATGCCGCAGCGCGTTGCCTCCTCGCGGACGACTTCCCGTGCCTGCCGCTTGGTGCCGACGAACAGCACGGTGCCCTTGTTCGCCGCCAGTTGCCGCATGAAGCGCAGCGCCTCGTTGTAAAGTGCGAGCGTCTTTTCGAGGTTGATGATGTGAATCTTGTTGCGATGGCCGAAAATATAGGGGGCCATTCGCGGATTCCAGTAACGGGTTTGATGTCCGAAATGGACGCCCGCCTCCAGCATTTCACGCATGGTGACCGACATGTTGACTCCTCGGGATCGCGGTCATACGCCGCAGCCCCATTCAGGGTTATCGACGACCGCTCGATCGGATCGACGACTCACGCAGCACGCGCACCCTGAACCGTCGAGCGGGAAATTTCGAGCCGACCGCCCCTGGTTGCAATGGGCGGAACGAATCGACCCAAAATGTTAGCATAATCAGAGACAAAGGGCCAAGGCCGCATCTCCCCGTCCGATGGCGTCAATCACGCGGCTCTGGCCCTCGTTATAACACCCTGTGTAGCTTCCGACTCCGACAACCATGGCCGTAGCCCTGAAAACGCCCGACGAAATCGAGCGCATGCGCATCGCCGGCCGGCTCACCGCCGAAGTGCTCGATTACATTGCGCCCTGGGTCGTGCCGGGGGTGACCACCGAAGAACTCGACACGCGCTCTCACGACTATATGACGCGTGTCCAAGCCACGATCCCCGCACCGCTCAACTACGCGCCGCCGGGCTACAAGCCGTACCCGAAGTCGATCTGCACGTCGGTCAACCACGTCGTCTGTCACGGCATTCCGCGCCCGGACAAGAAACTGAAGGCTGGCGACATCCTCAACATCGACATCACGGTGATCAAGGACGGCTACCACGGCGATTCCAGCCGCATGTTCTTTGTGGGCGAGCCAAGCATCCAGGCACGCCGTCTGGTGGAGGTCACCTATGCCTGCATGTGGCGCGGCATCCGGCAGGTCCGCCCCGGCGGTCGCCTCGGCGACATCGGCGCCGCGATTCAGAGCCTTGCCGAAGCTTACGGTTTCAGCGTTGTACGCGAGTTTTGCGGTCACGGCATCGGCCGTAAGTTTCACGAGGAACCCCAGGTTTTGCACTACGGCAAGGCGGGCACGGGTCTCGTGCTGGAGCCCGGCATGACGTTCACGATCGAACCGATGATCAATGCGGGGAAAGCCGGCATTCGCGAGCTCGCCGACGGCTGGACGATCGTGACCAAGGACCACAGTCTGTCCGCGCAGTGGGAGCACACGGTGCTGGTCACCGAGCAGGGCTTCGAGGTGCTCACCCAGTCGGTCGGCGCACCGCCGCCGCCGGAGGACGGTTCGCACTAGCGCATGACGACCGCCTTGCTGGCCCCGCTCACGGCTGAGCGCTTGCGGCTCGAGCTCAACGCGGCTCGCGAGCGCCTGCGGGAGGGCTATCTGCACAAGCCGGTGCCCGCCAGACTGCTGCGCGAGCACACGCGCCTTGTCGACGCGGTGCTGCGTGCACTGTGGCGCGAGCTGAACCCCGCGCGCGACGCCGCCCTCGTGGCAACCGGCGGCTACGGCCGGGGCGCGTTGTTTCCGTACTCGGACGTCGACGTCCTGATTCTCCTCGCGCAGGCACCGGATGCGCAGGAGCGCGAGCGCCTCGAGCGCTTGGTGAGCCTGTTCTGGGACGTCGGTCTCGACGTCGGGCACGGCGTGCGAACCGTGGAGGAATGCGTTGCCGCCGCCGAAGATGACATCACGGTGCGCACCACCTTGCTCGAGTCACGGCTGCTCTGCGGCAGCCGTGCGCGGTTTCACGCCCTGGAGGCCGCGCTCAGGGCGTCGATGGACCCGGCCGCATTTTTCGAGGCCAAGCGGCTCGAGCAGGAGCAGCGTTACGCGCGCCACCAGGATACCGCCTACGCCCTGGAACCCAATCTGAAGGATGCGCCAGGCGGCCTGCGCGACCTGCACGTCATCCAGTGGCTCGGCCGGGCCAGTGGCATCGGCGCGCGCTGGTCCGATCTCGAACGCGGCGGTCTGGTGGACCACGCTGAAGCCATGCAGCTGGCGCGGCTCGAACAGCGGCTGCACGACCTGCGCATCCGGCTGCATTACCTGGCGCAGCGGCGCGAGGACCGGCTGGTGTTCGATTTCCAGGCGGCGCTGGCGGCGCAGCTCGGCCTGAAGGACAGCGCCAGCCGGCGCGCCAGCGAACTGCTGATGCAGGCCTACTACCGCACGGCCAAGGCCGTGACCCAGCTCAACACACTGCTCTTGCAAAATTTCGAGAGCCGGCTCGTCCCCGCGCCGGACACGCGCACCCGTGCCCTCAACGAGCGCTTCAATGCGCGTGGCGAGCTGCTCGAGGCTGCGCACGAGAACGTTTTTCAGCAGGACCCGCGCGCCATTCTCGAAGCGTTCCTGCTGCTGCAGCAGCATCACGAATTGCGTGGCATGACCGCCATGACCCAGCGTGCGCTGTGGCGGGCGCGCACGCGCATCGATGCCGCGTTCCGTCGCGACACGTTGGCGCGCCTGCTGTTCCTCATGCTGCTGCAGCAGCCGCGGGGCATCGTTCACGAGTTGCGGCGCATGAACCAGTACGGCGTGCTCGGGCGCTATCTCCCCGAGTTCGGCCGCATCGTCGGCCAGATGCAGCACGACCTGTTCCACGTCTATACCGTCGACCAGCACATCCTGATGGTGGTGCGTAACCTGCGGCGCTTCACCATGCCCGAGCTGGCGCACGAGTTTCCACTGTGCACGCGCCTGATGAGCAATTTCAGCCGGCGCTGGCTGCTCTTCATTGCGGCGCTCTATCACGACATCGCCAAGGGGCGTGGCGGCGATCACTCCGAGCTCGGCGCACGCGATGCGGCGCGTTTCTGCCGGCGGCACGGCCTGTCGGCCGAGGACGGCGCGCTGGTGGAATTCCTCGTCGAGCATCACCTCACGATGTCGACGGTCGCGCAGAAACAGGATGTCTATGACCCCGAGGTGGTGCAGGCATTTGCCGATCAAGTCGGATCGGAACGGCGCCTGATCGCGCTTTACCTGCTGACGGTCGCCGACATCCGCGGCACCAGCCCCAAAGTCTGGAACGCCTGGAAGGCAAAGCTGCTTGAAGACCTGTTCCGCGCGGCGCGCCGCGCGCTGACCGGGGACGCAGCGCCGGTCGATGCATGGCTGTCCACCAAGCAGGACGAGGCCATGCGCCTGCTGCGTCTGTACGCACTGCCGGAGCAGTCGAAGGACCGCCTCTGGAGCCAGCTCGACACCTCTTACTTCCTGCGCCACGACGCGCAGGAAATCGCCTGGCAAACGCGACAGCTCCATGCGCGGGTGGACGCGCCGGGCGCGTTGGTGCGGGCGCGGCTCGCACCGATCGGCGAAGGCCTGCAAGTCATGGTTTACGCGCCCGACCAGGAGGGCCTGTTCGCGCACATATGCGGCTACTTCGAGCGCGCGGCCTACAACATTGCCGAAGCGAAGATCCACACGACGCAGCACGGCTACGCCTTGGACACCTTCCTGGTGCTCGGCCGGGGGCCGGGCATTCATTACCGCGACATGATCAGGATCCTTGAGAAGGAACTGACCGACGAGCTGCAGTCGAATGCCCCCCTGCCGCCGCCGCGCGGCGGGCGCCTGTCGCGGCGGGTGCGCCACTTCCCCGTCTCCCCAGTGGTGGATCTGCGGCCCGACGAGCGCGGCACGTACCAGGTGCTGTCGATCGTCGCCAGCGACCGTCCGGGCTTGCTGTACGCGGTGGCCCGGTTGCTCGCCGAGCACAAGGTCAGCCTGCACACGGCGAAGATCAATACGCTGGGCGATCGTGCCGAGGACGTGTTTCTGGTGTCCGGCGAGGCGCTGACACGACCCAAGGCGGTGTTGCGCCTCGAGCAGGAGCTGTATCAGACGCTGCGCGTCGACGGGCGAGGCGCCTGACTCAGGCTTCCGGGGGCAGTGTGTGCTCCGGGAACAGTGCCTCGCTGAAGCCGAAGCGCTTGAAGTCGCGGATGCGCATCGGGTAGAGCATGCCGTCGAGATGGTCGCATTCGTGCTGCACCACGCGTGCATGAAAGCCTTCCACGCTGCGCTCGAAGACGCGCCCGTACTCGTCTCTGCCGCGGTAATGGATCGCGCGGTAGCGCGGCACCCAGCCACGCAGGCCCGGCACCGAAAGACAGCCTTCCCAGTCCTCGTCCATCGCGTCGGATAGCGGCGTGATCACCGGGTTGATGAGTACGGTCTGCGGTACCGGTTCCGCATCCGGGTATCGCGGATTGGCGCTGACCCCGAATATCACGAGGCGCAGGCCGACGCCGATCTGCGGTGCGGCCAGGCCGGCGCCGTCGAGGTGGGCCATTGTGTCGCGCATGTCCTGCAGCAGCGCGCGCAGCGCAGGAGTGTCGAACGCCTCGACCGGGGACGCGACCCGGTGCAGCCGCGGATCCCCCATTTTCAGCACCTCTCGAATCATGCGATGACCAGCTGCTCGATGATGCGCCTGACGCGGCTCATTGCCTGCTCTAGCACCGCAGCAATCTGTTCGAGCGAGATTACCCGCGCGCTGTCGCCGCGCCCCGCCGCGTAGTTCGCCACGACCGCGATCGCCGCGTACGGCAGATCGAGCTCGCGCGCGAGCGCCGCCTCGGGCATCCCGGTCATGCCGACCACGTCGGCACCGTCGCGCTCCAGGCGCGTGATCTCGGCAGCCGTTTCCAGGCGCGGGCCTTGCGTGGTCGCGTAGACACCGCCGTCGACGATTGCCTCGCCACAGCCTTTTGCCGCGGCCAGGATGCGCGCCCGCTCGGTGGCTGCATAGGGTTCGGTGAAGTCGATATGCGTGACCTGCGCCTCGCGCCCCTCGTAGAACGTCGCGGCTCGTCCCCAGGTGTAGTCGAGGATCTGATCCGGCACGAGCAGCATGCCGGGTCCCAGGTCGGCACGGATGCCGCCGACCGCCGCCACTGCCACGACGCGTGCGACGCCCATGTCCTTCAGCGCCCAGAGGTTCGCGCGGTAGTTCACCTGGTGTGGCGCGATGGTGTGGCCGTAGCCGTGGCGCGCGAGGAAAACCAGCTCCCGGTCGCGGATCGCGCCGATCGTCAGCGGTCCGGAGGGTTCGCCGAAAGGGGTACGGGCCACCCGGTGCTGGCGCACCTCCAGGCCCGCCAGCTGGTAGAGCCCGCTGCCGCCGATGATTGCGAGCATCAGCCGTTCCTCACGGCGCGGATTTCCGGCAGATTGCGCCAGTAGCCCTTGGCATCCATGCCGCAACCGAACACGAAACGGTCGGGCACCTGCAGTCCGACGAAGTCCGGATGCAGCGGCTTCGACTGGCGCAGTGCCTTCTCCACCAGCACGGCGCAGGCGAAGCTGGCAACGCCGCTGGTCTGCAGTCGGTCGCGGATCGCGCCCATGGTTTGGCCGGCGTCGAAAATGTCGTCGAGCACCAGCACGTGGCGGCCGCGCACCCCCTCGCCGGGGCCGACGCGCCAGCGCACGGCAGTGCCCTGCGTGCGATCGCCATAGCGCGTCGCGTGGATATAGTCGAAATCGAGCGGGAAACGCAGGCGCGGCAGCAACTGGCCGGCAAACACCACCGCGCCCCCCATCACGGCAAGAACGAGCGGGTAGCGCTGCGCAAAACTCGCGTGTATTTCGTTGGCGAGACGCTCGATCGCAGCCTGGACGTCGGCTGCGCTGGCGACCGGGTCGGACTGCTCGAGAAACCTCCAGGCCTGCCCAACGTCCGGCATCGCGCGCGATTCAATAGGTGAACGTTACGACGTCGTCGTCCATGGCCTGCGAGATGACGTAGGCGCCGCCCACGGTCTCCTCGATCTCGGGAATCAGCTCGTCGCCCCAGAGCTCAAGGGTCGGCGTGCAGACCTTGAATTTGACGCCGGCCTCGTGCGCATCCTTGATGAAGTCGTAGACCGTCTTGGGCGAGCCTTCCTTGACGTGCAGTTTCTCTGCGACGCCCTTCACGGCGAGCTGGCCGGCCCGCCCGCTCAGGACCACCTCGACCTCGTGCTCCATGGCGGCTGCCACGGCGGCCTGAAAGAACGGCGCCCCCAGCTCCTCCGGGTTCTTCGGATCGGTATTGACCATGACAATCAGCAGCTTATCGGCCATGCCGGTGCTCTCCAGCGGTTTGGCAGCATTAGAGATTCCTAATGATTTCGCAGTATAGCCGAGGCTGCGCTCAGCCTCGCCTCGCATGCAGATAGGCCGCAAAGGCCTCGCCGATCTCCGGGTGCCGCACACCGAGCTCCACCGAGGCCTCGAGGTATCCGAGCTTGGAGCCGCAATCGTAGCGTTTGCCCGGCAGACGCGTCGCCAGCACCTTCTCCTTACCGAGCAGCCGCGCGATTGCATCGGTCAGCTGGATCTCGCCGCCACGACCTGGCTGAGCCTCGACGAGCAGTTCGAAAATGGCCGGCGTCAGGACGTAGCGCCCGACGACCGCGAGCGTCGATGGCGCCTCGCTCGGCGGCGGCTTCTCGACGATGCCCTGCACGGTGGCCGCGTCCGCCGCGGGGTCGTCGACCATGACAATGCCATAGCTCTCGGTCAGCGCCCGCGGCACCTCCTCCACGCCGAGCACGCTGCAGTTCCCCGCGGCATGCACCTCGGCAAGGCGTGCCGTCGCAGGCGGCGCGCCGTCGATGAGGTCGTCCGCCAGCAGGACCGCGAACGCCTCGTCGCCGATGACCGGCGCGGCGCAGAGCACTGCATGGCCGAGACCGAGCGGCTCGGCTTGGCGGATGTAGATGCAGCGCACCTCGCGCGGTAACACACTGCGCACGGCGTCGAGCAGGGCGTGCTTGCCCTTCTGCTCGAGCTCGGTCTCGAGCTCGTAAGCCTTGTCGAAATGATCCTCGATCGCGCGCTTGTTACGGCCGGTAATGAAAATCATGTCGGTGATGCCGGCGGCCGCTGCCTCCTCGACCGCATACTGGATCAGGGGCTTGTCGACCACCGGCAGCATCTCTTTCGGGCTCGCCTTGGTCGCCGGTAGAAAGCGGCTGCCGAGTCCGGCGACCGGGAAAACGGCCTTACGCAATTTCGGTTTCATCGTCCTAGAGCATCTCGAGCAGATCCAGAAACGCGCGCTCGTCGAGCACGTTAACACCGAGCGCCCGCGCGCGCTCGAGCTTGCTGCCGGGGTCGGCGCCGGCCACAACGTAGTCCGTTTTTTTCGACACCGAACTGGCGACCTTGTGCCCCTTTGCCTCGATGCGCTCACGCGCCTGATCCCGCGTCAGGCTCTCCAGCGCACCAGTGAGCACGAAGGTCTTGACCTCTTCAGCCCGGCGCAGCGGCGTGCCGGCGCTTTCCTCCCAGTGCACGCCCGCCTTGCGCAGCTTCGCGATGACCTGCCGATTGTGGGGTTCCGCGAAAAACTCGCAGATCGAGCGGGCGACGATCGGGCCGACGTCGGGAACCTGTGCCAGAGCGTCCTCGTCTGCGTGCATCAGTCGCTCCAGATTGCCGAAATAGCGGGCGAGGTCGCGCGCGGTCCTTTCGCCGACGTTGCGGATGCCGAGCGCGTAGACGAAACGTTCGAGTGTCGTCTGCCGCGACTTGTCGATCGCCGCCTGCAGCTTGGCTGCCGATTTCTCGGCCATGCGCTCGAGGCCAGACAGCCGCGCGAGCTCGAGCGCGTAGAGCTCGGCGGGGGTATGCACCAGCTCCAGTTCGACGAGCTGGTCGACGATGCGCTCGCCAAGGCCGTCGATATCCATCGCGCGCCGGCTGGCGAAGTGCAGCAGCGCCTGCTTGCGCTGTGCAGCGCAGACCAGTCCGCCGCTGCAGCGCGCGATCGCTTCGCCTTCCTCTCGCACGACCTTGGAGCCGCACACCGGGCAGCTGCCCGGCAGCTTGAACGGCCGGGTTCCCGGGGGGCGCCGCTCGCGCCGCACCGCAACCACCTCGGGGATGACGTCGCCCGCGCGCCGCACGACGACGGTATCTCCCACGCGCACGTCCTTGCGGTGCAGCTCGTCCTCGTTGTGCAGCGTCGCATTGGTCACCGTCACGCCGCCGACGAATACCGGCCGCAGGCGCGCAACCGGCGTGAGCGCGCCCGTACGACCCACTTGTACCTCGATCGCCAGCACCTCGGTGACCTGCTCCTCGGCCGGATACTTGTGTGCGATGGCGAAGCGCGGCGCACGCGAAACAAAACCGAGCTGGCGCTGCCAGTCGAGGCGGTTGACTTTGTACACCACGCCGTCAATCACGTAGGGCAGCTTCGCACGCCGCGCCTCGATTTTTTCGTAGTAGGCCAGCGCACCATCGACGCCATGCACCACCGTGCGCTCGGCGCACATCGGAAAGCCGAGCGTGGCGAGACGCTCGAGCATTTCCGCGTGCGTCTTCCAGGGCGCCGGCCCCGCGAGCTCCGCCGCGTAGGCAAAAAAGCGCAGCGGCCGCTGTGCCGTGATACGCGAATCGAGCTGCCGCAGGCTGCCGGCCGCCGCGTTGCGCGGATTGACGAATGCCCGCTCGCCCGACTCGAGCTGGCGTGCGTTTAGCGCCTCGAAATCCGCCTTGAACAGCAACACTTCGCCGCGCACCTCGAGCTGCGCCTCCAGCGCCGACGGATGCCTCAGCCGCAGGGGGATCGAGTGCACTGTGCGCAGGTTCTGCGTCACGTCCTCGCCCGTCGCGCCGTCGCCACGCGTCGCGCCTTGCACAAAAACGCCGTCCTCGTAGACAAGGCTGACCGCCAGACCATCGAATTTCGGCTCGACCGCGTAATCGACGGTCTCCGATTCCACCGCCGTGCGGACCCTGCGGTCGAAGGCCTGCACCTCGTTCTCGTCGAAGGCGTTTGCCAGTGACAGCATCGGCGTGCGATGCCGCACCGCCGCGAACGCCGTCAGCGGCTGCGCACCGACGCGCTGCGTCGGCGAGTCAGGGCTCGCGAGTTCCGGGTGCGCCCGCTCGATCTCGTCCAGTTCGCGAAACAACGCGTCGTACTCGGCATCCGTGATCTCGGGCTGATCGAGCACGTAATAGAGGTAGTTGTGGCGCTCCAACGCCTCGCGCAGGCGCTTCGCGCGCGCCTCGAGCGCACGGCTCGCCGCTGCGCCACGCGCGCTCATGAGAACAGTCGCAGGGCGAGTGCGCCGCCCGGCGCAAAGCCGCGCCGCTCCAGATCCGCGCGCACCGGCTCGAGCTGTGCCGCGATGGCGCTCAAGGCATGTTCGTCGAGGCCTCGCGCGTTGTCGTCCTGCAGGCGACCGTTCAAGGTTGCCGCGAGGTCGCGCGCGAGAACCACCATCGACTCGTAGCTGCGCCGCAGTTCCGGCGTGCGTGGCACGTCCAGCGTGAGGGTGAGCCGGGGGATGCGCTCGCCCTCACCCGCCTCCGCCGTGACGTCGAACCGCACGCGGCCCTCAGCATCGATGTGGGCCCAGTGTCGGGGCGCCTGCTCATCCAGGCCGTTTGCCCGGAAGGCCTGGCGCACCGCAGGGAGCTCGAAGCCCGTGCCGTCTTGCGTCACGACATGGAAGGCCACCTGGATGTCGGCCTCCGCACAGGCTTGATCGAGGGCACGCGCCTGCTCCAGCGCGTCGCGCATCTCGGGTGCAACGACCGCTGCGCCGGTGCGTGCCGCAAGGGTCTCGACGGCCGAGCGGAATTCGATCAGCTCCGCTTCGCTCACGACACCGCTGCGCGAAACCAGCTGCAAGGCGCAGCGCCAGCGCGGTCGGGCGCCCGACAGACCGGGAACCGCGCGCTGCCAGCCGCCGCCCACCTCTTCCCCCGCCGCGAGCAGCACGCGCCGCCCAAAACGCCGCTCGATGTCCCGCCATCCCTCGAGCATGAGCGCCGCCGCAATGGGGCTTTGTGCGTCCAGCGCAACGACGTAGTCCAGCCGCTCGTTCGGGAGGTCCTCGCCAGCGAGCGCAGCGGGCACGTCGTCGCGCGGCACGAGCGGCGGTGCCAGCGAGGGTTCGCGGCGCGGCGACGCATCGGGGCTGAGCAGCACGTCGGCGTGGCGCGATGCGAACGCCCGCTCGGCATGACGCCGTGCGCGGCGCTCTTGCGCGCGGTTATAGGCCACGACGCCCACCACGGCCAGGGCGCCGACGATCAGGAGGCCAAGCTGTAGCTCGCTCATGATCGATCGACAGTCTGGTGCGCCCGCCTCCGCCTTTAGGCGGCCAGTTCCTCGCGCATGCGCATGGCCTCGTCAATGTCCACCGCCACCACGCGCGAAACGCCAGACTCGGGCATGGTCACACCGATGAGCTGTTCAGCAAGCTCCATGGTGATCTTGTTGTGACTGATGAACAAGAACTGCGTCTGCTCCGACATGCGCCTGACCAGTTCGCCGAAGCGCAGCGTGTTACTGTCGTCGAGCGGCGCATCCACCTCGTCCAGCAGGCAGAACGGCGCGGGATTGAGCTGAAACAGTCCGAACACGAGCGCGATGGCGGTCAGCGCTTTCTCGCCGCCCGAAAGCAGGTGGATGGTGCTGTTCCGCTTGCCGGGCGGCTGCGCCATCACCTGAACCCCTGCGTCGAGAATTTCCTCGCCGGTCATGATCAGCTTCGCTTCGCCGCCGGCGAAGAGCATCGGGAATAGCGAGCCGAAGTGGCGGTTGACGCTGTCGAACGTTTCGCGCAGCAGCTCGCGCGTCTCGCGATCGATCCGGCGAATGGCGTCCTCCAGCGTCTGCACGGCCTCCTCGAGATCGACGCACTGCGAGTCGAGAAAATTCTTGCGTTCCTTGCTGCTGGAGAGCTCCTCCAGTGCCGCCAGATTGACCGCACCGAGCTCGTTGATCGCCTGCCCCAATCGCGTGATTTCGGCCTGCAGCGTGGCGGGTCGCGGCGCACCCTCTGCAGCGGCCAAAAGTGCCGCCTCATCGGCATTAGCTTCGCCGAGCTGCTGGTCGAACTGCTCGGCATTAAGCCGGGCCGCCTGCTCCTTCAGTTTCAGCTCGGACTGACGCTCGCGCAGCGGCGCGATGCGCTGCTCGATGCCGAGCCGCTCTTCTTCCAGGGCGCGCAGCGCGCCGGCGGCCTTCTCCACCGTGTCGCGCGCCTCGGCGAGGGTCTTTTCGCAGCCGATGCGCACCTCAACTGCGGCGTCGAGCGCTTCGCGCACCGGCGTCACCGGGTCTTCCGCCAGCTCACGCGTGAGCTGCTCGATTTCCGCCATCGCGCGCTCGATCTGCTGGTCGATCACCTTCACCGCGTTGTCGGTCTCCGCAATTTTCGACTCGCATTCGCGCACGCCGAACAAGGCATCCTGAACCGCGCGCTCCGATTCCTGCACGGTGCGCCGCTGCGCGGCAAGCGCGACCTCGGCCGCCAGATGAGCCGCTTTGACGGTCTCGAGGTCGCTACGCGCCTGCGCGATGGCTCCCTCGATTTGCGCCGTTGCGTCCCGCAGTGCGTGCTGCCGCGCGTCCTCCGCCGCGGTTTCCCGATCAATCTCCTCGATCTCGGCGGCGATTTGTGCGCTGCGTTCGAGGAAGCTCTGGCGCGCTTGGGCGCGCTTGAGCAGGTCGATCTCGGCGTCGTGCTGGGCCGTGCGCGCTGCGGCCAGCGCGCTACGCGCCCGCTCCAGCTCGCTTTGGCGCTCGCCGAGCATCGCGTCCGCGGCATCGACCGCTGCGCGCGCCGTGGCCACCTCTGCGGCGAGCGTCGCACAGCGCGGCTCCAACGCCTCGATCTCGGCCTTCCGGGCCAGCAGGCCGGCGTCGACCGGATCGGGGGCGTGAAAGCTGGCCGTCTGGCGCGTGAACTGATGGCCTTCGCGGTTGACCAGCACGGCACCCGGCGGCAGTGCCGCACGGCGTTCGGCAGACGGCACGCCCTCCGTGACAAAGACGCCCGCCAGCCAGTCGCCCAGCGCGCCGGCGAGGCCTTCCTCGGTGGGGTGAATCTTTGCCGCCAACGGCTCAAGTGCCGCAGGCGGCGTCGGCGGGATTGCAGCGCCGCCTGGCAGGAACACGCTCGCCTTCGACGGTGGCTGGTCTGCAGCGAGCGCCGCCAGATCGCCGCCGACACCCATCTCGAGCGCGTGCAATCGCTCGCGCAGGACCCCTTCGATCGCCGTTTCCCAGCCGCTGTCGATGCGCAGCTTCTGCCACAGCCGAGGCAAGGCGTCGAGGGCGTGCCGCTCGAGCCATTGGCGCAGCGGCGCGTTGTCTTCCGTGGCTGCCTGAATCTGCCGCAAGGTCGCGAGTCGCGCGTCGGCTGCGGCGGATTCGCGCAACGCGGACTCCAGGCGTTCCTGCACCTGCGCGAACTGCGCCTCCTGCGCGAAACTGGCTTCACGGGCCGCCGTCTCCGCGCTCCGCGCCGCCGCGATCTCCCCGGCTAAGCGTTCACGCTCGGCTTCGAGCGCACTGATCGTTGCCGGATCGGGCTCGGCCAATGTCTGCCGCTCGGCTTCGAGCCGTTCGCGACGCTGCACCAGGGCGGCACGACTGCGTTCCAGGTGCGACAGATTGGCCTCCTCCAGGGCACGCGCCGATTCCTGCTGCATCAGCTTGCCACGCGCGTCGTGCAGACGCTCCTGCGCCTGGCGAAACGCCCACTCTGCGTGCGGCAGCTTCTCGCCTTCCGCGCTCTGCGCGCTCTGCGCAGCGCTGAGCTTCTCCTTGGCGCTCCCGGACCGCACCGCCCACATGTGCAGTGCCTGGGTCAGCTGGGCGCGCTGGTCGCGCCAGCCGGCCAGTTGCACCTGCCGTTCGGTGTGCTGGCGCTCGAGGCGTTGCCGTGTTTCCTCGACGTGGCGCAGCTCCGACTCGTGTCGGGCGACTTCCGCGTTGGCGCCATACAGGGCCGCCTGTGCCGCGTTTAGCGCATCGCCTGCCGCGTAATGCGCCGAGCGACTCGTTTCCAGACGCGACTCGACGCCCCGCAGCGCGGTGGTCTCCTGCTCCATGTCTCGCGCCGCACGCTCGATCTCCTGCGCATGGCGTGCTTGTTCCGCCGACGCGTCCCGCCGCCGCAGAAACCACAGCAGCTGCTGCTTGTGCTGCAGCTCCGCCTGATGCTGCTTGTAGCGACTCGCGATCTGCGCCTGCGCCTCGAGTTTTTCGATCTGAGCGCCCAGTTCCATTCGGATGTCGCTCACGCGCGCCAGGTTGTCGCGCGTATCCCTAAGGCGGTTTTCGGTTTCGCGGCGGCGTTCCTTGTATTTCGAGACGCCCGCGGCTTCCTCGAGGAAGACCCTCAGCTCTTCGGGCTTTGCCTCAATCACACGCGAGATCATGCCCTGCTCGATGATGGCGTATGCACGCGGACCGAGCCCGGTGCCGAGAAACATGTCGGTAATGTCCCGGCGCCGAACGTGCTGGCCGTTGATGTAGTAGCTCGATTCGCCATCGCGCTGCAGGATGCGCTTGACTGAAATCTCCGCGTACTGAGACCACTGGCCCGCGGCGCGCCCGAGCGAATTGTCGAAAATCAGCTCGACGCTGGCACGTGCGTGCGGCTGCCGGTTGCTCGAGCCGTTGAAGATCACGTCCTGCATCGAATCGCCGCGCAGCGCGGAGGCGCGCGACTCGCCGAGCACCCAGCGCACGGCATCGATGACATTCGACTTGCCGCAACCGTTCGGACCGACGATGCCGACGAGCTGTCCGGGCAGGTGAATGCTCGTCGGATCGACGAAGGACTTGAACCCAGCCAGCTTGATTTGCGTGAGGCGCACGGGCTTGCGTTGAACTCTTGGATTTGAACGCGCGATGAGCGGGATCATCGCGGAAAAAAGCGGCCGCTATGATACCATCGTGCTGGTCTTGTTCCGCGCTTCGCGCGACCGCGGCCATGGCCCTGCGCCCCAGCAAGCAGCTCGACCTGTTTCCCAATCCGGCGCCGAGGCGCGATTACCGCATCCACATGCAGATCCCGGAGTTCACCTGCCTGTGTCCGCTTACGGGGCAGCCGGATTTCGCGACGCTCGAACTCGACTACGTGCCCGATCGGCGCTGCGTCGAGTTGAAATCGCTAAAACAGTACATCTGGTCGTATCGGACCGAAAGTGCTTTTCACGAGGCCGTGACGCATCGCATCCTGGACGACCTGGTCCGTGTGCTACGCCCTCGCTATGCGCGCCTGACCGCCTGCTTCAACGTGCGAGGCGGCATTTTCACGACGGTGGTGGCCGAGCACCGCAAGCGCGGCTGGCGCCCGCCCCGGCCCGTACCGCTCGATGCGCTGCCGGCGCAGAGCCCGCGTCGCGGCGCCTGATCGGCTCCGCTTAGGTCGAACACGCGAGCGAGGCGCGGCAGGCGCATGAATCCACGTCTGGCACAGCTGCAGCCGTACCCGTTCGAGCGTTTGCGCGCCCTGCTCGAGGGCGTGCAGCCGCGCCAGGCGCATGCGCCCGTAAATCTCTCGATCGGCGAACCGAAGCACGCCACGCCCACACTGGTACGCGACGCACTCGTCCAGTCGCTCGACGGACTGGCGCAGTACCCGCCGACCGCGGGCATGCCGGCCCTGCGCGAGGCCATCGCGCGCTGGATTGCCGCGCGCTACGGCGTGACGCTCGATCCGCCGACCCAGGTGCTGCCGATAAACGGCTCGCGTGAAGCCCTTTTCGCCTTCGCGCAAACGGTGGTCGACGGCTCGAAGCGGGCGGCCAAGGTCGTCATGCCCAACCCCTTCTACCAGATCTACGAGGGCGCCGCGCTGCTCGCCGGCGCGCAACCGGTGTTTCTCAATACGACGGCGGCGAACCGCTTCCGCATGCCGCTCGATTCGCTCGCTGCGGACGCCTGGCGCGAGGTGCAGCTACTGTACGTCTGCTCGCCCGCGAACCCGAGCGGCACGGTCCTCGACATCGACGACTGGAAGCGTCTGTTCGAACTGGCCGATGCCTACGACTTCGTGATCGCGTCCGATGAATGCTATTCGGAGCTGTACTACGACGAGTCCGCGCCGCCGGTCGGCGGGCTGCAGGCCGCCCGCGCGCTCGGACGCGAGCAGCTGGAGCGGCTGGTCGTATTCTCGAGTCTCTCGAAGCGCTCGAATGCGCCCGGACTGCGCTCGGGATTCGTGGCCGGGGACGCCGGCATTCTGCGCAAGTTTCTGCTGTACCGGACGTATCACGGTTCGGCGATGAGCCCGCCCGTGCAGCACGCATCGGTTGCAGCGTGGCGGGACGAGGCGCACGTGCGCGACAACCGCCGCCAATATGCGGAAAAGTACCGCGCCGTGCTGCCGCGCCTGCGGGCGCCGCTGGAGACCTTCATGCCACAGGGCGGCTTCTATCTGTGGATTACGACACCAATCGACGACATGGAATTCACGCGCGCGCTGTACCGCGAATATAATGTTCTCGTGCTGCCGGGCAGCGTCCTTGCGCGAGACGCGAACGGCGAAAATCCGGGTAAACACCATGTGCGCGCCGCGCTGGTCGCGCCGCTCGCAGAATGCGTCGAGGCGGTTGAACGCATGAACCGCTTCACCGAGGAACTCTGACAACAATGGATGCCGCTCAACAGATCATAGACCAGGCTTGGGAGGCGCGCGCCAATCTCAGTACCAGTACCGCGAGCGTTGAGCTGAAGCGCGCCGTCGAGCATGCGATCGAAGGGCTCGACAGCGGCCGCCTGCGCGTATGCGAAAAGCGCGGCGGCAGCTGGGTGACGCAGCAGTGGCTGAAGAAGGCGGTGCTGCTGTCGTTCCGGCTGGAGGACAACCGCGTCATGCAGGGCGGCGAGACGCGCTACTTCGACAAAGTGCCCGCGAAGTACGCCGGCTTCGATGCGTCGGCCTTTGCGGCGTCTGGCACGCGCGTGGTGCCGCCGGCGATGGCGCGCCGCGGCGCCTTTATCGCACGGAATGTCGTTCTCATGCCGTCGTACGTCAACATCGGTGCCTACGTTGACGAGGGGACGATGGTCGACACCTGGGCGACGGTCGGCTCCTGCGCACAGATTGGCAAGAACGTGCATCTTTCCGGCGGCGTTGGCATTGGCGGCGTCCTCGAGCCGGTACAGGCCGATCCGGTGGTCATCGAAGACAACTGCTTTATCGGAGCCCGCTCGGAGGTCGTCGAAGGGGTAATCGTCGAGGAAAACAGCGTGCTCTCGATGGGCGTTTACATCGGCCAGAGCACGAAGATCTTCGACCGCGAATCCGGCAAAGTGCTGTACGGCCGCGTGCCTGCGGGCTCGGTGGTGGTGCCGGGGACCCTGCCTTCCACGGACGGCCGCTGCGCGCTCTACTGCGCGGTCATTGTCAAGCGCGTCGATGCGAAGACGCGTGCCAAGACCAGTCTGAACGATCTGCTGCGGAGCGATTGAGGCGCGGCCGCCGTGCCAGCATTAAATCGGGAGAAACCGACATGTCTGCGATGAAACGCCTGTTCCAGCTGATGTCCGAAAAGAATGCCTCGGACATCTTCCTGTCAGTCGGCGCACCGATCAACATCAAGATCAACGGCGTCGCGATGCCGGTGAACCAGACGGTGCTGAACGCGGACGCCATCCGCCAGCTGCTACACGAAGTCCTCACCGAGCGCCAGATCCGGGAGTACGAGGAAGAGATGGAGCTCAACACCGCCTACACCCTGGAGGGGGTGGGCACCTATCGGATCAGCGCTTTCCGGCAAAAGGGCACGCCGGCGGTCGTGGTGCGCTATATCCCCGGCAGCGTGCCACCAATCGACACGCTCGGTCTGCCGCAATCGCTGAAGGACATCATCATGCAGAAGCGCGGCCTGATTCTCATGGTCGGCGCCACCGGCTCGGGCAAGACGACCTCGCTCGCCGCCGTGCTGGACTACCGCAATACGCAGAAATCCGGGCACATCCTGACGCTGGAAGACCCGGTGGAGTTCGTCTTCCAGAGCAAGAAATCGATTGTCAACCAGCGCGAAATCGGTACCGACACCAAGGCCTTTCCGACGGCGCTGCGCAACGCACTGCGGCAGGCGCCGGACTGCATCCTGATCGGCGAGATTCGCGACAAGGACACCATGTCGATGGCGCTGCAATACGCGCAATCGGGTCACCTCTGTCTTGCGACCCTGCACGCCAACAACAGCTACCATGCGCTGAACCGCATCATCACCTTCTATCCTCTGGAAAACCGTCCCACGCTACTGCTCGACCTGTCGGCCAGCCTGCAGGCGATCATTTCACAGCGCCTGGTGCGGACCAAGTCCGGCGCACGCAAGCCGGCCGTCGAGGTGATGCTGAACACGCGGCATATTTCGGAGCTGATCGAGCAAGGCGAGGTAAACGAGATCAAGGACGCCATGGAGAAAAGCATGGCGCCCGGATCGCAGACCTTCGAGCAGGCGCTGTTCCGGCTCTTCATGGATGGTCACATCTCGCAGGATGAGGCGATGGCGAATGCAGACTCGCCCACCAACATGCTGTGGCTGATCAACCAGGCGACGGCCGGCGAGCTCACCCAGCCGGGCGCACAAGCGTCGCCTCTGGCCAGCGCGGCGGATCAAACGGCTCCTCAGCAGGCGCTCGGCGGTGCATCGCCGGGGCTGGACTTCACCGGGATCAGGATCGACGTGACCGCCGGTTGATCGCGTCCACCGGCATCCCCGCCCCGGCGAAAGGACCTGCGGGGCCGTTAGCGGGGCTGCGGTTGTTCCGGCCCTGTCATGCAAAGCGCACTTGATCTCGCCAAGCAACTGATCGCCCGACGTTCGGTCACGCCGGACGATGGCGGCTGTCAGCAGTTGCTTGCCGAGCGACTCGCGGCCTGCGGCTTCGCCTGCGAGCACCTGCCCTACGGTGCGGTCTCCAACCTCTGGGCACGCCGTGGCCGGGGTGCGCCGCTGCTGTGCTTCGCCGGTCACACCGACGTCGTGCCACCCGGTCCGCTGGCGCAGTGGCACAGCGACCCCTTCCAGCCGACCGTGCGCGACGGGCAACTCTACGGGCGCGGCGCCGCCGACATGAAATCATCGATCGCCTCGTTCGTCACCGCCATCGAAGCGTTCGTGCAGGAACATCCGCAGCACGCGGGTTCGATCGGGTTGCTCATCACCTCCGACGAGGAAGGCCCTTCGGTCGACGGCACCGCGCGCGTGGTGGAGCAGCTGCGTGCACGCGGCGAGCCCATCGACTACTGCATCGTCGGCGAGCCGACGTCGGGCAACGTGCTCGGCGATACCATCAAGAACGGGCGTCGGGGCTCCCTCTCGGGTCGCCTGATCGTGCGCGGCCGACAGGGGCACATCGCCTATCCGCAGCTGGCCCTGAATCCGATCCACGCGCTCGCACCGGCGCTCGCGGAGCTCGCGGCCACCGAGTGGGATCGTGGCACCGAATTCTTTCCGCCGACGGGCTGGCAGGTCTCCAACCTGCATGCCGGCAGCGGAGCGACGAACGTCATTCCCGGTTCTGCGGAATTGGACTTCAATTTCCGCTTTTCCACGGCGAGCAGCGAGGCGTCGCTGCGCATGCGGTTCGAATCGATTCTGCGGCGCCATGGCCTCGATTACGCGATCAGCTGGACGGGCCTCAGTCAGCCCTTCATTACGCCGCCCGGCAAGCTCGTGTCCGCCGTCGGCGACGCGATCGAAAGCTGTCTGCAGCGCCGCCCTCGCCTATCGACCGACGGTGGCACCTCGGACGGACGCTTCATCGCGACCCTCTGTCCGGAGGTCGTCGAGTTCGGGCCGGTAAACGCCAGCATTCACAAGATCGACGAGCACGTTGCGCTTGAATCTCTCGACAAGCTGCCGTTGATCTATCTCGAGATTCTGCGTCGACTCGTCGCCTGAGCGTGAGCGCATGCGCAAACGAGGTTCGGGCGGAGGCGCCGTAACCGTAGGCGAGGCGTTTCACGCCACCGTGGCTCGGCTGCGCAAGGCCCGGCTACACTACGGTCACGGCACGCACGATGCACGCGACGAAGCCGCATTCCTCATCCTGCATCTGCTCGGACTGCCGCCCCAGTTGCTCGCACCATACCGTGAAAGGCGGCTCACGGCCCGGCAGGCAAGGCGCCTACACGCACTCGTCGCGCGGCGCATCCGCAGTCGCGAGCCCGCCGCCTATCTGCTTCACGAGGCCTGGCTCGGTGAGCATCGATTTTACGTCGACCGCCGCGTCATCGTGCCGCGCTCGTTCATCGCGGAGTTGTTGCGCCTGCGGCTCGAGCCGTGGCTGCGGCACCCCGTGCGGCGAGTTCTCGATTTGTGCACCGGCTCTGGCTGCCTCGCCATCCTGGCGGCCTATGCGTTTCCTGGCGCAGGCGTAGACGCGAGCGACGACTCGCGTGCTGCCCTCGCGGTGGCCGCGCGTAATGTCTCCCTGCACGGATTGCAGCACCGCGTGCGGCTCGTTCAGTCCGATCTTTTCGCCGCGCTGCCGCGGCGACGCTACGATCTGATCGTCTGCAATCCCCCGTACGTCGCCGCCGCGCACATGCGGCGCCTGCCGTCCGAATACCGCCATGAACCGCGCCGCGCGCTGGCCGGTGGCGCCGACGGCCTTGAACTGGTGCAGCGGATTTTGTGCGAGGCGCCGCGACATCTTACGGCGCAAGGTATGCTGCTTTGCGAGATCGGTGGCAACCGCCGCGCGCTGGAACGCCGCTATCCGCGAACGCCGTTTCTCTGGCCCGAAACCTCCGCCGGATCGGACCGCGTGTTCTTGCTCGAGCGCGCCGAGCTTCCGCTTATGCCGGACGCGCCTGATCCCGGAAGGCGCGCCAGCCGTCGGCGAGCGCGCTGACCAGAGCGCCCTCACGCGCGGCAAGCCAGCCGCTGACGAAAGCGCCCTGCACATCCGTCACGCGAAGCGGTTCTGCGCACAGCGCCCGGGCTGTGGCGATATCGTTCAGCTCGCCGAGCACGTCCTGCAGCGCCTCGAGGTGCTCGAGGTAGCGGCGCATGCGCTTGCGCTTGAAGCACACCGCGAAGAACTCGCAGGCGTAACGCAGGCGCTTGAGGCGAATCCGCAGCTGGTGCCGCGCGCCGGCATCGGACCAGTCGCAGCCGTCCCCGGCCTGCTCGACCCGTCGCGCCAGTCGCGTGACCCTTCGCCTGGCGTACGCGGTGAGCGTTGACGGTCTCGGCGGCGTACCCGGCGCCAGCGCTGCCTCCTGTGCCCGCGCGTCCCCCGCCGCTTCGCGGCCCGCCTGCTCCGCCCAGATCATGGCATCGAGGAGGAGCTGCTGAAAGGCGCTCGACCCGGCGACTGCGCGCGCCGCATGCCGCGCACGCGCGCGCCGTCGCCGCGCCCAGCGCAGCGTTGCCGCCAGTTCGAGGGCCTGTCCTGCTGCCGGCGCGATGCGCCGTTCAAGGAGCTCGGTGACGACGTCCCAGTCGCGCGCCTCGCCGAGCGCGGGAAGCACGCGACGCAGAGCGTCGACCAGCGTCTGTGTGCGCTCGGGCAGTGCAAAGCGGCGAAAGACACGCAGCGCCGAGCGCAGCCGGCGCAGGCCGACGCGCAGCTGGTGCAGGTATTCCGGGTCGCGGGCCGCTGCCGCAGCATGGGCGTTGGCGGCCACCTGCGCCACGCAGCTGCCCACCACGGGGGCAATGGCCTTCTGTGCCGACGCCCGGGCATCGAGCGCGGGACGCCGCGCCTTGGCCGGCGCGCTGCGCGCGCCAGCAGCGAGCCGGTAGCCACGCTCGGCCTTGCTGGCCGCTTCGAGCTCAAGCCCCAGCTCGGGGATCAGCGCCCGAACGCGTTCCAGCAGGGCCAGGAATTCGCCCTCGAGCAGCTCGAATTCGATTTCGCGCAGAGTTTCGTGGCGTCGGCCCGCGACGATGGTTCCACGATCGAACGCGACTTCGACTTTCGCATCCGGCAGCTGCAATCCGGCCGTCGTCCGCTCGAACTGCGTCGTGAACACGGGCATCAGCCGCTGTTCTAGCGCCCCCAGATCGATGCCGCTGCTGGCATGGATCTCGTCCAGCGGGAACGCCTCGACGCGCAACCGGCCGGCACGCGCCGCCAGTTCCCACTCGCTGCGGCCGAGCAGCACGGCGCCGGCCGGTGGCTCCGCCTTGAAGCATTGCAGCCAGCGCCGCCCGGTGCGCCGCAGGCGCAACGCCGCGTGGGCGCGCCCTAGCGCGGCGTCGTCGGTGTCGAGGTATGTCGCGAGCAGTTTCTGGCGGCGCGGCGTGGCGCCGAGCACACGCCACAGCTCCGCCGCCGTACGGGTTTGTGGAAACCGGAACTTAAGCTCGCGCTCGGTGTGCAAAGTCGCGGACAGGAATCAAATTGGGGTGGCGGAGGGGACTCGAACCCCCAACAACCGGAATCACAATCCGGGACTCTACCTTTGAGCTACCGCCACCACCGGCAAAACCTTGCGCAGCGCCGCCACGCGCTCGTTCCGGGCTTGGCCTGCCCGGCGGGACTCGAACCCACAACCCCCAGCTTAGAAGGCTGGTGCTCTATCCGGTTGAGCTACGGGCAGTCCGGACGCGGCGCGCTTCAATCCTGGTCGGGGTGGAGAGATTCGAACTCCCGACATCTTGCTCCCAAAGCAAGCGCGCTACCAGGCTGCGCCACACCCCGAGAAAGGGCGCCAATGATACCGCTGCGGGCCGCAGACAGCAACGCAAGTATGTGAAAAATAGGGATTTGCAAGCTTGCCGGGCGGGGGGGTTTCTGCTACAAAGCGCCTTTTCCAGTTGAGGCCGCGAGGCGCATGGCAGCACAAGCACCACGGAAGGGGGCCCCTTCCTACGTTGCGAAAAAGGGCGAGGAGTACATGAACACCCGGCAGCGCACGCACTTCCGCAAGATTCTCGAGCAGCTCAAGGCGGAGCTTTCCGAGGAGATCGACCGCACCGTGCACACCATGCAGGACGAGGCCACGGTATTTGCCGACCCCAATGACCGTGCCAGCCAGGAATCTGACATGGCGCTCGAGCTGCGTAACCGGGACCGGGAGCGCAAGCTCATCAAGAAAATCGACGAGACGATTGCCCGCATCGATGCCAACGAGTATGGCTACTGCGACAGCTGCGGTGTCGAAATCGGCCTCAAGCGCCTGGAGGCACGGCCCACCGCCACGCTGTGCATCGACTGCAAGACGCTCGATGAAATGCGGGAGCGTCAGGTCGCCAAGTAGCCTGCCGCGGGAGCGGGAACGAAAAAGGGGCGCTTAGGCGCCCCTTTTTTTCGGCCGAATCGCGGTTCCGTTCTACTTGACCGCAGCCTCGGGCTGGCTGACCGCCTTCATCGACAGCCGCACCCGCCCCTTGTCGTCGGCTTCAAGCACCTTCACCTTGACCACCTGCCCCTCCTTCAGATGTTCGGCCACCGTGTTGACCCGCTCATGGCTGATCTGTGAGATGTGCAGCAGACCATCGCGTCCGGGCAGGACCTGCACGATGGCGCCGAAATCCAGCAGACGCAGGACCGTGCCCTCGTAGACCTTGCCGACTTCGACGTCCGCGGTGAGCTCAAGAATCTTCTTGCGCGCTGCTTCGCCACCCTCTGCGGAGACGCAGGCGATGCTGACCACGCCGTCGTCCTCGATCTCGATGGTGGTACCGGTTTCCTCCTGGATGCCGCGAATGACCACACCGCCCTTGCCGATCACATCGCGGATCTTGTCCGGATTGATCTTGATCTTGATGATGCGCGGCGCGTACGTCGACAATTCGTCGCGCGAGCCTTCGATCGAGCGTGCCATGATGTCCAAGATGTGCAGCCGGCCCTCGCGCGCCTGGTCCAGAGCGACGCGCATGATCTCCTTGGTGATGGACTCGATCTTGAGGTCCATCTGCAGCGCGGTGACCCCTTTGTTGGTGCCGGCGACTTTGAAGTCCATGTCGCCGAGGTGATCCTCGTCGCCGAGAATGTCGGAAAGCACCGCAAAACGATTGCCTTCCTTGATCAGTCCCATGGCAATGCCCGCCACATGTGCCTTGATCGGCACGCCGGCGTCCATCATGGCAAGGCTTCCGCCGCACACCGACGCCATCGACGACGAGCCGTTCGACTCGGTGATCTCCGAGACCACACGCATCGAGTAGCCGAATTCCTCCGCCGACGGCAGCAGCCCGACCAGCGCGCGCTTGGCCAGCCGGCCGTGGCCGATCTCGCGGCGCTTGGGCGAGCCGACACGCCCGGTCTCTCCCGTGGCGTAGGGCGGCATGTTGTAGTGCATCATGAAGCGCTCGCGGTATTCGCCGGCCAGCGCATCGATAATCTGCTCGTCGCGTCCGGTTCCCAAGGTGACCGTCACCAGGGCCTGCGTCTCGCCGCGCGTGAACAGCGCCGAACCGTGGGTGCGCGGCAGCACGCCGACGCGGACCGAAATCGGTCGCACCGTGCGGGTATCACGACCGTCGATGCGCGGCTCGCCGTCAAGAATCTTGCTACGCACGATCTGCGACTCCAGCTCGTAGAACTGGTCCTTGACCACCTGGGCATCGAGCGTCTCGCCGCTCGCCTGCGCCGCCTCCTGCAGCTTGGCGAGGGTCGTCTTGCGGATCTCGGACAGGCGCGCGTTGCGCGCCTGCTTCTGCTTGATCTCGAATGCAGCGGCGAGGTCGTCCCGCGCAAGGGCCACGACACGCTCGGCGAGCGCCTCGCCGCGCGGTGTCGGCTTCCAGTCCCAGGCCGGCTTGGCCGCGACTTCGGCCAGCTCGTGGATCGCCTGGATCGCCTTCTGCATCTCAGTATGGCCGAACACCACCGCCCCAAGCATGGACTCCTCGGACAGCTCGAGCGCTTCCGACTCGACCATCAGCACGCCCTGCTCCGTGCCGGCGACGACAAGGTTGAGTGCGGACTGCTGGAGCTGGCTGGCCGTCGGGTTCAGCACGTAGCCCCCGTCGACGTAGCCGACGCGGCACGCGCCGATCGGCCCGTTGAACGGGATGCCGGACAGCGTCAGCGCAGCCGACACTGCAATCATCGCAGGAATGTCGGAATCGATTTCCGGATCGAGCGACATCACCGTCGCGACGACCTGGACCTCGTTGTAGAAACCATCGGGAAACAGCGGCCGGATCGGGCGGTCGATCAGCCTGGAGGTCAGCGTCTCCTTCTCCGACGGCCTTCCTTCACGCTTGAAGAATCCCCCCGGGATCTTGCCTGCCGCATAGGTTTTTTCGACGTAGTCGACGGTCAGCGGGAAGAATTCCTGACCGGCACGCGGCTCCTTCGCCGCCACCACCGTGGCGAGCACCACGGTGTCATCCATGGAGCACAGCACCGCGCCGTGCGCCTGGCGCGCGATTTCACCCGTCTCGAGGGTGACTTGATGCGCGCCGTAGGTAAACGTTTTCTTGATCGGTTCCAAGGCCATGTTTCCTCTAGCGGGTCCCGCGCGGCCGGCAGGGGCGCAGCGCCCCCGGGCTTTCGCGGGACAAAAAATGGGCGCTCATCCTCGAGACGAGCGCCCGGCGACCATTCATGACGTCCGCGACGTCAGCCTACTTGCGCAGCCCGAGTCGCTCGATGAGCGTCCGATACTTGCCCGGATCGGTGCGCTTGAGGTAGTCGAGCAGCTTGCGCCGCCGGCTCACCAGCTTGAGCAGCCCGCGACGCGAATGAAAGTCCTTGACGTGGGTCTTGAAGTGCTCGGTCAACGCGGCAATGTGCTCGCTGAGGAGCGCAACCTGCACCTCGGGCGAACCGGTATCGCCGCTCGAGCGCTGGTACTGCTGAACGATTTGCGCCTTATGCGCAACTTGCAACGCCATGTGTTCTCCTTCAGGAAAGCGGAATTTTAGCCCAATCGGGCCATGGATCACAAGGTTTCTCGATGTTTTTCAGCCGGTTGCGCTGCCTCCGTGAGGTTCAGCAGGCGCCGCGGATGCAGCATGCCATCGGCCACCACCTCGCCGATGCCGACCAGCCCCGTCTCGGCCGCGAACACGGCGTACAGACCGGCTTGTCGCCCCTCTCCCGGCCGCACCTGGCCGTTACGGAAGCGGATGGCGTCTGCGCCTTGCAGGGTAAAACGGGGCAGGTCGCGGAGCATTGACTCGGGCGGGTGCAGCAGCGCTGCGCGCGCCTCGGGCGGCGCAGCCTCGAGCCGATCCAGAGAAATCGCCTGCGCGATGCGCCAGGGCCCGCTCGCCACGCGTCGCAGCGCCCCCAGATGGGCGCCGCAACCGAGCGCTCTGCCAATGTCCTCGGCCAGCGTCCGGATGTAGGTGCCCTTGCTGCAGCGGACATGCAGACTAAGCGTCGCGTCGCTGCGCGCCAGCAGCTCGAGGCGATGGATGCGTACCCGTCGCGGCTGTCGCTCGACCGTCTCGCCCGCGCGCGCGTAAGCGTAGAGCGGCCGGCCCTCGCGCTTGAGCGCCGAGTACAGCGGCGGGATCTGCTCGATTTCGCCACGAAACCGCTGCAGCGCGTCCTCGATCCGGGCGGGCGCGGCGTCCACTGGACGCGACTCGAGGACCGTCCCCTCCGTGTCGCCGGTGGTCGTGGTAACGCCGAGCACGACCTCGGCAAGATAGGTCTTGTCCGCGTCGATCAGCCGGGACGCAAGCTTGGTCGCCTCGCCGAACAGCAGCGGCAGCAGACCAGTCGCCCGCGGATCGAGCGTCCCGGCGTGCCCCGCCTTGCGCGCCTGCAGTAGGCGCTTCGCCGCCTGCAGCGCCGCGTTCGAGGTCACGCCCTGCGGTTTGTCCAGAAGCAGCACGCCGTCGATCGCGCGCCGCAGGGCTCGACCGCTCGGTTCAGTCACCTTCCGGGGGACGCAGTCCGTCGATCAGACGACTCAGCCGGTCGCCGCGCTCAATCGACTCGTCGTAGACAAAGCGCAGGTCGGGGGTAGCGTGCAGCTTGACACGCTGAGCGAGCTGCGAGCGCAGATACCCGGCCGCGCGGCCGAGCCCCTCGCTCGCCGCGGGCACCTGCGCCGCGTCGAGACAGCTGAAAAACACCACTGCATGCGCGTAGTCCGGCGAGACGTCGACGTCGGTGAGCGTGATCCCCGCGACGCGCGGATCGCGTACCTCGCGTCGCAGAATGTCCGCGAGCTCGCGCCGCAGCTGTTCGCTCACCCGGGATAGGCGTCCGCTTCGCCGGGAGCCTGCTCGACGCCGCATATTCACCGCGCGCAGCCCGGGCCCGGGGTTCAAACCCGCGCGCCCGTCACAGACTGCGGGCGACCTCCGTAACCTCGAACACCTCGAACTGATCGCCTTCCTTGATGTCAGCGTAGTTCGTGATCGACATGCCGCACTCGAAGCCGGCCTTCACCTCGCGCACGTCTTCCTTGAATCGCTTGAGCGTCTCGACTTCACCCGTGTGGATGACGACGTTGTCGCGCAGGATCCGCACCTGCGAATTGCGACGCACCAGTCCCTCGAGCACGTAGCAGCCCGCGACCGTCCCGACCTTGCTGATCTTGAACACCTGGCGCACCTCGACCAGGCCCAGCACCTGCTCCTTGCGCTCGGGCGCAAGCATACCGGACAGCGCCGCCTTGATCTCCTCGACCGCCTCGTAAATGATGTTGTAGTAGCGCAGCTGGATGCCGCTGCTTTCGGCCAGCTTGCGCGCCGCCGCGTCCGCGCGCGTGTTGAAGCCGATAACGATGGCGCCCGAGGCCAGCGCCAGGTTGATGTCCGACTCGGTGATGCCGCCGACCGCCGCATGCACGATGTTGACCTTGACCTCGTCGGTCGACAGCCGTGTCAGCGCGTGCGCCAGCGCCTCCTGCGAGCCCTGTACGTCTGCCTTGAGCACGATCGACAGCGTCTTCGCGCCGCTTTCGCCCATTTGCTCGAAGATGTTTTCCAGGCTCGCCGCCTGTCGCTTGGCCAGCTTGACGTCGCGGAACTTGCCTTGCCGGAAGAGCGCGATCTCACGCGCCTTGCGTTCGTCGGAGATCACCGTTGCGTCGTCGCCCGCGCCCGGCACGCCGGAGAGTCCCTGGATTTCGACCGGGATAGACGGTCCAGCGAACTGTGCCGCCCGGCCGTTCTCGTCCAGCATCGCCCGCACCCGCCCGAACACCGCGCCGCTCAGCACGATATCGCCCCGTTTGAGGGTGCCGGATTGCACCAGCAGGGTGGCAACCGGGCCGCGCCCCTTGTCCAGCCGCGCCTCGATGATCACCCCCTTGGCGGGCGCGTCGACCGGTGCCTTCAATTCCAGCACCTCGGCCTGCAGGAGCACGTGTTCCAGCAGGTCGTCGATGCCCTGCCCGGTCTTGGCCGACACGGGCACGAACGGCGCATCGCCACCGAGGTCCTCCGGCACGACGCCATGGCTGAGCAGTTCCTGCTTGACCTTCTCCGGGTTGGCGTCCGGCTTGTCGATCTTGTTGATCGCAACCACCAGCGGTACGCCGCCGGCACGCGCGTGATTGATCGCCTCGATGGTCTGCGGCATGACGCCGTCGTCCGCAGCGACGACGAGGATGACCAGGTCGGTGACCTGCGCACCGCGCGCCCGCATCGCCGTGAAGGCCTCGTGGCCCGGCGTGTCGAGAAAGGTGACGACGCCGCGCGGCGTCTCGACATGGTACGCGCCAATGTGCTGCGTGATCCCGCCGGCTTCGCCGGCCGCGACCTTGGTGCGCCGGATGTGGTCGAGCAGCGAAGTTTTGCCATGGTCGACGTGGCCCATCACGGTCACCACCGGCGGTCGGGTTACGAGCGGGGCCTCGGCCTGCGGCTCGGCCTCGCTCAGGTAGGCCTCGGGATCCTCCAGCTTGGCCGGCTTCGCCTTGTGACCCATCTCCTCGACCACGATCATTGCCGTCTCCTGATCGAGGACCTGGTTAATGGTCGCCATCGTGCCGAGCTTCATCAGGGCCTTGATCACCTCGGCCGCCTTCACCGCCATCTTGTGCGACAGCTCGGACACGGTGATGGTCTCTGGTACGGCCACCTCGCGCACCACCGGCTCGGTCGGCGCGGTGAATGTCGTCGTTTCCGCGCTGCTCGTCGACTGGCGCTGACGCCCGACCCCGCGCGCGTGCCAGCCGGCGACGCCACCGCCCATGTCGCCGCGCGTCTTCATCGTCCGCCGCCGACTCGAATCGTCACGCATCACGGTTGCAGGCCGCGCCTTCTTGCCGCGGCGCTCGCCCTTGCCTTCCTCGCCCTTCGGCTTCGGCGCGTGCAAGGTGCCCTCCGTCGCCGCGGCCGTGGCCGTTTCTTGCGGCGCTGCTTGCGTCTGGCGCTCCTGCTGGCGCTGCTCGGCCTCGCGCCGCTCGCGTTCCTGCTTTTCGTGCAGTTCCTTGGCCTGGATCTCGGCGAGCTGCCGCTGGCGCTCCGACTCCACCTGCCGCAGCTCGCGCTCGCGCTCGTCGATCGACGCCCCGGCGGGCGCCTTGGCGGGCGGCGCCTCTGGTGCGGGCGCGGGCGCTTCCGCGGCCACCGCCGCGGCCGCCACCTCGGAGGGATCGCGCTTCACGAAGACCCGCTTTTTACGCACCTCGACCTGTACCGTGCGCGTCTTACCGGTGGCATCGGCCTTGCGGATCTCGCTCGTCTGCTTGCGTGTCAGCGTGATCTTGGTCTTCGGTTCCTCGGCGCCGTGCGAGCGGCGCAGATAATCCAGCAGACGCGATTTGTCCTGCTCGCTGAGGGCGTCCTCCGGCACACGCTTGTCGACGCCCGCGGCGCGCAACTGCTCGAGCAGCACCGAAGGCGGAACCTTCAGTTCGCTCGCAAATTGTGCAACGCTCGTCTGTGCCACGTCAGTGCGCCTCCCCTTGTTCCGCTGCCTCCTCGGCGAACCAGTGTGCCCGGGCAGCCATGATCAGGTTCTTGGCCCGCTCTTCCTCGAGACCCGTCATCTCGGAGAGCTCGTCTACCGCCAGATCGGCAAGATCGTCGCGCGTGCGAACGCCGGCCTCGGCCAGCTTCGCCGCGAGCTGCGTATCCATGTCCTGCAGCCGCAGCAGCTCGGGATCGACGCCTTCGACTTTCTCCTCGTTGGCGATTGCCGCGACCAGCAGCGCATTGCGTGCACGGTTGCGCAATTCGTTTACGGTGTCTTCGTCGAATGCCTCGATCTCCATCAGCTCGTTGATCGGGACGTAAGCCACCTCCTCGAGCGTCGAGAACCCTTCCTGAATGAGGATGTCGGCAACCTCTTCGTCGACGTCGAGACGCTCCATGAACAGCGTCTTGAGGCGCGCGCTTTCCTCTTCCTGCTTGCGGTTCGACTCTTCCTCGGTCATGAGGTTGATCTGCCAGCCGGTGAGCTCGGAGGCCAGGCGCACGTTCTGGCCGCTGCGCCCGATGGCGATGGCGAGGTTCTCTTCGTCGACCACGACGTCCATGGCGTGCTTCTCCTCATCGACGACGATCGACGAGACTTCGGCAGGCGCCAGCGCACCGATGACGAACTGCGCCGGGTCGGCCGACCACAGCACGATGTCGACACGCTCGCCGGCGAGCTCCTGCGTCACCGCCTGCACCCGCGAACCGCGCATGCCGACGCAGGTGCCGATCGGATCGATGCGGCGATCGTTGGAGTGCACCGCGATCTTCGCCCGCACCCCCGGGTCGCGCGCCGCCGACTTGATCTCGAGCAGCCCCTCCTCGATCTCGGGCACTTCCAGCTCGAACAGCTTCATGATGAATTGTGGCGCGGTACGCGATAGCAGGAGCTGCGGACCGCGCGCCGTGCGATCGATCTTCATGACCCACCCGCGCACGCGGTCGCCGATGCGCAGGTTTTCCTTCGGAATCATCTGGTCGCGCCCGAGCAACGCCTCGAGGCGGCCCGACTCGACGATCGCGTTGCCGCGTTCCATGCGCTTGATGGTGCCGGTCACCAGCTCGTCGCCTCGCGAGAGGAATTCGTTCAGGATCTGCTCGCGCTCGGCGTCGCGGATGCGCTGCAGGATCACCTGCTTGGCCGCCTGTGCGCCGATGCGCCCGAATTCGACCGGTTCGAGCGGCTCCTCGATGAAATCCTCGAGCTTCAGGTTCGGGTCGCGCTGCTGGGCTTCGGACAGGCCGATCTGGCGCTCGGGAAACTCGACTGTCTCGTCCTCCACCACCTGCCAGCGGCGAAACGGTGAATACTCACCACTCGCGCGGTCGATCGAGACGCGCACGTCGATGTCGTCCGAGTACTTCTTCTTGGTCGCCGACGCGAGCGCGAACTCGAGCGCGGCGAACACCACGTCCTTGTCGACGTTCTTCTCGCGCGCCAGCGCGTCGGCTTGCATCAAAAGGTCTCGGCCTATCACGTCGTCACTCCGTTTCTGTGTCACAGCTCCGGCACCAGCTTGGCCCGTTCCATGTCCGCCAGCGCACGGCTGACGGGCTGTCCGTCAACCTCGATCGTGGCGGCCTGTCCGTCGCACTTCAGCAGCCGGCCGGCGTAGCGGCGCCGCCCGGATGCGTCGCGCACACGCATGCGCACGTCGACGCGCTGCCCGGCGAAGCGCTGGAAATCGCTCGCCTTGCGCAGTGGCCGATCGAGCCCCGGCGACGACACTTCGAGCCGGTCGTAGTCGGCACCCTCGACCGCGAAGATCCGGGTGAGCTGGCGGCTCACCGCCGCGCAGTCGTCGACCGACACGCCCTCCGGCTTGTCGATAAAGACACGCAACAGGCGCCCGCGGTTCGAGTGCTGGAAATCGACGCACTCGAAGCCCATTCCGTTCACCGCCCGCTCTACGATTTCAGTCAAAGCCGCCAAATCTTGCCAACGCGCAAACAAAAAATGGGCCGAAGCCCATCCCCTCTACGCACCGCCTACTGTGCGCTTCCAAAGACTTTGAACTTTAACAGGATTTCGCCTCTGTAACAACCTCCGGCGCGCCCTCCTGCTCGGCGGCAGCCACCAGCGCGGCCGCCTGGCGCGTATCGAGTTCGACCCATTGACCGGGCTGCAGTTCTCGCGGCAGGCGCAGCGGCCCGTAACGCACCCGCATCAGGCGGCTCACCCGCAGGCCGACCGCTTCGAACAGCCGTCGCACCTCCCGGTTGCGCCCCTCACGCAGAACCACGCGGTACCATCGATTGGCCGCGCGCGCCGACCCGGCGCCCAGCGCGTCCAGCCGGGCGAAGGCTGCCTCGCCATCTTCGAGCGCGACACCGTGCAGCAGGCGCCGCCGCGTGGCCTCGCTCAGCGCGCCGAGCACGCGCACCCGATACTCGCGTTCCACCTCGTAGCGCGGATGCATCAGGCGATTCGCCAGCGCTCCGGAATCGGTGAACAGCAAAAGCCCCGAGGTATTGAGGTCCAGACGGCCGACCGCGACCCATTGCCCGCCACGCAGGCGCGGCAACCCCTCGAACACCGTGCGCCGGCCCCCGGGATCGCGCCGCGTCACCAGCTCGCCAACCGGCTTGTGATACAGGAGCACGCGTGCCGGGACGCCGCTCGCCCGCAGCTGCACCGCTCGTCCGTCGATCTCGACGCGATCGTCTGCGGTGGCGCGCGCGCCGAGCGTCGCCCTGCGCCCCCCGACGCTGACCCGACCGGCCGCGATCCATTCCTCGATGGTGCGCCGCGAGCCGAGCCCGGCCGCGGCGAGCAGCTTCTGCAGGCGCTCGCCGCGCAAGACGCTGCCGGCTTCAGCCCTGGGCTTCGGGCGCGGGCGGAGTGTCGCCTGCGGCGGTCGGGTCGGGCGCGGTTTCCGGGGCGGTGATTTCACCGGCGGTCGGCTCGTACTGCAGCGTCTGCGCGATTTCCTCGAGCGGCGGCAGCTCCTCGAGCGAGCGCAGGCTGAGATCGTCGAGGAAGGTCTTGGTCGTGCCGTAGAGGGCCGGCCGCCCGGGCGTCTCCCGATAGCCGACCGCGTCGATCCAGCCGCGCGCCTCGAGCGTTTTGATGACCTGCGGGGACACCGCGACGCCACGGATATCCTCGATATCGCCGCGGGTGACCGGTTGGCGATAGGCAATGATGGCGAGGGTCTCCAGCACCGCGCGCGAATAGCGCGGCGGCTTTTCCGGCTGCATCCGCTCGACATAGCGCTGGAAATCCGGACGCGTCTGGAAGCGCCAGCCGCTGGCCAGGTGCACGAGCTCGACGGCGCGGCCGGACCACTCCTCGCGCAGCTCCTGCAGCAGCCGCCGCAGCGTGTCCAGGCCGATGTCCTCGTCGAACAGCCGGCGCAGGGCGCCGAGCGACAGCGGCTCTGTCGTCGCAAGGAGCGCACCTTCCATCACGCGCTTGGCTTCAGTGGGATTCAGCATGGCTCAATTTTACGTAGATCGGCGCGAAGCACTCCGCCTGCGTGATCTCGATTAGCAGCTCGCGCGCCAGCTCCAGTACGGCCAGAAAAGTGACCACCAGCACGGGCACGCCGCGCCTCGGGTCGAACAGCTCCGAGAAAGCCAGCACGCGATGCTCGCGCAGGCGTCGCAGGACCGAACTCATGTGCTCGCGCACCGACAGTTCCTCCCGCGAGACATGGTGATGCGCCGACAGACGCGCCCGATGCAGCAGCCGACGCCAGGCCTCGGCCAGGTCCTGCGCGTCGACGTTCGGCAGCTGTTCGACGACCGTCTTCTCGATCCACACCGAAACCGCGACCACGTCGCGCCCCAGATGGGGGAGCGCGTCGAGCGCCTGGGCGGCCCTCTTCATGCGTTCGTATTCGAGCAGGCGACGCACGAGCTCCGCGCGCGGGTCCTCTTCCTCGGCCTCCTGCGACGGCGGCCGCGGCAGCAGCAGGCGCGACTTGATCGCCATCAAAATCGCCGCCATCACCAGGTACTCCGCAGCGAGTTCGAGGTTGCGCGCGCGCATGACATCGACGTACTCGAGGTACTGCCGCGTCAGCGGCGCCATCGGAATGTCGAGAATGTTCAGGTTTTCCTTGCGGATCAGGTAGAGCAGCAGATCGAGTGGGCCCTGGAAAGCCTCCAGCACGACCTCCAGCGCATCCGGCGGGATATACAGGTCGCGCGGCAGCTCGATGAGCGGCTCGCCGTAAAGCTTTGCCTGAGGGGGCGGAATCTCGGTCTGCGGCGGCTCGGTCATGGCTAGCCGTAGGACAGGCCGAGCGCCTCGCGCACATCACGCATGGTTTCCGTGGCAAGGCGCCGCGCCCGGTCGCAGCCGTCGGCGACGATATTGCGGACCAGCGTCGGATCGTCCAGGTAGACCTGTGCACGCTCGCGCATGGGTGCGAGCTCCGCCTGTACCGCGTCGACGATCGGCTGCTTGCACTCCAGACAGCCGATGCCGGCGCTCAGGCAGCCCTGCCGCACCCAGTCCCTGCGCGATGCATCCGAGTACACCTGATGCAGCGACCATACCGGACAGCGCTCCGGCGTTCCCGGATCGCTGCGCTTCACGCGCGCCGGATCGGTCGGCATCGTCCGGATCTTCTTCTCCACGGACTCTGGTGGCTCGCGTAGCGCGATCGTGTTGCCATAGGACTTGGACATCTTCTGGCCGTCGAGGCCCTGCAGCCGCGAGGCTTCGGTCAGCAGCACGTCGGGCTCGACCAGAATCTTCTTGCCACTGCCTTCGAGCCAGCCGTAGAGCCGTTCGCGATCACCGCGTGGCAGGTTCTGCTGTTCGTCGAGCAACGCCTGCGCGCGCTGCAGGGCCTCGGCGTCGCCTTGCTCGAGGTACTTGGCACGCAGCTCGGAAAACAGACGGGCCTTTTTCGATCCCATTTTCTTGACCGCGGCTTTCGCCTTGTCCTCGAAGCCGGCTTCGCGTCCATACAGGTGGTTGAAGCGGCGCGCGATCTCGCGCGTGAATTCAACGTGTGGCACCTGGTCCTCGCCAACGGGCACGTACTTGGCCCGGTAGATGAGGATGTCCGCGGACTGCAGCAGCGGATAGCCGAGAAAGCCGTAGGTCGAGAGATCGCGGTCCGTCAGCCTCTCCTGCTGGTCCTTGTAGGTCGGCACGCGCTCGAGCCAGCCGAGCGGCGTCATCATCGACAGCAGCAAGTGCAGTTCGGCGTGCTCCGGGATGTGCGATTGAACGAACAGCGTCGCCTGCGCGGGGTCGACCCCGGCAGCGATCCAGTCGATCACCATGTCCCAGGCATTCTTCTGCACCTGCCCCGGGCTTTCGTAGTCGGTGGTCAGGGCATGCCAGTCGGCGACGAAGTACAGGCAGGGATATTCGGCCTGCAGCCGAATCCAATTCTTCAGCACCCCATGGTAGTGGCCGAGATGCAGACTGCCGGTCGGACGCATGCCGGAAAGGACGCGAGGTTCGTACATGGGCGCCTAACGCAGCAGGGATTCGGAAACGATCACCAGCGGCCGCAGCACGGTGCCCAGCGTGCCGGTGACCAGCAGCAGCACGATCACCGGCAGCCCCCAAGGCTCGAGCTTCGCGTACTGCCATGCCGCGCGGCCGGGCAGCAGGCTCGCCACGATGCGGCCGCCGTCGAGCGGCAGAATCGGCAGCAGATTGAGGAACATGAGCACAAGGTTGACGCGGATTCCCGCGAGCGCCATCAGCGCCAGTGGCACACCGAAGAACGCCGGCATCAGTGGTGCGAGGTGGTACAGCAGCGCCCAGCCCAGTGTCATGGCAAGGTTGGCACCCGGCCCGGCTGCCGCGACCCAGGCCATGTGCTGGCGCGGCTTGCGCAGCGCCGAGAAGTTGACCGGCACCGGCTTGGCCCAGCCGAACAGGAATGCGCCCGCACCGGACAGCGTGCTGAGCACCAAGATGAGGCCGGGCACCAGAATGGTTCCGACCGGATCGATGTGGCGCAGCGGGTTGAGGCTGATGCGGCCCTGTGCGTACGCGGTGAGATCGCCGAAATGCCGCGCCACGTAGCCGTGCGCCGCTTCGTGCAGGGTGATCGCGAACAGCACCGGGAGGGCGTAAATCGCGATCGTCTGTACGAGTGGGCCGACGTCCATTGACTCAGGGGAACAAGTGGTCGAATTCTAGCAGAGCGCGCGCAGGCGCCTCAGGCCGCAACGCCGATCAACGCGAGATCACCCTTGCCTCGACGCAGCACTACCGGCTGGTCGCCGGTCAAGTCGACCACTGTGCTCGGCTCGATTCCGCAGGCACCCGCATCGAGCACGAGCTCCAGCTCGTGCTCGAGACGCGCACGGATTTCCTGCGGATCCGCCAGCGGCTCGCTGTCTTGCGGCAGGTGCAAGGTCGCAGACAGCATCGGCTCGCCGAGCTCGGTCAGCAGCGCACGCGCCACCGGGTGCGCGGGAATGCGCACGCCGATCGTCTTGCGGCGCGCATGCAGCAGCCGGCGCGGCAGCTCGCGCCGCGCGCGAAGTATGAACGTGAAGCTCCCCGGCGTCGCCGCCTTGATAAGGCGGTACTGCACGTTGTTGACCATCGCGAAGGTCGCGACCTGCGCCAGATCGTTGCACATGAGCGTCAGATGATGACGCTCGTCCAGCGCGCGCACGCGCCGCAGGTGCGCCAGCGCGCGCGCGTCGCCGAGATGGCAGCCCAGCGCGTAGCAGGAATCCGTCGGATAGGCGATGAGCCCGCCCTGCGCGACGATTTCGGCCGCACGTCGTACCAGCCGCGGCTGCGGGTGGGTAGGGTGAATTTCGAAGAACTGCGCCATTCGCTCAGCGCCGCAAAGCGTCCCAGATCGGGGTCACCGGGGAATCGAACGCCGGCAGCACGCCGAAGTCGGCACCCTCGTCGGGCGCGTGAAAATCTGACCCCCGCGAGGCATACAGAGCGAAGCGCTGCGCCAACGCCGCAAACATCCGCGCCTGGTCAGGGGTGTGGCTCGAGGTCACCACTTCGAGCGCGGTCCCGCCCGCGGCGCGGAACTCGGCGAGCAGATCGTGCAGCGCGCCCGCGCTGAGCCGGTAGCGCGCCGGGTGTGCCAGCACGGCGTGTCCGCCCGCGCCACGGATCCAGCCCACGGCGGCACCGAGCGCCGCCCACTCATGCCGTACGTAGCCCGGCTTGCCTGGCACGAGAAAGTGCCGAAACGCTTCCTTGACGTCGCTGACCGTGCCCACCGCAGCAAGGTGGCGCGCGAAATGCGTGCGACCGATCATCGCCGGGTTTCCCGCGTGACGCAGCGCGCCCTCGAGGCTGTCGCAAATGCCGACCGCGGCGAGACTGCGCGCCATCGCCGCGGCGCGACGCGTCCGTCCGGCGCGCACCCCGGCCAGGCCGGCGGCAAGCGGCGCGTCGTCTGGATCGATGCCCAAGCCGACCACGTGCACGCTGGCCCCACGCCAGGTGACCGAAATCTCGACGCCGTGCACGAACGCGAGGCCGAGCGTCTCGGCCATCTGCGCCGCCTCGGCGAGTCCTCCGAGGTGATCGTGATCGGTGAGCGCCAGCGTCTCGATGCCCCGCGCGGCCGCGCGCCGAACCACATCGGCAGGCGCTAACGCCCCGTCCGAAACGTTCGAATGGCAATGCAGGTCGACGCGGTTCATGATTCGGCGAAAAATGCCTCGATCAGCCGGGCCAGCGCCTCCGGCTGATCATGGTGCAGCATGTGGCCGGCATCCGGCAGCGTGACGTGGCGCAGCCGGGCAAAGGCCGCGCGCCGCGCGGCGTGATCCTGCGCCGAGATCTTTGCCCGGCGCAGCAGCGTCGTATCGCTGGTGTCGACCCACAGCACGGGTGCCGTCACCTGCTGCCAGCAGGCTCGCACTTCCTCGTATTGGTACAGCATTGGGTTGATGATCTTGTGCGCGGGATCGCCACGCAGCACCACCTGGCCGTCGTCCGCCACACGCCCCCAGTGCTGCGCGAGAAACTCCGCCCGCGTCCGCGTCAGCCGCGGGTTGCCGCGCTGCAGTCGCTCGGCGAGCGCCGCGAAGCCCGGGTAGGGCTTCAGGCCGGGTGGATCACGCAGCTCGTCGAGCCAGCGCCGATAGCGTCCCGGCGCCTGATCTGGCGTGGTCGCCGCCAGACCGAAGCCTTCGAGATTCACCAGTCGTGCAACCCGCTCGGGGCGAATGCCGGCATACAGCGCCGCCACATTGCCGCCGAGGCTGTGGCCAACTAGATTGACTGCGGCATCGGCATGAAACGCCTCGAGCAGGGCCTCAAGGTCGGCAACGTAGTCTGGAAACCAGTAGCAATCCGACCGTCCCCAGTCGGTCAATCCATAACCGCGCCAGTCGGGCGCATAAACATCCCAGTCGCCCTCGAGCGCGTCGACGAGAAACTGGAACGATGCCGACACGTCCATCCAGCCGTGCAGCAGCACCAAACGCCGCGCCCGGTCGCCCGGCCAGTGCCGCAGGTGGTAGCGCAGATGCCGGATCTCGAAAAATAGGGATTCGCTGTGTCGCATCGTTTGCGCCGCCGATCAGGGGCGCGATCTTAGCAAGCGCGCAATGCGCCGACGCGTCGCGCTATGCCGTCGGCGGGATTTCCAGCGCCACCGCCGCGGGGCGGCCGCAGACCAGATCGGCCACCATCTGCGCGGAGCCGCAGGCCAGCGTCCAGCCGAGCGTACCGTGACCGGTATTGAGGAACAGGTTTGCGTAGCGCGCGCGCCCGATGATTGGCACGTTGCTCGGCGTCGCGGGGCGCAGGCCCGCCCAGCTCACGACTTCGCCCGCGGCGGCGAGGCCGGGGAAAAGGCGTTGCACGCGCTGCACGATCGCTGCACAGCGAACACGGTTGAGCGACAGGTCGTAGCCCGCGAGCTCGGCGGTGCCCGCCGCGCGCAGGCGATTGCCAAAGCGCGAGATCACGATCTTGCACACCTCGTCGGTCAGACTCACCGTCGGCGCCTCGGTGGCGTTGTCCCTCAACGGCAGCGTGATCGAGTAGCCCTTGAGCGGAAAAATCGGCAAACGAATGCCGAGCGGCGCCAGGAGTCGCGGGCTGTAGCTGCCAAGCGCGACGACGGTGGCGTCTGCCTCGATCACCTCGCCGCGCGCAAGGCGAACGCCCCGTACCCGCCCGCCGCTCAGTTCGATTCCACTCACGGCTGCGTCATAGCGAAAAACGACACCGCGCGCCGCCGCCATCGTGGCAAGCGTCTGCGTGAAACGCTGCGCATCGCCGGATTCATCGGATGCGGCGTACACCCCCCCGGCGATCGGCACTTCGGATCGACCGAGCGCGGGCTCCAGCGCGACGCACTCGGCTGCGCTCACCACCCTGCGATCTGCGCCGCGCCGCCGCATGGCTTCGGCATGACGCGCCAGCGCGGCGAACGCTTTGGCGTCCGTGCAAAAATGCAGGATGCCGCGCTGCAGACCGTCGTACTCGATACCGGTCCGCTCGCGCAGCGCAATCAGCTGCTCCCGGCTGTAGCGCGCAAGCGCAGCGAGGCACTCGACATTTCGCTCGAAGCGCCCCGGCAGGCATTCGCGCAGAAAGCCGAACGCCCAGCGCCACTGGGCCGGGTCGGCACGCCAGCGAAACAGCATCGGCGCGTCCTCTCGCCCGAGCCAGCGCAGCAGATTGGGCAGCACGGCGGGTTTGGCCCAAGGCTCGGCATGCGCCGCCGAAATCTGCCCGCCGTTCGCGAAGCTCGTTTCCAGGGCAGGCCCGGGCTGCCGCTCGACCACGACCACCTCGCACCCGGCTTCGGCGAGGCACCATGCGCTGGTCACGCCGATGACACCCGCGCCAAGAACCAGGACTTTCATGTCGCTATGATAGCGGTCCTCGTCGACTCAAACCGGGCTGCAGGCCATGCCGCTGTATTCCTACGAGCAACGCCAGGTGGAACTGCGCGGCGCGCACCACTATGTCGCGCCGGATGCCACGTTGCTCGGCTCCGTCGTGCTGGAGGAGAACGCCAACATCTGGTTCAACGTCGTTATCCGCGCGGACAACGACCGGATTCATATCGGTGCCGGCAGCAACGTGCAGGACGGTTCCGTGCTGCACGTCGACCCGGGGTATCCGCTGACGATCGGGACCCGTGTCAGCATCGGCCACAAAGTGATGCTGCACGGCTGCACGATCGGTGACGGCACCCTGATCGGCATCAACAGCGTCATCCTGAACGGTGCACGCATCGGCCGCGGCAGCCTGATCGGCGCCAACAGCCTGATCGCCGAGGGCAAGGAGATCCCGGACGGCGTTCTGGTACTCGGTTCGCCTGGCAAGATCGTGCGTGAATTGACCACCGATGAGCGCGCCGCCCTGCTGCGTATCGCCGACGGTTACGTCGAACGTTCGCGGCGCTTCAAGACCAAGCTGCGGCCGCAGCCGCTGCCCGACTCGGCGCGCTGAGCGCGCCGCACGGCGGCTTACTTCGGCGCCATCCTGATCGCGCCGTCGAGGCGGATCGTCTCCGCGTTCAGCATCTCGTTCTCGATGATGCTGCGCGCGAGCTGCGCGTATTCGACCGGCCGGCCCAGGCGCGAGGGGAACGGCACCTGCTTGCCGAGCGACTCCTGCGCCTCCTTCGGCAGCCCCATCAGCATCGGCGTCTCGAAGATCCCCGGCGCAATGGTGCAAACACGGATGCCGTTGCGCGACAGATCGCGCGCGATGGGCAGGGTCATGCCGACCACGCCGCCCTTGGACGCGGAGTACGCGGCCTGGCCGATCTGGCCATCGTAGGCGGCGACCGACGCGGTGTTGATGATCACGCCGCGCTCGCCCGCCGCGTTCGGACCGGCTTTCGCCATTTCGAACGACGCGAGACGGATCATGTTGAAAGTCCCGATCAGGTTGACCGTGATCACCTTCGCGAACGACGCCAGCTTGTGCGGTGCCTCCTTGCCCAGCGTACGCTCGGCCGTGGCGATGCCGGCGCAGTTCACCAGCACGTGAAGCCCGCCGAAGGCCTTCAACGTCGCCGCCACCGCCGCCTTGCCGTCGTCCTCCGAGGTGACATCGCACTTGACGAAGCGCGCGTTGGCACCGAGCTCCTTGGCGAGCGTCTCGCCCGCCTCAACCTGCATGTCGGCGATCATCGCCTTGCCGCCGTTCTCGACCGCCATGCGCACGGTGGCCGCCCCGAGTCCGGAGGCACCGCCGGTCACCAGGAATACGCTGTCCTTGATCTGCATATCCGTCTCCCGCTCAAGGCGGCGGATGGTATGCGCTTTTGCCGCCGCCGGGCAAGCACTGCACCGGCGGCCGCACCGGTGGCTTGGCTATAATCGATCGCTTAAATAGTTTGGTACCCAAACATTCGGATGACTGCATGACGCTGCGTCTCGCCTTCGGCCTGGATTTCGCCGACCTCCACGCCCGCGACGGGCTGCTGCGGCTCGATGCGCGTTTCGTCGAATTTCTGCACGCCGCCGATCCTGCGCTCGCGGCCCGGCTCGCTGCCGCGCGCGCCGCAGCCCAGTCGCTCGACGCTAAAGCCGAGGCTGCTTTGCTGATCGAGCTCGCGCCGCAACTGGAAGACTTCCTCGCCCGCCTGTTCGGCGTCGAGGCCGAGCTGCAGGCGCTCGCTGCCCGGCACAATGCGCTTGCGCCGCTCTACGCGGTAAAGCGGCAGTTCGTTCAGCGCCGCGCGCTGCACAAGGTGAAAACGGCCGAGGCGGAACAGGTCGACGGTGCGCAGCTCGAAGCGCAGCTCGCCGCCTGGTTCGGCGAGGCGTTTTCCGAACTCGCCTTCGCGCGCCACGTGAGCGCGTGGCTAACGGACGAGACGGCGAACGCGGAACGCCTCGAGCTTGCCGCACGCTACGCCGCCTGGGCGGCGGGCACGCCAGCCGGCCGCGCGCGCAACGCCAAGGGCGTGCTGTTCAAGGCGCCCCGCAAGCTGGACATGATGCGCCTGGTGCCCGTGCACAGCGATACGCGCGAGGGCTACCCGCGACACGCGCTGGACCCAGCGCATCTGCGCCGGCGCGAAGGCTTTGCCCTGACCGATGCCGGCACCGATCTGGTCGGTGCCCTGGACGAGACGAACTACTGTATCTGGTGCCACGAGCAGGGCAAGGACTCCTGCTCCAAGGGGTTGCAGGAGAAGGCGCCGGCCGCCGGCTTCCGCAGGAGCGCATTCGGCGTCCCGCTCGCCGGCTGTCCGCTGGAAGAGCGCATTTCCGAGTTCCAGAGGGTGAAGTCGCGCGGCCAGCCCCTGGCCGCGCTCGCCATCATCTGCAACGACAACCCGATGGTCGCGGCGACCGGACACCGCAACTGCAACGACTGCATGAAGTCCAGCATCTATCAGAAGCAGGACCCGGTGAACATCCCGCAGGCCGAGACGCGCACGCTGAAAGACGTGCTGGAACTGCCTTGGGGTTTCGAACTCTACTCGCTGCTGACGCGCTGGAACCCGCTCAACCTGCGCCGGCCCGTGCCGCTTGCGCCGAGCGGACGCCGAGTCCTGGTGGTCGGCCTCGGGCCTGCCGGCTTCACCCTCGCCCACCACCTGATGAACGACGGGCATGCCGTCGTCGGGATCGACGGGCTGAAGATCGAGCCGCTGCCGGCGCAGCTGTCCGGTGTCGACGCCTCCGGAAAGCGCACGCCGTTCGCGCCGGTCCGCGACGTACGCGGCCTGTATGAACCGCTCGAGGCGCGCGCGATGGCCGGCTTCGGCGGCGTCGCCGAATACGGCATCACCGTGCGCTGGGACAAGAATTTCCTCAAGCTGATCCGCCTGCTGCTCGAGCGCCGCGCGAGCTTTGCCATGTTCGGCGGCGTGCGCTTCGGCGGCACCTTGACGCTCGACGATGCCTGGACGCTGGGCTTCGACCACGTCGCGCTGTGCGTCGGCGCCGGCAAGCCGACCGTGCTCGACATTCCCCACGGCCTTGCGCGCGGCGTGCGCGCAGCGTCCGACTTCCTCATGGCATTGCAGCTCACCGGCGCCGCGAAGGCCGACACGATCGCCAACATGCAGCTACGCCTGCCGGTGGTGGTGGTGGGCGGCGGGCTCACGGCGATCGACACCGCTACCGAGTCGCTCGCCTATTACGTGGTGCAGGTCGAAAAGTTCCTGACGCGCTTCGAGACCCTGGCCGCCGAACGGGGCGAGGACGCGGTGCGCGAAGCCTGGGACGACCAGGAACGCGAGATCGCCGAGGAATTTCTCGCGCATGCGCGTGCCATTCGCAGCGAGCGAGCGGCGGCGGCGGCCGCAGGGCGTGCAGCGCGCATCATCGAGTTGCTGCAGGGCTGGGGCGGCGTGACGATCGCCTATCGCCGGCGCCTGATCGACAGCCCGTCGTACACCCTGAATCACGAGGAAGTCGAGAAGGCGCTCGAGGAAGGCGTGGTGTTCGCCGAGGGGCTGTCGCCGCGCGCGGTCGACGTCGACAACTATAGCGCGACGCGCGGCGTGCAGTTCAGTGTGCGGCAGCGCGACGCGGACGGCAGCTGGCGCGCGTCGGGCGAGTGCTGGCTGCCTGCGCACACCGTGTTCGTCGCAGCCGGCACGCAGCCGAACACCGTGCTGGCGCGCGAAGATCCCGCGCATTTCGCGCTCGAGGGCCGCTACTTCGCCGCCTGCGACGAGGACGGTCGGCCGCTCACGCCGGAATACGCCTCCTCGAAACCGGCAAGCGCGGAGGTTTTTCTGGCGCGCAGTGGCGATGGCCGCTTCGTAAGCTTTTTCGGCGATGTGCATCCCTCGTATTTCGGCAACGTCGTCAAGGCGATGGGTTCGGCAAAACAGGGCTACCCGAGGGTCAGTCGCGTCCTCGCGGCGCGCGTCCCGGCGCTGGCGCTCGAGGACGCAGCCTTTTTTGCGCGCCTGAACGACGCGCTGCGCGCCACGGTGCACGCGGTGCAGCGACTGACGCCGACCATCGTCGAGGTGGTGATACACGCGCCGTTCGCGGCTCAGCACTTCCGACCCGGGCAGTTCTATCGCCTGCAGAATTACGAGCAGCTCGCGCCAGCGGTCGACGGCACCCGACTGCAGATGGAGGGCCTGGCGCTGACCGGTGCCTGGGTCGACCGCGCCGCAGGCCTGGTGTCCACGATCGTGCTCGAGATGGGTGGATCAAGCGACCTTTGCGCCCAGCTCCAGCCGGGCGAGCCGGTCGTTCTGATGGGTCCGACCGGGGCTCCGACCGAGATCCGCGGCGGGGAAACCGTGCTGCTCGCGGGCGGCGGCCTCGGCAACGCCGTGCTGTTCTCGATCGGTCAGGCGTTCCGCGCCGCAGGTTCGAGGGTCCTGTATTTCGCCGGCTACAAGAAGGTCGAGGACCGCTACAAGGTCGAGGAAATCGAAAAGGCGGCCGACGCGGTCGTCTGGTGCTGCGACGAAGCGCCGGGCTTCGCCGCCGGCCGGCCCCAGGACCGCAGCTTTCTCGGCAATATCGTGCAGGCGATGGACGCCTATGCCTCGCGCCGTCTCGGCAGCACGCCGATCCCCATGCCCGAGGTCGACCGCGTGATTGCAATCGGCTCGGACCGCATGATGGCCGCCGTTGCCCGCGCCCGCCACGACGTGCTCAAGCCGCACCTGCGTGAGGGGCACGTCGCCATCGGCTCGATCAACTCGCCGATGCAATGCATGATGAAGGAGATCTGCGCCCAGTGCCTCCAGCCGCACCATGACCCGGCGAGCGGCGAAACCCGCTACGTGTTCTCCTGCTTCAACCAGGACCAGCCGCTGGATTGGGTCGATTTCGGCACCCTGAACGAGCGCCTCAAACAGAACTCCCTCTCCGAGAAACTGACGGCGCAATGGATTCGCCATTGCCTGCCGGCGCTGCACCGGCAGCGCAAATTGGTCTAACGCAGACAGCCGTCGGTGCGGGCCGCGCCGAGGACAGACTCTGGCCACGGTTGGAGCGAGGTGTTTAGACTGTCTAAAGAATTTTCTTGACTTTTTTATTGGACAGTTTATAAAGCCTTCTGGACAGTCTACTTGTGACCCTGAGAGGCCGTCCAAACCGTTGGGGGCGGCATGATCAGTAGCAAAGAATTAATAGAAAAAACAGGTATCTCTAGAGCAACATTAAATAACTACATTAATTTAGGATTACTGCCACGACCCGACGTCCGATTTCCGGGCCCGGAAGACGGCGATGCCCGTCGCCTCGGTTACTTCCCCAACACGGCGCTCGACCGCATCGACGAGATCCAGCGGCTGAAGGACCAGGGCATGAGCATGGCGGAGATCGTTGCGCGCTATGCCGCGCAGAGCCTGCCGGACACGCCGGGCGACGAAAGCGAGTCTGAGCCGCACCCCGCGCCCGCGGCGCCGGCCAACGCGCGGCCGACGCCAGCGGCGAGCATGTCCGATGGTTCGCTGCGCCTCACCCTCGGCGACCTGCCGACGCCGTGTTACATGGTGAACTACAACTTCGAGATCATCTGGCACAACGAGGCGGCGCGCCGCAGCGTGCTCGGCGGCTTCGACGGCCTGCCCTCGGCCAGCGAATCGCGCAACGTGTTTGCCTTCCTGCAGCGTGGCGGCGCCTGCCGCGACTGCGGCCCCTGCGACGCCCTGCTGCGCTTCCACTTTGCGGTGGCCAAGCGGCGCTCCACGAAAGGCGACTTCTTCGCCCTCTGCAAGGATGCGCCCGCGGCACAGCTCGGCGCGCTGGAGCGGCTCTACCAGGAAGCCGAAGCCCTGCCCCCGCAGGCCATCTCGCAGGTCCTGGCGCACGCGGCGGACGCCCAGGGCCGCTGCGCGCCCCACACGGTGTATGCCGCCCAGTTCCGCGAAGGCATCCTGTTCGCCTACGTGCCGGGCGAACCCGCGTCCGACAGTCTGCTCGCCCTGCTCGCCCGCCGCGACGAGGTCATCCGCGACCTGATCCGCAGGCGCCTGCCCGTGCTCACCCATGTCGCGGTTCTCGTGGCGGATCTGCAGGATTCGGTGAAGATCTGCGCCGAGCTGCCGCCCGAGGAGTATTTCGAGCTCATCAACCAGATCTGGTCGACGATGGAGCCGATCTTCCGGCGTTACTACGGCACCTACGGCAAGCACGCCGGCGATGGCATGGTCTATTACTTCTTCCCGCAGCCCGATTGCAACTACGTGATGAACGCGCTCGCTGCGGCGCATGAGATACGCGAAGCCATGCGCCGCATCAGCAAGGCATGGCAGCTGCGCAAGGGCTGGTCGAACGAGCTGTACCTGAACACCGGCCTGAACGAAGGCCAGGAATGGCTGGGCACCTTCCAGACCGCGACCCATGTCGAATTCACGGTGCTCGGCGACACCATCAATCACGGCGCCCGGCTTTCGGATTTCGCCCGCCACGGCACGATCTGGGCAACCAAGAACATGCTGGGCAAGCTCGATACCGACTCCCGCAAGCGGATCAAGTTCGGTGTGCGCCGCCCCGGCGACGGCGGGCGAATGGTGTTTGTCGCCGCCACTTACGTCAGCGTCGGCAGCCTGCTCGACCCTGCGCAGCCGCGCTCGGACAAGCTGCGCGAAATCGCGGCGCTGCCGGTCACCGAGATCGTCGAGGTGCTCGCCGAAGACTGAACCCGCCGGCGGCTGTCGGGCGCATATACTGAGCGCCCCATGACCGGCCCGAATCGAACGCTTGAGCGCTATGCGCTGCTGTCGGTTGCCGCGGCCGTGCTCACTATCGCGCTCAAGCTGCTTGCCTGGTGGCTGACCGGATCGGTCGGCCTGCTGTCCGATGCGCTCGAATCCGTGGTCAACCTCGCCGGTGCGCTGCTCGCGCTGTGGATGCTGCGCCTCTCGGCCATGCCGCCCGACGAGGCCCATCCGTTCGGCCGCTCGAAAGCCGAATACTTTTCCAGCGGTGTCGAGGGCGGGCTGATCGTGGTCGCCGCCCTCAGCATCGTTTGGGCGGCGCTGCCGCGCCTGATCACGCCGCAACCCATCAGCCTGCCCGTGCTGGGCATCGCCTTCTCGATCGCCGCCTCCCTCGTGAACCTGGGCACCGCCTTCGTGCTGCTGCGCGCCGGACGCGAGTACCACAGCATCGCCCTCGAAGCGGACGCACGGCACCTGCTGACCGACGTGTGGACCTCGGCAGGCGTGATCATCGGCGTCGCCCTGGTCGCGCTCACCGGCTGGCTGCGTCTCGACCCTCTGCTCGCGCTGGTAGTGGCGGCGAACATCCTGTGGACTGGCGCCAAGCTCATGCGCCGCTCGGTTACCGGCTTGCTCGACCCGGCCATCCCGGAGACCGAGCGCGCGGAGGTCACGCGCATCTTCGTGGAGTATTCACGGCGCTACGGCGTGTCATTTCACGCCCTGCGCACGCGGCACGCGGGCGCACGGCGCTTCATCTCCTTTCACCTGCTGGTGCCCGATGCCTGGACCGTCGAGCACGCGCACCGTATCGCCGAGGAGATCGAATCACGCATCCGCGCGCTGGTGCCGAATGCGTCTACCTTCAGCCACATCGAGCCGGTGTCGCACCCCAGCTCCTACGACGACATGTCGCTCGATCGCTGAGTTCAGGCCTGCAGCGTGCCGTCCACACAGGTCACCGCGTCGCCGCCCAGCCAGATCTGCCCGTCGCCTGCGTCGACGCGCATTGCGATGCGCCCGTCGCGGCCGAGCTGCATGCCCTGGCGCGCGCGGTAGCGCGGCCCCACGCGCCCGATCTCGCCGGACCGCAGCAGGAACGCCGCGACAGCGATGTTGCCGCTGCCGCAGACCGGATCTTCGGCAATCCCGTGTGCGGGTGCGAACGCGCGCAGGTGAATCTGGCTGACGCCGTCGTCCGACGGCGCGAAGGCAACGACCCCGGTGATGCCGAGCGTGGTGCTGAGCGCGATCACGGCGGACAGGTCGGGACGCAGCGCGCCGAGGCGCTGTGCATCGGCGAGCCGGGCGACCAGCCACACCGGTCCCACGTCGACGATCTGGGGCAGCGGATCGCGCTCGACGCGCTCGCCGAGCGCCTGCTCGAGCGCTGCGAACTGCGAATCCGCCACTGCTGAGACCGCGACCGGCGGCGAAGCGAGCCAGAGCCGCGCCTCGTCCGCCGCCTCCACCGCGACGGTCACCACACCGGCACCGCATTCCTGTCGCAACCGGTCGTCACGCGGTCGCGCGATGCCTGCCTCCAGCACCGCATGCGCACTGCCCAGCGTCAGATGGCCGGCGAAGGGAATTTCGGCCTGCGGCGTGAAAATGCGCAGCCGGTAATCCGCGTCGGGCACCCGCGGCGGCAGCACGTAGGTGGTTTCCGAAAGATTGGTCCAGCGGGCGATGCCCTGCATCTGCGCATCGCGCAGGCCTTCGCCATCCAGCACCACGGCCACCGGATTGCCCAGGTACGGCACCCGCGTGAACACGTCGACCTGCTTGAAACGACGCGGCTTCATGGCCCCTCCGGCTCGAGGATTTCGGCCATGCGCGACTTGAGAAAATCGATCTGCTTGTGCTTCATCCAGTAGGCGCCCACGATCCAGAGCGCGGTCAGCCCCGCGATGCCGCCGCCGAGCGCGATGACGTCGTTCGACGTGGTCGCGCCGGCCAGCCGCTGAAACACGCCGCTCACGGCGATGAACAGCCCGAGCACGAAAAAGCCGATGAACTGGATCTTGGTCGCCGCCTTGTAGGAGAAGCTGCCTTCGATGACGACGCCTTCGGGGCCCTGCCCGATGTCACCCTCGAGCTGTACCACGTCTGCCGACGCGCCGAGCAGGGTGCGTTTCCAGACCCGGAAGCGGCGCCCGTCGACACGCCCCAGCAGCCGCTCTTCCGCTGAAAAGCGGCTCGTCGTCGACAGCAGCGACTGCAGGCGCCGTGCAGCGGTGTCGGCGCTGCAGCGGCTGGCCGCGCGATAGGCTTCGCGCCAGAACAGCAACTGCACGCTCATGGCACCTCGCCCGGCAGGCGCTGCGCGGCGAGCCGCGCGATCGCCTCGCCGGTCATGCGCTGCCCGATCCAATCGTGCAGGGGATGCGCGCCCAGCGCGCGGTAGAAATCCCTGGCAGGCGTGTTCCAGTCGAGCACGCTCCACTCGAGCCGGCCGCAGCCGCGCGCCTGCGCGAGGCGCGCGACGAACACCATCAGTGCCTTGCCGTAGCCGCGGCCGCGGTACGCCGGCCGCACGAACAGGTCCTCGAGATAAAGCCCCGGCTTGCCGAGGAAGGTGGAAAAGTTCTGGAAAAAAACCGCGAAGCCCACCGCGGCTGCACCCTCCTCGGCGAGCACGGCTTCCGCGACCGGACGTTCGCCGAACAGGTGGTCGCGCAGGCTGTCCTCGGTCGCACTGAGGTGCTGCAGGAGGCGCTCGTACTCCGCAAGCCCGCGGATCAGCGCGAGCAGGGTCGCGACGTCGGCCGACGCCGCCTGCCGAATGCGGAACCCGACCGACGTCGACACCGCACTCAGGCCAGCGTGCAGACCTCGTCGAACGGCAACCGCGGGTTGCGCGGAAAGACCTTCGATGGATCGCCGTAGCCGAGGTTGCAGAGGAAGTTCGACTTGACCCGGCCGTCCGGGAAGAAAGCCGCATCGACCTTGGCGGTGTCGAAACCGGACATCGGGCCGCAGTCTAGCCCGAGGGCGCGTGCGGCGAGCATCAGGTAGCTGCCCTGCAACGAGCCGTTTCGCATCGCGGTGGTCTGCACGTGCGCCTTTTTTTCCTCGCCCTCGAACACCGCCTTCGCGTTCGGGTTATTCGGGAAGGTGCGCGGCAGATTCTCGTAGAACCGCAGATCGTAGGCGATGATCACCGTGACCGGCGCCTTCATCGTCTTCTCCAGATTGCCCGGGCTCAGCGCCGGCGCGAGCTTTTCCTTGCCGGCCTTGGAGCGCACGAATACCAGCCGTGCGGGCTGCGTATTCATCGTCGTCGGCCCCCATTTCATCAAGTCGTAGAGCGCGTGCAGCTGATCATCGCGCACCGGCTTGTCGACGAAGCCGTTCTGTGTGCGCGCAGCGCGAAACAGGATATCAAGCGCCTGGTCGTTCAACATGGGAGTTAAATGCTCTCAACTGAAGGGTCGAACCCGATGGTAGCATCGCGCGCGCATGCTCGATCTCGCGAAGCTCATACGACCGGGCGATGGTGTGCTCTGGGGACAAGGCACCGCGGAGCCGCAGACCCTGGTCGAGGCCTTTCTCGCGCAGCGCGCCGCCTATCGCGGCGCCTCCGCCTTTCTCGGCATCAACTACGCCGGCAGCGTGCGCGTCGAGCACGCGGATGCGCTGCGCTTCACCGCCTACTGCGGCACGATCCACAACCGCAGACTGATCGATGCCGGCGCGGCCCGCGTGCTGCCGGTCGCCTACTCGCGCTTCGGCGCACTGATCCGCGAGGGCCGCATCCGCGCGGACGTAGTGCTGGTCCAGGTCAGCCCGCCGAACGCGCAGGGCGAACATAGTCTCGGCCTGTCCGCCGAGTACCTCATTCCGGCACTCGAGCGGGCGCGCGTCGTCATCGCCGAAGTCAATGACCAGGTGCCCTGGACGTACACCGAGCGCAGGCTGCGCGCGGAGGACTTCGCGCTCAGCGTCCGTTCCTCGCGCGCACCGGCGCTCGGTGCAGCGGTTGCCGCGGCGGGCGAACTCGAGCGGCGCGTCGGCGCGCATGCCGCAGCGTTCATTCCGGACGGCGCCACCCTCGAATTCGGCATCGGCGCGCTGCCCGACGCGATTTTGGCCGCGCTCGGCGACCGGCGCGAGCTCGGCGTGCACTCCGGTTCGCTGGGCGACGGCGTCGTCGACCTGGTGCAGCGCGGCGTCATCACCAACGCGCGTAAGCCGATCGACGCGGGCAAGACGATCGGCGGCGTGCTGCTCGGCACGCGCAAGCTGTTCGACTTCGTTGATCGCAACCCGGCCGTCGAGCTGCGCAGCAGCGACTACACCCACGGCGCGCAGGTGCTCGCCCAACTGCCGAACTTCGTGGCCATCAATTCGGCCGTGGAAGTCGATCTCACCGGCCAGGTCAACGGCGAAGTCGCCAACGGCTCCTACGTCGGGGCGGTGGGTGGCGCGCCCGATTTCGTCCGCGCGGCGAATGTGTCGCCGGGCGGCGTGTCGCTCGTCTGCCTGCCGGCCGCCGTCGGCAGCAAGGCATCGCGCATCGTCGCCCGTCTCTCCGGCCCGGTCTCGACGCCGCGCAGCGAAGCCGGCGTGTTCGTCACCGAATACGGTGCGGCCGATCTGCGCGGCCTGCCGCTGCCCTTGCGGGTGGCGCGCATGCTCGAGATCGCACACCCGGACTTTCGCGAGGCGCTCGCGCGCGAGGCGCATGAAATGGGCTTGTTGCGGGGATGAGCGACGCGCCCGAAAAAGGCTGCTTGGTCGACCGGAAGTGCAACGGCTGCTCGTTTAGCGTGGCACCGCGAGGCGTCAGCGGAAATTGCGCAGCGCCTTGACGGTCCAGAACGGCGCCGCCGCCAGCAGGATGAAGCCGAGCGAGCACAGAAAGCCGACGCGGTAGCCGTCGGTCAGGTCGTGCAGCACGCCGCCGAGCAGCGAGCCGCAGGCCGCGCCGAGTGCGTTAGTCGCGTAGATGGTGCCGTAGATGGTCGCGACGCGCGGCCCAGCGAAATGCTTGGCGCTGACCGAGGAAATGATCGGGCCGCGCACCCCCATGCACAGACCGAAAACGAGCACGAAGGCGACCAGCAGGATCATGGACGCTGAGCCGGCGAGCGCGATGAGGAGCAGCATGCCGGTCGCCGTTCCGGCGAAGCTCGCCGTGACGGTCTGGCGCACGCCGAAGCGGTCCGACAGAAAGCCGCTGCCCATGACGCTCATCGCGGAAAGCATGCCGACGAAGCCGACCGCCGTTGCCGCAGTGAGCGGCGCAAAGCCGGCGTCGATCAGGAACACCACCAGCTGCACCAGGATGATGAACATCGCCACCGAGGTGCAGAAGAAGGCCTGGGCGAGCGCCCAGTACATGCGCGACTTGAGTGCGCCGCGCAGCGTCCAGCCGCCGCCGCCCTCGCCGCGCTGCGCATCGAGGCGATAGCTCGGGTGCCCCGCGCGGAACCGTTTCCAGGGCAGACCGAAGGCCACGCACAGCGCCGCGAGGAGGAGGATGCTGCCGAGGACACGGTACGCGTTCTCCCATTCGATGCGGTTGATCAGCACCTGCGCCAGCGGCACGAAGACCACCGAACCGACGCCGAAACCGGAATAGGCGACGCCCAGCGCGGTCGAGAGCCGGGCACGGAACCAGCGCGACAGCAGGCCGGAGCTCGGCACCATCCCCGTGAAACTCACGCCGATGCCGACCGAAACGCCGACCAGCAGATAGAACTGCCACAACCGATCAAGGCTGCCGGCGAGCAGGAAGGCGCCACCGAGCACCACCAGCCCCGTGCTGTAGGCCCAGCGCGGCCCAAGCCGGTCGAAGGCCATGCCGACGAAGGGCGCGGCGAAGCCGTTCACCAGCAGATAGAGGGAGTAGACGCTCGTCAGGCTCGAGCGGCTCCAGCCGAACTCGGCCTCGAGAGGCTTGAGGAAGACGGAATAGGTGTCGCCGATGCCCCGCCCCAGCATGTTGAGCAGAAAGCAGCTGGCGAGCACCGCGAGCGCGGTGCGCTGCAACTGCGCGGCGTCTGAGGCTTCGCGACTCAACGCGTTCGGATCAGCTTTGCGGCGGCTCGAGGCCGAACACCTGGCGAAGATACGCGAGGTAGCGTGGATCCTTGCTGATGGTTTTGCCTGGCGAATCCGATACCTTGGCCACGGGCTGGCCGTTGCACTCGATCATCTTGATGACGATGTTGAGCGGCGCGTAGCCCAGATCGTTCGTCAGGTTCGTGCCGATGCCGAAGGCCGTCCGCGCGCGGCCGTGGAAGCGCCGTGCGATCTGGATGGCGAGCGGGAACGACAGCTGGTCGGAGAAGATCAGCGTCTTGCTATGCGGATCGACGCGGTTCTTCTGATAGTGCGCGATCATGCGCTCGCCCCACTCGAAGGGATCGCCCGAGTCGTGCCGCGCACCGTCAAACAGCTTGCAGAAGTACATGTCGAAATCGCGCAGGAAGGCATCGAGCCCGTAGGTGTCGGACAGCGCGATCCCCAGGTCGCCGCGGTACTCCTTGGCCCAGGTGTCCATCGCGAAGGTTTGCGAATCGCGCAGGCGCGGACCGAGGCCCTGGCAGGCCTGCATGTACTCATGCCCCAGCGTGCCCAGCGGGGTCAGGCTGTTTCTCATCGCGAACCAGACATTCGAGCTGCCCGCGAAATACTCCGGCACCTCGCTTTTCAGCGTCTGCAGGACCCGTTCCTGCCAGTCACGCGAAAAGCGCCGCCGCGTGCCGAAGTCCGAAATGCGGAACTCGAGTTCCGGCTCGACCTTGCGCACCAGCTCGATCTTGGTTTGCAGGCGGCGCATGCCTTCGGCATGGTCCGGAACCGGTCGCGTGCGGCGAAAATACGTCTCCGACACGATCGCCAGCACGGGAATTTCGTACAGGATGGTATGCAGCCAAGGGCCGCGGATCCTGATGTCGATGCCGCCCTCCGGACCGCCCTCGCTGATTTGGATGTACTTGCCGTTGAACTGGAACAGTGCCAGGAAATCGACGAAATCCGACTTCATGAAACGCAGCCCGCGCAGGTAGTCGAGCTCGCGCTCGGTGAAGCGCAGCGTGCAGAGCTGGGCCACCTCTGCGCGAATGCGCTCGAGGTCCGGGCGCAGGTCAACGCCCTCATTGCGGCAGGTAAAGGCGTACTCGACCTGGGCGCCCGGGAAATGATGCAGCACCACCTGCATCATGGTGAACTTGTACAGGTCGGTGTCGAGCAGCGACTGGATGATCATCGCGGATTCGCGCCGGGAGCCGCGAGCATTGTACATTGCGCTCCATGTGTGGCCGCTACGCCCTCCACAGCCGCCCGGAGGTGATCGCGCTCGCCTTCGGCTTGAGTGAAGTGCCTGCATCGATCCTGCCGCGCTTCAACATTGCGCCGACCAGCGAGGTGCTCATCGTGCGTCCGGGTCGCGAGGATGAGCGCGTGCCCGCGCGCGTGCGCTGGGGACTGCTGCCGCGCTGGGCGAAGGATCCGAAACTGGCGGCGAAGCTGAACAATGCGCGCAGCGAGACCGTGGCCGAGAAGCCCTCGTTTCGCGACGCCTACCGCAAACGACGCTGTCTGGTGCCGGCCAACGGCTTCTACGAGTGGAAGCGCGTCGACGCCCGCAAGCAGCCCTACTACGTCCAGCCGGCGCAAGGCGAGCTGTTCGCCTTCGCCGGCCTGTGGGAGCGCTGGGAAGGCCCGCAGGGGCCGCTCGAGACCTGCGCCATCATCACGACCGACGCCAACGCCCCGATGCAGGCCATCCATGACCGCATGCCGGTCATCCTCGCGCCGCGGGACTATGCGCGCTGGCTCGACTGCCGGGCGCACGCCGACGTCGCCGATCTGCTCGTGCCCTGCCCGGCCGGCGCCATTCGCACGTACGCGGTGAGCACTGCGGTCAACCGGGCGAGCACCGACCTGCCCGAACTGATCGAACCGCTCGAGCAGGCCTAGCGCGTGACGCCCCCGCTCAGTCCGACGCTGCGCGGCATGCTGTGGATGGCCGCCACGGGTCTGCTGTTCACCGTGCTGAACACCACCATGAAGCGGCTCGCCCACGACCTCGATCCCTGGCTGGTCGGCTTTCTGCGCTACTTCATGGGCGTCCTGGTCATCCTGCCGCCGGCGCTGCGTCTGGGCCTGCGCGCGCTGTGGCCGCGCGCGCCGAAGCTGCAGTTCGTGCGCGGTCTGTTCCATGCCGGCGGCATGACCCTGTGGTTCGCCGCCCTGCCGATGGTCAGCATGGCCGAACTCACGGCGATCGGCTTCACCGGGCCCCTGTTCATCTGCATCGGCGCGGTGCTGTTCCTCAAGGAGCACATGACCGGCGCGCGCTGGGCGGCCGTCATCGTCGGCTTCAGCGGCGTGCTGCTGGTCGTGAGCCCGTGGCAGGGCACGGGCTTCGGCGGCGTCTCCCTCGGCGTGCTGCTCATGCTCGCTTCGGCGCCGGTCTTCGCCGGCTCCTTTCTCACGGCCAAGGCGCTCACGCGGTTCGATCGACCGGACGTCGTCGTGCTCTGGCAGCATTTGTGGGTGTCGGTTCTGCTGCTGCCGGTGGCGCTGGCGGTCTGGCGCATGCCTTCGCCCGCGCAATGGGGTCTGCTCGTCGTCTGCGGCATGCTCGGCGCCGCCGGGCATTACTGCATGACGCGCGCGTTCCGCGTCGCCGACATTTCCGCCGTCCAGTCGGTGAAGTTCCTCGAACTGGTCTGGGCCTCGATCCTGGGGTTCATCGTCTTCGGCACGATCCCGGGGTTCTGGACCGTGATCGGCGGCATGGTGATCTTCGTCAGCACCCTGTGGCTCGCACGCCGCGAAACGCGCAGCGTCGAGAGAAGGCCGTCCGGCCCATGAGCATTGCACCCGGCATGCACGAGTTTCTCGCGCAGGATCGCGTCATCTGGGGCGTGGCGGCGGCCGAGGCGGTCGCCGCGGAAGCCGGGCGGCGCACTGCGAGCCGCGTCTTCATCGTCACCGGGCGCACCCTGAACCGCAGCACCGACGCCATCGAGCGCATTGTGACGGCACTCGGGCCGCGCTGGGTCGGTACGTTCGACGAATGCGTCGAGCACACCCCGCGCGAGAGCGTGATCGCGGCCGCCCGGGCGGCGCGCGCAGCACGCCCCGACCTCGTGGTCACCGTCGGCGGTGGCACCGCCATCGACACCGTGAAGGTGATGCTGATCGCGCTGGCGCACGATGTGTCGGACGCCGACGAGCTCGATGCCTACCACCTGCGGGCCAATCCGGACGGTAGCCGACACGTGCCTGCGATCAAGCCACCGCCCTGCCGCCAGATTGTCGTTTCGACGACTCTCGGCGGAGCGGAATTTTCCGACCTGGGCGGCTGCACCGACACGGCGCGCAAAATAAAGGATGCCTACATGGGACGCCAGATCGGCGCCGCCGCGGTGATCCTCGATCCGGCGATCACGCGTCACACCCCCGCGTGGCTGTGGTTGTCGACTGCGGTGCGCGGCATCGACCACGCTGTGGAGGGCATCTGCTCCACCCAGCGCTCGCCCTTCATCGAAGCGACCGCCCTGCATGCCCTGCGCTTGTTCGCCGATGCGCTGCCGCGCAGCAAGGCGAATCCGGAAGACCTTGACGCGCGCCTTGCCTGCCTGCAGGCCGCCTGGCTCGCCGCGCTGGGCATCCTGCGCGTGCCCTACGGAGCCAGCCACGGCATCGGCCACAGCCTCGGCGCCGTCACCGGCATGAGCCATGGCTACACCTCCTGCGTCATGCTGCCGCATGTGATGCGCTGGAACGCCGCCGTGACGCGCGAGCGCCAGGCGCAGATTGCCGATGCGCTCGGGCGCAGTGGCGTCGCCGCCGCGGACGCCGTCGCCGATCTCATCGCGGCGCTCGGTCTGCCGACACGTCTGCGCGACGCCGGTGTCGAGCGCGCGCAATTCGAACGGATCGCCGCCGGCGCCCTGGAGAACATGTGGGTACGCAGCAATCCGCGCCCGATCAGCGGCGCGGCGGATGTCGTCGCCCTGCTCGAGGCGGCCTGGTAGGGGCACCGGCCACCGGGCAGCTTCGTGCCTAGTGGACTGCGCGCTGCTGACCCGACCAGTATTTCGCGCGCAGGGCCTTCTTGTCCGGCTTGCCCAGACCGGTGACCGGCAGCGCATCGACGAAGTCGACCGACTTCGGTGCCTGCACCGGCCCCTTGTGCTCGCGCACCAGGGCGATGAGTGCCTCGGGCGCCACCGTCTCGCCCGCCTTCAGCACCACCACCGCCTTGACCGCTTCGCCCCACTTGTCGTCCGGCACGCCGATCACCGCGGCCGCAGCAACCGCGGGATGCCGCGTCAGCACGTCCTCGACTTCGCGCGGAAAGACGTTGAAGCCCCCGGTGATGATGAGGTCCTTCGAGCGGTCGACGATGTAGAGGAAGCCGTCGGCGTCGCGCCGCGCCATGTCGCCGGTGTGCAGCCAGCCGTGGCGGAACGCCTTCTCGGTTTCCTCGGGCTTGTTCCAGTAGCCGAGCATCACCAGCGGACCGCGCACGCAGAGCTCGCCCACCTCGCCCAGCGGCACTTCGTTGCCGTCTTCGTCGAGCAGGCGCACCTGGCTCGAGCCGCTCGGCGTGCCGCAGGAGGCGAGCCGCTCGGGGTGATTTTCCGGGTCGTGCTCGTGCCGGTGCAGCGCCGTGATGCAGTTCGGCGCCTCGGACTGGCCGTAGAGCTGCATGAACACCGGGCCGAAGCGCTTCATCGCCTCGACGAGGCGTGCGGGCGACATGGGTGAAGCGCCGTAGATGACGAGTTGCAGGCTCGACAGGTCGGCCGCGGCGATGCCCGGATGGTCGAGCAGCACGTAGATCATGGTCGGCACGAGGAAGGTCGCCGTGATGCGATGGCGCTCGACCAGGTCGAAGAAACGCTGCGGCTCGAAGCCCTTCGACATGACGAAGGTGCCGCAGCGCGACAGCACGGCGACGATCATCACGCCTGCGGCGTGCGTGATCGGCGTCATGGCGAGAAAGCGGATCTCCTGCGGCCAGTCCCAGTCGGCCAGCTCGGTGACCACCATCGTCACCTGCACGCGGTGGCTGTGGATGACGCCCTTCGGCTTGCCGGTGGTGCCGCCGGTGTAGATCAGCGTGCAGATGTCGTCGGCCTGCGCCCTCGACACCAGCGCTCCGGGGACGTACGCATCGAGCGTGGCGAGGATATCCTCGCCAAAGTCGTTGGCGCCGAGGCCGAAGATCTGCGTCAGTCCCGGCAGCCTCGCCTGCAGCGACTTGGCGCGCGCCGCGAACATTCCCGGATCGACGAACAGAAAGCGCACGCCCGAATCCTCCAGCAGGTAGGCATGGTCGTCCTCCGAGGCAAGCGGGTGCATCCAGGTCGCGCGCAGCCCCATCAGGTAGCCCGCGGCGTTTACCAGGAACGCCTCCGGGCGATTCGAGGACAGCACCGCGATGGCGTCGCCGTGGCGCAGGCCGCGCGCCTCGAGCGCCTGCACCAGACGACTCAACTGCTCGCCGAAGGCGCGGTAGCTGATCGCCTGGTCGTCGAGCGCGAAGGCGATACGCTCGCCGCCGCGCCGGATGGCGCGCAGGATCAAGTCGCCCATGGTGCAGCCTTCGTAGAGGGCCGCGGGACCCGGGGTGCGCATAGCTGTCTTCCGAGGGTTGTGCCGGAGGTTCGCCGGCGAACGATGCCGCAAGGTCCTTTGCCTCGCAAGCCGGTTTCGGCTTGCGCTTTTGATGATACTGGATATAATTCCAGCACTGTAAGCATGCTCAGTGAACCGACAGGATCCGCACATGGACAGCCTCACTGACCGCCAGACCGAAATCCTCAAACTGATTCGCGAGCTGACCGAGAGCACCGGCTACCCGCCGACGCGCGCGGAAATCGCCCGCTCGATGGGCTTTCGCTCGGTAAACGCCGCCGAGCAGCATTTGCGTGCGCTCGAGCGCAAGGGCGTGCTGGAGATTTCCTCGGGCGCCTCGCGCGGCATCCGCCTGCGGGCACGTGCCACGCCGCGCCTGGGCCGCCTCATGGAACTGCCCGTCGTCGGCCGCGTGGCCGCGGGCAGCCCGATCCTCGCCGAGGAAAATGTCCAGTCGCGCGCCCAGATCGATCCCACCCTGTTCACGCCGCGCGCCGATTACCTGCTGCGCGTGCGCGGCCTTTCGATGCGCGATGCCGGCATTCTCGAGGGTGACCTTCTCGCCGTGCACCGCACGAGCGAGGCGCGCAGCGGCCAGATGGTCGTCGCGCGCATTGGCGAAGAAGTCACGGTGAAGCGCTTCCGCCGGCGCGGCCATCTGGTGCAGCTGCTGCCCGAAAATCCGGATTTCGACGCCATCGAAGTGGACTTGCGGCGCGAGCCGTTCGCGATCGAGGGCATCGCGGTCGGCGTGCTGCGCAACGGTAAAAGCCTGTAAGCGCCGCGCATTGCGGCCGCGGCCGCGTTCCGGTTTATCCCGTAATCCGATTACAATCGGGCCGGTCTTTGCTGCCCGCCCATGGATGTAATCAACGCGCCGGAGCGCTCGCTCCGTGACGAGCCCAGTCTGGTGCTGCTCGAAAAGGGCCGCGCGGTACCCGATCCGCGCCGCGTACTCGCCGACCGCGTCGAGCAACTCTACGGTCAGCTGTGGATTGCGCTCGTCGGCGTCCTGGCCCTCGGCGGCATTGCGACGGTCGAGCTTTGGGAGCCGCGCTACCGTGGCTTGGTGCTGTTCTGGCTAGGCCTGGTTCTTCTGGTCACGCTCCTCAGCGCCGCTGTGCTCGCGCGCTTCCGGCGCAGCCAGAACAAAGTTGCCGAGGCCGATCAATGGCTGCGCCGGCTTGGCCTTGCGGCGGTTGCCATTGGCGCGGTCTGGGGCTTCGCCGGCGCAGTGTTCTTTCCAGCACACACCGACGAGCAGCAGGTCTTCTTGGCCTTTCTGCTCGCCGGCGTCGTCACCGGCGGCATTCCGGTGCTCTCGGGTTCCTGGCCCATTTACGCCCTTTTCGCCGCCAGCGTGCTGGCGCCGTTCGCCTACGTACTGGCCAGTTTCGGCAGCCGGCTGTTCACCGAGCTGGCCGCGCTGGTACCCGTGTTTTACGCCATCAACGTCGTGATCGCCTATCGCCTGGGCAAGGTGTTCGCCACCGGTTACCGGCTGCGTCATGCCTACCGCGAGCTCACCGACGATTACCGCGCACTCAACCAGCGGCTCGAGCAGCAGCTGCTCGAGTTGCAGGAAGCCAGTCGGCAGGTCGAGGAATCGGGACGCAAGCTGGCCCTGTTTGCCGATCGCGCGCCGATCGCGGTGCTCGAGATCGATGCCGAGGGCCGTATCCAGCAGGTCAATCCGGCGGCTGAAGTCCTGTTTGATTACGGTCCGGCGGAACTCATCGAGCAGCCGATCGAACGCCTCATCGCGCCAGAGGCGCGCACGGCGTTCCGGCAGCAGTGGCAGTCGCTGGTCGAGACACGCAGCCCGCTGCACGCGCAACTCGTTCGCAACCAGCGCCGCGACGGCTTGGACGTGGTCTGCGAATGGACGATGACGCCGCTCGTCAACCCGAATGGACGGATTCTTTCGGTGATCGCGCAGGGTCGCGACATGTCGAGCCAGCTCGAGGCGGAGCGCATGAAAAAGGAATTCACCTCGACCCTCAGCCACGAGCTGCGCACGCCGCTGACCTCGATCATCGGCTCGCTGCAGCTGATCAATGCGGGGGTGATGGGCGAGGTACAGCGTGACGTCCTCGACATGACGGAGGTCGCTGAGCGCAACGGGCAACGCCTGCTCGACCTGATCAACGACCTGCTGGACGCGGAAAAGCTCCGTGCCGGCAAATTCGAAATCCTGCCGGAGTGGCTCGTGATCGACGAGGTACTGCAGGAGGCGCTGCTACTAAACCGCGCCTTCGCCGAGCGCTACCAGGTGCAGCTCGTTGCGGCGCGCAGCCTGCCCGAAACACGGGTCTTCGCGGACCGCAAGCGGCTGTTGCAGGTGCTGACCAACCTCGTTTCGAATGCGGCAAAATTCTCCCCTGAGGGCGAGGCCGTCGAGCTGGATCTCGAGGACCACGGCAGCCGCGTGCGCATCAACGTGCGGGATCGCGGCCCGGGGATCCCCGAGGCATTCCGTGCGAAAATATTCAGCCGCTTCGCGCAGGCGGATTCGAGCGTCGCCCGCGGAAAGGGCGGCAGCGGCCTCGGTCTGGCGATCTGCAAGCAACTCATCGAGCGGATGCACGGACAGATCGGCTTCGAGGACCGCACCGACGGGGGCAGCATTTTTTGGGTCGAGATACCGACGCAGGACGTTTCACCAGAATACGAGGAAGACTGATGCCCAGCCGTCCACTGCAGAAAGTTCTTTATGTCGAGGACGACGAGGACATCCAGCGCATCGTCCGCATGTCGCTCGAGCGCGTCGGCAAGATGTCGATCGAGATCGTGAGCGATTCGCGGCAGGCCATCGAGCGGATGAAGGTTTTCAAGCCCGATCTGGTCATGCTCGACTGGATGATGCCCGAGATGGACGGCCCCACGCTGTTCCGCAAGATGCAGGAGGACCCCGAGGTCGCCGCCTTGCCGGTCATTTTCATCACCGCAAAGGCTTCCTCGCGCGAGCTGGAAGAGCTCGTCCGGCTGGGCGCCAGGGGTACCATCTCCAAGCCGTTCTCGCCCAAGGACCTGCCGGACCAGCTGCGCGGGCTGTGGCAGGCGATCCCGGACTGATCCTTCGCGCGCCGTTTTTTTCGCCTGCGGCGCCTAGGACTGCAGCCTGAGTGTCGTTTCGGCGCCGAGCGCGCCAGTGCCCTGGTAGAACTTGCGCGACAGAAATCCGATCACTTCGTCGGCGTTGCGAAAGCGCGCATCGCGGTCCTTTTCCAGCAGCTTGTCGAGCAGGCGCTGGTAGCCGCGCAGCGCTTCCGGCAGCGGCGAAGGTGGCGTGTTGAGATGATGCAGCGCCACCTCGACCGCCGTTTCTCCATCGAACAGGTGCTGCCCGGTCAGCATCTGGTAGAGCAGCACGCCCGCGCTGTAGATGTCGGTACGCAGGTCCAGCGCCCGCCCGCTCACCTGCTCCGGGCTCATGTAACGCGGCGTACCGAGCACCTCGCCATGGCTGGTCCGGTCCTTGGCATCAATATGCTTGGCAATGCCGAAATCCACGATCGCCAGGCTGCCGTCGGCACGAAACATGAGGTTCTGCGGTTTCAGGTCGCGGTGCAGGATGCCCTGCTCGTGGATGTCGCCCAGGGCGAACATTAGCTCCCGGAAGATTCGCAGCGCCTCTTCCGGCGGCAGCGCCCGCCCGCCGAGCCGCTTGCTGAGGTCTCCGCCGTCGAAGAACTCCATGACCAGGTAGGCGTAGTCCTCCGCGACGCCGTGTCCCTCGATGCGCGCGACGTGACGGCTCTGGATGCGCTCGACGAGTTCGTATTCCTCCATGAAGCGCGCCAGCGCCGTGCGATCCTGCATCACCTCGCTGCGCAACAGCTTGACGACGAGCGGATCGTCGTCCTCCTCGCGCGAAGCAAGGTAGACCCGCGACATGCCGCCTTCGCCGATGAGACGCAGCACGCGGACCCCCGGGATGCGCAGCCGCGAGCCGAGTTGCTGGCCCTCCATGCGCGCGGCAACCTCGGGCGTGGCGGTCTCCTCGAGCTCGTCGTGCGTCAGCTCGCGCAGGGAGGCCACCAGCTTTTCGCGTGTGAGCTCCTGCTTGCGCTGGTAATCGTCCGCGCCGGCCTTCATCGCCCGCACCGCGATGGACTCGTTGCCGGCGCCCGTGAGGAAGATGATCGGCGGGCAATCGCTGCGCTTCTTGAACGCGGCCAGCCAGTCGAGACCGTCACCGCGCCCGAGCATGTAGTCGAGAATCAGGAGGTCGAACTCGCCGAGCGGGAAGTTCTTGTCGGGAATGTCACGCACCAGCGGATCGAACAGCTCCACCTGGATATGCCGGAATTCCTGCTTCAGATAGTGCGCCAGCAGGTTGCGCAGATCCTCATCGTCGTCAATGATGAGCACGCGCATGACTATTCCGGCACCTGGATGCGCGCCGCGTAGATGGCGATCGGCGTTTCCTTGCCACGCAAGGTCACTTCGCCTCGCGGCTCGACGCGATCCGGCGGCACCAGGTCGCGGATTCTGTCGTATACGCTGCTGCACATCAGGACTTCGTTGGCCGGTGCCGTCTGCATCAGGCGCGCCGCGGTGTTCACCGGATTGCCGATGATCGTATAGCTGGTGAAGTGCGGCGAGCCGACGTTGGCCAGAATCGCCTCGCCCATGCAGATACCGATGCCTACGCCAGTCGTCACGCCGTAGCGATTCTGCCAGCGCGATGCGACCGGCGCGAAGCGCGACACCATCTCCTCGGCCGTCAGGAAGGAACGCTGCGCCGCATCCTCCTGCGGAAACGGAACGTTGAATCCCACCAGCAGGCTGTCGCCCGCCATGTTGAAAATCGTCGCGTCGTGGTGATAGGCGGCATCAGTCAGGATCGTGAAGTACTCGTTCAGCAGCGCGACCACTTCCGCCGCTTGGGTGCGCTCCGTGATGCTGGTGAAACCGCGCAGGTCGGCGAACAACGCGACGACATCGACGCGCTGCGCACGGCGCGAAAACAGCTCGCCGTCCGCGCCGTCGTCTTCCAGGATGCGATCCGCGAGGCGCGGCGACACGTAGCGCGAAAAGGCGCGCCGGATCGCCTCCCGGTTCTCGACTTCGGCCGCCAGTCGCCGGCGCTCGAGCTCGCGCCGCGTCTCGTGCAGTCGGCGCAGCGTCTTGACGCGCGCCACCAGCTCCTCGCGCCGCACCGGCTTGGAGAGAAAATCGTCCGCACCCGCCTCGATGCCGCGCACCCGGCTGGCCGAGTCCTCGAGCGCGGTCACGAGGACGATCGGCACCATGGCCGTCACCTCGTCGGACTTGAGCCGCGCGCAGACCTCGAAGCCGCTCAGACCGGGCATCATGACGTCGAGCAGCACCAGATCGGGTGCCTCGGCGTGCACCTTGGCGATTCCCTCTTCGCCGTCGGTCGCAGTCGTGGCGTCCATGCCTTCGGCGCGCAGCATGTGCGCCAGGAACTCCGACATGTCCGGATCGTCATCGACGACCAGCACGCGGAACCCGGACGATAGGCCTAGCACCTGCGGCCGCACGACCGCTTTACTCATACACGATTTCGACCTTCGCGAGGTAGTCTTCGTAGGTATCGAGGCTCGAGCCAATGGCGGTGGCGTCGCTTGTCTTCGCAGCGTCCTCGAT
>JBFFEY010000002.1:0-159880 GCA_041558415.1 Burkholderiales bacterium | reverse complement strand
GGAAAACCGATCGCGGCCGCCGTGCCGATCGCGCGGCGCAGCGGCACCTTGCACCAGGTCATGAACGGAATCGACAGAAACGCGCCGCCCGCGGCAAGCAGGCTCGACAGCACCCCAATCACGCCGCCCGCCAGAAACAGTCCGCCGGCGCCCGGTAGCTCGCGCGTCGCCTTGGGCTGCATGCGAAAGAACATCTGCGTGGCCGCATAGAACATGAATGCGGTGAAGAAGATTGCGAGCGGACGGGTCGGGATCTGCGCGGCGATCGCCGGCGCCGCGAAGCCGCCGAGCAGGATGCCGGGCGCGATCGCGCGCGCAATCGCCCAGTCGACACCGCCATGGCGATGGTGTGCCGAGACGCTGGAAATCGACGTGAACAGGATCGTGGCCAGCGCGGTGCCGAGCGCGACGTGCATCAGGACCGCCTCGGGAAAGCCCTTGGCGGCAAACACGAACACGAGCAAAGGCACGATGATCATGCCGCCGCCGATGCCGAGCAGGCCGGCGAGGAAGCCGACCAGCGCGCCGATCAGCAGGTAGGCGGGCCACCACTCCATCAGGCGCCCTTCAGAAGGTGCGCCGCCAGCTCGGCGAAGCCTGCTCCTGCCGCCGCCTGCGTGACGAATTTCGGCGCGGCGACGAGCTGCGCCCCGAATCGCTTGACGTTGGCCACGCCGACCGAGTGCGCGAAGAAGCCGAACATCGGCGCGTCGTTCGGCGAGTCACCGACAAACACCCAGGCACGGTTGTCGGCATCCGCGTCGACGCCGAAGCGCTCGGCCAGCAGCGTCCGGCACATGGTGAGCTTGTCGTAGCTGCCAAACCAGCCGTTGACGTGGATCGAGCTGACCTTGGCGCTCAGCCCGGCTTCGCGCATGAGCACGGCGATGCGCTCCGCCGCCTCGAGCGGCAGCGCCGGCACGTCCTCGCAGTAATCGATCGCGAGATCCGTTTCGCGGTAGGCCTGGTCGGCGGCCAGCGCGCAGCCCGGCACTTTTTGCAGGATGTCGCGCGCGATCGCCTCGAGCTGCGCGCGGCGCTCGGCACGCGCCGCGGCCGACTCCAGATAGCGCCGAGCGAGCCCGCCGGCCTGCGCGTCGTGCCAGAAGTAGAACGCGCCGTTCTCGCCGACCACCGCGTCGACCGGCCACATGCGCGCGATGTGATCGCACCATCCGGCCGGCCGGCCGGTCACCGGCACCAGCAGCTTGCCCGCCTGCTTGAGGCGCTCGAGCGCGGCGTAGGCTTCCGCGCCGAGCTTGCCGTCGGTCGTCAGCGTGTCGTCGATGTCGAACAGCACACCGCGAATCGCGCAGGCATCGAGCTCGGCGAGGGGTCTCACCGGTCGCGCCCCAGGTAGTCCGCCAGCCGCGCGCGGGCGACAGCGTCGAGCCGCAGACCGGCTTTCGAGCGCCGCCACAGAATGTCGTCCGCGCTCTGCGCCCATTCGCGTGCGACGAAATAGCACACCTCGCGCTCGGTCAGGCCGCCGCCGAAGTCCTCGCCGAGGTCGGCGAGCACGCGCGCATCGGCCAGCACGTCGCGCGCCAGCGTGCCGTGGCGGTGAAACAGGTCGCGCAGCAGCGGCCGCGGCAGGCGCGGATAGCGGGCGTAGAAGGCATCGCGCACCTCGCTGCGTGAGCGATCGTCGAAATCGCTGCCCGGCAGCGCGGCGCGCGCCGTCCACGGCTCGCGCATTGCCGGAAGGTAGCGCGCGAGCTTTTCCAGCGCATGCTCGGCCAGCCGTCGATAGGTGGTGATCTTGCCGCCGTAGACGCTGAGCACCGGCAGCGGCGCGTGCGGGTCGTCCGTCACGTCGACCCGCAGCACGTAGTCGCGCGTGATCGAGGCGGGATCGCGCGCGCCATCGTCGTACAGCGGGCGCACGCCGGCGAAACGCCAGACCACGTCCTCGGGCCGGGCGGGTTTGGCGAGATAACGGTTCACCGCGCGGCAGAGGTAGGCCACCTCCGCGTCGCTGGCGTGCGGCTTCGCCACATCGCCCTCGAGCGGCTCGTCGGTGGTGCCGACCAGCGTGAAGCGCTCCTCGAACGGGATCATGAACACGACGCGACGATCGTCGTTCTGCAGGATGAAGGCGTGCTCGCCCTCGTACAGCTGCGGCAGCACGATATGACTGCCCTGGATGAGGCGCACCGCCTCCCGGCTCGGCTGGCCGAGCCGATCGTTTAGCGCCGATTTGACCCACGGCCCCGCCGCATTCACGACGGCACGTGCCGCGACCGTGCGCTCGTTGCCCTGCGCGTCGCGCAGCAGCGCCCGCCAAAGACCGTCCCTGCGTTCCGCGCGCTGCAGCTCGGTGCGCGGCGCCACGCTCGCGCCCAGCGCGCGGGCGCTGCGTGCGTTGGCGATCACCAGCCGCGCATCATCGACCCGGCAGTCGGCGTAGCGGAAACCGTGCGTCAGGCCCGCCCTGAGGCCGGCGCCGTAGGGGGGCTGGTCGAGCCGCACCGCCGCCGAGCCCGGCAGCGCGTCGCGCCGGGCGAGGTGATCGTAGAGAAACAGGCCGGCGCGAATCATCCAGCGCGGGCGCAGTTCGCGCACGTGGGGCACGATGAATTGCGCCGGCCAGACGAGGTGCCCGGCGATGCGCAGCAGCACCTCGCGCTCGGCGAGCGCCTCGGCCACCAGGCGGAACTGGTACTGCTCGAGGTAGCGCAGGCCGCCGTGTATCAGCTTGGACGACCAGGACGAGGTGGCGCCGGCGATGTCGCCCTTTTCGACCAGCAGCACGCGCAGGCCGCGGCCGGCCGCGTCGCGCGCGATGCCCGCGCCATTGATGCCACCGCCAATGACGAGGAGGTCGAAGTCGGTCGACAGCGCAGCGGACGACGGTGGTACGGACACGAGCAGGGCCCTGCCAGGGCGGGGAAGCGCGGATTCTAGTCCTTCTGTCCGCGCCGCGACTCAGCCCAGCCGCGCGCGAAGCGCGCGCGCACGATCACGCCGTCGCGCGTCGGGAGGTTGCGCGCCTCGATTGAGCCGCCGTGGAACTCCGCGATGAGGCGCGCGACATACAGCCCGAGGCCGAGGTGCGGGCCTTTGCCGCCTTGCGCTTCGCGCACCGAGACCATCGATTCGAACAGCCGCCCGCGCATCGAGCGCGGCAGCGCGGGGCCCTGGTTGGCGACGCTCAGCAGCGCGCTGCGCTCGCGCGCCTCGAGCGCCACGCGTACCGGCGTACCCGGACGCGCGAAGTCGACCGCGTTCTCGACCAGCTTGTCGAGCAGTTGCGCCGCCAGGTCGGGCGAGCCCGCCACCCGCAGCGCGCCCTGCGGCAGATCGAGCTCGAGCGTGGTCTGCGGGTAGGCCAGCCGGTAGCCCTCGACGCAGCCGCGCACCACCGGCACCAGATCGTAGGCCTCGCGTTCCGCCGTGCGCAGGCTCTGCTCCAGGCGCGACGCTTCCGTCATGCGCTGCAGGATCATCGTGAGCCGCGCCAGGCCTTCCTCGGCGCGCGCGAGGTAACGCTTGGCCTCCTCCGGCGTCGGCCCGAGCTCGAGATTCTCGAGCGAGGAGCGCACCACGGCGATCGGCGTGCGCAGCTCGTGCGAAAGCCGCCCGGCCATGCTCTCGAGGTAGGCGTGGTGCTGCGCCAGGCGCGCAAGCATCTCGGAGAAACTGCGCGACAGATCGCCGATCTCGTCGCCGGCGTGCGAGCCCGTCGCAAGACGCGAAATCCGGCCGCGCGCATCGATCGCCGATTCCGCCTCGTCGCGCAACCTGCGGATGCGCTGCGACAGGCGCGTCGCGTAACCGATGAGCAGCGCCGCCGCTGCGACGAATGCGATCAGGGTGAACAGCAGCAGGCGCTCGATCGCCTCGCTGCGCAGAGAGGCAATCGGGTTGGTCGTCTCCTCGACGACCACGGCGCCGGCCACCTCGTCGCCATTCCAGATCGGATGCGCCGCCGACACCACCACCGCGCGGCCGTCCGGCGTGCGGCGGGTGCGCGTACCCGGCGTGCCCTGCAGCGCGGCGGAGATGTCGCGTCCGGTGGCGAGGACGTCGTCCGGCAGCGAGACCGCGAAGTCCTCGGTCGGCCGCTGGATCAGCCAGCCCGCGACGCGCTGCCAGCCCGCTCGCCAACCCTTGACCGGCGGCAGCGGTTCGACGTCGCGTTTCAGGCTGCCGGCGAGCGCGAGCACCTGAAGCCGGCGATTGACGACCCAGATGCGCGAGGTCGTGCGCTGCAGCCCGCGCAGGATTGCGGCGATGTCTTCCTGCGCGCGCTGCGCCTTGAGCGCAGCCTCGCGCGCAAGCGCCACCGGCGAGGGCTCGCCCGACGCATCGTCTTCCACGGCACCGCTCAGGCGACGCAGTTCCGCCTCTGCCTCGCGACGCAGCACGTCGTCATGTTCGGGAAGCGCCGTCAGCAGCTGCGGGCGCTCATGCAAGGCCGTCGCGACGGCGCGCGCGGTAGCCAGCAGCGCCTGCGTCTGCCCCTCCAGCAGCAGGCGTTCCATCTCGTTGACGTAGAGCACGCCGGCGAGCGGCAGGACGAGCACCGCGAGTCCGGCGAGCGCGAGCTTCGCGCGCAGGCCGACGCGCAGGCGCGCCACGGCGTCATTCCTTCCAGCGATAGCCCATGCCGTACACGGTGTCGATCGCGTCGAAGTCCGTGTCCACCGCCTGGAACTTGCGGCGCATGCGCTTGACGTGGGAAGTGATCGTGGCGTCGTCGACCACCAGGTTCGCGTCGTGCATCAGCTGTTCGCGATCCTTCACGTGGCCCGGGTGCTTGGCGAGCGCGTGCACCATCCAGAATTCGGTCAAGGTGAGCGCGACGGGCGCGCCTTTCCAGGTCACGCTGAAACGCTTGAGGTCGAGCGACAACGCGCCGCGCTCGAGACGTTCTTCGGCCGGCTGGGCCTCACGTGCCAGCTCGCTGCGCCGAAACAGGGCCGCGATACGTGCCGTGAGGTGCGGCAGGCTGATGTCCTTGGTCAGGTAGTCGTCGGCACCGAGGCGCAGTCCGGCAACCACGTCGAAATCGCTGTCGCGCGCGGTGAGGAAGATGATCGGCAGGTGTACCGAGAGCGCACGCAGCTCGCGGCACAGGGCGAAGCCGCCGTCGACGTCGCTGCCGAGCCCGATGTCGATGATGGCAAGGTCCGGCAGGCGCGTCTTCATGGCCTTGAGCGCCTCGTCCCGGCCGGCGTAGGCCGCCACCTCGTAGCCGTGCTTGCGCAGGGCTTCGGCGTAATTCGCGCGAATCGCAGGATCGTCTTCGACCAGTGCAATGCGGCGGGTCATGGTCACCGAGTGTAAGCCGGCCGGCCGCGCCCCCGCCGCGCTGCCCCCAGATTGCCAGAATTGCCCCGCGCTGCGTCAGTTTCGCGTCCAGCGGGCGCCATGGCGGGCGGTTTCAATGCAGGCGACGAAAAAGTCTTCATGGAGGCCGCATGCCAGATCAATCCGCCACCGCACCGACCCGGGTCATCGTCCTCGACCTCGTGTCGTTCGTCCTGCTCGCCGCGGCCGCCGGACTGGCGTTCGGCATCGCCCTCGCCGGAATGACGCTGCTGTTCGCCAGCCATACCGCGCCGGCCGAAGCCAGCCCCGCGGCCCCCGGTGGTTCCGTGATCGAGCGTCCGGCCGAGCGGCCCACGGGCGGCCCGCAACGCCCCTCCGTCCCCGCCCAGCAGCCTGGCAGGACCATGGTATGAGGCGCGGCGAGCCGGTCGATGTCGCGCTGGGCTTGGAGTGCGCCTGGCCCGAGCGCTACGGGCCGCGGCCGGCCCGCCCGGTCCCTCGAGCTGTCCACAAAGCCCGACTTGTGACCTTTGTCCTATGGATTCTCACCGGCCTCCGGTACGGTGGGGCTGTCTCCGAAAGGGGACAGTAGATGAACCGCGGCGGCGAGCGCGCGGCGCGAAGTTAGCCTCCTCCTCCTCCTCCTCTAGCTTGGCACGCGCGGCTCGCCTGCTTCGGCAGGCACTGCCGTTTTCGCACAACGTCGTCCCCGCCCGTCGCCCGGGCTGGGCGCTCCCGCGGTCGATGGTTCATCATTGCTTGCCCTTGCGGGAGTCCCGGCTCTGCGCGAAACGCTCACCCAGCGAGCACGCCGCCTCAAGGCGGACACCTACGCCCTGTATCTCGCGGCACGCGATCCGCGCACGCCGTGGCTTGCGCGGCTGCTGGTCGCCGGCATCATCGCCTACGCGCTCAGCCCGATCGACCTGATACCGGATTTCATTCCGGTGCTCGGTTATCTCGACGATCTCATCCTCGTTCCGCTCGGCATCGCGCTCGCGATTCGCCTGATTCCGGACGAGGTTCTGCGCGAGTGCCGCGCGCGCGCGCAACAAACGCTGCACGGCGGCGGGCCGGCGAGTCGTGTCGCAGGCGCGGTGGTCGTCGTGATCTGGATCGTGTTGGCGATGCTCGGCGTCGCAATCGCCTACAGAATGGCGGCGTCCTGAGCACCGCAAGGCAGCAGGGTCCAGACGCAATGCACGACAATCTGACCGTCCGGCACGCGACGCAGCGCCTTTTCGTCTACGGCACGCTGCGCAAAGGCGCGGGACACGAGATGCACCGGGTCCTCGCGCGCGCCGCCCGGCGGGTCGGCTTCGCCACGGTGCGCGGCGCGCTGGTCGACCTCGGTTCCTATCCGGGGCTGGTCATCACGGACGACGACGCCGGTCGCGTCAAAGGCGAGGTCTACGCGCTCGAGCCCGACGGCGCCGAAGCCGCGCTCGCCCTGCTCGACGCCTACGAGGGCTGCGCGCCCTCCGATCCGCCGCCCCATGAATACCGCCGCGAGCCGGTGCGGGTCACCTTCGACGACGGCGCCGAGTGCGAAGCCTGGACGTACGTCCTCAACAGCCCGTGCGCCGGGCTGCCGCGGATTGCGGACGGGGATTACGTTGCGTGGCTTCGGCGCGAACGATGAGCGCTAGACTTGCGGCACATCGCATTCGACCCCGGGGAGCGCAACGCCGATGGACACACTCGGAATTCATCATCTCGGACTTGCGGTTTCCGATCTTGAGGCGACAGCGGGGTTTTTCACCGAGGCCCTCGGCTGGTCGGTGGCGCGCGAAGTGCCGGAGTACCCGGCAATTTTCGTGACCAACGGCAACGCCTTCGTCACGCTGTGGCAGACGGACAAGGGCGCGGCGGCCTTCGACCGCAGAAAAAACGTCGGGCTGCATCATTTCGCGCTGCGCGTCGCTTCCGAAGGGGCGCTCGTGGCGACGTTTCGCAAAGCCTCGCAGCATCCTGGGGTGCGCGTGGAGTTTGCACCGGAATTGCTGCGCGGCGGACCCGCGAAACACTGCATGTTGTACGAGCCGGGCGGCATTCGCGTCGAATTCATCTGGGCGCCCTGAACCGAAGCGCATGAAGTCATGAGCGCAGCGCTGACGCTGGTCATCGCCAACAAGAACTACTCGTCCTGGTCGTCGCGCCCCTGGCTCGCGCTGACCGAGCTCGGCATCCCGTTCCGGGAACGCATGGTCAAGTTCGAGTCGGACGACTGGGCGCAGAACATCGCCGCGCTGTCGCCGTCGCGGCTGGTGCCGGTGCTCTGGGAGGGCGTGCCCGGCGAGGGTTTCGCCACCTTCGACACGCTGGCGATCATCGAGCGGCTGCACGAGCTGTTTCCCGACAAAGGCGTCTGGCCGCAGGATGCGAAAGCACGTGCGCGTGCGCGCGCGCTCGCCGCGGACTTCCATGCCGGCTATCGCGCCCTGCGCGGCGCGATGCCGATGAACCTGCGCGGCAACTACCCGGGCAAGGGCATGAGCCCGGAGGTCGCGCGGGACATCGAGCGCCTCACCGGGCACTGGCTGCGCACGCGGCGCGAATTCGGCCAGGGCGGACGCTTCCTGCTCGGCGAGTATTGCGCCGCAGACGCCTATTTCACGCCGGTGGCGAGCCGCTTCGTGACCTACGGCGTCGCCCTCGAGGGCGACGCGCGCCGCTATCAGGAAACCCTGCTCGGCACGGCCAGCTTCGCCGCCTGGCGCAACGCCGCGCTCGCGGAGACCGAGTTCGTCGCCGCCGACGAGCCCTACGCGCCGCCGCGCTAGGCCTCGCCGAGCAGGCGCGCCAGCTGCTCGCTGCGCGCCATGCCGGCCGCCGCCATGCTCGCCGCGAATGCGGAGGCCGGGCCCACGAGCGGCGCGGCGTCGCATTCGAGGAACAGCAGGCGGCCGCTCGCGCGTTCGCGGATGAAATCGACGCGCGCGGCCCAGTCGACGCCCAGGGCCTGGGTGACGGCAAGCGCTGCGTGCTGCGCCCTTGCCGCGAGCGTGCGGTCGGTGAGCGGGGCACGTTGCGGCGGCCGCAGGTACTTGCGCACGAAGGTGTACGGCTCGCCTTCCGCAAGCGCGAGCCGCAGCGGTTCGCCCACATGGCCGTCGATCACGCCGACGGTCAGTTCCGCACCGATCACCTGCGGCTGCACCAGCATCGCAGCAATTTTCAGCCGGGCCGGTAGTCGTGCGCCCCGGACCACGCGCAGCCCGATCGAATCCGAACCGCGGCGCGGTTTGACGATGAACGGTGGCGCGAAATCGATCGCCTCGGTGGCGAGCCGCGTCGCGGGACAGTCGATGCCCGCCTGCGACACGATCTGATAGGCGCGCCATTTGTCGTAGCAGCGCTCAAGCGCCGCCGCACCCGGTCCGTGATAGGTGATGCCCGCGGGCTCGAGCGCGCGGACTGCAGCGACCATGGCCGAGTCCGACAGCCGCAACAGGATGCGCTCACCACGAGGCAGGCGATCGCGATCGAACGCGTCAACCCCGACGGCGCGGCCGGCAACTCGCAAGTCGCGCACGACCGCCAGCGCTTCGGCGCGATGCAGCCAGGTCAGCACGTCGAAGCGCCAGGGGTCGATCAGGACGGTCAGCGGCGAAGACGCGCGCGCCGCGTCCGGACCCGCGCTCAACGGTTCTTGCGTCCCTCGGCCGGCAGCTTCGGCAGCGTCGCCGGCTTGTCCGGCCCCCAGACGCGGCTGTAGTAGCTGTCGGCAAGCTGCAGCGCGGCCGCCGGGTTGTGCGCCAGCATCCGGTCTTTCGCCACCAGCGTCGTCACCAGCCCTTTGGAATGCCGGATAAAGAGGCTGTCGTGGCCGACGCACAGGCCGACGATCACGTTGAGCTCGCAACCCGCCCGGTTGAGCAACTCGGCCTGCGAGAGTGGGTTGCAGATCGCCTCGAAGTTGCCGGGGCGGATCTTCTCCTCGTCCTTCAGTCCGATCTCTTCTTTCGGCACGCCGCCGTTCTTGCAGGCGACCGAGGCGACTTCGAGGCCGTGACTTTCCATGATCGCGCTGAACACGCGCGACAAGTCGACGAAGCTGATGCAGGTCGCGATGCCGATGCGGCGAAAACCCATGCGCTTGGCAAAGTGGCAGATCTCTTCGACCCGCGTCCACTTGCAGTAGCCCTCGCTCTCGACCACTGCGGAAACCTGGGCGACGCGCGCCTCGAAGGGATCGCGGAAATAATCCTCGGCGGAGGCGATGCCCTCGGCGTCGGTCTTGGATGGGCAGTATCCGGGGCCGCGCGCATCGCCCTCGCCGTCGCGGCAGGCGCGCACAGTGCTCGGGCAGTAGGCGCAGCTGGGCGTTTCGTAGGTGGTCATGGCCAAGCTCCTTGCTGGAACGACGCTACTCCCAAGTCGCCGCGCAAACAAGGCGCCCCATCAATGTTCCCTGCGCCATGGCGATGCCGTGCCGGGCGTGCAAGGGCGGCAATCGCCTGCGACGGCGAACCGAAGATTGACGCCGGTCGGCTTCCGCAGGATATTTGAGCGCCGACGCGCGAGGCGCCGGTTTCGAGGCACAGGCATCGGCGCGGCTGGTTTCGACCGGAACGCGCCATCCAGCAGCACTCTAGCGAGGGAGGAACAATGCAAAGAAAGCTGATTTTTTCCGCAGCCGCGGCGGCATGTGCCATGGGCCTGTCGGCGACGGCCGCCCAGGCGCAGGACAAGCAGAACATTGCCTGGGGCGGGTCGAATCCCGGCGGTGTGATGTACTACATGGTCGGCGTCGCGGGTACCGCGATCACCGAGAAGCTGCCGCAGTACAACATCACGCAGGTCACCACCGGCGGATCCACCGAGAACGCCAAGCGCCTGCTGAAGGGCGAGCTCGACATGGGCATCGTCTACGGCGCGCATGTCTACATGTCGCTCAAGCAGGAGGGCCCGTTCAAAGACTTTCCCAAGGGCACGATGCTGCGCGGGGTGGCGAAGGCGTATTCCGGCCCCACCTATTTCGTCTCGCTCCCCGGGGCAGGCATCAAGTCGCACAACGACTTGAAGGGCAAGACCGTGGCGATGGGCCCGCCGGGATCGGGCACGGTGTTCAACTGCACCAACATTCTCAAGGCGCTCGGCGTGCTCGACGGCGTCAAGCAGCGCTTCATGACCTTTGCCGACGCCGGCCGCGCGGTCGCCAATGGCCAGGTCGATGCCCTGTGCCAGTCCTCGGCGCCCGCCGCAGCGGTCAAGGAGCTGGCGGAAACGCGCGGTGCACAAGTGGTCGCCTACAGCGACGCCGAGCTCGGCAAGGTCAGCCAGGCCTATCCCTTCTACACCGCCGGCACGATGCCCGCGGGCACCTACAAGGGCGTCCCCGCGCTGAAGCTGCCGTTCCTCACGGTGTACTGGGTGGCGCACCAGCGCGTCTCGGCCAAGGCTCTCGAGGACATTCTCAACCTCGTCTACCAGCCCGACATGCGCAAGCGCCTCGCGGCCGGTCACAAGGCCTGGGCGCAGATGGAGCCTGACGTGAAGAACTTCGTCGCGCTGGGCGCGCCGATGCACCCGGGTGCCGAGGCGTACTACAAGTCGAAGGGCCTCTGGCCGAAGTAATCGGCAGCTGAAGGGCAGGCCGCCGCATCCGCGGCGGCGGCCTTCTCTGTTTCACGCCAACGCCCGCGGATGCTGAAAGGCTGGATCGAGCCGGTCACGGGACCGAGCCGCACACTTGGCGGCGGCTACGCGACGCTCTACACCCTCACCGCCGCGGCGTTTTCGCTCTGGTACCTGTACACCTCGGGTTTCGGCCTGGTCTCGACCGAGACCAACCGGGGGTTCTACCTGATGTTCACCTCGGTGCTGGTGTTTCTGCTGTACCCGGCGCGGCGCGGCGCGCCGCAGCAGCGGCCCAGCATCGTCGACGCCATTTTCATCGTCGGTGCCGTCGTCTCGATGGGCTACTGGATCGACCAGTACGCGGAGTACGCGATCAACCGCGTCAGCCTGCCCAACCAATGGGATCTGACGATGGGGGTCATCGCCATCGTCGTCATCCTGGAAACCAGCCGCCGCGTACTCGGTTACGCCATCACGGTCATCGCCCTGCTGTTTCTCGCCCAGCTCTACTTCGGTCCGCAGCTGCCGGGCAAGCTGGCCCATTCAGGGATGGGCCTGGAGCGCATCATCGAGTTCACCTACTCGACGCAGGAAGCGATGTTCGGCGTGGTGACCGCCACCTTCGCGACCTTCGTCTTCCCGTTCATGGTGCTCGGCGCATTTCTGGAGCGCAGCGGCGCCGGTGCGTTCTTCATGGATCTCGGCACGGCGCTCGCCGGCAAGTGGCGCGGCGGACCGGCGAAGGTGGCGGTGCTGACCTCGGCGCTGTTCGGCTCGATCTCCGGCTCCTCGGTCGCCAACGTGGTGGCCACCGGCTCGTTCACCATCCCGCTGATGAAGCGCATCGGCTACCGGCCCGAGCATGCGGGCGCCATCGAGGCCATCTCGTCCACCGGCGGCCAGTTCATGCCGCCGGTCATGGGCGCGGGCGTGTTCATTCTCGCCACCCTGACGCAAACCGACTACCTCAGCATCGCCCTGATGAACGTCATCCCGGCGGTGCTGTTTTTCATCTTCCTCATCTACATGGTCGACCTGGAAGCGGTGCGCACGGGGCTTCGCGGGCTGCCGGCGGAGGAGATCCCCCGCGTGCGCGACGTGCTGCGGCGCGGCTGGCATTTCTTCGTGCCGCTGGTCGTGGTGCTCGGCGTGATGTTCTCGGGGTACACCCCGGAGCTCGCGGCCTTCTGGGGCTGCATGTCGACGCTGGTCCTGTCCTGGCGCCATCGCAAGACGGCGATGGGTCCTCGCAGCATCTTCCAGGCGCTCGCCGCCGGCGGCAAGAACAACACCTCGGCGGGCTGCTCGATCGGCGCGCTCGGCATCATCATCGGCGGCATCGTTCTGTCGGGGCTCGGCCTGAAGTTCTCGGCGATCCTGATCGACTTCGCGCACGGCAGCCTGTTCTTTACCATCATCCTGGTGACGATCATTTCGATCGTCATCGGCATGGGCTCGAGCACCACCGGCTCGTACATCATCCTGTCGGTCGTCGCGGCACCGGCGCTGATCCAGCTCGGCGTGCCGGAGATCGCCGCGCACCTGGTCGTGTTCTACGCCGCCTGCCTGTCGAACATCACGCCGCCGGTCTGCGTGTCGGCCTACGCCGGCGCGGCGATCGCCGGCGCCGACCCGATGCGCACGGGATTCGCCGCGCTCAAGTTCGGCGCGACGCTGATCATCATCCCGTTCAGCTTCGTCTACGCGCCGGGACTGCTGCTTGGCGGCGATGTGCTGACCATCGTCTCGACCGTGGTGCGCTACCTGTTCGGCTATCTGGCGCTCGCCATGGCCATCCAGGGCACCGAATTCCTGCTCGGCCGGATCGCGAACTGGCAGCGCCTGGTGTTTTTCGGCGCGACGGTGTGCCTGCTCATTCCGAGCGATCCCTGGATCGACGGCCTCGGCGTGGTGCTCCTTTTCGCCGGCTGGGCGCCGGTGGCGATGCGCCGGCGCGCGGCGCGCGCTTAGGGCCTTTGCCGCGTCTCACGCCGCGCCGCCTCGGCCAGCGCGAGGAGCGGCGCGATGTTTTCTCGATCGCTGGCGAGCGACCGCTCCAGAACCAGAATCGTATCGGCCAGCCTGTGCGGAAATACGCGCAGTGCTTCGCCGAGCAGCGTGCGCGCCGCCTCGGGCTTGCCGGCCAGGGCGAGGAACACGGCGCGCCGCACGACGATCGCGTTGGCCGGCCAGCGGTGCATGAGCCGCCCGCTCATCGCGAGTTTCTCGTCGAGGCCGCTGCGATCGAGCGGTGCGCCGGTGAGGATCCACAGCTCGGCCACCGGTCCGAGCAGGCCATGGGTCAGCGCCTGCATTGTCGCCGCGTCGCGCTGCACCTGCACCGCTGAGGCGAGCGTGGTTCGCGTTCCCGCCGCACGCGCCAGGTCAAGCCGTACATAGTCTCGCAGCAGCAATGCCACTGCGACCGAAAGTAGCGCGCAGGCTCCGATGCCCGTCACGCGTGCCGTGCGCACAATCGCCACAGAACGCAACGTAGGCAATGTGCTCACGCCGACGAACAGCGCGGCAAGCCCGAGGAAGTGCGCGCTCCATAGCGGATACTCGATCAGCGAATGCAGCAGCTCGACCCCGGCGGCCGCGACGATCCACCACAGCGCCAAGCTGCTGTCGGTCCGGTAGCGCCGCAGCAGCTGCACCGCCCAGGCGAACAGGCCGCCAAGCACGAGGAACGCACCCAGCGCACCGGTCTCGGCCAGCAGGTGTAACGGAAGATTGTGCGGCGAGGTCCAGACCTCGCCGATCGCCGTCAGCTCGGGTTCGAGGCCACGTGCAAAGATGGCTCCGGGAAATTCGCCGATGCCCGTGCCAGCGATCGGTGCCACCAGAAAGATGCGCCAGGTGAGCAGGAACACCGGCAGTCGCGGTTCGGTCAGCTGCAGACGTTCAATCGCGCCTTCTCCGGCAAGGCCCAGCTGCAATGCGGTGTTCGCCCAGGGCACGAGCACATGCGCCGCGACGAGGGCGACGCCAGCGGCGTACACGCCCTGCTTCAGGCGTTGTGCTTGCGCCGGGTCGATAACGCGCGCCGCAAGGATACCGAGTCCGACGAACCAGATTACGTAGAGCACAGCGCTGCGGGCACCGGCTAACGCGCTCGCTACGACGAGCAGGACGAGGGCAGCAATGGCGTACGGCGTTCGCAGGCGCGCACGCAGCCACAGGTAAATAAGCGCGGCTTGTCCGAGCGCGAGGTAGTTCGTGTACAGGTTCGGCTGCGCGATGTTGCCGTAGGCGCGACGGCCGCGCAGTTGCGCGACGATGTCTTCGAACAGCGCCGGTCGGCCGTAGAACTGGATGACGCCGGCGACCGCGTTCGCCAGTGCCCCCGCCAGAACGCAGGTCGCCAGAACGATCGCGACGCGTTCGATGCCGACGGTCGCAACCAGCTGGCTGCCGAGCTGCACCATGAGCACGGCGTAGAGCACATACAGGGCCGCGAGCATAGCGCTTTGCGGGTAGGGCGGCTCGCCGAGCCACGCTTGCAGCACGAGAAACGCGGCGAATGCAGCAAACCAGAGCGCCGGCGCGGGCAGCGCGGCGTCGGCTCTGAAGCTGCCGCTCAGAAGCAGGGTGAGCGAGGCCAGCACACCCAGCCCGGCCGCGAGCCATTCGGGATAAAAGCTGAGGACCGGCGGCTGGTGATACGGCAGCAGGAAGGGCAGCAGGCACAGGCTGCCCGCCAGCAGCAGGGCGATTTCGGGGGCGGAGGTCGCTTTCAAGCGTTCCGCCGTCGCGTGACCCTTAGCGCTTGCGCAGCCTGCGAATCGCCGCGAGCTGGGCGGCGAGCATCGAGAGCTCGGCCTCCACCGCCGCGATTTCCTGCTTGTCCTGCGCCTTGGCGCGCGCTTCCTCGGCCTTCTTGAGCGCCTCGGTGGCCTTGGCCTCGTCGAGGTCGTGGCCGCGGATCGCGGTATCGGCCAGCACCGTGACCAAACGCGGCTGTACCTCGAGGATGCCGCCGGCAACGAAGATCAACTGCTCCTCGCCGCCCCCGGCGGGAACGATCCGCACCGGACCCGGCTTGATGCGGGTGATGAGCGGCGTATGGCGCGGATAGATGCCGAGTTCGCCCGCTTCGCCCGGCAGGACGACGAACTCGGCCTCGCCCGAGTAGATCGAGGCCTCGGTGCTGACGACGTCGACGTGGATGGTCGGGGCAGCCATCGTTTACTGCATGCCCTTCGCTTTCTCGAAGGCCTCCTCGATCGCACCGACCATGTAGAAAGCCTGCTCGGGCAGCTGATCGCATTCGCCGTTGACGATCATGTTGAAGCCCTTGATGGTGTCCTTCAGCGGCACGTACTTGCCCGGCGTGCCGGTGAAGTTCTGCGCCACCGTGAACGGCTGCGACAGGAAGCGCTGGATCTTGCGTGCGCGGGCGACCGCCAGCTTGTCCTCCGGCGAGAGCTCGTCCATGCCGAGAATCGCGATGATGTCGCGCAGCTCCTTGTAGCGCTGCAGGATTTCCTGCACCGCACGCGTCGTGTTGTAGTGCTCCTCGCCGATGGTGTTCGGGTCGACCTGGCGCGAGGTGGAATCAAGCGGGTCCACCGCCGGGTAGATGCCGAGCGAGGCGATGTCGCGCGAGAGCACGACCGTCGCGTCGAGGTGGCCGAAGGTGGTCGCGGGCGACGGGTCCGTAAGGTCGTCCGCCGGCACGTACACCGCCTGGATCGAGGTGATCGAGCCGACCTTGGTCGAGGTGATGCGCTCCTGCAGCCGCCCCATCTCCTCGGCGAGCGTCGGCTGGTAACCCACCGCCGAGGGCATCCGGCCGAGAAGCGCGCTGACCTCGGTACCGGCGAGCGTGAAGCGGTAAATGTTGTCGACGAAAAACAGGATGTCGCGGCCCTCGTCGCGGAAGCTTTCCGCCATGGTCAGGCCGGTCAGCGCCACGCGCAGCCGGTTGCCCGGCGGCTCGTTCATCTGGCCGAATACCATCGCCACTTTCGAGTCGCCGAGATTGTCGAGCTTGATCACGCCCGCTTCGGCCATCTCGTGATAGAAGTCGTTGCCCTCGCGCGTGCGCTCGCCGACGCCGGCGAACACCGACAGTCCCGAGTGCTGGGTCGCGATGTTGTTGATCAGCTCGAGCATGTTGACGGTCTTGCCGACCCCGGCGCCGCCGAACAGGCCGATCTTGCCGCCCTTGGCGAACGGGCAGATCAGGTCGATCACCTTGATGCCGGTCTCGAGGAGCTCGACCGATGGCGAGAGCTCGTCGAATCTGGGCGCCTCCTGATGGATCGATCGCCGCTCTTCGGTCTCGATCGCGCCCGCTTCGTCGATCGGCCGGCCGAGAACGTCCATGATGCGGCCCAGCGTGCCCTTGCCCACGGGTACCGAGATCGGCGCGCCTGTGCTGTTCACTTTCATGCCGCGGCGCAGGCCGTCCCCCGAGCCCATGGCAATGCAGCGCACGACACCATCGCCCAGCTGCTGCTCGACCTCGAAGGTGAGCCCCTGTTCGGCGAGACCTTTCTCGCCGGTATCGGCGAGGACCAGCGCCTCGTAGATGCCGGGCATCGACTCGCGCGGGAACTCGATGTCCACCACCGCGCCGATACACTGGACGATGCTGCCTTGTACTTGTGCCATGATGTTTTCCTAAACGTGAATTCCGTTACACGACGGCCGCGGCGTCATACGGCCGCCGCGCCGCCGACAATCTCTGAAAGTTCCTTGGTGATCGCCGCCTGCCGGTTCTTGTTGTAGATCAACGTCAGCTCGTCGATCAGCGTTTCGGCATTGTCCGAGGCGGCCTTCATCGCCACCATGCGTGCCGATTGCTCGCAGGCGACGTTTTCAGCGAGCGACTGGTAAATGATCGCCTCGATGTAGCGCACCATCACCTGGTCGAGCACGACGCGCGCCTCGGGCTCGTAGATGTAGTCCCAGGTGCCCTCGGGCGCGCCGAGCTGTTCGCCGGTCAGCGGAATGAGCTGCTCGATCACCGGCTCCTGCTTCATCGTGTTGACGAAGCGGTTGTAGGCGAGCATCAGACGGTCAAAGCGGTCTTCCTGGTAGCCGTCCAGCATGACCTTCACCGCGCCGATCAGGCGCTCGATGTTCGGCTGGTCGCCGATCTGCACCACCTGCGAGACGATGTTGGCGCCCAGGCGCTGCATGAAACCGAGGCCCTTGTTGCCGATGCAGGACACCTCGATCTCCTCGCCCTCGGCCTGCCACGCCTTGTACTGCGTGAGCACGGCGCGCAGCAGGTTCGTGTTGAGCGCGCCGCACAGCCCCTTGTCCGTCGTCACCACGATCAGTCCGATCCGCTTCACGGAGTCGCGGTTGACCAGGAAGGGATGGCGGTATTCAGGATTCGCGTGGCTGATGTGCGCCGCGATGTTGCGGATCTTTTCGCCGTACGGGCGCGCCATGCGCATGCGCTCCTGCGCCTTGCGCATCTTCGCCGCGGCGACCATTTCCATCGCCTTGGTGATCTTCCGGGTGTTCTGCACACTCCGGATCTTCATGCGTATTTCTTTGGTTCCTGGCATTCCCTATGTCCTCGCGCGCGTTGAGCGGCGTCTGGCGTCCGCTCCTACGCGCGCAGCAGTTTCCGCGCGCGCAAGCGCGTCTAGAAACTGCCGTTCTTCTTCCAGTCTTCCACCACGGCCTTGAGCGAGGCCTCGTCCTCGGTGGAAAGGTCCTTCTTGTCTTCCATGCGTTCGATCAGGTCGGCGCGCTGCGCCTTGACGTAGTCACGCAGCGATTTCTCGGCCGCGAGCGCCTTCTTCACGTCGATATCGTCGAAGTAGCCGTTGTTCACCGCGAACAGGGTGAGCGCCATCTCCCAGACCTGCAGCGGCTGGTACTGGGGCTGTTTCATCAGCTCGGTCACCATGCGGCCGCGCTCGAGCTGCTTGCGCGTCGCCTCGTCGAGATCGGAGGCGAACTGCGCGAACGCCGCGAGTTCACGGTACTGCGCCAGCGCCAAGCGCACGCCGCCGCCCGTGTCGCGTCGCTTCATGATCTTGGTCTGTGCCGCGCCACCGACCCGCGACACCGAGATACCCGCGTTGATCGCCGGCCGGATACCCGCATTGAACAGGTCGGTCTCGAGGAAGATCTGCCCGTCGGTGATCGAGATCACGTTGGTCGGCACGAAGGCCGTCACGTCACCGGCCTGCGTCTCGATCACCGGCAGCGCGGTGAGCGAGCCGGTCTTGCCCTTGACCGCGCCCTTGGTGAAGTTCTCGACGTACTCCTCGTTTACGCGCGCGCCGCGCTCGAGCAGACGCGAGTGCAGGTAGAACACGTCCCCCGGGTACGCCTCGCGACCCGGCGGCCGGCGCAGCAGCAGCGAAACCTGACGATAGGCCCAGGCCTGCTTGGTCAGGTCGTCGTAGATGATGAGCGCATCCTGACCGCGGTCCCGGAAATACTCGCCCATCGTGCAGCCCGAGTAGGGCGCGATGTACTGCATGGCGGCGGATTCGGACGCCGAGGCCGCGACGACGATGGTGTATTCCATCGCGCCGTATTCCTCGAGCTTGCGCACCACGTTGGCGATCGTCGAGGCCTTCTGGCCGATCGCAACGTAGACGCAGAACAGGTCCTTGCCCTTCTGGTTGATGATCGTGTCGACCGCCACCGCCGTCTTGCCGGTCTGGCGGTCGCCGATGATCAGCTCGCGCTGCCCGCGGCCGATCGGCACCATCGCGTCGATCGCCTTGAGCCCGGTCTGCACCGGCTGCGAGACCGACTTGCGCCAGATCACGCCAGGCGCGACTTTCTCGATGACGTCGGATTCCTTGGCGTTGACCGGGCCCTTGCCGTCGATCGGCTGGCCGAGCGAGTTCACCACACGGCCGAGCAGCTCGGGGCCGACCGGCACGGAGAGAATGCGGCCGGTGGTCTTCACCGTGTCGCCCTCCGTGATGTGCTCGTACGCACCGAGAATCACCGCGCCCACCGAGTCGCGCTCGAGGTTGAGCGCCAGGCCGAAGGTGTCCTGCGGAAACTCGAGCATTTCGCCCTGCATGACGTCGGACAGGCCGTGGATGCGGCAAATGCCGTCGGTCACCGAGACCACGGTGCCCTGCGTGCGCATCTGCGCGCCGGCGTCGAGGCCCTGAATACGGCTCTTGATGAGTTCCGAAATCTCGGAGGGGTTGAGTTGCATAACAGCTCCCAGTCTTTCCTATGCTTTGAGTGCGGATTCGAGCGCACCCAGCTGGGCGCGCACGGATCCATCGATGACCTTGTCGCCCATGACGACGCGCACGCCGCCGATCAGGGACTTGTCCAGGCGCACCTGCGCCTTGACCTTGCGACCCGTGCGCTTTTCGAGCGCCGCGACCAGCGTCTGCAGCTGCGCGTCGCTCAACTCGAATGCCGTGTGCACGTCGGCTTCGACCACGCCTTCGCGTGCGTTCTTCAGTGCCTCGAACTGCGCGCGCACCTCGCCGAGCAGGCCGAGCCGGCGGTTCTCCGCCATGACGCGCACGAAGTTTTCCGCGTCGCCCGAAAGCTTCCCTGCGAGGATCGACAGAAACAGCCCGGCCACCTGCGCTGTCGACAGATTGGGGTCGCCCATCGCCGCGCGCACGCGGTCGTTCTCGGAGACCTGCGCGAGCGTGGCAAGCGCCGCCGACCAGTCGGCGAGCTTGCCGCCCTGGTCGGCCAGCTTGAAAACGGCCTCGGCGTAGGGCCGCGCGATGGTGTTCGGTTCCGCCATGGTTGCCTGCGTACCTTGGTGTCCTGCGGCGCGCGCTACAGCTGCCGCCGGATTGCGTCGAGCAGATCCGCGTGCGCCTTGGCATCGACTTCGCGCTGCAGGATCTTTTCCGCCCCGGCGACGGCGAGCGCGGCGACCTGATCGCGCAGCTGTTCGCGCGCGCGCGCGAATTCCTGCTCGATCTCGGCTTTGGCGGCGGCCTTTTCGCGGTCGCCCTCGCCCTTGGCCGCGGTTTTCGCCTCTTCGATCAGCTGTGTGGCGCGGCGTTCGGTCTGGGCGAGGATGTCCGCGGCGCGGCCGCGCGCGTCGTTGACCGCTTCCTCAGCGCGCTTGGAAGACACCTCCAGTTCGCGGTGCCCGCGCTCGGCCGCGGCGAGGCCGTCGGCGATCGTCTTTTGCCGGGTCTCGATCGCACGCAGCATGTACGGCCAGATGATCTTGACCGTGAACAGGATGAACAGCGCGAAGGTGATCGCCTGCGCGATAAGCGAGAAATTGATATTCATGACGGCTCCTTGCGCGGTCCGTGCGCGCTGCGCCCGGCACCGCCGCTCACGATCGACGCTCGCGCCACCGCCTCAGCTCGGGATGACAGCGAGCAGCGGGTTCGCGAACGCGAACATCATTGCCAGACCGACGCCGATGATGAAGGAGGCGTCGATCAGGCCGAGCAGGAGGAACACCTTCGCCTGCAGCGAGTTGGTCAGTTCGGGCTGGCGCGCCGCGGCCTCGAGAAACCGGCTGCACATCACGCCCACACCGATGCACGCGCCCGCGGCGCCGACGCCGATCATCAGGCCGATGCCGATCCCGGTGTAGGCCTGGATCATCGCCAGAAGTTGCAGTTTTTCCATTGGTGCTTTCCTTTCTCAGCGCAAAGTCAGTTGTCGAGGTGATCCGATCAGTGATGCTCGTGCGCGAGCGCGATGTACACGACCGTGAGCATCATGAAGATGTAGGCCTGCAGAACGACGATCAGAATGTGGAAGATCGCCCAGCCCAGACCGAGCAGGGCGCCGAAAGCCGTGCCGACCAGGCCGGTCGCAGCCCACACCCAGAGCAGCAGGAAGATGATTTCCCCCGCGTACATGTTGCCGAACAGTCGCAGCGAATGCGACAGCGGCTTGGACACGTACTCGATCAGGTTGAACAGGAAGTTGGCCGGCCAGAGCAGCGGATTGCTGCCGAACGGCGCGCAGAACAGCTCGTGGATCCAGCCGCCGAAGCCCTTCGCCGAAATGGCGAAGAAGATCATCAGCAGCCAGACCGAGAGCGACAGGGCGAACGTCGTATTGACGTCCGCGGTCGGCACGATGCGAAAACCGTGATCCGAGATCAGGTGAGTGCCTTTCGCCATCCAGTCGACCGGCAGGAAGTCCATGGCGTTCATCAGCAACACCCAGACGAACACGGTGAGCGCCGCCGGCGCGACGAACTTGTTGCGATCACCGTGATGGAAGATGCCCTTGACCTGGTTGTCGATGAATTCGATCAGCAACTCGACGAACGCCTGGCGCTTGTTCGGCACGCCGGAGGTCGCCCCGCGCACCACCCACCAGATTAAGCCCATGCCAACAAAGCCGAGCAGGACCGATACCAGCAGCGAATCGAGATGCAGCGTCCAGAAGCCGCCGTCGCCGATCGGCTTGGAGAAGAACGTCAGGTGATGCTGGATGTAGCTGGTCGGAGTGAGGTTGCCGGCGGCCATTGCAGTTCTGCTACTCGTATTCGCGAACAAAGAACGCCAGAGCAAATATCACTACGGTGATGATGAAAGCGCCGAGGAAGGCTACCGCGACGACACCCTTGTACATCATCAGCACAAGCCACAGCAGGAGCACGATGAGGACGATCTTCACACCCTCCGCCGTCAATGCAGCGATCACGACCCCCCCTGCCGAATCCGCACGCGTCTTCGCGGCCACCAGGCCCGAGACGGCGCCCGCCACCACGCTCACCAAGCCTCCGAGCGCGGCGGAAAGCGCCCCGTCGACCCCTGCGATCAGGCCCGCGGCCAGCGTCAGGATGGCGGTGGCCAGCAGCTGCCACCGAAGGACGGTGCGAATCGGCTTGCCCAATCTGCGAAGCACGGCGTTCTTCAGCTCCGCCCCGAGCAAAGCGGCGGCAGTATAGCCGCGGGGTATTTGCGGGTCAACGTGCTGCAATGCACAATTCGCTATTTCGGCGGCTCAGCGCAGCTTGCGCAGCAGACGGTCGAGGTGGTCCAGGCTTGCGTAATGCAGGATCAGCTTACCCGTGCCTTTTTTGCCGGGCCGAATCTCGACGGTGGTGCCGAGCCGCTCGGCGGTCTCCTCCTCAAGGCGCGCCAGGTCGCGGTCCACCTTACCCCTGCGTCGACGCGACACGGGGCCGCGCGCCAGGCGCGCTGCCAGCGCCTCGGCTTCACGCACCGACAGGCCCCGCGCCGAGATGCGGTTAGCCGCCTCGATCTGTCGTGCCGCGTCCAGCGTGAGCAGGGCGCGCGCGTGCCCCATTTCGAGCGCGCCGTCCATGACCATGGCTTGCACCGGCTTCGGCAGCTTCAGCAGGCGCAGCAGATTGGTCGTGGCACTGCGCGAGCGACCGACCGCGTCCGCCGCCTGCTCGTGCGTCATGCGGAACTCGTCGATCAGGCGCTGCAGGCCGGCGGCCTCTTCCATCGGGTTGAGGTTCTCGCGCTGGATATTCTCGATCAGCGACATGGCGAGCGCGGACTCGTCCGGGACCTCGCGCACCAGCGCCGGGACCTCCGCGAGTCCCGCCATCTGGGCTGCGCGCCAGCGCCGCTCGCCGGCGATCAATTCATAGCGCCCGCCGTCGACCGGACGCACGAGCAACGGCTGCATCAGACCCTGCGACTTGATCGAGGCCGACAGCTCCGTCAGCGCGGCGCGATCCATACGGGTGCGCGGCTGGTAGCGGCCGGGCTGGATCCGGCCCACGGCCAGCGTGCTGAGGGCGTCCTTCGGCGCGTCGTCGGCACCGAGCAATGCGTCGAGCCCACGTCCCAGTCCCTTTGCCTTGCTCATGGTCCTCCTCCAACGGGTTGCGCGGTTGCTGCCGACGCCGCACGCTCGCGCTCGAGAATCTCGTCCGCAAAGGCGGCGTAGGCCTGGGCGCCTTTCGAGGCGGGATCCCAGACCACGGCGGGCGCGCCGTAGCTGGGCGCTTCCGCCAGGCGCACGTTGCGCGGCACGAGCGTGCGGTAAACCTTGTTGCCGAAGTGCGACTCGAGCTGCTGCGAGACCTGCTGCGTCAGGGTGCTGCGCGGGTCGTACATCGTGCGCAGCAGACCGGCGATATCGAGGCTCGGGTTGAGGTGCGCGCGCACGCGCTTGATCGTGCCGACGAGGTCCGACAGCCCCTCGAGCGCGTAGTACTCGCACTGCATCGGAATGATGACCTGCTGCGCGGCCGTCAATGCGTTCACGGTGAGCAGACTGAGCGAGGGCGGGCAGTCGACGATGACGAAGCTGTATCGGTCGCCGAGGACGTTAAGCGCCGCCTTGAGGCGGCCCTCGCGGTTCGGCAGATCGACGAGTTCGACTTCGGCGCCGGCCAACTCGCGGTTCGACGGCAAAAGATCGAAGCCGCCACGCTCTGAGCGTACGCACACCGCAGCCGCTTCGGCGAGACCGAGCAGGACATGGTAGACGGTGCGCTGGGCCTTGGCTTTGTCGACGCCGCTGCCCATCGTCGCATTGCCCTGCGGATCGAGATCGACGAGTAGCACGCGCTGGCCGGCTTGCGCGAGGGCCGCGGCGAGGTTGACGCTGGTGGTGGTCTTGCCGACGCCACCTTTCTGGTTCACCACCGCGAGGATGCGCGTCACGCGGTGGCCCCGAGAAGCCGACAGACGACGAGGTGGCGCTCTGCCTCGAGCAGTGGCACGCGCAAGCGGTGCACCTCCGAGCAGCTCACGTGCTGCGGTAGTGCCGTCGTGGCTGCGTCCTCCGGCCAGGCGCCTTTCATCGCCGCAAGAAAGCCGCCCGGCGCGACCAGGTGCCTGCAGCGGGAGACGAAATCGTCGAGCGCAGCAAACGCGCGGGTGATCACGCAGTCGTAGCGCTCGCGCGGCTGCCAGTGCTCGACGGCGCCTTCGTGCACCTCGACGTTCAGTAGGCCGAGCTCGGCTTTGGCGTGGCGCAGGAACGCGGCCTTTTTGCTGTTGCGATCGTTTAGCGTGACCTGCCAGGCGGGGCGCGCGAGCGCCAGCGGAATGCCGGGCAGGCCGGCGCCGGAACCCACGTCGGCGACGCGCAGCGCGGCACCGGCCGCATCCAGATACGGCACGGTCACGAGTGAATCGAGCAGGTGGTGCGTCACCATGCTGAGCGGGTCACGAATTGCCGTCAGGTTGTAGGTTCGGTTCCACTTTTGCATCAGCGCCAGATACGCAAGCAGCTTGGTACGCACGTCGACGTTCAGATTCAGTGCAAGCGCATCGAGTCCTCGCTCGAGCGCAGCCTGCGGCGTCATGCCGAAATCTTTTGACGCGACGCTCCCCTCTTCAGATGGACCAGCAGGAGCGAGATGGCCGCCGGCGTCACGCCCGAGATGCGCGATGCCTGGCCGACGGTCTCCGGCCGATGCGCGATGAGTTTTTGCTGCACTTCGGCCGACAGGCCGCGCACCGCGCGGAAATCGAAATCGAGCGGAAGCGGGAGGGCGTCCAGCTGCTCACGCCGGGCAACTTCGTCGCGCTGGCGCTCGATGTAGCCCTCGTACTTGATCTGGATCTCCACCTGTTCCGCGACCTGCGGGTCATCCACCGGAGGGCCGGCATCCGGCAACGTCATGAGCACGTCGTACTCAACCTCAGGTCTGCGAAGTAATTCAGCAAGTGAGTACTCACGTTCTATAGGCTTCCCCAGCACGCGCAGCGCGTCGGCCGCTGTCAAAAGCCTAGGATTGGTCCAAGTGGAGCGCAGGCGCTCGCGTTCGCGCGCCACCGCGTCGCGCTTGCGCGCGAACGCGTCCCAGCGCACATCGTCTACCACGCCGAGTCTGCGCCCGATCTCGGTCAGTCGAAGGTCGGCATTGTCCTCCCGCAGCATGAGGCGGTATTCGGCCCGGCTGGTAAACATCCGGTACGGCTCGCTCACACCGCGGGTCACGAGGTCATCGACTAGGACGCCGATATAAGCCTCGTCACGCCTCGGGCACCAAGGCTCGCGCCCCTGTACTTTGCGTGCGGCGTTGAGTCCGGCAAGCAGCCCCTGGGCGCCTGCCTCCTCGTACCCCGTCGTGCCATTGATCTGCCCGGCGAAGAAAAGGCCTTCGATCGATTTCGTCTCCAGCGAGGCGCGCAAGTTGCGCGGGTCGAAGTAGTCGTACTCGATGGCATAGCCGGGGCGGACGATGTGCGCATGCTCCAGGCCGCGGATTGATCTGACCAGCGCGTACTGCACATCGAACGGCAGGCTGGTGGAAATGCCGTTCGGGTAGATCTCGTGAGTCGTCAGCCCCTCCGGTTCGAGGAAGATCTGATGACTTTGCTTGCCGGCAAAGCGGTGGATCTTGTCCTCGATCGATGGGCAGTAACGCGGCCCGACACCCTGGATGACCCCCGTGAACAAAGGTGAGCGATCGAGGCCGGCGCGGATGATGTCGTGTGTGACCTGGTTGGTGTGGGTGACCCAGCAGGGCCGCTGCGCGGGATGCATCTCCCGACGTCCAAGGAAGGAGAACACCGGCTCGGGCGCGTCGCCCGCCTGCTCATCCATGGTGGAGAAATCAATCGTCCGGCCATCGAGGCGTGGTGGCGTGCCGGTCTTAAGCCGCCCGACCGGCAGCTGCATGTCGCGTAGACGCGCTGCAAGGGTAACCGACGCCGGATCCCCTGCGCGGCCCGCCTGATGCCGTTCGAGGCCTACGTGAATGACGCCGGCAAGGAACGTCCCCGCCGTCAGAACAACCGTCCGGGAACGGAAGCGGACGCCGAGCTGCGTCACCACGCCCACTACGCTATTTCCCTCGAGCAAGATGTCATCGACAGCCTGCTGAAACAGCGTCAAATTCGGCTGGTTCTCGAGCCGAGTGCGGATTGCCTTGCGGTAGAGGACGCGGTCGGCCTGTGCTCGCGTCGCTCGTACTGCAGGGCCCTTGGAGGAATTCAGTGTCCGGAACTGGATGCCTGCCTCGTCGGTTGCAAGCGCCATCGCCCCGCCGAGTGCATCGATCTCGCGGACCAGGTGGCCCTTGCCAATTCCCCCGATCGAAGGGTTGCAGGACATCTGGCCGAGCGTTTCGAGGCTGTGCGTAAGCAGCAGAGTCGCACAGCCGATGCGCGCGGCAGCAAGCGCCGCCTCGGTGCCGGCATGGCCACCGCCGACGACAATAACGTCGAATTCGGTTGGAAACTGCATGGTGGTACTCGCGGGGAGCGCAATCATACGTGAATGTTTCACGTGAAACTACGGGTCGGGGCGTATTTCACCTGGTGTCGCCCATCATGCTGATGTTCCACGTGAAACATTTGCCGACGCCTCCGGCTAGTGCCCGCCCCCCGCCGCCACTGTGCGAGAATCGCGCGCCCCTCCAAGGCCATGATCTCTCTCGAGCGCTACGCTGCCCTGTTCAACGAAGCCGACCTGCGCCGGTCCATCCTGGCATCCCTGGTCGGACGCCTCCCCATCGGGATCTCGGGGCTAGCGCTCCTGCTTCTCGTGCAGGCCCGCGAAGCCTCCTTTACGAACGCCGGGCTCGTCACCTCAGCCTACCTCGCTGGCCTCGCCGGCATCGCACCCATTGTCGGCCGGCTCATCGATCGCCTGGGTCCGCGGCCGGTCCTCCTCCTGGCCGGCTTGGCCTACCCCATCGTCCTGCTTGCCCTGGTCTCCGCCCTAAATCGCGGCGCACCCCTCCCCGTGGTGCTGGTGCTCTCGTTTGCCGCGGGTGCGACATTGCCGCAGATCACAACGTGCATGCGTACGCTTTACCGCCGTCGTCTGCAGGACGACGCTCTGCTCGTTGCCGCCCTGTCCCTCGATTCGGTCATTATCGAGACAATATTCATCCTCGGTCCGATGCTTGTCGCTTTCGTCGTGGCAACCGCCAGCCCGGATCTGGCCGTCCTGCTCGGCGCACTATGCGCTGCTGTCGGCGCGCTGATCATTACGCGCACGCCCGCCTTGACCGTTTGGCCCATCGAGCACCGGGCCCACCGAAGCCCGCTAGGCGCACTTCAGCATGCCGCCTTCCGCAAACTGCTCACCATCCTGCTGTGCTACGCGGCCGTGTTCGGCCTCGTCGACATCGCGGTTGCCACCTATGCCTACGACATCCAACAGCCCGCGTTGGCCGGCGTCATCCTTGGTGTCATGAGCATCGGCAGCGCAGCGGGAGGGCTCGCCTATGGCAGCCGGCCTTGGCATCTCCCGCTCACACGCCAGTTCGCATGGTCCCTCGTCGTGATGGGCGTCTCGATCGTACCGATGGCTTTCACCACTCATCCAGCGATCCTTTCGCTTTTCGCCATTGCCTCCGGCGTCACGATGTCACCACCACTGATCATTCAATCGACAATGGTCGCCAAGACCATGCCCAGCACCCAGATGGCGGAAGCATTCACCTGGGTCACCACGGCGATGCTGTGCGGCGTCGGACTCGGCTTCGCGTTTGGTGGCCTAGCGGCCGAGACAATGGGGGCTACGGCCGTGTTTCTGCTGGCAGCCGCAATCACCATCGTCACGGGTCTCCTGGCAAGGGCGATGCTGCGAACCACGGTCTGAGCCATCACAACTGCAGGCGCATCGCGGACACAAGCACGCATTGCTCAACTCATGGCCTGATGATATTATCCGATATCTAACATATTGAATAGAAAGCATAAACCATGGCGTCAGTCCTCGATAGAGTGATCACTCGCGCGCGCCTGACGGTTCGTCACACCCGCATCGAGGACATCCCGCAGATCGTCGACATCCAGAACCGCGTTTACCCGGAAATCGGCGGCTGGCGGCCCGAGCAGCTCGAAAGCCAGATCAAGGTCTTTCCCCAAGGGCAGGTGGTCGCCTGCCTCGGGGAACGCGTCGTCGGCGCTGCGAGCTCGCTGATCGTGCAGTGGGGCGAGTGGGGCGCCCACCACTCCTGGAAGGAAGTCACCGGCAACGGCACCTTCAGCACGCACACGCCGAATGCGCGCACGCTCTACGGTGCAGAAGTCTTCGCCGACCCGACGCTGCGCCGCGTCGGCATCGGCAAGAAGTTGTACCAGGCGCGCCGCCAGATCTGCCGCGCCCTCAATCTGCGCCGCATCATGGCTTGCGGGCGCATGCCCGGTTATCACAAGGTGGGTAACCAGATGTCCCCGGAGGATTACGCCATGCGCGTCATTTGGGGCGACTTGAAAGATCCCGTGCTGCTTTTCCAGCTGAAGGAAGAATTCCAGTATTGCGGCGTCATCCACGGCTACCTGCCGTCGGACGAGGAGTCACGCGGCAACGCCACGATCATCGTCTGGCGCAATGACCGCTACAAACCGACGCAGCCGACGGTTATCCCGGAAGGACCGATCCTGTGAAAGTTCGCATCGCCTCGACCCAGTACATGCTCCGCCCGATCAAGGGCTGGGACGACTTCGAGCGGCAGGTCCATCTCATGCTCGATGCCGCCGGCGAATACCGCCCGCAGTTCGTGCTGCTGCCGGAGATATTCACCACGCAGCTCATGTCGTTCCTGCCGCGCCAGTCGGTCGACCTCGCTGTGCGTGCGCTCGATCAGTTTACGGAACGCTACAAGGCCTTGATGCGCGCGCATGCGATGCGCTATGGCTACTACCTGATCGCCGGCAGCCATCCGACGATCCGCGACGGCGAGCTGTATAACACCGCGTTCCTCTTCTCGCCGCACGGCGATGTCTACGAACAGGACAAGACGCATCGCACGCGCTGGGAACGCGAACGCTGGAAGACGAGCTCGGGCCACCGCCTGCACCTCTGGGAAACCGAGTTCGGCGACATCTCGATCCTGGTCTGCTACGACGTCGAGTTTCCCGAGCTCGCGCGCATGGTGTGCGAAGCGGGAGCGGACATCCTGTTCGTGCCCTCAAGCACCGATGATCGCCAGGGCTTCTGGCGCGTGCGCTATTGCTGCCACGCACGTGCCATCGAGAACCAGGTATACGTCGCGATGTCGAGCACCGTCGGCTCGCTGCCCGTCGAAGGGCTCGGACTGCATTACGGTCAAGCGAGCATTCTCACGCCGTCCGACTTTCCCTTCTCGCGCGACGGTATTGCGGCCGAAGGCATCGCCAACACCGAACAGATCATCATCGCGGACGTCGATCTCGACCTGCTGTTTGAGAACCGCGTCAACGGCACGACGATTCCCCTCTACGACAAGCGCGACGAGCTTTACCGGTCTCCGGTCATCGTCACCAAGACGGGGCCCGGCGCCGCAACCACGGCGCGGCCGGTGCGTATTACGGGCTAGGCGCGGGGCGGCGCAGGCGCCGGCCCTGCGTGTAGAACACCAGCGCGACCAGCAACAGTGCCGGCAGGTAGATCCAGTGCTGTGAGGGACGGTCGGCCGGGACCTTGAGCGAGTCGATCTGCCAGCCCTGCTCGAAGCCCGACTTGCGCGCCCGGCTGCCGAAGCGCACAGCGGCGACGCGCACGTCGTCACCGAGCACCATGACCGTCAGCCCTGCCTCCGCCAGGCGCTTGCGGCCCTCGCCCGGTTCGGCGAGACGCACGGCGACGGTCTTGCGCACATCTTCACCCTCGAGCGTCATGCCCGCGATCACCATCACCAATCGCTGGTTCTCGCCCAGCGATTGCGCGACATGCACGATGTCCTTGGCCGGCGCGGTGCGGTACGGTGCTGCGATTTTGTCCATGAAGTAATCCGGCCGGAACAGCGCAAAGGTCGCGAGCAGCAACAGGCCAACTTCCCACCACCGGCAGCGCGTCCGAAACCAGCCCAGGGTTGCCGCGGCAAACACGAGCGAGGCAGCCGTGGCGGCGAGTGCGACCAGCATCAGCTCCGGCCAGCTCTCGACATCGATCAGCAACAGGGTTGGATTGAAGACGAACACGAACGGGAGTACGACCGTGCGAAGTGCATAGAGCGAGCCTTGAATGCCGGTCTTGATCGCGTCTTCGCCCGAGATCGCCGCGGCGGCAAAGCTCGCCAGGCCGACGGGCGGTGTGATGTCGCCCATGATCCCGTAGTAAAAAACGAACAGGTGCACCGCGATCAGCGGGATCACCAATCCCGCCTGCGCCCCGAGCTCGACGATCACCGGCGCCATGAGCGTCGCCACCAGGATGTAGTTCGCGGTGGTCGGCACGCCGAGGCCGAGCACGAGGCAGACCAGAGCGGTAAACAGCAGCATCACCACCACGTTGCCCTGCGAAACGACCTCGACGAAGTCCGTCATGCGGAAACCAAGCCCGGTGAGCGTGATGCCGCCGACGATGATTCCCGCCGTGCCGGTCGCGATCGCGATGCCGATCATGTTGCGCGCGCCGTCGTTCAGTCCCTCGACGATCTCGACGATACCCCTGCGCAATCCGGCATCCGCGCCGCCGCGCCGGCGCAGCAGCGCGATGAGCGGGCGCTGAGTGCCCATCAGGACGATGAGCGAGACCGTCGCCCAGAAGGCGGACAGTGCGGGCGAGAGTTCCTCGATCATCAGGCACCAGATCAGTACCCCGATCGGAATGAGGAAGTGAATCCCGGCCTTCACGGTCGGCCAGGTATCCGGCAGGACCGGATTCTCGACGTCGACGTCGTCGGGCAGGTCAGGGCAGCGTGCCGCGACCCACACCGTGTAGAGATACAACCCCAGCAACAGTAGCCCCAGGATCCAGGGCGCTGCCGCGCCGAACAGGCTCTTCGTCGCAGCGGCGACGAAATAGATGGCGCCACAGACCACGACCGTGCCCGAAATGCCGAGCCCCCAGGCGGTCAGCTTCTGGCTGAGTCCGCGCTCGCGCGCCCGCGCCGTCGGTTCCAGGCCGAGCTTCAGCGCCTCGAGGTGGACGATGTAGAAAAGCGCGATGTAGGAAATCAGCGCCGGCAGGAATGCATGTTTGACGACGTCGGTGTAAGGAATACCGACGTACTCCACCATCAGAAAGGCGGCCGCGCCCATAACGGGCGGCATGATCTGGCCGTTCACGGACGACGAGGTCTCGATCGCGCCCGCCTTGATGCCGCCATACCCCGCCTTTGACATGAGCGGGATCGTGAAGATGCCACCCGAGACGACGTTCGAAACCGACGAGCCCGAGATGAGGCCGTTCAGCGCCGAGGAAACGACGGCGACCTTGGCCGGGCCGCCGCGCAGATGGCCGAGCATCGCAAAAGACACCTGCATCATGTAGTTGCCCGCACCCGCCTTGTCGAGGAGCGAGCCGAACAGCACGAAAATGAAGATGTATCCAACGGACACGCCGAGCGCCACGCCGAACACGCCCTCGGTCGTCAGCCATTGGTGCGACAGCATGCGTTCCAGCGACGCGCCCTTGTGCGCCAGCACCTCCGGCAGGTACTGGCCGAACATCATGTAGCCCAGAAAGACGATCGCCAGCACCATCATCGGCGGTCCGACGGCGCGACGCGTCGCCTCGAGCAGCATGGCAAGCCCGATGCAGGCGACGACGATGTCCTGCAGGATCGGCTTGCCTGGCCGCGTGGCGAGCTCCGCATAGAAAAACAGGAAATACGTTCCCGCCGCCGCGCCGGCAAAGGCCAGCAACCAGTCGAACCACGGCACGCGCGCACGCTGCCGCTTGGTGCGCACTGCGGGATAGCAGAGAAAGCCGAGCAGTAGGGCAACACCGAGATGCAGCGAGCGCGCCTCGGTGTCGTTCAGAACACCCCAGGAAAGCGCGAAAGGCAGCGGCGACGCGTACCAGAGCTGGAACAACGACCAGCCCACGGCCACGCAGAAGATGAGCTTGCCGAGCCAGCCGGTGGCCGCGCGCCCGCCGGTATCGGCATCGGCAACCAGCGTCTGCAGATCGGCAGCGGGACCCTTGGCGCCCTCGGACACCGCATCACTCCCTCAAGCAAAAAGGGGCGAGACGACCGTCCCGCCCCTCATGCCCGGCATGCAGCCGCGTCTATTTGATCCAGCCCTTTTCCTTGTAGTACTTCACTGCGCCGTCGTGCAGCGGCGCGCTGAGGCCGTCCTTGATCATGTTTTCGGGCTTGAGCACCTGGAACGCCGGATGCAGCTTCTTGAAGTCCGCGAAATTGTCGAACACTGCCTTTACGACCTGGTACACGGTATCCGCCGGGGTCCGCGTGGACGAAACGAAGGTCGCCAGCACACCGTAGGTTTTCGTCTCCTGCGGATTGCCCGGGTAGAGGCCGGCGGGAATCGTGGCGTACGCGTAGTACGGGGCCGCCTTGACCAGCTTGTCGACTGCGGGACCGGTCACCGAGACGAGCTTGGCGCCGCACACGGTGGTCGGATCCTGGATGTTGGCCGAGGGGTGGCCCACCAGATAGAAAAAGCCGTCGATCTTGCCGTCGCACAGCGCCGGGCCGTGCTCGTCAGCCTTCAGCTCGGAGGCAAGGCCGAAGTCCTTGATCGTCCAGCCCATCGCTCCGATCAGCTCGTCGAGCGAGGCCCGCGTGCCCGAACCCGGATTGCCCACGTTGAACTTCTTGCCCTTCAGGCCGGCAAAGCTGCTGATGTTCGACTCCTTGCGCACCACCACCGTCACCGGCTCCGGGTGCAGCGAGAACACCGCACGCAGCCCGGAGAACGGCTCCTTGAACTGCTTGAGGCCCTTCACCGCATTGAACTGCACGTCGGACTGCGCAACCCCCATGTCGAGCTCGCCGGCCTTGATGGTGTTGATGTTGAACACGGAGCCGCCGGTCGACTCGACCGAACAGCGGATGCCATGGTCCTTGCGGTTCTTGTTCACCAGGCGGCAGTTGGCGCCGCCCGCCGGGTAATACACGCCCGTGACGCCGCCGGTGCCGACGGTGATGTATTTTTGCGCGACGGCCGGTGTAGCATGCGCCAGGATGCCCGCGGCGAGCGCCGCCGCGACGATGACGCGAGTGTTCATGTCAGTGTCCTCCTCCAGAAAACCGATATAGCTTAGCGAATGGCCCTACGCCCCGCAACAATCAGGCTGCTGTCGTGGCGCTTGCCAGGGTCGCCTCGAGCGCGCGTTCCAGCTTTTCCACCAGTTCGTCGAGCTGCGGCTCTTCCAGAATGAACGGTGGCGCCAGCAGCACGTGGTCGCCGCGTGTGCCATCGACCGTTCCCCCCATCGGATAGACCATCAGGCCCTCGGCGAGCGCCTGCTGCTTGAGGCGTGCATGCAGCCGCAGTTTCGGGTCGAAGGGTTTCTTGGTCTCGCGTTCAGCGACCAGCTCGACGCCGCGGAACAGCCCGCGGCCGCGGATATCGCCGACATGCGGATGGCGGCCGAAAGCCGCACGCAAGCGGGAATCCAATGCCTCGCCCATCGGCCCGACGCGAGCCAGCAAGCCGTCCTCGTACAGCCGCCGCTGCACCGCCAGCGCACCGGCGCAGGCCGCAGCGTGTCCGAGGTATGTGTGGCCGTGCTGAAAGAAACCGCTGCCGCCGACGATGGTGTCGAAGATATTCTTCGTCGCCATCACCGCCCCGATCGGCTGATAGCCGGCGCCCAGCCCTTTGGCGACGGTGAGTAGATCGGGCACAACCCCTTCCTGCGTGTACGCGAACAGCGTGCCGCAACGTCCCATGCCGCACATCACTTCATCTAGGATGAGCAGCACGCCGTAGCGATCGCAGACCTCGCGTACGCGGCGGAAATAGCCCGGCACCGGCGGTACCGCCCCCAGCGTCGCGCCCGAGACCGTTTCGGCGACGAACGCGATCACCTTGTCGCCGTCCAGGCGGCGGATTTCGCGTTCCAGCTCCCGTGCCAGACGCTCGCCATACGCGTCTTCACTCTCTTCGGGCTGCAGGCCGCGGTAGGCGTAGCAGGGCGAGACATGCGTCGCGTCGATCAGCAGCGGCTCGAACTGACGGCGGCGCGCCGGGTTGCCGCCGACCGCGAGCGCGCCCAGCGTGTTGCCGTGGTAGGACTGCGCGCGCGCAATGACATAACGGCGCTGAGGCTCGCCGCGTTCGACAAAATATTGGCGCGCCAGCTTCAAGGCCGCCTCGATCGCCTCCGAGCCGCCGGAGACGAAGTACACCTTGTCGAACGCGCCGGCGCTGCGCTCCACGAGCACATCGGCAAGCCGCTCCATCGGCTCATTGCTGAAAAACGACGTGTGCGCGTACGGCAGCACGTCCAGCTGACGCTGGACGGCGTCGACCACTGCGCGGTCGGAATGACCGAGGCAGGAGACCGCAGCGCCGCCGGAGGCGTCGAGATAGCGCTTGCCCTGGGCGTCTACGAGATACGCACCATCGCCACGCACGGCGAGCGGGTAGCGGTTACGCGGGTCGCGATGGAAGACGTGGGTCACACTGTCGCGGACGGATACTGCCGGCCCGGGGGTTTACGCCGCCAGCTTCTCATGCATGCGCGTGCGACGGGCTTCGAGCACCTTGGGCAGGTGTCCGGCAAGCTTACGAAAGAGCTCATCGTGCGAGGCGAGCTCGGCTTTCCACTCGTCGTGATCGACGCCGGTGACCGTGGCGTAGCGCTCGGTGCCGAAGGTCTCCAGCCCATGCCAGTTGAGGTCCTCGAAGCGCGGCATCACGCCGAGCGGCGTGTCGACGCCTTGGCCTCGGCCGCGGCAACGCTCGACGATCCAGGTCAGCACGCGCATGTTCTCGCCGAAACCCGGCCAGATGAACTTGCGTTCCGCGTCGCGCCGGAACCAGTTGACCCGGAAGATCTTCGGCGGGTGATGCACCGCTTTCCCCATCTTCAGCCAGTGCGCGAAGTAGTCGCCCATGTTGTAGCCGCAGAAGGCGAGCATCGCCATCGGGTCGCGGCGCACCACGCCAACCTTGCCGGTGATGGCGGCGGTGGTTTCCGAACCGAGCGTCGCCGCCATATAGACGCCGTCCTCCCAGCTCGGCGCCTCGACGACCAGCGGCACGGTGGAGGAACGCCGTCCGCCGAACACGAACGCCGAGATCGGCACGCCGCCGGGGTCTTCCCACTTCGCATCGATCGAGGGGCACTGCGCCGCAGGGGCCGTGAAGCGCGCGTTCGGATGGGCGGCCACGCGCCCGCAGCCGGGCGTCCATTCCTTGCCCTGCCAGTCGATCAGCTTCGGCGGCGGCGCATCGTTCATACCCTCCCACCAGACATCGCCCTCGGGCGTCAGCGCCACATTGGTGAAGATGGTGCTGGCGTGCAGCATCTTCATCGCGTTCGGATTCGTCGCCTCCGAAGTGCCCGGCGCCACGCCGAAGAAGCCCGCCTCGGGATTGATCGCGTAGAACCGACCGTCGCGTCCCGGCTTGATCCAGGCAATGTCCTCGCCGATCGTCGTCACCTTCCAGCCCTTGAAGGCGGGCGGCGGGATCAGCAGCGCCAGATTGGTCTTGCCGCAGGCGCTCGGAAACGCGGCCGAGACGTAGCTCTTTTCCCCGCTCGGCGATTCGATCCCCAGAACCAGCATGTGCTCGGCCAGCCAGCCTTCGTCGCGCGCCATGACCGAGGCGATGCGCAGTGCGAGACACTTCTTGCCGAGCAGCGCATTGCCGCCGTAGCCCGAGCCGAACGACCAGATCTCGCGAGTCTCAGGAAAATGGACGATCCATTTTTCCTTCTCGTTGCACGGCCAGGGCACGTCCTTTGCGCCCGCTGCAAGCGGTGCGCCAACCGAGTGCACGCAGGGCACATAGTCGCCGTCCTCGCCCAGCCATTCGACGACCGCCCGCCCCATGCGCGTCATGATCCGCATGTTGACGACGACGTACGGCGAGTCGGAAATCTCGATACCGATCTGCGCGATGTGCGAGCCGATCGGACCCATGGAAAAGGGCACGACGTACATCGTGCGGCCACGCATGCAGCCGTCGAACAGGCGATCGAGGGTGCTGCGCATCTCGCGTGGGTCGATCCAGTTGTTGGTCGGCCCTGCCTCTTCCTTGCGAGCGCTGCAAATAAAGGTGCGGTCCTCCATGCGCGCGACGTCGCCCGGGTGCGAGCGCGCGAGGAAGCTGTTGGGCCGCAGTTTCTCGCTGAGCCGTATGAACGTCCCGGCCTGCACCATTTCCTCGCAGAGCCGGTCGTATTCGGCCTGACTGCCATCGCACCACAGCACCCGCTCGGGCTTGGTCAGCGCAGCGATCTCGGCAACCCACTGGCGCAGGCCCGCGTGCTTGACCCAACTCGGTGCGATGGCGGAGGCGGCGGGTTCGGAAGGGGAAAGGTTCATGGCGAAAACTCTGTCCGACGGCGCTGCCCACGAAACCGGAAATTACACGGTTCGAAAGTGCTGCGACGCGGCGAAAAGTGGGAGTCTCGGGGCCCGAGATTGTACTGCGCTCATGCGGTCGAGGCCACCAGGAACAGCCGGCGGAAGGGGAACAGCGTGCGCCCCTCGCCGTCTTTCGGATATGCACCGCGTACGCGACGGCGGTATTCCGCCTCGAAGGGCGCACGCAGCGGTTCGGGCAGTGCCTCGAGCAGGCCACCCAACCAGGTCGAGCGCGTCCAGTCCGCCACCGGATTCTCGCCACTCAAGACCTGCAAGTACTCCGATGACCAGATGTCGATGCGCGCAAAGCGCGGTGCGAGCAGCGCGTGGTAGTCGCTTGCCTCGAGCACCGGCGCCGGGCGCAGCACGGTTTCAAGGTGCGCCCGATACGGTGTTTCGAGCGCGAGCGCGTGCATCAGCAGGTGTGAGGGCGCGCAGAAGTTGCTCGGCATCTGCACTGCAAGCACGCCGCCCGGTGCCACTGCGTCGGCCAGCCGCGTAAAAAGGACCGCGTGATCGCTCAGCCAATGCAGCGCGGCATTGGAGAACACAAGATCGAACGGCTGGGGGGTTCTCCACGTCGCCAGATCCGCCTGCTGCCAGTCGATCGTCGCGCTGCGCGCTCTTGCACTTGCCAGCATCTCGGCCGAACTGTCGAGTGCGACGATCGCCGCCTGTGGCCAGCGCGCAGCGAGCAGCAGGGTCACGCCGCCGCTGCCGCAACCGAGATCGACGATGCGCGTCGGCGCGTCGAGCGGTACACGATCCAGCAGGTCGATCGCCGGCCGCGTGCGATGGTCGGCGAATGCTTCGTAGGCCTGCGGGTTCCAGGGCATGCTTTACTTGCCGATGCAGAAGCGCGCGAAGATCTCGCCGAGCAGATCGTCGGCGCTGAATTCGCCGGTGATCTCGCCGAGTGCCGAATGCGCCAGGCGCAGCTCCTCCGCGAACAGCTCCCAGCGACCGCGCTCGCGTGAAGCCGCTTCGAGGCGGACGCGCGCGCGCGCCAGCGCGCGCAGGTGCCGTTCGCGCGCGAGAAACACCGTCTCCTCGCCCGGATGCCAGCCGGCCGCGTCAAGGATGGCCTGGCGCAATGCGTCAAGTCCCTCGCCAGTCTTGGCCGACACCGCAACCGTATCGCCGGGCTGGGTCGGCTGCGCGCCAAGGTCGATCTTGTTCGCAACCCGCACGCAGGGCACTTCGGTTGGCAGCGCGTCGAGCAGAACGCGCTCTTCGGTACCAAGGCCCGCACCGGCCTCGTAGACGAAGACAATCACGTCCGCGCGTGCGATTTCCCGGTGCGTCCGCTCGACGCCGAGGCGTTCGACTTCCTCGCGCGACTCGCGCAGTCCGGCCGTGTCGACGACGACGAGCGGCACGCCGTCGATCTCGATCGCCTCGCGCAGGGCATCGCGCGTCGTCCCGGCGATTGGCGTCACGATGGCGCGTTCCTCGCCTGCCAGGCGGTTCAGCAGGCTGGACTTGCCGACGTTCGGGCGCCCGGCGAGCACGATGTGAATCCCGCTGCGCAGCAGGCTGCCCTGCCTGCTGCGCGCGAAGACCGCTTCCAGCGCATCGCGTACGCGCTCGAGCCGCTGCGCCGCGTCGTCGCGGTGCAGCGCATCGACCTCTTCCTCCGGAAAGTCGAGCATCGCCTCCGTGAGCGCGCGCAGCTCAATGAGCTGCGCCGCCAGGGCGTCGATCGCGGCCGAAAATTCGCCTCGCAGCGAGCGCAGCGCCGAGCGCGCCGCGCTGCGGCTCGCCGCATCGATCAGGTCGGCGACGGCTTCTGCCTGCGCGAGATCGAGCCGACCCTCGAGAAAGGCGCGCCGCGTGAACTCACCCGGCTCGGCCAGCCGCGCACCGGCATCGAGACAGGCGCCAAGCAGCGCATGCATAACCACCGGACCGCCATGTCCTTGCAATTCGACGACCGCCTCCCCCGTGTACGAATGCGGTGCCGGAAAGTAGAGAACTAGCCCCTCGTCTATGGCTTCGCCGTGTGCGTCGCGGAAAGCACTCAGCTGCGCTTGCCGCGGCGCCGGCAGCGTGCCGGTCAGGACGTGCGCAATGTCGGCTGCACGGGGTCCGGAGATGCGCACGACGCCGATCCCACCTCGCCCGGCCGGCGTCGCAATGGCCGCAATCGTGTCGCGCGTCGCAGCGCCTGTTTCAGCGTCTCGCATGGGCAGTCTTGTCGCGGTCAAACATGCGCTGAATCTGCCACTGCTGTGCGATCGAAAGGATGTTGTTCACCAGCCAGTACAGCACCAGTCCGGCCGGAAAGAAAAAGAAGAAGACGCTGAAGACGTACGGCATGAACTGCATCACCTTGGCCTGCACCGGGTCGGGCGGCTTCGGGTTCATCCTCGTCTGCAGCACCATCGTGCCCGCCATCAGGATCGGCAGAACGAAATACGGATCGAGCGCGGACAGATCCTTGATCCAAAGAATGAACGGCGCATGGCGCAGTTCGATGGCCGCGAGCAGCACCCAGTACAGCGCAATGAACACCGGGATCTGCACCAGGATGGGAAAGCAGCCGCCGAGCGGGTTGATTTTCTCGGTCTTGTAAAGCTCCATCATCGCCTGGTTCATCTTCTGGCGATCGTGCGCGTACGTCTCGCGGATCTTGGTCAGGCGCGGGGTCACCAGTTTCATCTTGGCCATCGACTTGTAGCTCGCGGCAGAAAGCGGGAAGAACACCAGCTTGATGGTGATGGTGAGCAGGATGATGGCAAGGCCCCAGTTGCCGCTCAGCGAGTGGTACTTTTCGAGCAGCCAGAACAGCGGCCAGGCAATGATCGTCAACCAGCCGTAGTCGACGACCAGATCGAGACCGGGCGCTGCCGCCTTGAGACGGTGCTGCTCCTGCGGGCCGACGAACAGGCGCATCTCCACGCCGCGGGTTTCACCGGGGGGAACTTCGCCGATGCCGAGGATCGCGCCCGCGGCGAACAGGCCGTCCGGCAGCTTCCTCGCGTAGTACTCACGCGGCCTGTCCTGCGGCGGCAGCCAGGCCGAGACGAAATAGTGCTGCACCATCCCGATCCAGCCGTCTTTGGCCTGTGGCGGAATCCCCGATTTTTCCTTTGCCACATCGGAGAAATCGACCTTGTGGTACGCGTTCTCCTGCGTGTAGTACACCGGCCCGCTAAAGGTTTGCATCATCGCCGTTTCCCCAGCCGGCGACTCGTCGTCGCGCACCAGTTGGAAATACGCGTGGGGCTGTAACGGCGCGGATTGCGTGTTCGTCACTTGCAGGTCGACCCCGACGATGTAACTGTCGCGACGGAAGGTGTAGCGCTTCACGACGCGTGCGCCGTCGCCGCCCTGCGCACTAAGGCGGACCTCGAGCGCATCCTGTCCTGCCGCCAGCGCACGCGGGCCGTCCTCGATGCGCCACTGCGTGCGATGGTTCGGACCACCTTCCCCGGTGAGACCGCTCTGCGCCGAATACGAATGCTCGGCGCCCAGCAGTACAAAAAGCTTCTTCGGATCGACCGCGTCGCGGTGCTTCAGGAGCTCGACGCGCCGCAGCGTCCCGCCAGCGCTGTCGATGTCGACCACCATCAGGTCGGTGCGCACCCGCACGGTCTCGGACGCGGCAGGCGCGGCCGAGGCCTTCGACGGCACCACGTCCCCTCCCTTGGTGGCCGGCGCTGGCGTCGCCTTGCTTTCGATCGGCGCACTCGGTGTCGGAACCGTCTGTTGCGCCTGCTGTGCCGCCGTCTGTGGGGCGGGCTTAGGCCGGTTGTGCTTCTCCCAGGCGTCCCACAGCATCAGCACCGAGAAGCTGAACACCAACAGCAGGATGAGGCGTTGCGTATCGAGGTTCATCGACCCTGAAGCCCCTTGTCGTGCACCTCGGGCACGGGATCGTACCCGCCGCGATGCCATGGACCGCAGCGCAGGATGCGCCCGGCGATCAGCCAGCTACCACGCCACGCGCCATGGTGGCACAGCGCCTGCTCGGCGTATTCGGAGCAGCTCGTATAAAAGCGGCAGGCGGGCGGCAGGATCGGACTCAGCAGCAACCGATAGCACCGCACCAGTAACCGCAGGAACTTGGCAATCATTGCTTTTCCAGGCGACCCAGCAGGCCGCGCAGCCGCGTCAGCATCTCCGGCGACGGCCTGACACCGAACGGCGGCCTGACGAGCAGATCGATCGGCCCGAGATGACTGCGCTCGAGCCGGAACGCTTCCCGGATGTAACGCTTGATGGCATTGCGCGTAGCTGCGAGACGTGCATGGCGGCGTGAGATGACGATTCCGAGACGCGCCGGGCCATGTTCACGCGGCGCCATGTAAAACACGTAACCGCCGATGCTGCGCCGCGTTCCCGCCTTCAGCAAACGCTCAAAGTCCGCGCGTCGCGTAATGCGACGCGCGCGGCCGAAGCGATGGCAATCTCGCGAAGCGGCATCCGGCACGCACGCGCGGGATTCAGACGGCCAGGCGCTTGCGCCCTTGCGCGCGCCGCGAACGCAATACGGCGCGTCCGCCCCGCGTGCGGCTGCGCACCAGAAAGCCGTGTCGCCGAGCGCGCCGCGTTTTCGACGGCTGATAAGTCCGTTTCATTGCTGCCCCGAGGGAAAAAGGCCGGTATTACATCCTGCGCCATGAGTCATTGTCAAATCAGGCCTTTTCATGCCACCGGCCTGTGGATAACTCGGCCCGTTACGGGTAGAATTCCGGTCTCTCCGAAGTCCTCTTCCGGTGCTTCGAGAAGGGCCGTCTAACGAGCAGCCAAAGAGGCCACCCGAACGCATGCAAAACCTCTGGGAAGCGTGCCTGCGCCGATTGGAGCAGGAACTCCCGACGCATCAATTCAATACCTGGGTTCGGCCGCTTACGCCCGAGCAATCCGACGAACCGCAGACGCTCGTTCTGGCGGCGCCGAATCGTTTCGTGCTCGAGCTCGTACGCGACCGCTTCGCCGCGAAGATCGAGCAGACGGCCGCCGAAGCAAGCGGGCATTCCCTCGCGCTGAAGCTCGTGCTGGCGCGCGCGCTGGACGGTCCGGTGCGCGCTGTCCCCACCGCAACCGCCGCCATGGCGCCGAGCGCCGAGGCGCCGGCGAACCTCGAGCGCGCAAGGCTCAACCGCGGATTCACCTTCGACAGCTTCGTCACCGGCAAGGCAAATCAGCTCGCGCGAGCCGCCGCCATCCAGGTCGCCGAGAACCCCGGCGTCTCCTACAACCCGCTTTTCATTTACGGCGGCGTCGGCCTGGGCAAGACCCACCTGGTGCACGCCATCGGCAACCACGTGGCCGAACAAAAGCCGGATGCACGCATCCGCTACATCCATGCGGAACAATACGTATCCGACGTGGTGCGCTCCGTGCGGCAACGCTCATTCGACGATTTCAAGCGCTATTACCACTCGCTCGACCTGCTGCTCATCGACGACATCCAGTTCTTCTCCAACAAGGACCGGACCCAGGAAGAGTTTTTCTACGCCTTCAACGCGCTGGTCGAGGCGCACAAGCAGATCGTCATTACCTGCGACACCTACCCGAAGGAGATTTCGGGGATGGAGGAGCGCCTCATTTCGCGCTTCGGATGGGGGCTCACCGTGGCCATCGAGCCGCCGGAGCTCGAGATGCGCGTTGCGATCGTTCTAAAGAAAGCCGAACTCGAGGCGAGCGCACTGCCGGAGGATATCGCGTTTTTCATCGCGCAGAACATTCGTTCCAACGTGCGCGAACTCGAGGGCGCGCTAAAGAAGGTTCTGGCCTATGCGCGTTTCACAGGCCGAGAACTCGATCTCGAACTCGCCAAAGAGGCGCTGCGCGACATCCTGAACGTCGCCAACCGCCAGATCACCATCGACGGGATTCAGAAGGCGGTTGCGGACTACTTCAAGATCCGCGTCGCCGATATGCACTCGAAGAAACGAAGCCGCAATGTCGCTCGGCCGCGACAGGTAGCGATGGCGCTCGCCAAGGATCTGACGCAGATGAGTCTGCCGGAGATCGGCGAGGCCTTCGGAAACCGGGACCATACGACTGTGCTGCATGCCTGCCGAACCATCACCGACCTGCGGAAAAAGGACGGTGGTCTGAATCGCGACTACCTGGTGCTGGAGCAGGTACTCAAGCGATGACCGGCCCGACCGTAAAAGCTGTGCCTATCGTTGGGATGAATTGTGAGTAACTCGTCGACGCGCGGACGGCGCGCAACTTGTTCCAAGCCGCTCACAGGCTATCCACAGCTTCTTAGGCGTGACGGTGCGCGACAACTGGCTGGCGGAAATCGTATTTTCGCTTTATCCCACGAGATGCATGGCACCTACTACAACTACTAGGTAAATAAAAATGGTTCTGGTCAAGGCCAAGCGAGACGCAATTCTCGAGCCGCTCTCCGCAGTCAGCGGAATCATCGAGCGCCGCCACACGCTGCCGATCCTCTCCAACGTGCTCATCGAGCCGGGCGACGGCGGCCTGGGGTTCCTCGCGACCGACATCGAGATTGAGATAACCGCCCGCGCATCGATCGGCGAACCCGGCGAGGCGCGGGCCGTGACCGTCGGCGCGCGCAAGCTGGTCGATATCCTGCGTGCGCTGCCCGAGTCGGCCGACGTGACGCTGCAGCAACAGGACAAGCGCCTGCTGGTGAAAGCGGGCAAGAGCCGCTTCAGCTTGCAAACGCTGCCGGCGGAGGATTTTCCGCGCCTCGCCCGGCCGGGTGGGGAGACCGCGCGTTTCGGGCTGCCGCAAAAGGCGCTTCGCCACCTGCTGGGCATGGTGCAGTACGCCATGGCGCAGCAGGACATTCGCTATTACCTCAACGGCCTGCTGATGGTCGTGGAGGACGAGCGGCTGAAGCTGGTTGCCACCGACGGTCATCGTCTTGCATACGCGGCGATGGCGCTTGAGAGTGCGTTGCCGCGCCAGGAAGTCATCGTGCCGCGAAAAACCGTTATCGAGCTCGGCAAGCTGCTCGCCGACAGCGACGATCCGGTGGAGGTCGAGCTGTCCGCGGCGCAAGCGGCTTTCCGCTTCGGCGGCGTCGAACTTGTTTCCAAGCTGGTCGACGGCAAGTTTCCCGATTACGCGCGTGTCATTCCCACGCAGCACAAGAATAGCCTGCGGGTGGAGCGCGAGGTTTTGCGCCAGTCGCTGTTGCGCGCGGCAATCCTGTCGAACGAGAAGTTTCGCGGCGTGCGCTGGGTGCTGACCGATTCGAGCCTGAAAATCGTGTCGTCCAACGCCGAGCAGGAAGAGGCGCAGGAGGAACTCGATGTGCAGTACAGCGGAGAAGCGCTCGACATCGGATTCAACGTCAACTATCTGCTGGACGTGCTGAACAACATCCCGGGCGCGGAGGTCGAATGCCTGTTCGGCGATGCGGCCTCCAGCACCCTGTTCCAGTTCGCGTCGGAGCCCGAATTCCGCTACGTCGTAATGCCGATGCGGATATGAAAACGCCGCTGCGAAGCCGATTTTGTTGAGAAGGAAGAACGATCGTGGGTGAACCGGAAAGCAACGCGGCATTGGAGACGGATTCGTACGGGTCCGAAAGCATCAAGGTGCTGAAGGGCCTCGAAGCCGTCCGCAAGCGCCCGGGAATGTACATCGGCGATACCTCGGACGGCACCGGGCTGCATCACATGGTGTTCGAGGTAGTCGACAATGCCGTCGACGAGGCGCTCGCCGGATACTGCGACGAGATCGTCGTCACGATTCATACCGACAGCTCGATCTCGGTTCGCGATAACGGCCGCGGCATTCCGACTGACGTCAAGGAAGACGACGAACTCAAGCGCTCGGCAGCCGAAATTGTCATGACCGAACTGCACGCCGGCGGAAAGTTCGACAGCAACTCATACAAGGTCTCTGGCGGATTGCACGGTGTCGGCGTTTCGGTGGTCAATGCGCTGTCCGAATGGCTGCGCCTGACGATCTGGCGCGACGGGCGGGTGCACGAGATCGAATTCAGCAACGGGGTGGCGACCGGACCGTTGCGCGTCACCGGCGACACAGAGAAGCGAGGCACGGAAGTCCATTTCCTCGCGTCGAAGGAGGTTTTCGGCAACGTCGACTATCATGTCGACATCCTCTCGCGCCGTTTGCGTGAGCTTTCTTTCCTCAACAACGGCGTGCGCATCCTGCTCGTCGATCAGCTCTCGACCAAGGAGGAAAGCTTCGAGTTCTCCGGCGGTGTGAAGGGTTTCGTGGAGTACATGAACCGGGCGAAGAACGTTCTGCATCCGAACGTGTTCGTCGCCACCGGTGAGAAGGACGGCATCGTCGCCGATGTCGCGATGCAGTGGAACGACACGTTCCAGGAATCCGTGCTCTGTTTCACCAACAATATTCCGCAGCGCGACGGCGGAACGCACATGACCGGTTTGCGTGCGGCGATGACGCGCGTCCTGAACAAGTACATCGAGGAGCACGAGCTCGCCAAGCGCGCGAAGGTGGAAACCACCGGCGACGACATGCGCGAGGGACTGGCCTGCGTGCTGTCGGTCAAGGTGCCCGAGCCGAAGTTCTCCTCGCAGACGAAGGAAAAGCTGGTGTCGTCGGAAGTACGGCCAGCGGTCGAAGAGGTGGTTGCGGAACATCTGCGGCAGTTCCTCGACGAGCGGCCGAACGATGCACGAGTCATTACCGGGAAGATCGTCGAAGCGGCACGCGCGAGAGAGGCCGCGCGTCGGGCGCGCGAAATGACTCGGCGCAAGGGCGTGCTGGATTCGATGGGCCTGCCCGGAAAGCTGGCCGACTGCCAGGAACGCGATCCCGCGAACTGCGAGCTCTACCTGGTCGAGGGCGATTCGGCCGGCGGGTCGGCAAAGCAAGGACGCGACCGCCGCTTCCAGGCGATTCTGCCGCTCAAAGGAAAGATTCTGAACGTGGAGAAGGCGCGCTTCGACAAACTGCTTTCCTCAGCCGAAATCGCGACCATGATCACGGCGCTCGGCTGCGGCTTCGGCAAGGACGAGTACAACCCCGAGAAGCTGCGGTATCACCGCATCATCATCATGACCGATGCGGACGTCGACGGCTCGCATATACGCACGCTGTTGCTGACCTTCTTCTACCGGCAGATGCCCGAGCTCGTCGAGCGCGGCCATATCTACATCGCCCAGCCGCCGCTCTACAAAGCGAAGCTCGGCAAGACCGAACGCTATCTGAAGGACGAGCATGAATTGAACGAGTTCATGCTCAGACAGGCACTGGTGGATGCCTCCCTCGTAGCGGCCGCGGGCCGCGAGCCGATTACCGGCGATGCGCTATCCGAGCTGGCGAAGTCCTACCTGGTTTCCGAGGCCGTCATCGAACGGGCGTCGCGCTGGATCGATCGGGAGTCACTGGTCGCGCTCCTGCGAGGCGTGCAGATTGATTTGTCGCGCCGCGAGACGGCAGAGGCATCTGCCGAGGCGCTATATGCCGCACTGACCGGCAACGGCGTTCGAGTGCGCGCCGATTTCGACGGCAAGACCGATCGCTACCAGATCCGCATCGAGCGCAGCTGGCATGGCAATCTGCGCATCTCGAACATTGATACCGAGTTCGTCGCCTCGGGGGACTACACGCAGATTCGGCAGACGGCTGAGATGCTGCGCGGTCTGGTCGGTGTCGGCGCGACCGTCCAGCGTGGCGACAAGAAGCAGCCCGTGCGCGACTTCCCGGAGGCCATGCGCTGGTTGCTCGCCGAGGTCAACAAGGCGATGGCGCTGCAGCGCTACAAGGGACTTGGAGAAATGAACCCGTCCCAGCTCTGGGAAACGACGATGGACCCCGAGTCGCGGCGCCTGCTCAAGGTGCAGATCGAGGACGGCATCGCGGCTGACGAGATCTTCACGAAACTGATGGGCGACGAGGTCGAACCGCGGCGCGCGTTCATCGAGTCGAACGCGCTCGGCGTACGCAACCTTGATGTCTAGGGTGCGCGGCGCGCGCTAGCCGCGCGCCGCCTTGCGGCGCGCCTGCTTGGCAGGCGCATTCGCTTTTTTGCCGCGCCGCTGCGTTGCGGCGCGCCGCGCCGGTGCGGTGGCCTTCCTGCCGCGTGCCGGCTTGTCTTCCGTCTCCGCGCGGGCGCGGGTTGCGCTCTTCGCCGCTGCGCCGCGTGACGCCTTGTCGGTAGCCGTGGCGCGCGGCATGAATTCGAATCCGACGCGCCCCTCGGGCTGCCGCACGAGGAAGGCCTTGAACGGCCGGCCCGTCTTCGAGATGAAGCGGGGCAGCAGATCCGTCTTGCCCTCAGCGAGCAGCTTTTCCATCTGCGCGCGCTCGATGGTCTGCTGCAGGATGATCTTGCCCGAGCGGAAATCGCAGTTGCGGTCCTGGCCGAATGCCTTCTCGCAGACATAAGCGGCGCCGTGTTCGTAGATCCCAGCGCCGCATTTCGGGCAGGGTCCGAGGCTGCGCTGGTCCGAAAAATCGGGCGGCGCGGCGGATTCGTCCGAGGCCGATCCCTGACCGAAGTCGAATTCAAGCCGCTGCTCGTCATTTAGGCGGATGCCGGCCGTAAACGGTCTTCCGATCCGGCTCCGAAAGCCGTGCAGCGGGCCGATAAAACGCTCGCGGAACAGCTCGCCGATCTCCTCCGGCGACCACTCGCGTCCGGAAAGCACCTTCCATAGCGAGAAATCGCACTTCTGGCACTGGAACTTGCGATAGTTCTCCTGCACGGTGCCGCCGCACTTCGGACAGGGCTCGGACACGGTTGCGAAGGCCGTGTCCGGAATCTCGCCGGAGCGGATGCGCTCGACGAGATCGCGCGTGACCTCCTCGATGTGATCCATGAACTCCTCGCGCCGCAGTTTGCCCTGCTCCATCTGCTTGAGCTTGTATTCCCAGTCGCCGGTGAGTTCGGGCGAGGTAATTTCGCTGACGCCGAAATGTTTGAGCGCGAAGAACAGCGAAAAAGCCTTCGGCGCCGGGACCAGCTCCTTGCCGCTCCGGTGCACGTACTCTTCCTGGATCAGGCCCTCGATGACCGCGGCGCGGGTCGCCGGCGTGCCGAGACCCTTGGCCTCCATCGCCTCGCGCAACTCGTCGTCCTCGACGAGCTTTCCCGCGCCTTCCATGGCCGACAGCAGAGTCGCTTCGGTGTAGCGCGCCGGTGGCTTGGTCTGATTGGCCTGGCTGGTTACTTCGAGCGTGCTGACGGGCTCGCCCGATTCGACCGGCGGCAGGCTGTCGCTCTGACCCTGCACCTCGCGGCCGTATACCGCGAGCCAGCCGGGTTTCTGCAGCACGCGACCGTCGGTGCGAAAGCGGTGCTCCCCGACCTGGGTGATACGCGTCGTCTGCAGAAACTCGGCCGCCGGGTGAAAGACGGCGAGGAATCGGCGCACGACCAGGTCATACAGCTTTTGCTCCGCCTCGTTCAGATGGCGCGGCACCTGCAGAGTCGGAATGATTGCGAAGTGGTCGGAGATCTTGCTGTTGTCGAAAATCCGCCGGCTTGGCTTGATCCACTTGTTCTTCAGTACGTTGCGCGCATGTTGGCCAAAGCCCTCGACGTCGGCGAGTGCGTCCATCGTCTGGCCGACGGTGGCGAGATAATCCTCCGGCAGCGCGCGCGAGTCGGTCCGCGGATAAGTGAGAACCTTGTGGCGTTCGTACAGCGCCTGCGCCAGCGCCAGCGTGCCTTTCGCGGAAAACCCGAAACGGCCGTTGGCTTCACGCTGCAGGCTGGTGAGATCGAACAGCAGAGGCGGCTGCTGCGTCGACGGACGGGTTTCGTCGGAGACCCGACCCTGCTCGGCTTGGCAGGCTGCAACGATTGCCTCGGCAGCGTCCCGGCTCCACAGCCGATCCGCCCTGCGCTCCGCATCCTCGTCCTTGCGGAATTCCGGATCGATCCAGCGTGCCGTGTATTCGCCTGCCTTGGCACGGAAGCGCGCATGCACTTCCCAGTAGTCACGCGGCACGAAGGCGCGGATGCGCTCTTCACGCTCGACCAGCAGGGCAAGCGTGGGCGTCTGTACCCGGCCGACGGGCGTCAGATAGAAGCCGCCCTCCTTGGAGTTGAACGCGGTCATCGCCCGTGTGCCGTTGATGCCGACGAGCCAGTCGGCCTCCGAGCGGCACTTTGCGGCGTCGGCGAGCGGCAGCAGCGACTTGTCGGGACGCAGGCTGGCAAAGCCCTCGCGGATCGCCTGCTGGGTCATCGACTGCAACCATAAGCGCGAGATGGGCTTCTGGCTGCGCGCGTGCTGCACGATGTAGCGGAAGATCAGTTCACCCTCGCGTCCCGCATCGCAGGCATTGACAAGGCGGGTGACGTCCTTGCGCTTGATCAGCCGCAGCAGCAGATTAAGGCGCTCGGCGTTGCGCTCGATCGGCGCGAGCTCGAAGTGCGGCGGAATCACGGGCAAGTGCGCGAACGACCACTTGCCCCGCTTGACCTCGTACTGTTCCGGCACGACGAGCTCCAGCAAGTGACCGACTGCGGCCGCGAGCACATTGTCGTCGCTCTCGAAATAGTCGCCCTTGCGCGTGAAGCCGCCAAGCGCTCGCGCGATGTCGGCTGCAACAGAGGGCTTCTCAGCAATGATCAGATTTTTCGCCAATTGGGTATGCCTGGCTTCGAGGGTCGAAGAACTGCGCGGATGCGCTGCATGAGCAGCTTGCGTTGCGCGACCGGTCCAGAAAGGCGGCAGATGATAAGTGCAAACTCCGCAGGCCGGCAACCGCGGCGCACAATCGTCTCGTCGAGCGCGAATGGTGAAATTGCGCTAAGCGCGCGTGCGCGCGCACCTGCGAGGACGGCTCCGGCGGGCGCGGGTCAGCTCGGCAGCTGCGACTCGGAGGCCACGAACAGGTCGTGCGCCAGCAACTGCCGGCTCGGCAGGTCCTGATTCCAGAGCACCATCAGCACGATGACCTTGAGTTGCGCGAGCAGCAGCGGCTCGCCGTCCGCCGCGAGGGCGCGTTCGAGAACTTGTTCGCGCGTCTGGGGACAAAGGACGCCGGAGTGCTCGAGCATGAGGAGGTAGCCGAGGCATGCGGTGTCGAGCTTGGCCAGCTCGCGCGGCGAGTAGACACGGTGTGCGGCGGCGACGTTCGGGATCACCGTTGCTTCCCCGCTGGCGCCAGTGCGCATGCCGGCAAGCCAGCGCAGGGCGGAGTGGATTTCCTCGCGCTCGAAACCCGCGGCCGAGAGCTTGCGCGCAATTTTGTCTCCGTTGTACGCCAGATCGGTTCTTTCGTAGTGCTCGTACACGTAGGCAAGGACCTCGTACATGGTCAACCTCTCAGCGAAGGCGTTGAAAGAGACCGCCAGCGAGCGTTTCCACCCGGCCAGCGAGTTCGAGCTGCAGCAATTCAGCGGTGATCCGCTCCGCCGGCCAGCCGGTGCGCGCACGCAGCGCCTCGACGTCGACCGGATCGTCTCCCATCAGCTTGAGCAAAAGCGGATCCTGCGGCGCATCAGGGCTCGCGAGGGGGGCGGTGGATCGCGCCGCCACGCTGCGCGGCAAGAGCGCTGACAGTTCGCTCAGCACGTCTTCCGCGCTCTCGACGAGCTTGGCGCCGGACTTGATCAGTGCATGGCAGCCCTTCGAGAGCGGCGAATGAATCGAACCGGGGATCGCGAACACCTCGCGGCCTTGCTCCAGCGCCGCGCGCGCGGTGATGAGCGAACCCGATTCGAGTGCGGCCTCGACGACCAGGCAACCCAGGGTCAAACCGCTGATCAGGCGGTTGCGTCGCGGAAAATGTCCCGCTGCAGGCTGTGTGGCGAGCGGGAACTCGCTCACCAACGCACCGTGTGCCGCGATCGCCTCGGCCAGATCGACATGACGTGCAGGATAAACGATGTCGACGCCCGTGCCGAGCACCGCGGCGGTCGAACCTCGACCTTCGAGTGCACCGCGGTGGGCCGCGCCGTCGATGCCCAGCGCAAGGCCTGAGACGATGCTCAGGCCCGCGTCGCTGAACGCGCGCGCAAAGCGCTCGGCGTTCCGCGCGCCCTGCGCGGTGGCGTTGCGGCTGCCGACGATGGCGAGCGAAGGCCGCCTCAGGACGTCCGGATTGCCGCGAATATAGAGCAGCGAAGGCGGGTCGGAAGTTTCCAGCAAGCGGCTGGGGTAGGCCGCGTCGCCAAGCGTGACGATTGCGCAGCCGGGTTGCTGGCTCCATGCCAGGGCGCGCTCGACGGCGGCGTCCAGCGCGTTCGATTCGAGCGCCTCGAGGGCGCTGGCCGGGACGACGGAGACGAGTTCGCGGTGCGGCGCCGCTAGAACCTGCTCGGGCAGGCCATAGCGCGTGAGCAACGCGCGGATTTTTGCGGGACCGAGGCCAGGTGCGAGTGTCAGACGTAGCCAGCTTGCCAGCCCGGCGTCCGCCGTCATCCGCGCGGGCGCTCCGCGGCGGCGCCCGCCTGGGGACGACGGGCCTGTCGACGGTTCGGCACGTGGGCCGCCCGGTCAGGGCGTCTGAACGATATCCAGATTGTTGACGGGCCGCCTGACCTTCATCACCAGCGCGTAGGAGACACGCTCGAACACGCGGAACACGAACACCAGCCCGTAGCGCTCCTCGGGGGTCTGCAGCGTGCCGCCGTTGGCGACCTTCACCGTGTTGCTCTGCGTATAGAGCGCAAGCACGTGGCCGACTTCGAGTCCGTTCGCAGCACCGCGGTTCAGGGCGACGATCGCCGACTGTCCTTCTTCGGCGAGGCGGCCGCGCGCGCCGTAGATCGAAATGACGCGGCCCTTGACGAAGGTCGACGGCGCATGCGGCGCGTAGGTCACCACCTCGGGCTTGCCGATCGGTATCAACTTGTCGCCCCTGCCGACTTCTTCGGTCGTACTGGTCAGCTCCACGGTCGCCGGATCTCCGGCGCGCAGCTGGCGGGCCGTGCCCAGGTACATTGCCTCGAAACCCAGCGTCTGCTCGGTGTCCGGGTCCACCAGCGCCTTACCCTGGCGGTAGACGTACCATCCCGAGTCGGGCTTGCCTTCGGCCATTCCCGATACGTACGCGCGGCTGCCGGTAGCAATCACGACCCGGTTGTCCTCGGTCGCAACGATGGTCGGGGCGTTGTCGAGGCCATCAGGCTCCACGACGAGAGGACGTGAGAGCCACGGCTCGATGATCGACGCCGGAATGCTCGGAATAGCCTTTTCCGTCGAGCCTTCGTCACGGATGCGGGGCGAGAGCCGGTTGGGATCACGCTGTCCGGCGATCGACAGCCGTCCGCTCAGTCGGTCGAGGCGGATGACATCGCCCGGGTAGATCAAGTGGGGGTTCTTGATTTGGTCCTTGTTGAGGTCCCACAGCTCTGGCCAGCGCCACGGCGTATCCGTAAAGCGGCCGGCGATGTCCCACAGCGTGTCCCCTTTAACGACCGTGTAGCTGTCCGGTGCGTCGGCCTTCACCACCGCCGATTTCGGTGGCGCGGCGCCCGCGGTTAACGCCGCCAAGCCGCCCAGGGCGAAGGCGAGCGCTGTGATAGACTTTCCCAATTGCTTGAACATAGCACCCCCGATCGTGGTCTAAGTGCCCGGGAAGGCTTGAATTTCTGGCGATCGGCGCAAATCTAGCACAAACCCGAGACAGCTTACATGCCGCGTGAAATGCTGCCTCTAATCTATTAAATTTGCAAGCGTTTTCTAGTCGTTTCATGGCACTACTGCACATTCTTCGCTATCCGGATGCCCGGCTGCATAAGGTGGCCGCGGCCGTGACGGTCTTCGATGAAGGGCTCAAGCAACTCGTCGCCGACATGGCCGAAACCATGTACGCCGCACCGGGAATCGGGCTTGCCGCGACGCAGGTCGACGTCCACAAGCAGGTGATCGTGATCGACGTCTCGGAGCGACGCGATTCGCTGATCGTGCTCGTGAATCCGGAGATCCTCGAGTCGCACGGCGTGTCGGACATTGAGGAGGGTTGCCTGTCGGTGCCAACCGTGTACGAGGCGGTGCCGCGCGCCGAGCGGGTAAAAGTGCGCGCCTACGACCAGAACGGCCATCCATTTACGCTCGAGGCGCAGGGGCTGTTGTCCGTCTGCCTGCAGCACGAGATGGATCACCTCCGCGGCAAGGTGTTCGTCGAGTACCTGTCCCAGCTCAAGCAGCAGCGCGTACGCACCAAGCTCGCCAAGCAACTCAAGAAGAGCGCCTGACGGCCGGCGCGAGCCCTGAGGCCGGCAGCGTGCATCCGGGGCGAGCGGCGTGGGCAGCAACCGGATGATTGCTCGCTAATCGCTGTGCGCATCGTTTTCGCCGGTACGCCTGAATTCGCCGAGCGTGCGCTCGCCGGCCTGCTCGAGGCCCGGCACGAGATTGCGCTGGTCCTGACGCAACCGGATCGACCTTCCGGACGCGGACTGCGCGCGACGCAATCGGCCGTCAAGCGTTATGCGTTGGCGCGCAGCCTCGAGGTCTACCAGCCGACGAGTCTGCGCAAGTCTGCGGACGCTGCGCGCATCGCCGCGGCGGCCCCGGAGGTCTTGGTCGTCGCGGCCTACGGCCTAATCCTTCCGCAAGCGGTGCTCGATATCGCGCCGCGGGGCGCGATCAACATTCATGCCTCTTTGCTGCCGCGCTGGCGCGGCGCCGCGCCGATCCAGCGCGCCATCATGGCGGGTGATACGGAAACCGGCATCACGATCATGCAGATGGACAGCGGGCTGGATACCGGCCCGATGCTCATGCAGCGTGCAATCGCGATTGCGGACGATGACGACGCAGGCTCGCTGCACGACAAGCTCGCGGCGCTCGGTGCGGAGATGATCGTCGCTGCGCTCGACGCGCTGCGCCGAGGCACGCTGCCCGCAACGCCGCAGCCGGCGGCTGGCGTCAGCTACGCGCAAAAGCTCGTCAAGTCGGACAGCATTCTCGAGTGGTCTCGCCCAGCGCAGGCGCTCGCCTGCCAGATCCGTGCGCTGCGGCCCGCGCCTGGCGCGGTCAGCACGCTGGGCGGAGAGCCGGTCAAGATTTGGGACGCGGGGGTGGTGGATGAATCGGGCGAACCGGGACGCGTCGTTGCCGTGGGGCCGGACGGTCTGACGGTGGCCTGCGGCAAGGGCGCGCTGCGAATCCGCCGCCTGCAACGCGCTGGCGGGAAGCCGCTCGAGGCGACCGCATTTTTGCGGGGTCGACCGGTAACGGTCGGTGAGCGGCTGGGTACCGCGGCGCCGTGAACGCGCAGCCGGTGCCGCCGCGCGCGGGCGTCGCGGACGTGCTGCAGGGCGCGAGCCGCATTATCGCGCGCGTGGCCGCGGGCAAGAGCTTGTCCGCCGAGATCGCGCGTGCGGCGGAGGAAGGTTTTGCCGCACCGCGCGCGGCACTGATCGACGTGACGCACGGAACCCTTCGGCGCTACGGCCGTTCGCAGGCCATCGTGCGCGCCCTTTCGAGACAGGGCCGCAGCGAGGCGCTCGTCGAGGCGCTGCTTTGGAGCGCGCTGTATCTGCTTGAATCCGGCCGTCACGCGCCCTATACGGTCGTCGATCAGGCAGTGCGCGCCTGCGCACTGCTCGAGAAGTGGCCAGCGAAAGGCTTCGTCAACGCACTGCTGCGCCGCTTTCTGCGCGAGCGAAAACTGCTCGAGGCGCGGCTGTTGCAGGACCCAGAGGCACGCCATCAGCATCCCGCGTGGTGGATCGAGGCGTTGCGCGATGCCTACCCAGCGGACTGGGCACAGCTGCTCGAGGCCGGCAACCTGCATCCGCCGATGTGCCTGCGGGTGAACCGCCGGCGGGCAACGCCGCAGGCGATGCTCGAAACGCTGGCGGCGGAAGGATTGGCTGCCGAGCGCATCGGCCCGGTTGGAATCCTGCTCGCACGCCCGGTGCCGGTGGAGCGCCTGCCGGGTTTCATGGAGGGCGCGCTGTCGGTGCAGGACGCGGGCGCACAACGTGCGGTCGAATACCTCGATCTGAAACCCGAACTGCGCGTGCTCGACGCCTGCGCGGCCCCGGGCGGCAAGAGTGCGCACATTCTCGAGACGGCGGACGTCGATCTGGCCGCGCTCGATATCGATGCCCTGCGCTGCGCGCGGATCGAGCAGAATTTCCGCCGCCTCGGTCTCACCGGCCGTGTGACCAACGCCGATTGCCAAGCGCCGGCGACGTGGTGGGACGGTCGGTATTTTGATCGCGTGCTGGCCGACGTGCCGTGCTCGGGGTCAGGCGTGGTTCGCAGGCACCCGGACATCAAATGGATCCGGCGCGAGGAGGACATCACGGCGCTCGCGCAGCGGCAAGGACAGATTCTCGATGCGCTTTGGCGGGTGCTCGCGCCCGGTGGTAAATTGCTGTACGTGACCTGCTCGGTGTTTCCGCAGGAGAACGATGCCGTGATCGAGTTGTTCCTCCGCCGCCAGCCGGATGCGGAACGCCTTCCCCTGCCTGCAGGCAGTCCGGCGCAGTGCCTGCCGGATGCGCGGCAGGACGGTTTTTTCTTCGCGCTCGTCGAAAAGCGAACCTAATGCGGTCTCGCGCGCGTTGCTTGACCGGGCTGCGCAGGGTCCTGCTGATCGCATTCTTTTCCATCGCCGTTGGCGCGCAGGCGGAGGAAATCCAGCTGCGTGCCGCCGCGCTGCGCCTGGCAAACGAAGGTCTTGTGCTGCAGGCGGACTTTGCTTTTGACTTCCCGCCGCGCCTCGCCGACGCGCTGTCGAACGGCGTGCCGCTGTACTTCCTGGTGGAGTTCGAGATGACGCGCCCGCGCTGGTACTGGGCTGACGAGCGCGCAGCGTCGAAGCGCCTGCAGCTGCGTCTGTCCTACCATGCCCTGTCGCGACAGTACGTACTGTCGAGCGGGCCGCTCGAGCTACAGTTTGCGACGCTCGAGGAGGCGCTCGGCGTGCTGCGTCGGATACGCAACTGGGTCGTCGGCGAGCGCATTGCGCTGGTCTCCGAAGCGCAGTACGAGGCCGCCGTGCGCATGCGTCTGGATGTCTCGCTGCTGCCCAAACCGATCCAGGTCAGTGCGCTCACGAGCAACGAGTGGCGCTTTGAGTCGGCCTGGCACCGCTTCACATATCGAAGCCCGCAGATTCAGGCGCCGGTGGAGAGCCGCGAAGTGAAGCCGGAGGCAACCGGGCAATGAGGCTTCTCCTCATCGCAGGCGCGGTCGTTGCGGCCATCGGCCTATTCCTGCTGGCGAGCGCCAGTGCGGATACGACGCTGTTCGCGCGCCACTACCCATGGCTACTCGCCCTCAACGCGACGCTGGCCGCGCTGCTTGCGACGCTGGTCGTGATTCAGTTGTTTGCGCTGGCGCGCCGCTATCGCGCGCGGCAGTTCGGTACCCGATTGACGCTGCGCCTGCTCGCGCGTTTCGCGCTGCTGGCGGTGGTGCCCGGCATGATCGTCTACGGCGTGTCCGTGCAGTTCCTGGCGCGCAGCATCGAATCGTGGTTCGACGTCAAGGTGGACGCCGCGCTGGAGGGAGGCATTGATCTCGGCCGTCAGGCGATTGACCTGCGCCTTGCTGAGCTGCAGGCGAAAGCGCGTGCCATGGCGCTGGAACTTTCGGATCGCGCCGCCGAACCGCAGGTTCCTCTGCTGAACCGCCTGCGCGAACAGGGTGGCGTCTACGAGGCCGTGCTGGTGACGAGTTCCGCGCGCGTACTGGCAAGCGCGAGCGACGACGTCTCGCGTCTCATTCCCGAATTGCCCGACCCGAACGCAGTGCGCAGGGCACGCTCCAACCGCATGTTCGCAGCGATCGATGCGCCCTCCGGACGACCGCTGTCGCTGCGTGTCGTGGTGCCGGTTGATGTTCCGATACCCGGCGAGGAACCGCGTTTTCTGCAGCTGCGGCAGAACGTGCCGGCTACGTTTGCGCGCAGCGCAGCGGCGGTCGAAGTTGCCTACCGGGACTACCGCCAGCTGGCCCTCGCTCGCCAGGGCTTGCAGCGCATCTACATCGTCACGCTCACCTTTGCGCTGCTGATGGCGCTGTTCGTCGCCGTGGGTGTCGCCGTGACGCAGTCGAACCTGCTGGCCGAGCCGCTCGCCAATCTCGCCCAAGCCACACAGGCCGTGGCCCGCGGCGATTTTTCGCGTCGCGCCCCGGTCACCAGCCGCGACGAGCTGGGTGTCCTGACCGAATCCTTCAATTCGATGACGCGGCAGCTCGAAGAGGCGCGCCGTGTGGTCGAAGCCAATCGCGACGCCCTGGAAACGGCTAAAGCACACCTCGAGAACATTCTGGCCAATCTCTCGACCGGTGTGCTCGTCTTTGACCGGGACCACACGCTGTCAATTTCGAATCACGGCGCGACCGCGATCCTTGGCGACGCGCTCGGCGAGGCGGCCGGCCGGCCGCTGGCGCAGTGGCCCCAGGCGCTCGGCAACTTTTCCCAGGCCGTGCACGAATCCATCGTCGAGCACGGGACTGGGGCCTGGCAGCGCGAACTCGAGCTGAAGGGCACAGGCAAAACGCTGCTGGTACGCGGCTCGGCGCTGCCTGCGTCGAGCGGCGGTGGTACGGTGCTGGTGTTCGACGACATCACGCAGCTGATTCAGGCGCAGCGTGCGACCGCATGGGCCGAAGTTGCGCGGCGTCTCGCGCACGAGATCAAGAATCCGCTCACGCCGATCCAGCTGTCGGCCGAGCGCCTGGAAATGAAGGTGGCGGATGCGCTGCCACCCGAGGCAGCCGAAACCCTGCGGCGCTCGACGCGCACGATCGTCAACCAGGTCACTGCGCTCAAGGCCATGGTCGACGATTTCCGCGACTACGCGCGGCTGCCGACGCCCGTGCTGGTGCCCCTTGAACTAAATACCTTGCTCGGAGAGGTGCTGGCGCTTTACGACGATGCGAGCGTGGCGTCGCTGCGCCGCTACCTGGCCCCGGATCTACCGCCGGTGCGCGCGGATGCGATGCAGGTGCGCCAGGTCATTCATAATTTGCTGCGCAATGCGCAGTACGCGGTCGCCCATCATGGCGACACGCAGCGTCCCGCGGTGATCGAGGTGCGCACGGCCCGCATCAACGACCACGTGGAACTGTCGGTCTCGGATACCGGGGGGGGCTTTCCCGAGGCGCTGATGGCCCGCATCTTCGAACCCTACGTCACGACCAAGCCGCGCGGGACGGGCCTCGGACTGGCGATCGTAAAGAAGATCATCGACGAACATCGTGGCACTATTGCAATTGAAAACCTCCCGAGCGGTGGGGCGCGCGTGAGCATCTTGCTTCCCGTCGCAGCGCAGACGCTGACGACGGCACGGGCGGCTTAGGACAGGCATGGCGCAGATTCTTGTCGTAGACGACGAAGTTGGTATTCGAGAGCTGCTGTCCGAGATTCTTTCGGACGAAGGCCATCAGGTACTGCTTGCGGAAAGCGCCGCCTCTGCGCGCAGCCTGCGCGAGCGCCAGCGGCCGGATCTCGTGCTGCTGGACATCTGGATGCCGGATACCGACGGCATCACGCTGCTCAAGGAGTGGTCGGCCAATGGTCGACTCAGCATGCCGGTGATCATGATGTCCGGCCACGGCACCATCGAGACTGCGGTGGAAGCAACGCGCATCGGTGCGCTCGATTTTCTTGAGAAGCCGATCGCGCTGCAGCGTTTGCTGGCAACGGTGCATCGCGCACTGCGCCACGCCGAGGCTGCGCCGACACGTGAGCTTTCGCTGGCCGCGCTGGGCCGCTCGCAGGCGCTGGTCGAGACGAGGAAGCGCCTGGCCCAGCTTGCGCAGTCGGCCAGTCCGCTGATGCTGCGCGGCGAGCCCGACCTGCGCGCCGAACTGTTCGCCCGGCTGCTGGTCGGGCCGGGTGCGCCGTTCCTTTACGGCGAAAGCGTGCTGACCGATGCCCCGTCGGAGGTGCTCGCGCGCGCAGCCGGCGGCGTACTGTTCATCGACGACCTGACGCGGCTCGGACGCACGGCCCAGCGCGGCCTGGAGTTCCTCCTGGCGCGCGCCGTGCGCCACAAGGCGCGCGTCGTATCGTTTTCGCCAGTCGATCCGAAGACGCTGGTCGAGCGGCACGACTTCGACGCCGAGCTGGCGAAGCGTCTGGCCGAGCTAACGCTGCGGCTGCCGTCGCTGCGCGAGTTTGCCGAAGACGTGCCCGATCTCGCGCAGGGGATGCTGCTGCAGCTAGTCGAATCGCGCAGCTGCCCGTCGCGGCGATTCTCGATCGCGGCGCTGAATGCGCTGCGGCACCACAGCTGGCCCGGGAATCTCGCCGAGCTGGAAGCCGTTGTCCGCGATCTTGCCTTTTCCACGCTGGAGGAGGAAATCCAACTCGAGGACGTCGAGCGCGCGCTGGCGGGACGGGCGCCCCCGCCTGCGGAAGCCGTGGCGCCGGCGTTCGATTTCGACCGCCCGTACCGCGAGGCACGTGAAGACTTCGAGCGGCGCTATTTCGAGCGCCTGCTGGCGAGCGAGGGCGGCAGCATGTCTCGCGTTGCCGAGCGGTCGGGTCTCGAGCGCACGCATCTGTACCGCAAGCTGAAAGCGCTCGGCTTGCAGGTCGGCCGGCGCGAGGAAGCCTAGGCGCGGTCGGGCCTGCGGGCAAATGCGTCTAAACGGTCTACAATGCGCGCCCTGCGCAGCGTAACGCGTAATCGAAACGACGCGCCCGCGTGAAGATCATCATCCTCGGCGCCGGCCAAGTCGGTGGCTCGGTCGCCGAAAGTCTGGTTTCGGAGCAGAACGACATCACGGTGGTCGACATCGACCCGCCGCGTCTGCGCGCGCTGCAGGACCGCCTCGATCTGCGTACGGTCACGGGCAGCGCTGCGCACCCGTCGGTGCTTTCGGAGGCTGGCGCCGATGACGCCGACTTGCTGATCGCGGTCACGCAGAGTGACGAAACCAACCTGGCGGCCTGCAAAATCGCGGCGCGCATGTTCAACGTGCCGCGACGCGTCGCACGCGTGCGGGCGACCGATTTCCTAAACGACGAACGGCTGCTCGGCGCCGAGGGCTTCGAGGTCGACCTGTCGATCTGTCCGGAGCAGGTGCTGACCGAGTACATCGTCAAACTGATCGAGTTTCCCGAGGCGCTGCAGGTACTCGACTTCGCCGACGGTGTCGTCAGTCTGGTCGCGGTGCGCGCCTATCAAGGCGGGCCGATGGTCGGTCATCCGGTGAAGGAAATCCGATCGCACATTCCGAACGTGGACACGCGCATCGTGGCCATCTTTCGGCGCAACCACCCGATCGTCCCGGACGGCGCTACCGTGATCGAGGTGGACGACGAAGTGTTCTGTCTCGCTGCGTCGCGCGATATCCGAAAGGTGATGCGCGAGCTGCGCCGCATGGACCGGCCGGTGCGGCGCATCATGGTGGCCGGCGGCGGCAATATCGGCCAGCGTCTGGCGCGCGCGCTGGAACGTGACTACTCGGTGCGGGTCGTCGAGCACAACAAGCGGCGTTGCGAGATGCTGGCGGCGCGTGTGCACGAGGCGCTGGTGCTCAATGGCGACGCCACCGACGAGGAGCTCCTGGTGCAGGAGGGCATCGGCGACATGGACTTGTTCGTCGCCGTGACGAACAACGACGAGAACAACATCATGAGCTCGTTGCTCGCCAAGCGGCTCGGGGCGCGACGCGTCGTGGCGCTCATCAACCGGCGCTCGTATGTCGACCTGCTGCAAAGCGGGGAGATCGACATCGCGATCTCTCCCGCACAGGCGACCATCGGCAAGCTGCTCGCGCATGTGCGTCGCGGTGACGTCGTGGCGGTGCACAGTCTGCGGCGCGGCGCGGCGGAAGCGCTCGAGGCCGTGGTACACGGCGACCGCGAATCGAGCAAAGTGGTCGGCCGGCGGGTGGAGGACATCGACCTGCCGAGCGGCACGACGATTGGCGCCATCGTGCGCGGCGACGAGGTGCTCATGGCGCATCACGACACGGTGATCGAGGCCGAGGATCACGTCATCGTGTTTGTCGCGGACAAGAAGACGCTGCCGCGGGTCGAGAAGCTGTTCCAGGTCGGCGTGCGCTTCCTCTAAGCGCGACGCCTCGATGCCGATGGGCCGCTTTGCGACCGTATTTAACCTGCTGTCCGTGGTGGTCGCGATCTTCGCGCTCGCCATGCTGCTGCCGCTCGGCGTATCGCTCACAATGGAGGACGGTGCGGAGGGCGCCTATGACCTCGCCATTCTGGCGACCGGCCTGTCCGGCGGCCTGGGCTGGGTCCTGACGCGCGGCGGACGGCGCGAGCTGCAGCCGCGCGACGGCTTTCTGTTCGTCGTACTGGTGTGGTCGGTGCTGCCGGCCTTCGCCACGGTGCCGCTGCTGGTCTATCTGCCGGGCCTGAGCTTCACCGATGCCTATTTCGAGACCATGTCTGCGCTGACCGCGACCGGTGCGACGGTGCTCTCCGGTCTAGACGACCTGCCACCGTCGATCAACGTCTGGCGCTGCATGCTGCAGTGGATCGGCGGCATGGGCATCATCGTGCTCGCGGTGGCGATCCTGCCGCTGCTCGGCGTCGGCGGCCGCCAGCTGCTGAAGGCGGAAACGCCGGGGCCGATGAAGGAGCAGCAACTCACGCCGCGCATCGCGCAGACAGCCAAGGGCCTGTGGCTGGTGTACCTGCTGCTCACGGTTGTTTGCGGCCTGGCTTATGCCTTTGCCGGGATGAGCTCTCTGGATGCCATGATGCACGCCTTCACCACGGTTGCGCTGGGCGGTTTTTCCTCGCACGACGCGAGCTTCGCGTACTGGAACTCGCCGCTCATCGAGGGCCTCGCGGTCGCGTTCATGCTGGCTGCCGGGATCAGTTTCGGCACCCACTTCGTGGCGCTGCGGCGCATCTCGCTGCGGCCGTACCGCTTCGATGCGGAGGCCCGGGCGTTCCTCAGCGTCTGCGGTGCCAGCGTCGCGGTCATCGCCGGTTACCTATTCCTGCACGGCATGCACGACGATTTTGCAGCGACGGCGCGCTACGCACTGTTCAACGTCGTTTCGGTCGCGACGACCACAGGCTACTCCACTACGGATTACGCGATCTGGCCGGTGTTCGCGCCGCTGTGGATGCTGATGCTGTGCACCTTCAGCACCTGCTCGGGGTCCGCCGGCGGCGGCATCAAGATGATGCGCGCGCTGCTCATGTTCCAGCAGGCGCTGCGCGAGATGATGCGCATCGTGCATCCACGGGCACTGATATCCGTGAAGCTCGGCGGACAGGTCGTGGACAACAACATCATCTTTGCGGTGCTCGCGTACATGCTGGTTTACGGCGCGACGCTGACGATGATCACCATGCTGCTGACGGCGACCGAGCTCGATTTCATGACGGCGTTTTCGGCCGCGGCGGCCTGCCTCAACAACCTTGGTCCCGGACTCGGCGAAGTTGGCCCCGCTTCCAACTACGCGATCCTGGATGATTTCCAGACGTGGATCTGCACCTTCGCCATGCTGTTGGGGCGGCTCGAGCTGATGACCGTGTTTGTTCTTCTCACCCCGGCGTTCTGGCGCCGGTGAGCCGGACCCCCGTTCATATCTGCGTGGGCGAAGAACATGACCGCGCACGTGCGCTGCTCGCCCGGCTCGCCGCCGAGCGTTCCGACTGGGCCGTGCTCGAGCTGCAAAGCTGTCCGTGCTGCACTGGCCGCGCCGAGCTGCAGGTGCGGCTGGCGCGCCTGCTGCGCGAGCAGCGCCCGGCACGTGTGCTCGTTGGCTACGTCGAGCCTGCGCACCTGGCGGCACTCGAGCGCACGCTTGCGAGCTGGCCGCTCTCCCAGTACCTCGTGCTAAGCCGCACCCTGCAGGTGCCCGATGACGCCGGCCTGGGGCCGGAAGAGCTTGAGGCGCGCTAGGCGCGCAGCGCGCCGAGCGCGAGCGCAACCCACCCTAGGAAGAACGCCAGGCCACCGATTGGGGTAACCGCGCCGAACCCGCGGGGCGCGCCGAGCGCGAGCAGGTACAGGCTGCCGGAGAACAGCACGATCCCAGCGGCGAGCAGCGCCCCGGCGGTGCGCAGCCAGGCGCTGTCAGGCAGTTGCGCGCAGGCAAACCCTACGGCCAGCACGCCGAGCGCGTGCCAGAATAGGTACTGGGTGGCGGTGTTCCAGAGGGCGAGCTGGTCGGCCGAGAGGCGCGCCTTGAGCGCGTGCGCGCCGAACGCGCCAAGCGCGACGCCGCAGGCGGCCAACGCTGCACCGAGCGCGAGGAACAGCTTTGCGCTTGCGGGCATGACGGCGAACGGCCTCAGGCAGTCTTCTTCTGGTTCTTCTTCTTGCGCTGCGGCCGCTTGTTGCCGTAGCTGCTACGGTAGATCTTGCCGCGTCGCGTGCGCTTGTCGCCCTTGCCCATAAAATGCTCCGCTGGAAAACCGCGATTCTATAGCGGCAGCGCCTGCGCAGCCGTGCCACGCGGCTCGTAGGCCAGCACCGGCGCAAGCCAGCGTTCCGCTTCCGCCACGCTGACACCCTTGCGCCGCGCGTAGTCGGCGACCTGGTCTTCGCCGACCTTGCCGATCGCGAAGTAGCTCGACTCCGGATGCGAAAAGTAAAAGCCGGATACCGACGCCGCAGGCAGCATGGCAAACGACTCGGTCAGCAGCATGCCGGTGTTCTCGCCCGCCCCGAGTAACGCAAAGAGCCCCTCTTTCGCGGTGTGGTCCGGACAAGCGGGGTAACCGGGTGCCGGCCGGATGCCCCGGTAGGCTTCTTCGATCACTGCCTCGTTGTCGAGCCGCTCGTTTGCCGCGTAGCCCCAAAACTCGCGCCGTACACGTGCGTGCAGGTGCTCGGCAAAGGCCTCCGCCAGCCGGTCGGCGAGCGCCTTGAGCATGATCGCCGAATAGTCGTCGTGCTGCGCCTCGAACTGCGCGACCCGCGCGTCGATGCCGCCACCCGCCGTTACCGCGAAGGCGCCGATCCAGTCCGGCACGCCGCTCGCCGCCGGTGCGACAAAATCCGCAAGGCACAGGTTCGGACGCCCTGTCGGTTTGTGATTCTGCTGACGCAGGTTGTGCCAAGTCATGCGCACCGTGCGGCGCGTGTCGTCGGCGTAGATGGCAATGTCGTCCTCATCCACCTGCGCGGCGGGAAACAAGCCACAGACACCGTGCGCGGTGAGCCATTTTTCGCTCACCATGCGCTCCAGCATCTGCCGTGCCTCGGCGTAGAGCTTGCGCGCGGCCTCGCCCACCACAGGGTCGTCGAGGATCTTCGGAAAACGTCCTGCGAGCTCCCAGGCCTGGAAAAACGGCGTCCAGTCGATGACCGGAACCAGTTTCTCGAGCGGGTAGTTGCGCAGCACCGTGAGTCCCGGGCGCAACGGAACGGGCGGGCGGTATTCCGCCCAATCGGTCTTCAGGCCGCGGGCACGCGCCTCCGCGATCGGGTGCAGCGGTCCGGGCCCCTTTTTTGCTGCGTGCTGTACGCGAACGCGCTCGTAGTCGGCACGCACCTCGGCGACGTAGGCATCGCACGCCTCGGCCGAAAGCAGGTTCTGCACGACCGGCACGCTGCGCGACGCGTCGGCCACGTAGATCACCGGCGCGGAGTAATTGGGCGCAATGCGCACCGCGGTATGCGCGCGCGAGGTCGTCGCGCCGCCGATGAGCAGCGGGATGGCAAAACCTTCGCGCTCCATCTCACGCGCGACGTGGGCCATTTCGTCGAGCGAGGGCGTGATCAGGCCGGACAGCCCGACGACGTCCGCGTTCTCGCGCCGCGCGGTTTCCAGGATCTTCTGCGCCGGCACCATCACGCCGAGGTTCACCACCTCGTAGTTGTTGCATTGCAGGACGACGGAAACGATGTTCTTGCCGATGTCGTGGACATCCCCCTTCACCGTCGCGATGACGACCTTGCCCTTGGGCTTCGGTGCGGCGCCGGAAGCCGCTCTTTCGGCCTCGATGTACGGCACCAGGTGCGCGACCGCCTGCTTCATGACGCGCGCCGACTTGACGACTTGCGGCAGGAACATCTTGCCGGCGCCGAACAGGTCGCCCACCACGTTCATGCCATCCATCAGCGGACCCTCGATCACCTCGATGGGCCGCGCCGCCTTCTGCCGCGCTTGCTCGGTGTCATCGACCACGTAGTCCGAGATCCCGTTCACCAGCGCATGCGTCAGCCGCTCTTCGACCGTGCCGCGTCGCCATGCGTCGTCGCGTACGCGCTGCTTGCCGCCCGCCTTGACCGTGTTCGCGAACTCGATCAGCCGCTCGGTGGCATCCGCGCGCCGATTGAAGATCACGTCTTCGACGCGCTCGCGAAGCGCACTATCCAATTCTTCGTACACGCCCAGCTGACCGGCGTTGACGATACCCATCGACAGGCCGGCGCGGATCGCGTGGTATAGGAATGCCGTGTGCATCGCCTCGCGCACCGCGTCATTGCCGCGGAACGAGAACGACAGGTTCGACACGCCGCCCGAAACGCGCGCCTGCGGCAGATTGGTCCGGATCCAGCGCGTTGCCTCCAGGAAATCGATGCCGTAGTTCGCGTGCTCCTCCAGACCGGTCGCCACGGCGAAGATGTTCGGGTCAAAGATGATGTCTTCCGGTGGAAAGTCGGCATGCTCGACGAGCAGCCGGTAGGAACGCTCGCAGATCGCCCTGCGCCGCTCGAGCGTGTCGGCCTGGCCCTGCTCGTCGAAGGCCATCACCACCACCGCGGCGCCGTAGCGGCGCGCGAGCCGTGCCTGGCGCAGGAATGGCGCCTCGCCCTCCTTCAGGCTGATCGAATTGACGATGCACTTGCCCTGCGCGCACTTGAGGCCCGCCTCGATCACGCTCCACTTCGACGAGTCGATCATGAGCGGGACGCGCGAGATGTCGGGCTCGGCGGCGAGCAGGTTGAGAAAGCTGACCATGGCTTTCTCCGAGTCGAGCATCGCCTCGTCCATGTTGATGTCGATCACCTGCGCGCCGTTCTCCACCTGCTGACGCGCGACGGCGAGCGCGCCGGCCGTGTCCTCGGCGAGGATCAGCCGCGCGAAGGCCTTCGATCCGGTCACATTGGTGCGCTCGCCCACGTTGACGAACAGCGAATCGTCGTCGACGTTGAACGGCTCGAGGCCGGCGAGGCGCAGCGCCGGCTTCAGGTCCGGAATGATCCGCGGCTTGATCGCGGCGAGCGCGTCGCCGATCGCCGCGATGTGCTCGGGCGTAGTGCCACAGCAACCGCCGGCGAGATTGAGCCAGCCTTCACGCGCCCATTCGCCCATCGCCTGCGCCATCGACTCGGGCGTGTCGTCGTACTCGCCGAAGGCGTTGGGCAGGCCAGCGTTGGGGTGGCAGGAAACATGGGTTTCCGCAATGCCCGCCAGTTCTTCGATGTACGGCCGTAGCTCGCGCGCTCCGAGCGCACAATTGAGGCCGATCGCGATGGGGCGGGCGTGGCGGATCGAGTTGTAGAACGCCTCGGTGGTTTGCCCGGACAGCGTGCGTCCGCTCGCATCGGTGATCGTGCCGGACACCATGACCGGCAGGCGCAGCCCGCGCGCCTCGAACGCCGTCTCGATGGCGAACAGCGCCGCCTTGGCGTTCAGCGTGTCGAACACCGTTTCGACGAGGACCAGATCGACGCCACCTTCGATCAGCGCATCGACGGCCTCAGCATAGGTCGTCACCAAGTCGTCGAAGCTCACCGCGCGATAGCCCGGATCGTTGACGTCGGGCGAAAGCGAAGCGGTACGACTGGTCGGACCGAGCACGCCGGCGACGAAACGCGGTCGCGCCGGATCCTTGGACTCCCATTCGCGCGCGACCGCCTTCGCCAGGCGCGCCGCCTCGAGGTTCAGCTCTCGGACGAGCGCCTCCAGGCCGTAGTCGGCCATCGAAACGGCGGTGGCGTTGAAAGTGTTGGTCTCGATGATGTCGGCGCCGGCGCGCAGGTAGTCGGCATGGATGCGCTGGATGAGATCGGGCTGCGTCAGCACGAGCAGATCGTTGTTGCCGCGCAGCTCCTGCGACCAGTCGCGGAAGCGTGCGCCACGATAGTCCGCCTCGGCGAGGCGCTCGCGCTGAATCATGGTGCCCATTGCGCCGTCGAGCATCAGGATGCGCTCGGCAAGCAGGGCATCGAGTTTCGCAGTGTGGGCGGGTTGGCTCATGGCAGCGCAAAAATACAAAAGCCCGTTCAGCTCGCGCCAGAAACGGGCTTCGGTGCACGTCTCTTTAGCGGAATTTGTTTCCCCGTCGTCCAAGTGACGTCGGTTTGGCGCCCGCAAGCTGAACCATCAAATCGGCGCCGCTGTAGGTGTGCAGGCCCTGCACACCCGTCGCAGTGTGCCGAGACAATGCAGCACTGTCAACCCGAAACGACCTATAATGCCCGCTCTTTCAAGGACTTCCTTCGCATGGAGCATCTCGACCCAAAGTCCGCGTTCGAGTTTCTCGGGCGCAATCCGGACGCGCTGTTCATCGATTGCCGCAGCGAGATGGAGTACCTGTTCGTCGGCCACCCGGTCGGTGCGCTGCACGTCGCCTGGAACGACGGGCCGGACTGGCTCATCAACCCGCACTTTGTCGGCCAAGTAAAAAAGCTCGCGGGGACGAACCATACGATGCGGCCCATCGTCCTGATCTGCCGCAGTGGCAACCGCTCCAATGAAGCCGGCGAAGAGCTGGAGCGTGCTGGATTCACGCGTGTGTACAACGTCGTACACGGCTTCGAGGGCGAGCTGAACGACAGGCACCAGCGCAATTCACTGGCCGGCTGGCGTCACGACGGCCTGCCGTGGGAGCAGTGCTGAGGCGGCGAGGACGATGCGCGCGGCGCGCCGCGCGCATCGGATCCAGGAGGTGACTAGCCCGCCAGGGTGAGGCCCCCGCTCACGCTGAGAATCTGCCCGGTCACGTAGTTGGAGCGGCTGCTCGCGAAGAACAAGATGGCGTCGGCGACCTCCTGCGGCTGTGCAACGCGGCGGAAAGGGATCGCGCGCAGGAACGCCTCGCGGATCTTCTCCGGAACGCGGTTGTACAGCGGCGTGTCGGTCGGACCCGGGCAGACGCAGTTGACGTTGACGCCGAAGCGCGCTGCCTCGCGCGCCAGCGACTTGGTGAACGCGATCACGCCGCCCTTGGCCGCCGAGTAGACGGTTTCGCCGAGGCTGCCGACGCGCCCTGCGTCGCTCGAAATGTTGATGATCTTTCCGCTGCGTGCCTCGAACATAGACGGCAGCAGTTTTTGCGTCAGGCGGATCGGCCCCTTGAGGTTGATCGCCAGCACCTGGTCCCAGAACTCCGGCGGATTTTCGACGAAGGGCTGCACCCGACCCCAGCCCGCGGCATTGACCAGCACGTCGATGCGGCCGCCGGCACGTTTGAGCACGTCGGCGGCGAACTGGTCGATGGAAGCTTCGTTGGTCAGGTCGAGTTTGACGAATTCCACCTTCAGCCCGTCCTTTTTCGCTTCCTTCTCCACGGCAGCGGCGCCGGCTTCGTCGATGTCGCCGAGGTAAACCTGTGCGCCGGCGCGCGCGAGTTCAAGCGCCGTTGCCTTGCCGATACCCGAGGCACCTCCGGTCACGATTGCTTTCTTTCCGTCCAGTTGCATGTCCCAGTTCTCCTTCTCGCAGCAAAATGTGGCGTTCAGCGCCCAGCCGGCTCACTCTGCGTCGGGCTGCGCCGAGGGCTGGGCGCGCTGAAAGGCGTCGAGCTTCATGCAGGCTTCGAAGATGCGCATGGCCGTCGGGTAGGGCGATAGGTCGCTGTCGAAGCGCCGGGCATTGAAGATCTGTGGCACCAGGCAGCAGTCGGCAATCGTCGGCCGGTCGCCGTGGCAGTAGCTTCCGGTGCCGCCGTCCCGCACCAGCACCGCCTCGAGCTTCTCCAGGCCATCGGCGATCCAGTGACGGTACCAGCGGGCTACGCCTGCCTCGTCCTGACCGAGATGGGTGCGCAGGTACTCGAGCGTGCGCAGATTGTTCAGCGGGTGGATTTCGCAGGCCACCAGGTCGGCGAGCGCACGTACCCGGGCACGCTCGAGCGCATCGTCCGGCAGCAGAGCCGGTTCTGGATGGCGCTCCTCGAGATACTCGAGAATGGCGAGCGACTGAGCGAGGTGCTGGCCGTCGATGACGAGGGTGGGCAACAGACCCTGCGGATTGATCGCGAGGTAGCCCGGCGCGCGCTGTTCGCCCTTGCGCAGGTGAACCGTGTGCGCGGTGTACGGCAACCCTTTCAGATTTAGCGCGATGCGCACGCGGAACGCCGCAGAGCTGCGAAAGTAGGTGTAGAGCTCCATCGCGGGCGACGCCTGCGGTTTTGCGGATCGCGGGCGCCGGCTTACTCAGCCGGTGCGATCGTGACCTCGAGCGAGCCGACACCGTCTACCGTCGCCAGCAAACGGTCACCGGGTTTCACCGCGCCGACGCCAGCGGGCGTGCCACTGAAAATCAGATCACCCGGCTCGAGGTGGTAGTACTCGGACAGGTACGCGATCTGCTCCGGCACCGACCAGATCATGTCCGAAAGATCGGCGTCTTGGCGCAGCTTGTCGTTCACCACGAGGCGAATCGCGCCCTTGTGCGGATGGCCGATGCGCGATGCAGGCGCCAGCGCGCTACACGGGGCTGCCTGGTCGAAATCCTTGCCGAAATCCCAGGGCCGTCCATGGTCTTTTCCCCACTGCTGCAGGTCGCGGCGCGTCATGTCCAGGCCCACGCCGTAGGCGAATACATGGGCGTTTGCCTGCTCGACCGGAATGCGACGACCACCTTTCGCGATGGCGACGACCATTTCCGTTTCGTAGTGCAGATTGGAGGTCTTGGGCGGATAGCAGACTTTGCCGCCGGGCGGCACGAGTGCATGCGCCGACTTGATGAAGAAGAACGGCGCTTCGCGGCCGTCGCCGCCCATTTCCTTTTGGTGCTCGACGTAATTGCGACCCACGCAGAAAATGCGCCGCACCGGGAAAAGCTCTTTGCTCTCGCTCACCGGCAGCGCGGGTGGGCTCCACAGCGGAATCGCGTATGCCATGACTTCCCGTCGTTCGGATTGGTCTAAAGAAGGCGGATTCTAGCCTCGTGCGCCCAGTTCGCGCTCCAGCATTTCGCGCAGCTTGAAGCGCTGCATCTTTCCGGTCGCAGTGCGCGGAATTTCCGACACGGTACGCACCCAGCGCGGCCGCTTGAAACGGGGCAACGCGGCCTCGCAGGCATTCTGCGCGGCCGTCAGCGCGGACTCGGCGGCCGCCGACGGCACCACAAACAGGGCAAGCCGTTCGAACCCCGCTTCGTCGGTGACGGGCACGCAGGCCGCTTCGGCAATCTCGGGCGCACCGAGAACCGCTTCTTCGACATCACCCGGCTGCACCCATTGTCCGGCAACCTTGATGAAGTCGTCCGATCGGCCCTGGTGCGCATAAAAGCCGTCGGCATCGCGCACGAACACGTCGCGCGTACAGAACCAGCCGTCGATGAACTGCTCGCGCGTCGCCTGCGGCCGATTGGCGTAGCCGAGGGCGAGCGCCGGGTGGCGCACCCAGAGCACGCCCGCTTTGCCGACGCCCACCTCGGCGCCGCTCTCATCGCGCAGCTGCGCGACGACGCCGCTCAACGGCTTGCCGGTACGCGGGCCGCGCACCGTGCCGGGCGGCGTCATCATCGCGACGCAAAAGGTTTCCGACATGCCGTACAGGCCCAGAATCTCCCGCCCCGTCGCACGCTGCCAGGCCTCGTTGACCGAGACGGGCAACCGCTCGCCGGCCGACACGAAGTAGCGCACGTCGGCGAGTGCCGATCGCTTGTCTTGCGGCACTTCGAGCAGCCGACGGTAGAACGACGGCACGCTGTAGAACGCCCTAGGACGCCGGCGCTCGGCCAGCGCGCAGATCGCCTCGGGGTCCGCCCAGTCCGGATACAGGATGGCGGTGGCGCCAATCGAAAGCGGTCCGAGCAGGCCGTGCTCGAGCGCGTAGGAAAAGAAAAGCTTCGAGGTCGCCAGCACCCGGTCGCCCGGCCCGAGTGCCAGCACTTCGCGCTGCCCCATGCCCGCGCAGAGCAGATTGCCCTGCGTGTGAATGATGCCCTTGGGCCGGCCGGTGGTGCCGGAGGAGTAGAGCCAGAACGCGGGGTCGTCCGGGCGCGCGTCGAAGGGCGGGGCATCTTCGCGCGCCGCCGCCAGTGCCGCGCGCCAGTCCACGGCCTGCGTGATGCCGCTGGCGCCGGCAATCGCCAACCCGCCCTGCGCCGCGAATTCGCGCGTCAAATCGGGCCGCGCCGCGGCGAAGACATCCTCGATCAGCGTGATGCGCGCGGCGCTGTCGCTATGGATATGCCGGTAATCGTCCTCCGAGAGCTTGGTGTTGAGCGCGACCGCCACCCCACCCGCACGCACGATGCCCAGCCAGGCCGTCGCCATCTCGACCGTGTCGCGCATCAGCAGCAGCACCCGATCGCCAGGACGCACGCCCAGCGCGGCGATCGCGTGCGCCGCGCGCCGCACCCGGCCGGCCAGTTCGCGGTAGGACAGCGCCTCGTCGCCGCAGATCAGCGCGATGCGCTGGCCGTGCCGTGTCAGCGCGTCTTCACCCAGCAGAATTTCGGCCGCGTTCATGGGCGTAGCCGCTCAACGGGGTGGCGGTCGACTCGAGGCAGGCATGCGGATCCTGTTCTGGCATGCTAGCGGCCTGAAGGTTCGAGCGTCAAACTGTTTGGGTCACAAACGAATCATGCGTCAATCTCATGAAGCGCCGCGTCGCTGAGCGGCGGCCGGTCGCGCCGCGCCTTGCACAGGGTGAGCTTTCGGGGCTGATCGGCTATCGCTTGCGGCGCGCGCAGCAGGAGCTGTTTCGCGACTTTGCGGCGAGCATTCCGGAGCTCTCGCCGGGGCGTGCCGGCCTGCTGCTGCTGATCGAGGCCAATCCGGGTGTGACGCAGAGCCGCCTCGCGCAGGCGATGGCGCTCGATCGCTCCACTATGGTCGGCGTGCTGGATGCGCTTGAGGCGCGCGGCTGGATCGAGCGGCGCAAGGGGGATGACCGGCGCACCAACGCGCTGTGGCTGACGCGCCCCGGTCGTCTGCTGCTGACGCGCGTCAAGCGCCGCATCGCCGAGCACGAAGCGCGCGTCACCATGCGCCTGTCGAACGCCGAGCGCGCCCGCCTCATGGCGTTGCTCGGCAAGCTCTGCCCCGACTGAAAGTAAACGGGGCGCCCGCGGGCGCCCCGTCGCGTTGCCGGAGCTCCGGCGGATCAGCTGTAGGCGCTCTCGCCGTGCTCGGCGATATCGAGCCCCTCGGTCTCCTGCTCGTCGCCGACGCGCAGGCCGGTAAACATGTCGACCAGCTTGAGGATGATGAATGTCGCGATCGCGGTATAGACGATCGTGAAGCCAACCCCCGCGAACTGGGCGGCGAGCTGTCCGCCGATGCTCTTGATCTCGCCGCCGAAGCCGGCGCCGCCGAGGCCTGGTGCGGCGAGGATGCCGATGCCGATCGCACCGACGATGCCGCCGACGCCGTGCACGCCGAACACGTCGAGCGAATCGTCGTAGCCGAACATCCTCTTCAGGTAAGCCACTGCCCAGAAGCAGGCGATGCCGGCGACCGCGCCGAGGACGATCGCCCCCATCGGCCCGGCGTTGCCGCAGGCCGGGGTAATCGCGACCAGGCCCGCGATCGCACCGGACGCGGCACCCAGCAGGCTCGGCTTGCCCTTGGTATTCCATTCGGCGAGGGTCCAGCCGAGCACCGCGGCGGCGGTGGCGAGCTGGGTATTCATCATCGCCAGCGCCGCGCTGCCGTTGGCCGCAACGGCGCTGCCCGCATTGAAGCCGAACCAACCGGCCCACAGCAGGGTCGCGCCGGTGAGCGTGAAGGTCAGGTTATGCGGCGGCATCGCCAGCCTGCCGTAGCTCTTGCGCCTGCCGAGCACGATGGCCGCCACCAGGCCGGCGACGCCGGCATTGATGTGCACCACCGTGCCGCCGGCGAAGTCGATCGCGCCCATGCCGCCGATCCAGCCGCCGCCCCACACCATGTGCGCGATCGGCACGTAGCAGACGAACAGCCACAGCGCCATGAACCACAGCACCGCGGAGAACTTCATCCGCTCGGCGAAAGCGCCGACGATCAGCGCCGGGGTGATCGCCGCAAACGTGAGCTGAAAGGCCGCGAACAGCAGCTCGGGAATGGTGCCTTGCAGGCTGTCCGGCGTGATGCCCGAGAGGAAGGCCTTGCCGAAGCCGCCGATGAAGCTGTTGCCCTCGCTGAACGCCAGGCTGTAGCCGAACAGCGCCCACAGGATCGACATCATCGAAAAGATCACCAGCACCTGCATGAGCACCGAGAGCACGTTCTTGGCGCGCACCATGCCGCCGTAGAACAGCGCCAGGCCCGGCACGATCATGATGATGACGAGAACGGTGGACACCAGCATCCAGGCCGTGTCGCCAGTGTCGAGCTTCGCCTCAGCAGCATGCGCGACGTCGGCCGAGAGCAGGAAAGCGAGGAATGCAATCAGGGTTTTCATCGGTTTCTCCTACAGTGCAGCCGCATCGGTCTCGCCGGTGCGGATGCGAATGACTTTCTCGAGGTCGAAGACGAAGATCTTGCCGTCGCCGATCTTTCCGGTGTTGGCGGATTTCTCGATCGCTTCGATCACTTGATTGAGGATTTCCGTCTTCACGGCGATGTCGATCTTCACCTTGGGCAGGAAGTCGACGACATACTCGGCGCCGCGATACAGCTCGGTGTGTCCCTTCTGGCGGCCGAAGCCCTTGACCTCGGTGACGGTGACGCCCTGCACGCCGATTGCGGAGAGCGCCTCGCGCACCTCGTCGAGCTTGAAGGGCTTGATGATTGCAGTGACAAATTTCATTGTGTCCTCCCGGGGCGCGGGCAGCGGTGTGACGCCTGCCGCGCGCCGACGAAGCTGGTGTTATAACGATTTGCTGACATACACGACGAACGCGGACTTCGCGGTGTTTTAGCCGGTCGCGTCGACGTAGAAGTTCGTGCCCGCGGCGTTGTTCTTCACGTTGTTGCCCGTGCAGTGGGCGCCAAGCGCGTGTCGGCGCCGAAGTCCCTCGGCCAGCTTACGTTCGACGCCCAGGTGCCGAGGTAGATGCCGCTCGAGTGCGCATAGTCAAAGCCGCCCTGCAAGGCGGGGTCACCCGCGGTTTGCGAAATGGCGCGAAACAGGTAGTTGCTGTACAGGCCGACGTTGGCGCTGAACGAGTGCGGCGATTCGCCCTGCGCTTGCCCCATGGCGGGCATGCCGAGCGCACCGCCGAGGACGAGGGCCAGAATCGATTTGCGCATGGCGCTACTCCCTGAAGTGTGTGAAAGAAAGGAGACAGCAGTCCCTGCGCAGCTTCCGTGCCAGAATCCGTTTTCGTTGTTTTTCAGTGCCTTAAAGGTTTATCCGTCCCTGTCGGTGCGCGGTGCGCACCACACTGGAACGCGGCGCCGGACCTCTGCTCAGCATTGGTGCATGACCGGTGCTAGACTCGCGGCGCCTTCCGCGCAACCCTCTCCGCATGACCGACAAGCGCCTCATCGATGAGCTCGGCGAGCGCATCGCCGAGGCGATGCGTGACTCGCCGGCACAGGATCTGGAGAAGAATCTGCACGCACTGCTCGGTGCGTTCTTCGACCGCTACGACCTCGTGCTGCGAGAAGACTTTGAGGTACAGAAGAAGCTGCTCGAGCGCGCACAGGCGCAGCTCGAATCTCTCGAGTCGCGGCTGAACCAGCTCGAGAAGCGCGGCCCCGGCGCCGCGGGCGGCTGACGGCGTAAACCGGGCGACCGTGTGCAACGTTGCTCCCTGGAAACAAGGGGGCCTGCATGTCGCTTGCGCTGGTATCGAGCCGCGCGCTCGCCGGAATCGAAGCGCCGGAAGTCGCAGTCGAGGTACATCTCGGCCCGGGTCTGCCCGGTTTTCACATCGTCGGGCTGCCGGACGCCGAGGTGCGCGAAGCCAAGGATCGGGTACGCGCCGCCCTGAATCACGCGCGCTTCGATTTCCCGGCGCGCCGGATCACCGTCAACCTGGCGCCGGCCGATCTGCCGAAGGACTCGAGCCGCTTCGATCTGCCGATCGCGCTCGGCATCCTGGCGGCGAGCCGTCAGCTCGCGCGCGCGGCCCTTGCAGAGCACGAATTCGCCGGCGAGCTCTCGCTCTCGGGCGAACTGCGACCGGTGCGCGGTGCCTTCGCCATGGCGCTGCAGGCGAAGCGCGCGCAGCGCGGCTTCGTTCTGCCGGCGGCCAACGCCGACGAGGCCGCGCTCGCCGGGCACGCGCGGGTGCTGCCGGCTCGCTCGCTGCTCGAGGTCTGCGCCCACCTTGCCGGCGAGAGCCCGATCGCCTGCCACCAGCCGGCGCAGCACCCACGTCAGCCGGATGGCGCGGACCTGCGCGACGTGAAAGGCCACTCCGCGGCCAAGCGTGCGCTGGAAGTCGCCGCGGCAGGCGATCACGGCGTGCTGCTCATCGGTCCACCGGGCACCGGCAAGTCGATGCTCGCGGCGCGCTTTCCCGGACTGCTGCCGCTGCTCGACGAAGGCGAAGCGCTCGAGGTCGCCGCGCTGCATTCGGTTTCCAGCCAGGGCTTCGACACGGCGCGCTGGGGCCTGCGGCCATTCCGCGCACCGCATCATTCGGCCTCGAGCCGCGCCCTGGTGGGCGGCGGCAATCCGCCCCGTCCGGGCGAAATCTCGCTCGCGCACGGCGGCATTCTGTTTCTCGACGAGCTGCCGGAGTTCCCGCGCGACGCGCTCGAGGCGTTACGCGAGCCGCTGGAAACGGGATTCGTGTCGATTGCCCGTGCCGCGCGTCAGGCGCGTTTCCCGGCGCGCTTTCAGCTTGTCGCGGCCATGAATCCGTGCCGCTGCGGCTATCTGGGGCACGCGAGCCTGCGCTGTCGCTGCACGCCCGAACAGATCGATCGCTACCGCGCAAAGCTCTCGGGACCGCTGCTCGATCGCATCGATCTGCGCATCGAGGTGCCCGCGCTTGCGCATGACGAGATCCTGGCAGCGTCCGCGGGCGAGAGCAGCGCAGCGGTGCGCGTGCGGGTGTCGGACGCGCGCAGGCGGCAGATCGAACGCCAGGGCTGCACCAACAGCCGGCTCGCGCCGGCGGCGCTCGAGCACCACTGCGCGCTGGCGTCCGACGGCCGCCGGCTGGTCACGCAGGCGGTCGATCAGCTCGGGCTGTCGGCGCGCGCGGTCCATCGCGTGCGCGCGGTCGCGCGCACAGTCGCTGACCTTGCCGGCGACGCCACGATCGGCATCGAACATCTCGCGGAGGCGATCCAGTATCGGCGTGCGGCGCGCCTCTGAGCGCCCGGATATATAGTCGGGCCATGGCAACCTACGCGATCGGCGACGTTCAGGGCTGCTTCGACGAACTGCAGGCGCTACTCGCGCGCATCGGCTTCGACGCGCGACGCGACCGACTGTGGTTCGTCGGCGATCTCGTCAACCGCGGCCCGAAGTCACTCGAGGTGCTGCGCTTCGTGCGCGACTTGGGCGCACGCGCGGTGAGCGTGCTCGGCAATCACGACCTGCATCTGCTGTGCGTGTTCGAGCGCCACGAAAAGCCGCGCCGGGGCGACACCCTCAACCCGGTGCTCGACGCCCCGGACGCGCGCGAGCTCGTCGATTGGTTACGCACGCGTCCGATGATGCATGTCGAGCGCGACTACGCGATGGTGCACGCCGGCCTGCTGCCGCAGTGGACGATCGCCACTGCGAGCGCGCTGGCGAAGGAGGTCGAGCGCGCGCTCGCGGCGCCGAACTACGGCGACTTTCTCGCGCACATGTACGGCAGCGCGCCGGATGCCTGGGACGCGACGCTCACCGGTTGGGATCGTCTGCGCGTGCTGGTCAACGCGATGACGCGCATGCGCTTCTGCACCCGGGACGGCCGCATGAACGTGCGCGCCAAAGGACGCGAGGCGCCGGCCGGCTTTCTGCCCTGGTTCGAGGCGCGACCGACGCGCGCGGAGCCGACGATCGTCTGCGGGCACTGGTCGACCCTCGGCCTCAGGCTCACCGAGCGGCTGGCGGCGCTCGACAGCGGCTGCGTCTGGGGCGGCGCGCTGAGCGCGCTGCGACTGGACGACCGCGCACTGATTCAAGTGGACTGCGCCGGCTATCGGACGCCGGGCGAAGACTGAGGGAGATCCGTTATGACCGACTGTGTGTTCTGCAAGATCGTCGCCGGCCAGATTCCGGCGACCAAGGTGGCCGAAGACGAGGCCTGCCTCGCGTTCATGGACATCGGCCAGGTGAACCCGGGACATGTGCTCGTCGCGGCCAAGGCGCATGCCGAGGATCTGTACGCACTGGACGACGCGCAGGTCGCGGCCGTCGCGCGCAGCGTGGCGCGCGTCGCCCGGGCCATCCGCGCGGCCTTCGTGCCGGAGGGTCTATCGGTGTATCAGGCGAACGGCCAGGCCGCGGGGCAGACCGTGTTCCACTATCACGTGCACCTCGTGCCGCGTTACAGGAACGACGGCATGGCCTTCACCTGGCCGGTGCAGAATCCGCCGCGCGAAGCGCTGGAGGCGCATGCGGCGCGCATCCGAGCTGCGCTCTAGTCCTTTTTGGACAGTTTCTCGACGCGCGTAATGCCGCCGCCGGTCACCAGGCGGACGCGCTCGCCGCGCTGGAACGTGCCGGCCCCGGTCTCCTGGGTGATGGCGCGCAGCTCGCCGGTGTTGTCCAGCTCGACGATGATCTCGAGCGCCTCGCGCCGCGTCATCTGGTCCTCGATCGCGGCGCCGGCGAGGCTGCCCGCGACCGTACCGATGACGGCACCGACCGCCGAGCCGCGCCCCTTGCCGACTTCGGCACCGCCGATGCCGCCCATCACGGCACCGACCAGCGCCCCGGCGCCGGAGTCCTTGCCGGGAAGCGTCACCGGGCGGATCGAATCCACGGTGCCGTAGCGCACCGTTTTCTCGTTGCGCGGAGGTGACGGCGGCGGCTTTGGATCGGTGCGCGCCTCGCGCTCGGGCGCCGGTTCCGACGTTCGTGTGCTTTCTTCCTCTGAGCCGTTCGTCGCGCAGCCCGCCAGCAGCATCACGCATGCCAAGAGCAGACAGGCGGCGCGCGTCATGTCACGCGTTCCAGGGCGAGTAGTCGAACACGCCGCGGAAGCGGGCGTCTATTTCGTCGCGCGAGGGCTTGTGGTTCTGCCCGCCGCGGTGCGCGATCTTGATCGCGCCCATCACGGCGCCCAGGCGCGCCGCCGTGGGCAGGTCCCAGCCTGCGGCAATGCCGTGCAGCAACCCGGCGCGGTAGGCGTCGCCGCAGCCGGTGGGGTCGACCACCTGTTCAGCCTCGACGCAGGGAATTTCATGCCGTTCGCCGTTGCTCAGCACGAGCGAACCCCGCGCGCCGAGGGTGACAACCAGCGCCTTGACCTGCTTGCCGAGCGACTGCAGCGACTCACCCGTCTTTTCCTCCAGCATCTTGCCTTCGTAGTCGTTGACCGCGACAAAGTCGGCCCGCTGCACGAATTCCCTCAGCTCGTCCGCCGAGAACATCGGTAGCCCCTGTCCGGGGTCGAAGACGAAGGGGATGCCAAGTTCCGCGCATTCGCGCGCATGCTGCAGCATACCCTCCTTGCCGTCGGGCGAGACGATCGCGAGCTTCGCATTGAGCGATTTCGTGACTTTGTTGGCGTGCGAGAAGTTCATTGCGCCCGGATGAAAAGCCGTGATCTGGTTGTCGTCCAGATCCGTGGTGATGAAGGCCTGCGCAGTGAACTGGCCGGTGATGCGCTTCAATTTTCCGTTCGCGATGCCGAGCTCGTCGAGACGCTCGAGATAGGGCTGGCTGTCCTCGCCGACGGTGGCCATCACGATCGGCGCCTCGCCGAGCAGGCGCAGGTTGTAGCCGATGTTGCCGGCTGTGCCGCCGAATTCGCGGCGCATTTCCGGGGTGAGAAAGCAGATATTGAGGATGTGCAGCTGCTCGGGCAGCAGATGGTTCTTAAATCGATCCGGAAACACCATGATGGTGTCGTAGGCGATCGATCCGGTAACAAGAATGCTCATCGTGGCGCGGTCTCTGGGTAGAAAAGATAGAGTCGGAATCCGGCGGCGCGCAGCCCCTGCAGATCGAGCTCAACCTCGACCAGCTCTTCAGCGCCGGCCGCGATGCCTTTGCCGAGGCGGGTCTGCGCCGCCTTCGCACCCAGGTAGTCGGACGGCAGCAGCACGCGCCGGGCCACCGGCTTGTCGTTTTCGTCGGTCAGTGTCAACTCGAGCGCAGGGAATTCCTGCGGGAAGGTGGCGCGGTTGCGCACCAGGGCGGTCAGCCGGATGACGCCTTCACGCGCCTTGTCGAAGCGCAGCTCCGAAGACTCGATGGCGATCAGCTCGGGCTGGCGCGGGAGATGCACTGTGCAATCGAGCATGTCGCAGGCGATCTCGAGGTGCGGGCGCGCTTGCGGCAGCATCAAGATCAGTTCGGTGCGGAAGTGAATCGCGGCCTGCAGGGCGAGTCCCGCGAGCGCGAGTAGCGCGAGCAGGCCCCAGAGAATCACAGGCTGTGCGCGATGCCGGCGATGGACGAGGAACGCAGCTTCGCCGGGCTCCGGGACGGTCGCGCGGCGCGCGCGCCGCACAGTGCCGGCGCCAGCTGCGGCGGGACGCTCTGCGGTGGGGGGCGCCGCGGCGGCGCGCGTCTCTGCTGCAAGGCGCGACGGGTCGAACAGCGGCAGCTGAGGCGAGGGCCCGACGATCGGCGCTGCCGCTTCGTCTTCGACGATCTGCGCCAAACCGTCGAACACGCAGCTGCACTTTCCGCAGCGTACGCGGCCACCGCGCGCGGAAAGCTGCGCTGCCTGCACGCGAAACGTCGTGTCGCACTCCGGGCAGCGCGTGACGAGGCTCATCGGCGCACTCCGTCGACCAGCGCCCAGCCGTCCTCGGTCGCCGCCACTTTGGCTTCGAACGCGGGCTGGTACGCCGCGATGACGTCGACGGCCTGTCCGACCAGCAGCCCGGCGAGCGCAATGCGTCCGCCGCGCCGCGTGCGTTCGGCGAGCAGCGGGGCCAGTGCGATCAGCGGGTTGGCGAGAATGTTGGCTACCACGATGTCGTATTCGCCGTCAGGCAGGGCGTCCGGCAGCAGCGCGCGCAACTCGATGCCGTTGCGCCGCGCGTTTTCGCGCGTGGCGATGATCGCCTGCGGATCCGTATCCACGCCGTCGACCTGCCCAGCGCCCAGCTTGCCGGCGGCGATCGCCAATATACCGGACCCGCAACCGTAATCCAGTACGCGCGGCGGCCCTGTGAAATTTTGCGTCATGACCTGCTCGAGCCATGTGAGCACGAGGCGGGTCGTCGGGTGCGAGCCGGTCCCGAAGGCGAGCCCGGGATCGAGGCGGATCACCACCGACGCCGGATCGTCGGGCGCCGTGTGCCAGCTCGGCACGATCCACAGCCGCGCACCGACGGCGAGCGGCGCGAACTGCGCCTGACAGCGTCGCACCCAATCGGTGTCGTCGACGCGCGCGCGGCGCAATGCGGTCGGCGCGCCGATCCCGGCGGCCCGCGCGGCCTCGCGCAGGACGCGGTCCACGTCCGCGTCCGCCTCAAGCAGCACTTCGAGCCGGTTCAGGCGCCACGCCGCGGGCGCGTCCCATTGCGGCTCCGCATACAGCGGGCGCTCGCCTGCCGTGCCGGCCTGGGCATCCTCGATGGCCACCGAGACCGCACCAGCCTCGAGCAACGCTTCCGACAGCGCTTCGGCCTCGCGCTCGGCGAGTTGCAGCGTGATCGACTGCCAGGGCATCGACCCGCGTCTACCTCGCGCCCCGCTGCTCCTCGATGAGCTTGTTCTCGAGGTAGTGGATCGACACGCCGCCGCGCACAACGCGCGCGTCGTTCAGAAGCTCCTGGTGCAGCGGCAGGTTGGTGCGGATGCCCTCGACGACCATTTCGGAAAGCGCGACCCGCATGCGGCGGATGGCCTGTTCGCGCGAGGCACCGTAAGCGATCACCTTACCGATCATCGAATCGTAGAAGGGCGGTACGACGTAGCCGTGGTAAACGTGCGAGTCGACCCGAATACCCGGACCCCCCGGCGGATGGTAGGACGTGATGCGCCCAGGCGACGGGGTGAAGCGGTAGGGATCTTCCGCATTGATGCGGCACTCGATGGCGTGGCCTTGGATCTGGATGTCCTTCTGGCGAAAACGCAGCTTTTCTCCCGCCGCGACCCGGATCTGCTCCTGCACGATGTCGACGCCGGTGACCATCTCGGTGACCGGGTGCTCGACCTGGATGCGCGTGTTCATTTCGATGAAGTAGAACTCGCCGTCCTGGTAGAGGAATTCGAAGGTTCCGGCACCGCGGTAACCGATCTTGCGGCAGGCTTCGACGCAGCGTTCGCCGATCCTCTCGCGCAGCTTCGCGGGCAGGTCGGGGGCCGGCGCCTCCTCGATCACCTTCTGATGGCGACGCTGCAGCGAGCAATCGCGCTCGCCGAGAGACACCGCGTTCTTGTGGCTGTCGGCGAGAACCTGGATCTCGATGTGGCGCGGGTTCTCGAGGAATTTCTCCATGTAGAGCATGGGATTGCCAAAGGCGCCAAGGGCCTCCGCACGCGTCGTGTTGACTGCGTTGAGTAAGGCGGCTTCGGTGTGCACCACGCGCATGCCGCGTCCGCCGCCGCCACCGGCTGCCTTGATGATGACCGGGTAGCCGAGGTGGCGCGCGACGCGCACGATTTCGCGGCTGTCTTCCGGCAGCGCACCGTCGGAGCCCGGCACGGTCGGCACGCCGGCCTTCACCATGGCCTGCTTGGCGCTCACCTTGTCGCCCATGAGGCGGATGTTTTCCGGTTTCGGGCCAATAAATACGAACCCCGAGCCTTCCACCTTCTCGGCGAAGTCGGCGTTTTCGGAGAGAAACCCGTAGCCCGGATGTACCGCCTCTGCGTCGGTGACCTCAGCCGCACTGATGATCGCCGGGATGTTGAGATAGCTGTGGGTCGGACTGGCTGGGCCGATACAGACGGACTCGTCCGCCAGCTTCACGTACTTTGCTTCGGTGTCGGCTTCGGAGTGCACGGCCACCGTGCGGATGCCCATTTCGCGGCAGGCGCGCTGGATGCGTAGTGCGATTTCGCCGCGGTTCGCTATGAGGATCTTCTCAAACATGACGCGCCGTCTTTTTCTGCTAGGCGCTGCGCCGCGCGCGCCCGCGGCAGAGGCTTTTGGCGGGGCGCATCAGGCAACGACGAACAGGGGCTGCCCGTACTCGACCGGCTGCCCGTTCTCGACCAGGATCTCGACGATGCTGCCGGAGATGTCGGCTTCGATTTCGTTCATCAGCTTCATCGCCTCGATAATGCAGACGGTTTCACCTTCCTTGACCGCCTGACCGACTTCCACGAACGGTTTCGCATCCGGCGAGGCGGCGCGATAGAACGTGCCGACCATGGGCGCCTTGATGGTGTGGCGCGTTTCCGCGACCGCTGCAGGTGCGCTGACCTCAACCGGCGTTGCGGCGGCGGGCGCCGCCGCCGCGGGCGGCGCCCAGGCGGGGGCAACGCTCACCTGGCCACCCTTTGCAATGCGTACCCTCTCCTCGCCTTCAGTGATCTCCAGCTCGGCAATACCCGACTCCTGTACGAGATCGATGAGCTTCTTCAGCTTGCGGAGGTCCATAAACGGTTCTCTCTCTGGTCAGGTCGGTGCGCCGCAGGGGCGCAGCCACGCAAAGCCTTCAGCGTGCTCCGATACGCTCGAGCGCGACGCCGAGGGCAAGGTCGTAGCTCTGGCTGCCGAGGCCGCAGATCGTGCCGAGGGCGATATCCGAAAAGTAGGAATGACGCCGAAACGCTTCGCGGGCGTGGATATTCGACAAATGCACCTCGATGAACGGAATGGCGACGGCGGACAAGGCGTCGCGCAAGGCGACGCTGGTATGGGTGTAGGCGGCGGGATTGGCAACGATAAAGGCCACGCCCTCTTCGCGCGCGGCCTGGACGCAGTCGACCAGCGCGCCTTCGCTGTTGCTCTGGAAGCAGCGCACGTCGACGCCGTGGCGGCGGCCGGCCGATTCCAGGCGCGCGTTGATCGCGGCGAGCGTCTCTCGGCCGTAGACCTTCGGTTCCCTCGTGCCCAACAGGTTCAGGTTGGGACCGTGAAGCACGAGGATGGAGGCCCGGGTTTTGGGTTTTCTTCGCATTTTTGCGCCAGTAGGCTGCATTTTAGCCTACGTTCGCGACCAAACGTCCTGCCACCAAACGGCGGGGCAGCGACTTTTGCGGCAAGCGGCGCGCGCAGCGCTAAGCGCTCAGTAACGCCTTGATTTCAGGCTCTATATCTTTACGGCGCAGGATTCCCAGCTTGCGGTTCAGGACTGACCCCTGCCGATCCAGCAATACCGTGAAAGGCAGCCCTCCGGCGCCATTGCCGAGCTTTCGCATCAGGTCCAGCCCTACCGACTCGGCGACCAGAATCGGGTAACTTACTTGATACTTAGCAGCAAATTCTCCAACCTTGTCCGCCTTATCAACGGCGATCCCTACAACTTCGAACCCTTGCGCGAGGTAGCGCTCGCGCAGGTCCACCAGCATGGGGATCTCCTCACGGCAGGGTGCGCACCAGGTCGCCCAGAAATTGCACAGCACGACCTTCCCGTGCCAATCGGAAAGCCGCCGGGGCTGTCCGTCCAGACCCGGCAGAGGGGTGGCGAGGAGATCGGCCGCGCCGCTGCCCGACTGACGCAGGATCGGCCCGACCACCGCGCCTGCGATTGCGGCTGCCGCGCCGACGCCGCCGAGGACGAGCCATTCGCGCCGGCTGAGCGCCACCCGCTGCCCTTGCGCGCTCAGCCGTCCGCGCCGAGCAATTCGCGCAGCTGCGCGATGCCGGCACGGTCGATGACGCGTCCTGCGACCGAATTCTTGAGCGCGAGGCGCTCATCGCGTGGGTCAAGCACCGTCAGCTTGAGTGGTACGCCGCCCCACTCGAGCGTGAGCACGCTCGCACTCGTGGCGCGATCGCCGGCATAGCGCTTCGCGGGCGATGCCGCATAAGGAATGTTGCGGTCGAGCAGGTAGATCTCGATGTCCTTGGTACTTTCGGGAAAGACCTGCAGCTCGATCTCCGCGTAGCGACCGGCAATGCCCTTCAGCACGGCGCCGGTGAGGTAGGGGTTGAAGCGCTCGAGCGACTGCATCGCATCGAGTGCGATTTCGCGCAGGGCGCGAATCCGCTCGGGGTGTTCTTCCGCCTGGTAGATCGCACGGTAGGTCTCGAGCTCGGCCTCGATCTCGTGATTGGCGGGCAGCCATTGCCCTTCTTCGACCCCGAGGCGGCGCGCCGCTTTGCGTTTGGCGAGCGCAAAGTCGTCGATGCCGTCCTCGGCCATGATGCGTGCCGCGGCCGCAGCGATGCTCGAACGAATGGCGTTTTGTCGCTTTCCGTGGCGTGCCATGACCTTGCGACTCGCAGCGCGGGGCTTGAATCTTAACGCAGCGCGTAAAATCGCCACCGATTCGGCGCCCCGCATGTCAGCGCACATTCATATCCTCGGCGTCTGCGGCACCTTCATGGGCGGTCTCGCAGCGCTCGCGCGCGCCGCCGGCTACCGTGTGACCGGCTGCGATGCCAACGTCTACCCGCCGATGAGCGATCAGCTTGCGGCGCTCGGCATCGAGTTGATCGAGGGCTATGACGCGGATCAGATCCGGCTCGCACCCGACGTCTGGGTCGTGGGCAACGTCATCAAGCGCGGCAATCCCTTGATGGAGGCGATCCTCGAGCGCGGCGCGCGCTTTGCTTCCGGTCCCGAATGGCTCGCCGACGAGATCCTCTTCGGCAAATGGGTGCTCGCGGTCGCGGGCACGCATGGCAAGACGACGACCAGCGCGATGCTGGCCTGGATCCTCGAGCACGCGGGCAAGGCTCCCGGATTTCTGATCGGGGGGGTGCCGGTCAATTTCGGGGTTTCGGCACGCAGCGGGGAGGGGCCCTATTTCGTCATCGAGGCCGACGAGTACGACACGGCGTTTTTCGACAAGCGCTCAAAGTTCGTTCATTACCGTGCCCGGACCGCGATACTGAACAACCTTGAGTTCGATCATGCCGATATCTTCGGCGAAATTGGAGATATCGAGCGGCAATTTCACCACTTCGTGCGTATTTTGCCTGGTTCTGGGAGACTCGTCTCCAATGCTGCCGACGCGGCCCTCGAGCGGGTTCTTGCGCTCGGCTGCTGGACGCCGCTCGAGCGCTTCGGCACACCCGATGGCTGGTCGGCGCAGACGGTGGCGCTGGACGACAGCGCCTTCGACGTGCAGTGGCGCGGCGCGACCCTCGGCCGCGTGCACTGGACGCTCGGCGGGGCGCACAACCGGATGAATGCGCTCGCCGCCGTCGCGGCGGCACGCCATGCGGGCGTTGGCCCACGCCTGGCCTGCGAGGCGCTCGGGCGCTTTGCGGGCGTGCGCCGCCGCATGGAGCTGCGCGGTTCGGTGCGCGACATCGCCGTGTACGACGATTTCGCCCATCACCCGACGGCGATTCGCGCAACCCTCGCCGGCCTGCGCGCCCGTTGCGACGGTGCTCGCATCCTCGCTGTGCTCGAGCCGCGGTCCAATACAATGAAGGCTGGCGTGATGAAGGACGCATTGCCGGGCAGCCTGGAGGCGGCCGACTTGGTGTTCGTCCACGCCGCCGGCCTGGCCTGGGACGCCGCCGCCGTGTTCGCGCCGCTCGGCGCGCGCGTGCAGTGCCACGACGATCTGGCAACGCTCACCGACGCGATCGTGCGCGCCGCCCGGCCGGGCGACCAGCTGCTCCTCATGTCGAACGGCAGCTTCGGCGGCCTGCACGCGAGGCTGCTGGAGCGCCTGGTGCAGGGCGGCGGTGATGCAGATCAAGGGCAGGCCCCGTCGGGCCGGTAGCCTTTCCCTTTTCCGGTCGAGCGAGAACGCGGCATGCATTTCATGGTCCTCATCCTGATCTTTCTGCTTGGCGTGGTGCTGTGGGGGTTCTTCCACTCCAACCCGCAGGGCGTGCCGAGGATCGCGCTCGGCGTCGTCAACGCCGCGATCCTCATTGCCGCGCTCGTTGTCGGTACGCTGGTCGGCAGCGTGCTCTACGCCGACGCCGTGAGCGTCAAGGCCGACGAGAAGGGCATGGCGACCTACCTCGCGATTATGGCGGCCGGCACGTCGTTCCTCATCGTCGTCGCGGCCGGCGGTCTGATTCGCAATCTGCTGGTGTTTCCCATATCCAAACGCGCGCCGACCGGTTCCGGCGCGCCATGATCATCTACCTGCACGGCTTCATCAGCGCGCCTGCATCGAAGAAGGCGCGTGCGCTCGAGGGTTACATGCAGGCGCGCGGTCTCGGCGATCGCTTCGTCTGCCCGGCGCTGCCGGACGCGCCCGAGGCAGCCGTGCAACTGATCGAAGCGACCTACGCGCAGCATGCGGCGCGGGGACCGACCTTCGTCGGCAGTTCGCTCGGCGGTTTCTATGCCACCTGGTTTGCCGAGAAGTACGACCGGCGCGCGGTGCTGATCAATCCCGCGATACGACCGGATGTCGGCCTCGCCGCCTATCTCGGCCCGCAGCGCAATCTGCACACCGGCGAAGCCTTCGAGCTCACGCCCGAGCACCTTGCCGGCTGGCGCGCGCTGGTTGTCGACCGCGTCGATCCGGAACGCTTTCTGTTGCTGCTGGAAACCGGCGACGCGGTGCTCGATTGGCGCGAGGCAGCGCGCAAGTACGAAGGCGCGCGCACTGTGATTCGCGACGGCGGAGACCACACGCTGCAAAGCTTTCCCGAGCACCTGCCGCGCATCCTCGCCTTCGCCGGTCTGCGCGCCGGGTGAGTGCGCGCGGCGTTTCCGGATTCCGCGCACTCGCCCGCCTATAATCGGCCGCAGGATGCAGGTGCTGTACGAAGACGGTGGCGACTTTCGCGTTGGCGTGGTGCTCGCGCAATCGCCGGCCTCGCTGCACGTGGAAACGATGCACGGGCGCCGGGCGAAGATCAAATCCAGCCACGTGCTGATGCAGTTCGAGCGCCCGTCGGGCACCGAACTGCTGTCCCAGGCCCAGCAATTCGCCGACGGCCTCGACACCGATTTCCTCTGGCAGTGCTGTGGCGGCCGCGAGTTTGGCTTCGAGGCGCTGGCGCGCGAATATGTCGGCCGCGAACCGACACCGGTCGAGGCCGCAGGCCTGCTGCTCAAACTGCACGCGGCGCCGATGTACTTCTACCGCCGGGGCAGGGGGCGTTATCAGGCCGCCCCGGAGGAAACCCTGCGGCGTGCCATCGCCGGCATGGAGAAAAAGCGCCGCATCCAGGCGCAGATCGAAGCCTGGAGCGAAGCATTGTCACAGGCGCGCTGTCCGCAGGAGATCGCGGCACTGAAGGACGAACTGCTCTATGCGCCCGACCGCAACAAGTCGGAAACCAAGGCATTCGAGCAGGCCTGCAGGCAGACCGGGCTGAGCCCGGCCCGCCTGTTCGAGCGCTGCGGCCTGCTGGCGGACAGCCACGCTTTTCACCTCAACGCCTTCCTGCATGAATTTTTCCCGCGCGGCACCCGGTTCCCGACCCACCCGGCGCCCGCGCTGGCCGTCGAGCTGCCGCACGCCGGGCAGGCGGCCTTCAGCCTGGACGATGTCGGCACCACGGAAATCGACGACGCGTTTTCGGTGCTGCACATGCCGGATGGCAGTTTGCGCATCGGCGTGCATATCGCCGCGCCCGCGCTTGGCTTCGCGCCCGGGTCGCCGATCGACGCCCTCGCGCGCGAGCGCCTGTCGACGGCCTACATGCCGGGCCAGAAGTTCACCATGCTGCCAGAGGACGTGATCGAGTTCTTCTCACTCGATCACGGCGCCGCGCAGCCAGCGGTCTCCTTGTACCTCGACGTTTCGGCGGAGGATTTCTCGGTGCGCGGCTACCGCTCCCGCCTTGAGCGGATTCCGATCGCCGCCAACCTGCACCATGCGCAGTACGACCGGCTGAACGACGCCTTCCCGGCCGGCGCGGACTGCGGGCTGCCCTTCGAGCAGGAACTGCGCACGCTGTGGAAATTCGCCTGCGCGCTCGAGACACGACGCGGCAAGCCTGCCGTGAACAGCGCGTTGCAGGAATACACGATTGCCGTCGAGAACGGGCGCGTCGAAGTGCGCGCCCGCAAGCGTGGCGCACCGCTCGACAAGCTGGTGGCCGAGTTGATGATCGCTGCCAACACGGCGTGGGGCACGCTGCTCGCCGAGCGGGACGTCGCCGCGATTTACCGTGTGCAGACCTCGGGCAAGGTGCGCATGAGCGTGCACCCGGAGGCGCACGAGGGACTCGGCGTTTCCTGCTACGCGTGGTCGACCTCGCCCTTGCGGCGCTATGTCGATCTGGTGAACCAGTGGCAGCTCGTTGCCGCGCTCGAGGGCCGCCGTGCGCCGTTCGGCCGCAGCGCCGAGACGCTGCTGTCGGCCATGCGTGCCTTCGAGCTGATCCACGCACGTTACGCGGAACACCAGCGCGCCATGGAGACGTACTGGTGCCTGCGCTGGCTGCTGCAGGAGCAGGTGGAGCAGGCTGAAGCCGTCGTGCTGCGCGAACGCGTGGTGCGTTTCGCCGCGTTGCCGCTCACCGTCGCCGTGCCGTCACTGCCGGCGCTCGAGCCAGGGACCCGGGTGCGCATCGACGTCGGCGAGATCGACCTGATCGAGCGCAGCCTCACTTGCAGCTACCGTGAGACGCTGGCCGCGCAGGCCGCAGGCGTTCCGGACGACGCCAACGCTGAGGTCTGAAGCCTTAGAATAGCGACGGACCGTTTCCACGAGACGATATTGCAGGGCGCACTCGCGACAGAGCCGAATCGCCTGCCCTGGGTCTGGGCGGGCATGCACCGCCATTCGCATGCGCTGCATGCATCGGTGTTCGTTTCCCTGGTATTGCATGCAGGGCTGCTATCGGTCCACTTCACCTTTCCCGAAGCGCTGCGCTGGAAGTCGCCCAACACTTCGCTCGAGGTCATACTCGTCAACGCGAAGACGAAGGAAGCGCCGGTCAAGGCTGACGCAATGGCGCAGGCGAATCTGGACCGAGGCGGCAATACCGACCAGCCGGTGCGCGCCAAGACGCCCCTGCCGGTCACCCAGCCGGACGACGCCGGCAAGACGCTGGCCAAGGCGCAGCGCCGGGTGCAGGAGCTCGAGGAACGGCAGCGCAAGCTGATGGTGCAGGCGACACAGAAGCCCGCCGCCAAGGTGCAGCAGAAGCCGCGGAAACCCAAACCAAAGCCCGAGGAGAAGCCGGCGACGCGACCCTCGGGCCGCGACCTTGCGGATCTTTCGCTCGCGGCGCTCAAACTGCAGGCGCAGCTCGACCGACGCGTGGAGGCCTATCAGAAGCGTCCGCGCAAGAAATTCATCGGCGCGCGCGCCACCGAGTACCGCTTCGCGCAGTACGAAGAGGACTGGCGCATGAAGGTCGAGCGCATCGGCACGCTCAACTACCCCCCCGAAGCGCGCGGCAAGCTGTATGGCAATCTGCGCCTCACCGTCACCATCCGTCCCGACGGCAGCGTGCAATCCGTCGAGCTTGACCGATCCTCCGGTCTCAAGGTGCTCGACCAGGCGGCCTACAAGATCGTGCGCATGGCAGCGCCGTTCGCGCCGTTCCCTTCCAACATCCGCCGCGACACGGACCTGCTGGTAATCACGCGTACCTGGTTCTTCGGTCGCGGCGACAAGATCTGGACGGAATGATCGGCTGCAGGGGGAAACGCGGGACGTTTCCCCCTGCGGCCGACTGGGAAGACGAGTTCTCCGTACCATTAGGGATATGACGGATCGTTACGTCGTCATCGGCAATCCGGTCGGGCACTCGAAATCGCCCTGGATTCATGCGGAGTTCGCGCGCGCGACAGGGCAGGACATCGAGTACGGCCGCCTGGAGCCGCCGCTCGACGGCTTCGACGCCGCAGTCGACCGCTTTCGCGCCGCCGGCGGGCGCGGGGCGAACGTCACGCTGCCTTTCAAGCCGGCGGCCTTTCGCTATTGCGTCGCGTTGAGCCGGCGCGCGCGCGCGGCAGAAGCGGTCAATACGCTGGTGCTCGACCGGCCCCAGGCATTCGGCGACAACACGGATGGCGTCGGCCTGGTACGTGACCTGCAGACGAACCTCGGCTGCGCGCTCGAAGGCCGCCGCGTGCTGCTGCTCGGCGCGGGAGGCGCAGCGCAAGGCGTGGTGCAGCCCCTCCTCGATGCGGGCGTGGTGAGCCTGATCGTGGTCAACCGCACGGCCGCGCGTGCCGAGACGCTGGCGGCGCGCTTTCCCGGCATCACGGGCGGGGGCTACGCGCTGCTCGAGGGCGCCGCGTTCGATCTGGTCATCAACGCCACCTCCAGCGGGTTGGCCGACGAGCGGCCGCCGATCCCGGGGAGCGTGTTTGCGGCGGGTGCGCTGGCTTATGACATGGTGTACGGCCGGGACACGCCGTTCCTGGCACTCGCGCGTGCGCAGGGTGTGCGGGTGAGCGACGGCACCGGGATGCTCGTCGAACAGGCCGCCGAGTCCTTCTTCGTTTGGCGCGGCGTGCGTCCACCCACCGCCAGCGTCCTACGCACTCTGCGCCGTGGCTAGGCGGCACGGCGCCGCGCGCAGCATTGCGCGGCTGGGCGGCATCACGCTGCTGGTCGGCATTGCGGCCGTGCTGGTGGTGCAGCTCTGGTTTCTCGGGCAGGTGCTGTGGCTGGCGAACAATAACCCGGCGAGCACGGCGTTCATGGATGCGCGCCTCGAATCGCTGCGCGCGCGCGCCGCGCTCGCAGGCAGGGATCCCGACGCGGCACGGCTCGCGCATGCTTGGGTGCCATACGCGCGCATTTCGGTGCAGCTCAAGCGTGCGGTCGTCGCCGCGGAGGATGCGCGCTTCCTTGAACACGCCGGACTGGACTGGGAAGCGATCGAGCGCGCGATCGAGAAAAATCAGAGACGCGGGCGCGTCGTCGCCGGGGCCTCGACCATTACGCAACAGCTGGCCAAAAACCTGTTCCTCTCGGGGGAACGCTCGTGGCTGCGCAAGGCGCAGGAGGCGGTCATTGCGGGGATGCTGGAAGCCACGCTCAGCAAGCGTCGTATCCTGGAGCTGTATCTGAATGTCGCCGAGTGGGGCGAGGACGTGTTCGGTGTCCAGGCCGCGGCACGGCACCACTTCGGCGCCAGCGCGGCGTCGCTCAGCGCACGCCAGGCTGCATGGCTTGCGGCGGTGCTGCCGAGCCCGCGACGCTATCTGCGCGGGCAAACCACGCCCTACCTTGAACGCCGCGTCGGCGTCATCCTGCAGCGCATGCACAGCGCGCGCATTCCCTGAGTCGCCGTCCGGCCGCGGGCGCGGCATGACGCGCGCCGCAGCGAGCCCATACAATGGGCCGTGCGATGAGCGATTTGCAGACAAGACGGGAAGTCGAAGACCTCGAGAAGAACCTGCGCGAGGTGCAGGCGCTGCTCGAGCGCCATAAGCTGGTCGAGCACGTGGTCGGTCAGCAGGAGATGGTGCGTCATGAGCTCGTCGAGCAACTGGTGCACCGCCAGCACCTTGCCGAGCTGCGCGCGAAGCTCGACAAGCTGCATGCGGCCGATATCGCCTACATCCTCGAGGCGCTCCCTCTGGAGCAGCGCCTCATGGTCTGGGATCTCGTCAAGGCCGATCGCGACGGCGAGATCCTGCTGGAAGTCTCCGACGCGGTGCGCGAGTCGCTCATCGCGAGCATGGACTCGGACGAGCTCGTCGCCGCGGCCGGCACGCTCGAAGCCGATGAGCTGGCCGACCTTGCGCCGGACCTGCCCGACGAGGTCATTCAGGAGGTTGCGCAGTCGCTGCCCCTCGAGGAGCGCGAGCAGCTGCGCGCCGCGCTCTCCTACGCCGAAGGCACGGTCGGCGCGCTGATGGATTTCGAGTTCATCACGGTGCGCGAGGACATCGCGCTCGAGGTTGCGACGCGCTATCTGCGGCGCATGGAGGAGCTGCCAGACCACACCGACCAGCTGTTCGTCGTCGACCGCCAGCGCAAGCTGCGCGGCACGCTGCCGATCACTCGGCTGGTGGTGTCCGACCTCGAGCTCGAGGTACGCCAGTTGATGATGCCGGAGCAGGTCACGCTGCATCCGGAGGACCGCGCCGAGGACGCGGCGCGCGCGTTCGAGCGCTACGACCTGGTCTCGGCGCCGGTGCTCGACGCGAGCGGGCGCCTGGTGGGCCGCGTCACGGTGGACGCCGTGGTCGACTACATCCGCGAGCGCAGCGAAGAGACGCAGCTCGCGGAAGCAGGCCTCGTTGAGGAGGAGGACATCTTCGCGCCCGTGCTGAACAGCTTCAAGAACCGCTGGTCATGGCTGGCGCTGAACCTGGTCACGGCATTCATCGCCTCGCGCGTCATCGACGCCTTCGAGGCGTCGATCGCGCAGCTCGTAGCGCTCGCCGCGCTGATGCCGATTGTCGCCGGCATCGGCGGCAATTCTGGCAACCAGACCGTGACGATGATCGTGCGCGCCCTGGCGCTCGGCCAGATCCAGGGCACCTGGCGCACGCTGCTGCGCAAGGAGCTGAGTGTGGCGCTGCTAAACGGCCTGATCTGGGGCTCGCTGCTCGGCGCAGTGACGACCTGGCTTTACGGCAACCTCGCCCTGGGTGGCGTGATGGCGCTCGCCATGCTGCTGACGCTGATGCTGGCGGCGGTCATGGGCGTGGCGATTCCCTGGATCCGCGCGCGACTGGGGCGCGACCCCGCGATCGGCTCATCGGTGCTGATCACCGCCTGCACCGATAGCGGCGGTTTCTTTATCTTCCTCGGGCTGGCGACGCTGCTGCTGGTCTGAGCCGGACCCCTCTAGCGCAGATCGCGAAACGCGTCACGCGCGGCAGCCAGCGTGGCGTCGATTTCTGCGCTGCCATGCGCGGCCGAGACGAAGCCGGCCTCGTAGGCCGAGGGCGCAAGGTAAACCCCGCGCTCGAGCATGGCGTGGAAGAAGCGGTTGAAGTGATCCTTGTCGCACTGCATGACTTCAGCGAAGCTCGCCGGCGGCGTGGTACGGAAGTAAATGCCGAACATGCTGCCGACCGACTGCGCGGAGAATGCGACACCGGCGCGCTTCGCTTCCGCCGCGAGGCCCTCGACCAGCGTGCGCGCCGTCGCCTCGACGCCCTCCTGGAACCCGGGCTGCGCGACGATCTCGAGCGTCGCAAGGCCTGCGGCCACCGCGACCGGGTTGCCCGACAACGTGCCGGCCTGGTACACGGCGCCGAGCGGCGCGATGTGCTGCATGATCTCGCGCTTGCCGCCCACCGCGCCCACCGGCATGCCACCGCCGATCACCTTGCCGAGCGTGGTGAGGTCGGGCCGGATGTTGTAGCGCGCCTGCGCACCGCCGAGCGCGACACGAAAACCGGTCATTACCTCGTCGAAGATCAGCACCGCGCCGTGCGCCGTGCAGGCTTCGCGCAACGCCTCGAGAAAGCCCGGCGCCGGCGCCACCAGGTTCATGTTGCCCGCTACCGGCTCGACGATGACCGCCGCGATTTCGCGGCCGCGCTGCTCGAACAGCGCGCGCAGTTGTGCCGTATCGTTGTAGTCGAGCACGACCGTATGCGCCGCCGTTTCCGCCGGCACGCCGGCCGAGGACGGATTGCCGAAGGTGAGCGCGCCCGAGCCCGCCTTGACCAGCAGGCTGTCGGCGTGACCGTGGTAGCAGCCTTCGAACTTGACGATCACGCTGCGTCCCGTCGCGCCGCGCGCCAGGCGCAGCGCCGTCATCGTCGCTTCCGTGCCGGAGGACACCAGGCGCACCATTTCGATCGACGGCACGAGCCGGCAGATCGCTTCGGCGAGCGCGATCTCGGCCTCGGTCGGCGCACCGAAGGACAGCGCACGGGCCGCCGCATCCTGCACCGCCTTCACCACCCGCGCGTCGGTATGGCCCGCGAGCATCGGTCCCCAGGATCCGACGTAGTCGATGTAGCGCTTGCCGTCGGCGTCCCACAGGTAGGCGCCGAGCGCGCGCTCGAAAAACGGCGGCGTGCCGCCGACGGCGCGGAACGCGCGTACCGGCGAGTTGACGCCGGCGGGAATGCATTGCTGTGCGCGGACAAAGAGTTCTTCGTTGCGTGATGTTGGGCTCATGGCGATGTCACCGATTCGGAATCAAACAGCTGCGCATAGGCGCGGGCGCGGGCGGCGATGTCGTCGGCGTCGAACAGGTCCGTGACCACCGCGAGCATGTCCGCGCCCGCACGGATCAGCGTCGCCGCGTTCTCGACGGTGATGCCCCCGATCGCACAGAGCGGAACGCCCAGCGCGCGCGCCTGCGCGAACAGGCCGAGCGGCGTGCGCACGGCCGCGGGCTTGGTGAGGGAGGCGAACACGCTGCCGAACGCCACGTAGTCCACCCCTGCGGCCACCGCGGCCTGCGCCCGCTCGATACGGTCGTAGCACGAGGCGCCGAGCAGCTTGCCGCGCAGCCGCGTGCGCGCCGCCGCGAGGTCGCCGTCCTCGCGCCCGAGGTGCGCGCCATCGGCGTCGACCGCGAGCGCGAGTTCGATATCGTCGTTGACAATGAACGTCGCGCCGAGCTGGCGGCACAAGGTCACCAGCCGGCGCGCCGTCGCGGCCCGCCGCTGCGGGTCGGCGTCCTTGCTGCGGTATTGCAGCAGGCGCGCACCGCCGCGCAGTGCACGCTCGGCGCGCGCGGCGAGAACCTCGGCGGCGAGCCCCTCGGGCGTGATGGCGTACAGCCCGCGCAGCCTCATGCCGCCGCCTCGTCTTCCGGGCTGCCGACTTCGCGCGCCCAGAAGAAGCGGTCTGGCAGCAGCTGGCCCATGCCGGGACGAAATCCGCTGGCGAGCGCCTGCCAAGTGTATTCCTGCGCATCGCGTACCGCCTCGGGCATGGGCAGGCCGTTCGCCAGCGCCGCCGCGATCGCCGAGGCGAGCGTGCAGCCGGAACCGTGATAGCTGCCGGCGAGCCGCGGCCAGTGATCCGCGCGCACGATTCCTTCGTCTGCGTAGAGCGTGTTGACCACCTCGGCGCCGAGCTCGTGCGTGCCCGTGATCAGCACGTAATCGCAGCCCATGGCGAGCAGACGCTCCGCGCAGGACGCGAGGTCCAGGCCCTCGTCCTCGAGCTCGTCTTCCGCCAGACGGCGCGCCTCGACGCTGTTCGGCGTCATGATCGTGCTTTGCGGCACGATCAGGCTGCGCAGGGCATCGATCAGCGCATCATCGGCGAGGCTGTCGCCGCGCCCGGAGGCGATCACCGGATCCAGGATCACCGGGACGCCCGGGTAGTCTTCCAGCACGTCGGCGATCGCCGCCGCGTTCTCCGCAGAGCCGAGGACCCCGAGCTTGAAGGCGGCGACCCGCATGTCCTCGAGCAGCGCCCGCGCCTGTTCGCTGACCCATTCCGCGTCGATTGGGTGGAGCGCCTCGACGCCGCGCGTGTCCTGCACGGTGAGCGCGGTGACGACCGACAGCGGATGGCAGCCCATGCTGGCGAGCGTGAGCAGATCCGCCTGCAGGCCTGCGCCGCCGGTGGGATCCGACGCGGCGAAACTGAGGACGATGGGTGGAAGCGATGCCATGCGGCGCGGCGCGCGCGGTTCTCGGCGCGCGCCGCGGAAAAGGCTGCGTGCCGGAATACGCTAAGATGAGGCGCCATTCTAACGAACCCGGCGCTCGGCGTCCCTATGTCGGAAAACAAGGACTACAAATCCTGGATGTGCCTCATCTGCGGCTTCGTCTACGACGAAGAGAAAGGCCTTCCGGAAGAAGGCATCGCCCCGGGCACGCGCTGGGAGGATGTGCCCATGAACTGGACCTGCCCGGAATGCGGGGCACGCAAGGAAGACTTCGAGATGGTGGAGATCTGACCCGCGCGGGCGACGCGCGGGTCTAGCCTGCATCGGCCTCTCCGCTCTTCTGCTTGCGCAGCACGCCGTAGCGCGCGAGCGTGCGCTTGCGCGCGGCATCGTGATCGACGACCGGCGCCGGGTAATCTCGCCCGATCACACAGCCTGCCGCCTGCTGCTCGAGCGGTGCCATCTGCCACGGCGCGTGGATCCATCTGCTCGGCACCCGTGCAAGCTCCGGCACGAAGCGCCGGATGAAGTCGCCGTCTGGATCGAACTTCGTCGACTGGGTGACAGGATTGAAGATGCGGAACCAGGGCTGCGCGTCGCAGCCGGTCGACGCCGCCCACTGCCAGCCGCCGTTGTTCGCGGCGAGATCGTAGTCGTTTAGGTGCGCCGCGAAGTAGCGCTCGCCGCGCTGCCAGGCAATGCCCAGATCCTTCACCAGAAACGACGCGCTCACCATGCGCAGACGGTTGTGCATGCTTCCGGTCTGGTTGAGCTGGCGCATGGCGGCGTCGACCAGCGGATAGCCGGTGCACCCCTCGCACCACGCGCGCCAGTAGGCCGGGTTGTCGTCATAGGCGATGGCATCGTATTCCGGGCGGAACGCGCGATCGACGACGTCCGGGCGCGCCGCCAGCACCGCGAAGTAGAAATCGCGCCAGATCAGTTCGGAGAGCCAGGTCTGCGCGCCAGCCCCCTTGCGCCGCCAGGCGAAGCCCGCCAGCGCGCGCACCGAGACGGTGCCGAAGCGCAGGTGTACCGAAAGGCCGGAGGTTCCTGGGATCGCGGGGAATTCCCGATCCGTTGCGTAGCGATCGATGCGCTGCTTGAACGCGGCGAAGGTGCGCGCCGCCCCGGCCGTGCCGGGCTCGATGCCGAGCGTCTGAAGGTCGCTGTGTCGAAAACCCAGGGCCTCGAGGCTCGGCAGTCTGCTGCCCGGGGCCTGCGCGAGCTGTGCCCGGTGCGCTTCGACAGGATACGGCTTGAGGTAGAAGGGCGTGAGCTTCGCCAGCCAGGCGCGCTTGTACGGCGTAAACACCGAAAAGTCGCCCCCGGCCTTGGTTTGTACCTCGCCGCGCTCGAAGATCACCTGGTCCTTGCGGGTATGAAAGGCGATGCCACCGGCCTCGAGGGCCGTGGCGACTGCGGCATCGCGCGCGAGCGCCTGCGGCTCGTAGTCCCGGTTGGCGTACACGGCGGATACGCCGAGCTGCGTCGCGAGCGGCGGCAGCGCCGCAGGCGCCCGTCCGTGCAGCACGTGCAGCCCCCCGCCGAGCGCCTCGAGCTCGGCCTTCAGCGCTCTGACGCTTTCCCAGATGAATTCGACCCGCCGGTCGGCTGGGTTCTCGAGCGCATCCAGGATCTCGGTGTCGAAGACGAACACGCAATGCACCGGCCCGCCGGCGCGCAGCGCGGCATGCAGTGCGGCATGATCGTTGGCGCGCAGGTCGCGACGAAACCACACGAGACGCCCAGCGGAAGGAACCATGGGGGAAGGGTGCTGTCTTGACAGGGGGAAGGGGTAAAATAGCCGGGCGCATGTCCTCGATCAACCTGACGAATCACTTCCTGATCGCCATGCCGAACATGGTCGATCCATATTTCGCGAGGACGCTGACATTCCTCTGCGAACACAACGAGCAGGGCGCGCTCGGGCTGGTGGTCAACCGGCCCATCGATTTCACCTTGCAGGCGCTGTTCGAGCGGCTGTCGCTCGGCCTGGAGCAGCGTGAGCTGGCCGACGCGCCGGTGTATTTTGGCGGTCCGGTGCAGACCGACCGGGGCTTCGTGCTGCACGCACCGCCGGGCGACTGGCAATCGACGCTGCGGGTGCGCGAGGCGATCGGGCTGACCACCTCAAAAGATATTCTCGAGGCGGTGGGACGCGGCGAGGGACCGCGACGCATGATCGTCACCCTCGGCTACGCCGGCTGGTCCCCCGGGCAGCTCGAGCACGAGATCTCGCAGAACGCCTGGCTCACCGTCGAGGCGCGCGACGCGATCATCTTCGATCTTCCGGCCGAGGAGCGCCTGCCGGCAGCGATGGAGCTGCTCGGCCTCGATTTTGCGCGCCTGTCCGAAGAAGCGGGACATGCCTGAGCGCGCGATGTCGCGTTCAGCCGCAGATCCCCGCGCCGCCACCGTCCGACCCGCTTTCCCGCCGCGCGGCACGGTACTCGCATTCGACTTCGGTACGCGCCGTGTCGGGGTCGCCGTCGGCGACCTGGAAACCCGACACGCACACCCGCTCGCGGTGATTCGCACGGAAGGCGCGGCGCGCTTCGCCGAGATCGGGCGCCTGATGGCGCACTGGAAGCCCGATGCGCTGGTGGTCGGCGTTCCCCGGCGCGACGACGAAAGCCCGCATCCGCTCGCGGCGCGGGCTGAACGCTTCGCCCGCCAGCTCGCGGGCCGCTTCGGTTTGCCGGTCGCCCGCGTAGACGAAAGCTACAGCTCGGTCGAGGCAGAGGCTCGCCTGCGCGCGGCTGCCGGCGCGCGGCGTGCCATCGAGTCGGCGCGCGTGAAAGCGCTCGACGCGCACGCCGCACAGCTCCTGCTCGAGCAGTACTTCGCGGAGGCCGCTGCGTGAACGCGCTGCCCGACGCCGAGCAGCTATGCCTGCAGCTCGCGGACGCGATTCGGCCGGAACTGACGCCGAACACCGCGATGATCGGCCTGTACACCGGTGGCGTGTGGCTGGCCGAGCGCCTGCACGAACTGCTTGGCATTGCCGAGCCGCTCGGTACGCTCGACATCGCCTTTTATCGCGACGATTACCACCAGCAGGGCCTCGCGCGCGACCCGAAGCGCAGCAAGATCCCGTTCTCGATCGAGGGTCGCGACCTGCTGCTGGTCGACGACGTGCTCTATACGGGTCGCACCGTGCGCGCGGCGATGAACGAGCTGTTCGACTATGGTCGGCCGGCACGCATTTTCCTCGCGGTGCTCGCCGACCGGGGCGGCCGTCAACTGCCGATCTGCGCGCAGTACTGCGGCGCGCGCGTCGAGGTCCCGGCCGGCGCCCGCCTGCGGCTGCGCCGTGCTGAGGACGGTCGTCTCTCGCTCCAACTCGAGCATGCAACGTAACCCGCAACTCAACAAGAACGGCGAGCTGCAGCACCTGCTGTCGATCGAGGGGCTGCCGCGCGAAGTGATCGAGCGCGTGCTCTCCACGGCCGACTCCTTCGTCGGCGTGACTGAGCGCGAGGTGAAGAAGGTGCCGCTGCTGCGCGGAAAGAGCGTATTCAACCTGTTCTTCGAGCCCTCGACGCGCACGCGCACGACGTTCGAGATCGCGGCCAAGCGCCTGTCGGCGGACGTGATCAACCTGAACATCGCGGCCAGCTCGCAGACCAAGGGCGAGTCGCTGCTCGACACGGTTGCCAACCTGTCGGCCATGCAGGCCGATATCTTCGTCGTGCGGCACGCCTCATCCGGGGCGCCGTTCCTGATCGCGCGGCACGTCAAGCCGCATGAGCACGTCGTCAATGCGGGCGATGGCCGTCATGCGCACCCCACGCAGGGACTGCTCGATCTCTACACCCTGCGCCACTACAAGAAGGATTTCACCCGATTGACGGTGGCGATCGTCGGCGACGTGCTGCATTCGCGCGTCGCACGCTCGCTGATCCACGGCCTCACGACGCTCGGTACGCCGGAGGTTCGGGTGATCGGCCCGGAGACGCTCATGCCGACGGGGGTCGAGGCGCTCGGTGTGCACGTCTACCGCAACATGCGCGAAGGGCTGAAGGGTTGCGACGCGGTCGTCATGCTGCGCCTGCAGAGCGAGCGCATGCGCGGTGCGCTGCTGCCCTCTGCGCAAGAGTTTTTCAAGCATTACGGGTTGACCGCCGACAAGCTCGCGCTCGCTGCGCCAGATGCGATCGTCATGCATCCCGGCCCGATGAACCGCGGCGTGGAGATCGATTCCAGCGTCGCCGACGGGCCGCACTCGGTGATCCTGCCGCAGGTGACCTTCGGTATTGCGGTGCGCATGGCGGTGATGAGCATGGTGGCAGGGACCTCGGCATGAGCCTGCGCGTCATCAACGCGCGCTTGGTCGACCCCGCCAGCGGGCGCGACGCAGCGGGTGACGTCCTCATCGAGCGCGGGCGGATCGCTGCGCTCGACGCCGACGCGCGCGCGGCGCGCGTCGAACGTACGCTCGATGCGTCGGGGTTGGTCGTCGCGCCTGGGCTGATCGACGTCGCGGCGCGGCTGCGCGAGCCGGGAGAGGAGTACAAGGCGACGCTCGAGTCGGAAATGGAGGCGGCCGTGGCGGGCGGCGTCACGAGCCTGGCCTGTCCGCCCGACACCGACCCGCCGCTCGACGAACCCGGGCTGGTGGACATGCTGCGACGGCGCGCGCGCGCGCTGGCACGCGCGCGTCTCTATCCCGTCGGCGCGCTGACCGTGAAGCTGCAGGGCGATACCCTGACCGAAATGGCCGAGTTGGCGGAGTCCGGCTGCGTTGCGTTCTCGCAGGCCAACATTGCGCTGCAGGACACGCAGATGCTGTGGCGCGCGCTGCAGTACGCCGCCAGCTTTGGTTTTGCCGTGTGGTTGCGACCGGCGGAGCCATGGCTGTCGCGTGGCGGCGTCGCACACGACGGCGAGGTCGCGACGCGGCTCGGCCTGCCGGGCATTCCGTCGTTCGCGGAGACGATCGCGATCGGCACGATCCTCGAACTGGTGCGCGCCACTGGTACCCGGGTGCATCTGTGCCGCCTGTCGAGCGAGGCCGGGGTGTCGATGGTGCGCGCCGCGAAGCGCGAAGGCTTGCCGGTGAGCTGCGATGTCGGGGTGCATCACCTGCACCTCTGTGACGTCGACCTGGGGTATTTCGATTCGCACTGCCGTCTCGATCCGCCGCTGCGCGCGCAGCGCGACCGCGATGCGCTGTCAGAGGGCGTTGCCGACGGCACGATCGACTGTGTGTGCTCGGATCACACGCCGGTCGACGAGGACGAGAAGCACCAGCCGTTCGCGGAAGCGGCGCCGGGCGCGACCGGGCTCGAGCTGCTGTTGCCGCTCATGCTGCGCTGGGGCGCAATGAAGAAGCGGTCGCTTGCCCAGACGCTCGCGCCGATCAGCTGCGCGCCGGCAGGCATCCTCGGCGTGCACAGCGGCCGCATCGAAGTGGGCGCGCCGGGCGATCTGGTGGTGTTCGACCCGGAAGCGCCGGTGCGCATCACGCCGGAGTTCTTGAAGAGCCAGGGCAAAAACACGCCGTTTCTCGGCTACGAGCTGTCCGGCCGCGTGCACGCGACCATCGTTGCGGGCAAGGTCGTTTACGAGGGCGAATGAATGCCCGCCGCGCGCTGGCTCGTCTGTGCCCTTGCCGCAGCGCTCGCGGCTTGCGGAACTGCGCCACCGCGTGATGCGCCGTCGACGGGGACGGCAAAGGGCGGTGGCGGCTACTACCAGGACGACGGTCCGGGCGATTCGATACCGGTGAACCTGGCCGAGGTGCCCGATGCGGTACCGCGCAGCGAGCCACTGCACCGATTTGCGAACCGTCCCTACGAAGTCTTCAGCCGGCAATACGTGCCCTTCACCGAGCTCCGCCCCTTCGAGCAGCGTGGCGTGGCGAGCTGGTACGGCAGAAAGTTCCACGGCCAGAAGACGTCGAGCGGCGAGCCCTACGACATGTACGCCATGACGGCCGCGCATCCGACGCTGCCGATTCCGAGCTACGCGCAGGTCACCAATCTGCAGAACGGCCGCAGCGTCGTCGTGCGTATCAATGACCGCGGCCCGTTTCTGCGTGACCGCGTGATCGACCTGTCGTACGCCGGTGCCTGGAAGCTCGGCTATGTCGATGCGGGGCATGCACGGGTGGACGTGCGCGCGATCGTGCCCGGCGAAAGCCGGGTGATCGCCGTGGTGCAGCCGAGCGCGGGCGCGCTGCCGTCCAATGGGAGCGGGGTGGCCCCTGTCAGCGCGCCGGCCGCTGTCGCCTCCGGTGGCCTCTACCTGCAGCTCGGTGCGTTTTCCGCGCAGGCGAGTGCCGAGAGCATGCGGGAGCGGCTGCAGCGTCAGCTCCACTGGGTCAGCGAGCGCATCGAGATACTGACGAGCGGGGCGCTGCACAAGCTGCAGCTCGGCCCCTACCGCAGCCGCGACGACGCGATCGGTATTGCGGACCGGATCGCCCAAGAGCTGAACTTTCGGCCGTTTCTGGTGGTCCGCTAAATCGGGCAGGGGCAAACGGCGCGCCGCAGGCGCATGCCCGCACTTTTTATAATCCGAGCTTTTTTGTCGGGCGACGACATGCTGAGAAAAATCTTCCTCGCGATCATTCTGCTCACCGCAGCGCTGGCACAGGCGGCCGCGCCACCGCCGCCGTCCGTCAACGGGCGCGCGTGGTTGCTGGCGGACCTGTCGAGCGGCCAGATCCTGGCGAGCGAGAATGCCGAGGCGCGCTTCGAGCCCGCGTCGCTGACCAAGTTGATGACCGCGTACGTGGTCTTCGGCGCGCTGCGCGACAAGCGCATTACCCTCGAGCAGCAGGCCAACGTCTCGGAGCGTGCCTGGAAAGCCCCTGGCTCGCGCATGTTCATCGAGCCACGCAAGCCCGTCGCGATCGACGAGCTGCTGCGCGGCATGGTGGTGCAGTCGGGCAACGACGCGTCGATCGCCCTGGCCGAAGCGGTGGCGGGCAGCGAGGACCTGTTCGTCACCCTGATGAACCAGGAGGCCGAGCGGATCGGGCTGCAGGACACGAAGTTCATGAATGCTTCCGGTCTGCCCGATCCGCAACACCTGACGACCGCGCGTGACCTGTATCGGCTGACGGCAGCGCTGATTCGCGACTTCCCCGACGCCTATGCGCGCTACTACGCAAAGAAGGAGTACCGCTACAACAACATCACGCAACTCAATCGGAACCGGCTGCTGTGGCTGGATCCGAGCGTCGACGGCGTGAAGACCGGCCATACCGAGGCGGCCGGTTACTGCCTCATCGCGTCCTCGAGGCGCGGCGAGCGTCGGCTGTTGTCGGTGCTTCTCGGCTCGACATCCGAGGCCGTGCGTGCGCAGGAGTCGCTGAAGCTGCTGAACTGGGGCTACCAGTTCTTCGACAGCGTCAAGCTGTATGCCAAGGGCAGGGTCGTGAAGACGATTGCGGTTTGGAAAGGCGAGGCGAAGCAGGTCAATGCCGGTTTCGCGGGCGACTTGGTGCTCACGGTGCCGAAGGGGAAGGCCGTGGATCTGAAGGCGGAACTGCTGTCGCGCCAGCCGCTCATGGCGCCGGTGATGCAGGCGCAGCCGGTCGGCACGCTGCGCGTCAGTCTCGACGGCGAGGCAGTCGGCGAGTACAAGCTGATCGCCCTCGAGGCAGTGCCTGCCGCAGGCTTCTTCGGTCGTACGTGGGATACACTGCGACTCTGGTTCAAATAAGGGGGATATCCATGGGCGACATGGTTTTCCTGAACGGCGAGATCCTGCCGCTCGAGCAGGCCAAAGTACCGGTGCTCGACCGCGGCTTCATTTTCGGCGACGGCATCTACGAGCTGGTACCGGTGTACTCGCGCGTGCCGTTCCGGCTCGAGGAGCATCTGACTCGGCTCGAACGCAGCCTGCGTGAAGTGCGCATCAAGAACCCCTATTCGCGTTCGGAATGGCGCGACGTGATCCAGCGACTGATCGCGGCGCAGCCCTTCGAGGACCAGGGCCTGTATTTCCAGGTAACGCGCGGCGTGGCGAAACGTGATCACGCGTTTCCGCAAGGCGTCGAGCCAACGGTTTTCGCCATGTCCAATCCCCTCGTCAGCCCGCCGGCGTCACTGGTCGAGCGCGGCGCAGCGGCGCGCAGCGCCGAGGACTTCCGCTGGCAGCGCTGCGACATCAAATCGATTTCGCTGATCGGCAACTGTCTGTTGCGGCAGGTCTCCGCGGACGCGGGCGAGGCCGAAACGATCCTGTTCCGTGACGGGCGTCTCACCGAGGCGTCGGCGTCGAACGTGTTCATCGTGAAGGGCGGCGTGATCCAGGCGCCGCCGAAGTCGAACCTGATCCTGCCGGGTATCACCTACGACGTGGTAGTCGAACTGGCGCAGGGCGCGGGCATGCCGCTCGAATTTCGCGACATCACCGACGCCGAAGCGCGCGCCGCGGACGAGCTCTGGGTGACTTCCTCGTCGAAGGAGGTGCTCGCTATCGTCACGCTCGACGGCAAAGCGATCGCCGACGGCAAGCCGGGTCCCGTGTTCCGGCGCATGTACGGGCTCTACCAGGAGTTCAAGCGCACCGTCATGCGTGCGGGCCGGGAGAAAGCCGCGGCCTGAATGGAATCCGAGCAGTCGCTGCTCGATTTTCCGACGCCGTTCCCGATCAAGATCATGGGGCGGAGTGAAGGCGGGTTCGCGCAGAGCGTGATGGAAATCGTGCTCAAGCACGCCCCGGACTTCCAGCCAGCGACCATGGAAATGCGCCCCAGCCGCCAGGGAAAGTACATCAGCCTGACCGTGACGATCGAGGCGCGCTCGCGCGAGCAGCTCGATGCCCTGTATCGCGAACTGTGCGACCACCCTGCGGTGGTGATGGTGCTGTGATGACCGCGGTGCTGGCGCAGCGCGCAGCTCTTCGAATTGAACGCCTCGGCCGCGTCGAATATCGGGAAACGCTCGAGGCGATGCGCGCGTTCACGCGCGCGCGCGACGCAGCGACGCCCGACGAGCTCTGGCTGCTGGAGCACCCGCCGGTCTATACGCTGGGGCCGGGCGCCGACGCGAAGCACGGACCGCGGCGCGGCGACATTCCGGTGCTCCGCGTCGAGCGCGGTGGTCAGGTGACCTACCACGGCCCGGGACAGGTCGTGCTCTACACGCTGGTGGATCTCGGCCGGCGCGGCATCCGGGTGCGCGACTTCGTTTGCTTGCTCGAGCAGGCGGTGATCGATCTGCTTGCGGCGCATGCCGTGCACGCGGCGCGTCGGCCCGGCGCACCGGGCGTCTACGTCGATGGCGCCAAGGTCGCGGCGCTCGGCATCCGCGTGGCGCGCGGGTGCGCATTTCACGGCCTGGCGCTCAACATCGATATGGACCTGGCGCCTTTCGAGGCGATCGACCCCTGCGGCTACCCCGGACTGCGCGTGACCCAGACGCGCGATCTGGGCGTTGCGCTGACGCCTGCGCAGGCCGGCGGCGCGCTTGCGGCACAGCTCGCGAGAGGGCTCGCCCATGCGTGAGCCGGGCGTCAAGCAAAAGGGCGCGCAGAAGATCGCGCGTATTCCGGTCAAGGTCGTGCCGCGCGCGCCGCTCGCGAAGCCAGCCTGGATCCGCGTGCGCGCGGCGAGCCCGAACTCGCGCTTCTACGAGATCAAGCACATTCTTCGCGCGCAGAAGCTGCACACGGTGTGCGAGGAAGCGAGCTGCCCGAACATCGCCGAGTGCTTCGGCAAGGGCACTGCGACTTTCATGATCCTCGGCGACATCTGCACGCGGCGCTGCCCGTTCTGCGACGTCGCGCACGGCCGCCCGCGGGCACCGGACGCCGAGGAGCCCGCGCATCTCGCCGAGACGATCGCGCGCCTGAAGCTCGCCTATGTCGTCATCACGAGCGTCGATCGTGACGATCTCAAGGACGGCGGTGCGCGGCATTTCGCCGATTGCATCCGCGCGGTCCGCGCGCGCTCGCCGCAGACGACGATCGAAGTGCTGGTGCCGGACTTCCGCGGCCGCCTCGAGCGGGCGCTCGAGGTGCTGCAGGCGGCGCCGCCCGACGTGATGAACCACAACCTCGAGACGGTTCCGCGGCTCTACCGCAAGGCACGGCCCGGCGGCGACTATGCGCACTCGCTGCGGCTGCTGCAGGCATTCAGGACGGCGCAGCCCGGCGTGCCGACCAAGTCCGGCCTGATGGTTGGCCTCGGCGAGAGCGACGAGGAGATCCTCGAGGTCATGCGCGATCTGCGTGCGCACCGCGTCGAGATGCTGACCATCGGTCAGTATCTCGCGCCGTCCGCACACCACCTGCCGGTCGAGCGTTACGTCACGCCCGAGACTTTCTCGCGCTTCGAGCGCGAAGCGGCGACATTGGGCTTCCGCCACGCCGCGATCGGGCCGCTGGTGCGCTCGTCGTATCACGCCGACCGGCAGGCGCACGCCGCGGGCGTTGACGCGGCGCGCTGAGCTGCGCGAGGCTTGCCGCAGCCGGGCTTGGCGCGCGGCTTTTATCGCGGTGATGTCGCGGATCGCCGTACATTGGCGCAGCGGCGACGGTTGGGTGACGGCCGGACTGGCGAGGAGAGGCGAATGATGCGACGCATGGCGATGGTGCTCACGCTCTGGGCGCTCGTGTTTCCCGCGCTGGCGCAGCTTGATCGGATCAGCGACCGCGACGCGGTCGCCGGGCTGAGGGCGACGCTGGAAAAGGGCGCCGTCTACGCGGTGCAAGCCCTCGGTCGCACCGACGGCTTTTTTGGCGATTCGCGCGTCAAGATCCCGCTGCCGGAGTCGCTGCAGAGCGCCGAGCAGCTGATGCGCATGGTCGGCATGGGTCGATATGCCGACGAGCTGATCCTGACGATGAACCGTGCCGCCGAGGCCGCGGTGCCGGAGGCGAAAAAGCTCCTCGTCGACGCCGTGAAGAAGATGACGGTGCAGGACGCGAAAGGCATTCTTACGGGCGGCGAGACGGCGGGCACAGAGTACTTCCGGCGCAGCACGCAGGACGCGCTGCGCGCGCGCTTCCTGCCGATCGTCAAGCGCTCCACCGCGAAAGTCGGCTTGGCACAGACCTACAACCAGTATGCCGAGCAGGGCGCCCGTTTCGGCCTCGTCAAGAAGGAGCATGCCAACCTCGACGCCTACGTCACCGAAAAGGCGCTCGACGGGCTTTACTTCATGATCGCCGAGGAGGAGAAGAAGATTCGCCGCGACCCGGTGGGCAGCGCGTCGAACATCATCAAGAAGGTCTTCGGCGCGATCCGCTGAACGAGCGTTCGGCGGCTGTGCAACACGTCGTGGTGCTTCAGTGCGCCTGGTCCCAGTTGTCGCCGATGCCGACGTCGACGATTAGCGGCACGTCGAGCGCGGCGACGTCCTGCATGCGCGTACGCACGCCTTCCTGGATGACGTCGAGTTCCTCGGCGGGCGCCTCGAGCACCAGTTCATCGTGCACCTGCATCACCAACCGGGCACGCAGGCCGTCGCGCCGCAGCCAGTCCTGTACGGAAACCATCGCCAGCTTGATCAGATCGGCCGCGGTGCCCTGCATCGGCGCGTTGATCGCGGCGCGCTCGGCTGCCTGCCGCCGGCCCGGACTGCCGGATTTCATCTCGGGCAGCCACAGGCGCCGCCCGAACAGGGTTTCGACGTAACCGGCGCTGCGCGCCTGCTCGCGCGTCGCATCCATGTGGCGCTTGACGCCCGGATAGCGCGAGAAATAGCTGTCGATATAAGCCTGTGCCGTGGTGCGCTCGATGCCGAGGTTCTGCGCCAGGCCGAAGCTCGACATGCCATAAATCAGGCCGAAGTTGATCGTCTTGGCGGTGCGCCGCTCGTCCTCGCTCACCTTCTCGAGCGGCAGACCGAAGACCTCCGCCGCAGTGGCGCGGTGCACGTCGTGGCCGTGCGCGAAGGCGTGCCGCAGGCCTTCGTCGCCCGACAGGTGCGCCATGATGCGCAGTTCGATCTGCGAGTAGTCCGCCGATACGAGCTTCCATCCCCTCGGTGCGATAAAGGCTTCGCGGATGCGACGGCCCTCGGCAGTGCGCACGGGGATGTTCTGCAGATTCGGATCGTTCGAGGCGAGGCGCCCGGTGACCGCCACCGCCTGCGAGTAGGTGGTATGCACGCGGCTGGTCTGTGGATCCATCATCCTCGGCAGCTTGTCGGTGTAGGTCGACTTCAGCTTGGCGACGGCGCGGAATTCGAGCAGCAGCTTCGGCAGCGGATAGTCGAGCGCCAGCTCGGCGAGCACGTCCTCGTCGGTCGAGGGCTGTCCTGAAGGCGTCTTTTTCTTCACCGGCAGGCCCTGACGCTCGAAAAGGATTTCCTGGATCTGCTTGGGCGAGTTCAGGTTGAAAGGCTGCCCCGCGGCCTCGTAGGCTTTCTGTTCGAGCGCCAGCATGGTCTTGCCGAGCTCGTGGCTCTGGGCCTCGAGCTTCTCGCGGTCGAGCAGCACGCCGTTGCGCTCCATCTCGAACAGCACCGGCGTCACCGGCAGCTCGATGGTTTCGTAGACGCGGCGCAGCTTCTCGTCGGCGCGGATTTGCGGATACAGCATGTCGTGGATCGCCAGCGTGCAGTCGGCGTCTTCGGCGGCGTACGCGGTGGCGCGGTCGATCTCGACGGCGGAGAAGGGGATGCGCGCCGCGCCCTTGCCGGTGACCTCGTCATAGCGGATGGTCGTCCAGCCCAGATGGCGCTGCGCGAGCGAATCGAGGTCGTGGCGCAGATGCACCTCATAGACGTAGGACTCCAGCAGCGTGTCGTGCGCGATGCCGGCCAGTCGTACACCGTGATTGGCGAGCACGTGGGCGTCGAACTTCAGGTTCTGACCGACCTTCTTGCGCTGCGCATCCTCGAGCCAGGGGCGCAGTCGCGCGAGTGCCTGCTCGATGCTGATCTGCGCCGGCGCGCCCGGATAGTCATGCGCCAGCGGCAGGTACGCCGCCGTGTCGCCGTGGGCGAACGACATGCCGACCAGCCGCGCGCTCATGGTTTCAAGACCGGTCGTTTCGGTGTCGAAACCGACGAGCGCAGCGCTCTCGAGCTGCGCGAGCAGGGTGCTTAGCGCGGCCTCGTCGAGAATCGTCGCCACGCGCCGACGCGCCGGCGGGCCGTCTCGGGGTGCGCTGACCGACGCCGCGGGCGCCGACGTCTGTCGCGTGACGGGCGCCGCCTCGCCGCCGCTGACCTCGCGCAGCCAGGATTTGAAGCCGAAGCGCGCGAACAGCGCCTTCTGACGATCGCGGTCGCCTTCGCCGTCGACCAGATCGTCGAGCGCCAGCGGCAGCTCGACGTCGCGCTTGACGCTGAGCAGTGCGCGGCCCTGCGGCAGCCAGTCGAGCACCTTGCGCAGATTCTCGCCGACCACGCCGCTGATCTCCGCGGCATGCGAGATGACGCCTTCGAGCGAGCCGAACTGCGCCAGCCACTTGGCGGCGGTCTTCGGACCCACCTTGGCCACGCCGGGGACGTTGTCGACCGTATCGCCGATCAGCGCGAGGTAGTCGACGATGTGCTCCGGCGGTACGCCGAACTTCTTCTTCACCCCCTCGACATCGAGGGTCTCGTTGGTCATGGTGTTGACCAGCGTGACGCGCTCGCTGACGAGCTGGGCGAGATCCTTGTCGCCGGTGGAGATGATGCAGTGCCAGCCCTGCGCGGCCGCGCGTTCGCTGAGCGTTGCGATGACGTCGTCCGCCTCGACGCCTTCGACACTGAGCACCGGCCAGCCGAGCGCCGCGACCGCTTCGACGAGCGGCTCGATCTGCGCGGCGAGGTCGTCGGGCATCGGCGGGCGGTTCGCCTTGTAATCGGGATAGACGTCTTCGCGGAACGTCTTGCCCTTGGCGTCGAACACGCAGGCACGCGCCTGCGCCTTGTAGTCGGCGCCCAGCCGCCGTAGCATGTTGAGCACGCCGTAGATCGCGCCGGTGGGCTCACCCTGCGGACTCCGCAGCTCGGGCAGCGCGTGAAATGCGCGATACAGGTACGACGAACCGTCGACCAACAACAGTGTTTTCTCGGGAACGCGCTCAGCTGCGGCGGACACGATGCGAATCGAAAAGCGACCGATGATTCCCCAGCTGGGGAGCGAGATCTCCGCCCGCGAGGCCTGGCGGGTGTTCGGCATTATGGCAGAGTTCGTCGAGGCCACCGAGCGGCTCGCCGGCATCCGGCCCGCGGTCTCCGTGTTCGGCAGCTCGCGCGCGACGCCCGATTCGCCCTACTACCAGCTCGCCGAGCGCACCTCGCGCCTGTTGTCGGACGCGGGATTCGCCGTGGTCTCCGGCGGCGGGCCGGGCGTCATGGAAGCGGCGAACAAGGGCGCGTTCTTCGGCGCCGCGCCGGCTGTCGGCCTGAACATCGCGCTGCCGCGCGAGCAGCAGGCGAACGAGTACCAGGACATCAGTCTGCGCTTCAAGCACTTCTTCGCGCGCAAGGTCATGTTCGTGAAATTCGCGACCGCCTACGTGGTGCTGCCAGGCGGCTTCGGCACACTAGACGAACTGTTCGAGGCGCTGACCCTGGTGCAGACGCGCAAGACGCGCAAGATGCCGATCATCCTGATGCATACGCCGTTCTGGCGCGGCCTGCTCGACTGGTTCCGCGAACGCCTCATTGCGGAGCATATGATCGACCCGGCCGACGTCGGGCTGTTGCAGATCGTCGACGAGCCGCAGGGGGTGGTCGATGCGATTTTCGCGTTCTACCGACAACGGGGTTTCGAGCCCTCGCCAGAGGAGCGCGAAGTCTTGCTCAATCTCTGAACGGCATTCCGACCGATCGCGCTTCACTGCGTCGCGCTCTGGTAAACTTCGCCGCTTTCCCACCCCCATGTCCCGCATCGCAATTCTCGTCCTCGCCGTGCTCGCCGGCAGCGCGCTGGCGCAGGACGACAAGCCGCCGCAACTCGAGCCGCTCCCCGAGCCGCCACCAGGCGCGAGCGATCCGGCGGACGAGCCGCGGGTGCGGATTCCTGTGCAGGAGGGCGACGTCGTGGAGGAAGTCCGCGACGGCGGCGAAGTCGTCATGCTGAAGGTCACGCCCAAGGAAGGGCCACCGTACTACCTCGTGCAGACCGGCAAGGGTGAGTGGACACGACGCGACTCGCTCGACAGCGGGTTGCGCGTGCCGATGTGGCCGATTCACACCTTCGAGTGAGGGTGCTCCTGCGGCGCAAATAGGGCGCGGGCGCGCCGCGCGGATCCGAATCGGGCGATGTCGGTTTACACCACCGTCACGGAGGCGCAACTCGGCGACTGGCTGCGCGCGTACCCGGTCGGTACGCTGCTGACGCTGGAGCCGATCGCCAAAGGTATCGAGAACAGCAATTTCTTCGTCACCACGACGCAGGGGCGTTACGTGCTGACGCTGTTCGAGCGCCTGGCGACGGAGGAGCTGCCCTTCTATCTCGAGTTGATGTCGCACCTCGCGCGGCACGGCATTCCCTGTCCGGCGCCGATCCCAAGCCGCAGCGGCGCGCTGCTCTCGAGCCTAAACGGCAAGCCGGCGGCGCTCGTCACGCGACTGCCTGGGTCTTCGATCGAAACGCCCGGCGCGGCGCACTGCGCGGCGCTCGGCACACTGTTGGCGCGCATGCACCTCGCCGGCCGCAGCTTCGGGGGCAGGCTGGAGAATCCGCGCGGTCCGAAATGGTGGCGCGTCGCGGCGCGCGAGGTGCGCCCGTTCCTGGGCGCAGCGCAGGCGAAACAGCTCGAGGAGGAGCTGCGCTTCCAGTCGCTGTACCGCTTTCCCGATTTGCCGCGCGGCCCGGTGCATGCGGATCTTTTCCGTGACAACGCCCTGTTCGAGGACGCTACGCTGAGCGGCGTCATCGACTTCTATTTCGCGGGGATCGACTGTCTGCTCTACGATTGCGCGGTGTGTGCAAATGACTGGTGCCTCGTGGAGCCGACGCGCGATCTGCGGCTCGACGAATCGAGGACCTGCGCGCTGCTCGACGCGTACGCGCGCGTGCGGCCGTTCACCGCGCTGGAGCGTGGCGCCTGGCCCGTGCTGCTGCGAGCGGCCGCGCTGCGCTTCTGGCTGTCGCGCCTGCGCGACCTGCATCTGCCAAGGCCCGGTGCACTGGTGCATGCCCACGACCCCGGTCACTTCGAGAAAATCCTGACGCTGCGCGCCGCGGACGCGGCGCTTAGCTGGCCGCTCGCGTGACGACCCAGGCGCAGATCGTTCCGGCCGGGCACGGCGTCGGCTGGCTCGCGCGGGGCTTCCGGCTGTTTCGCGCCGCGCCGCTGGCCTGGCTGCTGCTGGTATTCAGCTACTGGTTTTTGATGACATTCGTATCGGTGCTGCCGGTGATCGGCGTCGCGGCCGCCTCGATTCTGGTGCCGCCGTTTGCCGTCGGCTTCATGGCCGCGAGCCGGGCCGCCGAGCAGGGCGGGCCGGTCAGCGTAGCGCTGCTGTTCGAGGGCTTTCGCCAGCGCGTCCACGTGCAGCTGACGCTGGGCGGGGTCTACCTGCTGTCGCTGGTGCTGCTGCTGGCGGCCACGGCGCTGGCGGACGGCGGCGCGCTCGCGCGCTGGATGCTGGCCGGCGAAGCACCGGATCCGGCGGTCGTGCGTTCCGGTGATTTCGTGGCTGCACTCGCGCTGGCCGCGCTGCTGTACCTGCCCGTGATGCTGAGCTTCTGGTTCGCCCCCGTGCTGGCGGCCTGGCACGCACTTACGGCTCCGAAGGCGCTTTTCTTCAGTCTATTCGCCTGCTGGATGAATTGGCGCGCGTTTCTCGCCTACGGTCTTGCGGCTGCCGTGCTGACGCTCGTACTGCCGTTCGCCACACTGACGGCCATCGCATTGCTCGTGCAGGACGTGGGGCGCGCGTCGGTCATGTCGCTCGTGTTTCCGTTCGTTATCCTCCTGCTGCCAACCCTGTTTGCAAGTTTCTACGCGAGCTACCGGGATATCTTCGGCAGGGACGCGACGCCGCCGCAAACGCTGCATTGATCCCCGCGTAGCGAACGGTTGTTGCGCTGCAGCATTCCGCTAAAATGCGCCGATGCCGGCATCTGTCACGCGGCCGGTCGACGCCGAGCGCTTGCGCGAGATCTCCTATAACGACACTGCGTTCTCCGACCGCGAGATCGTTCTGCGCCTGGTGAGCGCCGAAGCCTGGGCGCGGCTGAGCGCACTGCGTGCCGAACGCCGCACGGGCGGCTCGGCGCGCGTCGTCCTGCATCGCGCACCGTCTGCCTCGAGTTTTTCGGCCTGGCGCGCGAAGCGGTACCGGCAATGGTCGAGATCAAGCGCTACCTCGACGCCCACGCACGGGTGCGGCTCGCGGGACTCGAGCATCTCGACGAGCGCTGCCTGAAGGCGGCGGGCTACGCCACCAAGTCGCGGCGCAACGCCCACCCGCGCATGGTGCAGATCGGCGACTTGGTCGGCGAGGACGTGGGCGCCGTGGCGAGCGCCGCCTCCGCGGTCGTGCGCCTCGCCAATGCCCGCGGCGGCGAGGGCTTCGTCGCGGTGTCCGCCCACGCGCGCCGCAGCTTCTGGCTCGACCGCGCGCGCAACGCTGCGATCGCGAAGCACACCAACGCCTTCAAGATCAACGAAGACGTGGTCATTCCGCTCGAGCGGCTCGCCGAATACACCAACGGCATCGAGCGCATCAATATCGAGCAGTCGATCGCGAACAAGCTCGAGCTGCTCGACGCCCTGCAGCGCTATTTCGCCGGCACACTGCCGCTGTATCGCGTCGCCGCGTCGCTGCCGAGCGCACAGATCCTCGGCGACCGAGCTGTCCTCGGAGGTCGCGGGCTGGGGCGCGCCGCACAATGAGCTCGCGACGCGCGCGGGCGGTGACGCGGCCGGACGTCTCCACCCAGTTGCGGTTTCTGAAGGAGGAGGCCCTCAGAAACGGCGTCGCCAGCGCGCGGCGCGAGGGCGAAAATGTGAAAGTTCTCACATCCTGCCCGTCATGCCTTCAGGGATTGGCGCGCTTCGCGGATGACACCGGGGCGCAGCCCGACTATATTGTGGTCGAAATGGCGCGCCATCTGCTCGGTGAACACTGGCTCGAGGCGTTCGTGTCCAAAGCGAACGCGGGCGGTATCGAGCGCGTCCTGCTTTGAGGCACCGAGGCCGGTGTGCTGCCACGCTGTGCACTGTGCGAAGGGGATGGTGGTGTCGTCGTTTGGCGCGATGCGCAATGCCGCGTGGTGCGAGCAGACGTAGAGGGTTACCCCGGATTTCTGCGCGTGGTGCTGGGACGCCACGTCGCCGAGATGACGGATTTGGAGACTGCCGAGCGCGATCGGCTGATGCATGTCGTATTCGCCGCGGAACGGGCGCTGCGCGACCTCTATCGGCCAGACAAGGTCAACCTGGCGAGCTTCGGCAATCAGGTGCCGCACCTGCACTGGCACGTGATCCCGCGCTATCGCGACGACGCGCATTTTCCGGAGCCGGTGTGGGGCGCGCAGCAGCGCATGGGCGTAGCGCGGGCGACGGTCGCCGATGCGCAGCTTGGCGCACGCCTGACGGAATTGTTGGGTTGAAGGCGCCGTCATGACCGACTTCTCCGCGTTTCCGCTGCCGGTGCTTGCTCCCGATGCGGCGCCGGAGTTCATCGACGCCGAGACCTGCAAGAAGTGGCTGGAGGACGTTCCACTCGCCAACGTGTCGACCGCGCAGCAGCAGATGCTCGCTCAGGTGCGCGAGTTCAATCGCTACCCGACACGCGCGACGGTCCGCCTGGGGGCGCTCGAGGCCATCCGCGAGGCCGTCCATTTCGTGCAGATCGAGCAGGCCAAGCGCTTCACCAACCGTGCGCTGCCGATGGCGGATGCGGAGGTGGCGACGTTCCGGCAGACGCTCGCTCTGTGGGAGCAGATGCGGCTCGGGTACATGCGATGCCTGGAAGCCGCGGCAATGGGCGATGCCGCGATGCGCAGCCAGGCCGCGCTCGTCTGCCAGCGCGTGCTCGCCTACGCCGGGCTGAAGATGTTCCATCACTACCGCGCGTACCGCCAGGTGCCGAAGGCCGAGTGGCGCGCACTGCACGAGGCGTTCGGCCGCGCCGAAGAGCTCGACGTTGCGGAGGAGCCGGTGAGGGATTACCTCAACCGCGACGTGCACGATACCTCGCCGCGTATTGCTTACGTGCGCGCACTGCTCACCGGCCTTTGCAATCCGAACGAGCTCACCCAGCGGCAGCTCACCTTCGTGGCGTACCTGCTGGAGCGTTGGTCGAGCAAGATCGGGGTGCTGCGCACGGCACCGGCATCGAAGGACCTCTTACCCCTCACGCTCGACCTTGCTGGCGCGGAACCGCCGGAGCGCATCGTGTCGGGCGGCGTGCAGGGCGATGCGATCCGCTACCTCGACACCGACCGGCTTGCCAAAAGCCTGCGCAACCGCGTCGGCCTGCTGCGCAAGGGGGAATCTCCGGCGCGGCTCGCGCTGGGGGAAGACTGCGTGCAGCCGTCCTGCGAACAGCTGCTGGTGTTTCTGTATCGGCAGTGGTGCCAGATGCGCCCCGAGCGGGGACCCGATCGGCGGCGCGTGTCCGACGTTGCGCAGATCTGCAACGGCATCGCGGCAATCCACTACTTCGTTTCGGGGCAGCCGTTCCGCCAGCCGAAGGACAGCAGCGCGCTGTCGTATCGCGAGTCGGCGGAGCTCGCCACTTTCGGTCGCTTGGGCACGAAAGACGACGAGAAGTACAGCACCATCCGCGGCTTCGCCGTGGAGCAATGGCAGCTCGTCGACCAGAGCATCCAGGGGCTGAAAATCATGCGCAAGGCAGGCGAGACCGGACGGCGCTACGCGCACGGTCAGTTGATCGCAGTGCGGCCGTCGGACTCGAAATCGTTTCTTCTGGCACAGGTTCGCTGGCTCATGAACAGCGAGGGGGGCGACCTGTACGCCGGCCTGAAGCTGATGCCGGGGCTGCCGGCGGCCATGGCGGTACGGCCGACCGGTCTCAATGCGGCGAACGAGAAGTTCGTCCCGGCGCTGTCCCTGACCGGCGTCGAGGCGCTCAACGCGCCGCCCTCGCTGATCCTGCCGGCGGGCTGGTACAAACCCAAGCGCATGATCGATGCGTACATCGACTCGACGGTGCGCGTCTGCCTGACCGGGGTGCTCGAGCGCGGCAGCGACTTCGAGCGCGTCGCCTACGATACGGTCTAGGCCGCTCAGGCCGCGGCGCGCGTCGCCTTGCCCCGCAGCACGCGCGGCTCCGGGAAAACCGCGCTGAAGGTCGAGCCCTGTCCGGGCGTACTCTCGATCTCGAGCGTCGCATCGTGGCGCGTCAGCACGTGCTTGACGATTGCCAGACCGAGGCCGGTGCCGCCGGTTTCGCGTGAGCGCCCGCGGTCGACTCGGTAGAAACGTTCTGTGAGGCGCGGGATGTCGCGCGGATCGATGCCGATGCCGTTGTCAGATACGCTGAACACGCCGTGGCCGTCATCGACGCGCCAGCCGATGCGCACGCCGCCGCCGTCGGGCGAATAGCGGATGGCGTTCGACACCAGGTTGGAAAACGCGCTGCGCAGCTCCGTCTCGCTCCCGTAGAGCGTGGTGTGGCTCGTCAGGTCGACCGTGATCTGGTGGTGATCCGTCGACAGTGCCTGCGCCTCGTCGCGCAGACGTTCGCACAGCGCACGCATGTCGATCTCCTGCTCATCATTTGGCGTCGGGCTCGACTCGAGTGTGGAGAGCGTGAGCAGGTCCTCGATCAAATGACGCATGCGCTGGCTCTGTTCGGCCATCAGGCCGAGGAAGCGCTTGCGTTGCACGGGCGACAGCTCGACGCGCTCGTCCGCCAGTGTCTCGACGAATCCCGAAAGCACGGTGACCGGAGTCTTCAGTTCGTGCGACACGTTGGCGACAAAATCGCGTCGCATGGTGTCGAGCTGCTCCTCGCTGGTGACGTCCCGCGAGCTGAGCAGCTTGCGGTCGGCGCCGAATTCTATGATCCGGATCGATAGGACCGCGTCCGAGCGGGTCGAGCGCAGGATGAGCGGTGCGCCGTAATCCGAGCGTCGCAAGTAGGCAACGAAATCCGGGTGGCGCACCAGATTGACCACAGGACTGCCGGCGTCGCGTCGCGCATCGACGCCGAGTTGGCGGCGGGCGGTGGCGTTCGCCCATTCAATGCGATCTTCGCGATCCAGGATGATGACGCCGTCGGGCAGCGCCTGCGCTGCGGCGCGGAAACGCAGCAGCGCATGGGAGAGCTCTTCGCGCTCCGTTTCCAGGAACTTCAGTGTGCGGTGCAGCTCGGCGAGCACCTCTTCCCAAACACCATGGCCGCTCGGCAGCGTGGTGGCGCGCTGTGGGGACTGCAGCCAGCGCGACAGGCCGGCAAGATGTGCGGCGTGGTAAAGCACGCGCAGGGCGAGAACGCCGGCGACGGCGCCCCAGGCCCAAGCGGGACCGGCGAATGCGCCAACGAGGAGGCCGACGGCCGCCGCGGCGATCGCGATGCCGATCGTGTTGCTCCAGACCGGATTCATGACCCGGCCTGGATTCTCTCACATCGGCTGTGCCGAGAAGCGGTAGCCGGCGCCGCGCACCGTCTCGACCAGTCGGTCGTGGCCGGTCGGCTCGAGCGCCTTGCGCAGGCGGCGGATGTGCACATCGACGGTGCGTTCCTCGACGAACACGTGATCGCCCCAGACCTGGTCCAGCAGCTGGGCGCGCGAGTGCACGCGCTCGGCGTGCGTCATGAGAAAGTGCAGCAGTCTGAACTCCGTGGGCCCCAGCTCGAGCGGCCGGTGATTGCCGAACACGCGCCGCGTCGCGGGCTCGAGCCGCAGGCCGGCGCTGTCGACGGGATCGTCCGTCATTTGCGGCGCGCGGCGGCGTAGCACGGCCCTGATGCGCGCGATGAGTTCGCGTGGCGAGAACGGCTTGGTGACGTAGTCGTCGGCACCGGCATCCAGGCCAAGAACCTTGTCCTGCTCGGTGGAGCGCGCCGTCAGCATGATGATCGGGATCTGCTTGGTGCGCGGTTCTTGGCGCAGCTGGCGGGCGAGCGCGACGCCGGAGGTTCCCGGCAGCATCCAGTCGATGAGCAGCAGGTCGGGCAGCGCGCTGCGCACGATCGACAGTGCGCGGTCGGCGTCATCGGCGCGGATGACGTGATGGCCAGCGTGCTCCAGGTTCACGGCGATCAGCTCCTGGATGGCAGGTTCGTCTTCAACGACGAGAATGTTGGCGGCCATGGTCGATGGACGTGGTTCAGCCCACAAGTTTAAGAAAGTGAGATGGCGGAAATGTTTCAGCGCGAAGTCGAGGTCGCTGCGGGTAAGATTGTCCGCAGCGAAAGGCAAGCCAAATAAGGTTGGTAAGCGCTCACATTTATTTTGTTTAATCACACGGATGCCCGACGACACGGATTTTGGTTTCGAGCAGGTTGCCGCGCGCGACAAGGCACGCCGCGTCGCCGAGGTGTTCGACAGCGTCGCAGGCCGTTACGACCTGATGAACGACCTCATGTCGTTTGGGCTGCACCGGCTCTGGAAGGCATTTGTCGTTGCGTTGGCCCGGGTCAAGCCGGGCGATCAGGTGCTCGATATCGCCACTGGGACGGGGGATCTCGCGCGCGCGATGGCGCAGCGCGTCGGTCCGGCCGGGCGCGTATGCATGACCGACATCAACGCCGCCATGCTCGCGCAGGGGCGTGCCCGCGCCAACGACGCCGGCTTGCTGCTGCCCGCGGTGCAGTGCGATGCCGAGCGGCTGCCCTTCCCCGACGCGTCCTTCGACTGTGTCACTGTCGGCTTCGGCCTGCGCAACATGACGCACAAGGACGTCGCGCTGAGGCAGATGGCACGTGTCCTGCGGCCCGGCGGCCACTTGTTCGTGCTGGAATTCTCACGGGCGCACAAGGCACTGGGCCCGCTGTACGACCTGTACTCGTTCAGATTGTTGCCCTGGCTCGGTAATCGCGTCGCGGGCGACGCAGCGGCTTATCGCTACCTCGCCGAGTCGATCCGCCGCCATCCCGATCAAGCCGCGCTCGCCGAGATGATGCGTGACGCCGGCTTCGCGGAGGTCGAGGTGTTCAATCTCGCAGCCGGCGTCGTCGCTGTGCATCGTGGACTGCGATTGTGATGCGCGGCGAGGTAACGTTTGACGCAACTGGGCGCTAGGGTACGATCGTTCACCGACGCTGTCGCCAATCGAACATGAGCCGCAATAGTCTTCTGCTAGGGCTGGCGATGCTGCTGGGCATGATGCTGACGCCGTTGGCGGCCGACGCACAGGTCGGCGGAGCGCTCGTTGCACAGGGCAGCGTGATCACGGCGCAGTCGGCCACGCCTGCGCCGGCTGGCACGCCGGCTCGGCCCGCACCGCCGCCGGTGCGCAGCCGCGGCTGGATGCCGGTGATCGGTACGCTCGCGGCGGGCGGCCTGCTCGGTGCGCTATTCGGCGGCAACGCGTTGTTCGGCATCCTGATGGTTGCCCTCGTGGTCGCACTCGGCGTCTACGTCACACGCCTGATTCTGCGCACCCGTGGCGAGGACACGCCGGCAGCGCAGTTCGCCGGTTTGGGCAGCGAAACCGTGGCGGCGCCGCCGCCCTCACAGCCGACCGAATCGGGCGCGCCGGCAACCGCAGCGCGGCGCGTGCAGAGCGGCCCCCGGCTGCCGGAGGGATTCGACCTGCCGGGCTTTCTGCGCGCGGCGAAGCTGAACTTCGTTCGCCTGCAGATCGCGAACGATGTCGGCCGGCTAGAGGAGATCCGCGAGTTCGCGGCCCCACCGCTGTACGCCGCGCTGGTCAGGGGCGCCGTCGAGCGTGGTGCCAAGGCGCTGCATACCGATGTCGTAAGCCTGAACGCGGAGCTCACAGCGCTGGCCACCGAAGGCGAGATGCAACGCGCCAGCGTCCGCTTCAACGGCATGGTGCGCGAGGCGCCGGGCGCCGCGCCTTCCGGATTCGCGGAACTCTGGCAGTTCAGCAGGCCGGTTGATGGATCCACCGGATGGCTGCTCGACGGCATCCGCCAGGTCGAATGACGCGCGCGCCTGGCCGCAACGGGCCACCGCTAGGTGGCCTTTGTTTTTCCATTGCATGACGAATTTCGAATCACCCATTGCTGCGGCGCTCAACCGCCTGCTCGCCTCCGAGGCCTGGGCGCGCGAGCGCCTTGCACCGTTCGCCGGCGAAACGATCGAATTCGCGCTGCCGCCGCTGCCCGCGGTGCGCCTCGCCATCGAAGCCGATGGGCGCGTGCAGCCGGCCGTGCACGAGGCGCCACCCTCGCTGCTCGTGCGCCTGCGGCCCGACGCCGCCGCCGCCTTCCTGCGCGGCGAGGATCATTTCATGCGCGCAATCGAGGTCAGCGGCAACGCCAAGCTGGCCTCGGAGGTGCTGGTTCTGGTACGCCACTTGCGCTGGGATTTCGAGGAGGATGTCTCGCGCGTCGTCGGCGACGCCGCCGCCCACCGTCTCGTCGGCGCCCTGCGTGCGCTTGTCGGCTGGCAGCGCGACGCCTTCGGGCGACTGGCTGATAGCACGATGGAATACGTCATCGAGGAACGCCGTATGCTGGTGCGGCGGGGCGAATTCGCGGCCCATGCCACGGCGGTGGCGCGGCTGCGCGACGACCTCGCGCGCCTCGAGCAGCGCCTGCGGCGCCGGCGCTGAGCTAAACGCGCATGGCACGCCTGGCGAGATTGCTGCGTATCCTGATGGTCAGTCTGCGCTTCGGCCTGTACGCGCTCGTGCCGAGCAGCGGCGCGCGTGGTCTGGCGCGGCGCCTGGCAGGCGCGGCGGGCTTCCTGTTGCGCGCCGACACGCGCTCGCCGCGCGGTGAGCGGCTGCGGCGCGCGCTGGAGACGCTCGGCCCGATCTTCGTGAAATTCGGTCAGGTTCTGTCGACCCGGCGCGATCTACTGCCGCCGGATATCGCGGACGAGCTCGCCAAGCTGCAGGACCAGGTGCCGCCGTTTCCGTCCGAGGCCGCGGTCGCGGAGATCGAGCGCAGTCTCGGCAAGCGGGTCGGGGAACTGTTCTGGAGCTTCGAGCGCGAGCCTGTCGCCAGCGCCTCGATCGCCCAGGTGCATCTCGGTAAGCTCGCCGACGGGCGCGAAGTGGCCGTCAAGGTACTGCGGCCGGGTGTGGAAAACGCCGTGGCGCGCGACCTGAAATTGCTCGAGACGGCAGCCAGCCTCGTCGAGCGAGTCTGGGTCGACGGCCGCCGCCTCAAGCCGCGCGAGGTGGTCGCCGAGTTCGCGCGCCATCTCGACGAAGAGCTGGATCTCATGCGGGAGGCGGCCAACGCGAGCCAGCTGCGCCGCAACTTCGCCGGCTCGCCGCTGCTGCGAGTGCCCGAGATGCACTGGAACTGGTGTGCGCCGCGCGTCATCGTCATGGAACGCATGCATGGCACGCCGGTCTCGCAGGTGGAACGGCTGCGTGCGCGCGGCATCGACATCTCGGCACTGGCGCGTGCCGGCGTGGAGATCTTCTTCACGCAGGTGTTTCGCGACGGCTTTTTTCACGCCGACATGCACCCTGGCAACATCCTGGTCGACGACGATGGACGCTACGTTGCGCTCGATTTCGGCATCATGGGTGCGCTGACCGAGGTCGACAAGAATTACCTGGCGCAGAATTTCGTCGCCTTCTTCAACCGGGACTACCAGCGCGTGGCGCAGGCGCATCTCGAGGCGGGCTGGGTTCCGCCCGACACGCGAATCGACGAGTTCGAGGCCGCCATTCGCGCGGTGTGCGAGCCGATCTTCGCGCGACCGCTGAAGGAGATTTTCTTCGGCAAGCTGCTGCTGCGGCTTTTCCAGACGTCGCGTCGTTTCAACGTCGAGATCCAGCCGCAGCTGGTCATGCTGCAAAAGACGCTGCTCAATATCGAAGGCCTCGGTCGGCAGCTCGATCCCGAGCTGGATCTGTGGACGACCGCCAAGCCTTACCTCGAGCGCTGGATGAGCGAGCAGATCGGCTGGCGCGGCCTGTTGAAATCTCTTAAGCACGAGGCGCCGTACTGGGCGACCACCCTGCCCCAGCTGCCGCGACTCGCGCACCGCCTGCTCGCAGAGGACCGCCTAGGCGGGCTGGAGGCCCGTCTCGATCGGCTTGCCGAGGTCGGGCGGCGACGCAATCGCCTGCTCGCGCTTCTCGCCGCGCTGCTCGTCGTACTCGGCGTTGCCCTGCTGCTGCGCTAGGCGCCACCGATCTCGCCGATGCTGATCGGTTTTGTTCTCCTTTACCTTCTTCTGACCGTCGCCATCGGTATCTGGGCGGCACGCCGGGTGAGGAACTCGAGGGATTTCCTGCTCGCCGGGCGCAGCCTGCCGCTGTACATGAACGTGGCGACGGTGTTCGCGACCTGGCTCGGAGCGGAGACGGTGCTCTCGGTCTCGGCGACCTTCGCGCGCGATGGTCTGGGCGGTGTCGTCGCCGACCCGTTCGGCGCGTCCTTCTGCCTGGTGTTCGTCGCGCTGTTCTTTGCGCGCGCGTTTTATCGCATGGATCTGCTGACGATCGGAGATTTCTACCGCCGGCGCTACAACAAGCCGGTAGAGGTCGCCACCGCGACCGCCATCACCTTTTCCTACCTCGGCTGGACCTCTGCGCAGCTTACGGCGATCGGACTGGTGTTCTCGGTTCTCTCGGGCGGTTCGGTTTCGCTGACCGAGGGCATTCTGATCGGCGGAGCGAGCGTGCTGTGCTACACGGTGCTCGGCGGCATGTGGTCGATCGCGCTGACCGACCTGTTCCAGTCGGTGGTCATCGTCGTCGGTCTGTGCGCGATCGCGTTTCTGGTGAGCGACATGGCGGGTGGTCCGGCGACGGTGATCGCCGCAGCCGCCGAGGCGGGCAAGTTCGATTTCTGGCCGAAGGGCGATGCCAGGGACTGGTTTGCCTTCGTCACCGCCTTCCTGATTCTGTCCGTCGGCGCTGTGCCGCAGCAGGACATCTTCCAGCGCGTGACTTCGACAAAAGACGAACAGACCGCGGTGCGCGGGTCGCTGCTGGGCGCCGCGCTGTATTTCGGCTTCGCTTTCGTGCCGATCTTTATTGCATACGCGGCACTGGTCGTCGATCCGTCGATGTCGCGCCTTTTCGAGGCGGACGATGCGCGCGAGGTTCAGCGCATCCTGCCGGACCTGATCCTCGGTCGACTGCCGGTGTGGGCGCAGGTGCTGTTCTTCGGTGCCCTACTGTCGGCGATCCTCTCGACTGCGAGTGCCGCGCTGCTCGCGCCCGCATCACTGTTCAGCGAGAACGTCATCCGGCCGTTTGCCCCGCGCCTGGGCGACAAGCAGTTCCTGCTGCTCGTGCGCGTCGTGCTCGTCACCTTTGCGCTCGGCGCGCTCGTTTTCGCGATCAACTCGAGAAGCACCATGTACGAAATGGTGCAGAACGCCTATGGCGTGACGATGGTTTCCTGTCTCGTGCCGCTCGTCGCCGGCATTTACTGGAAGCGAGCCAACGTGCCAGGCGCGGTGCTCGCGGTGACGCTCGGCCTCACGAGCTGGGGCGCGGCGGCATGGCTCGCGCCTGACGCGATGCTGCCGCCGGTTCTGATCGGCCTGCTGGCGTCGGCCTGCGGCATGCTGCTGGGAACCTCCGCGGCGGCACGGCCGTCGGCGCCGACGTACGCACGTGCGCCGCACGGCGAGCCGAGGTCCGGCCAGGCGGGCAGCGCCGCGCGCACGCCGGGACGCCCGCCGCGGCCGCGGCGGACTTAGACTGGCGGCGTGCGCGCTTCTCCGCTCGCCCGCTTTCTGCTGTTGGCCTGGGCCCTGCTGGCGGTCTATGCATCGCTCTATCCGCTGACGGGCTGGCGTGACCCCGGCGTTTCCGCGTTCGCATTCCTGACGGCGGCATGGCCGCGCTACGTGACCGTGCTCGACCTGACGATGAATGTTGCAGCTTATGCGCCCTTCGGCGCGCTCTGTGTCCTGGCCCTCTACCCGAGGGTGCGCGGTGTGGCGGCCGTTGTCGTGGCGCTGGCCGCGGGTGCGCTTTTGTCGTTCGCGCTCGAGGCCGCGCAGAGTTTTTTGCCCGCGCGCATCAGCTCCAACGTCGACTGGCTCTGCAACATGGGTGGAACGCTGCTCGGCGCCGTGGCGGTCGCGCCTGTCGCCGGCTGGGCGCTCGAAGCGGGCCCGTTGAAGCGCATGCGCGCAGCGGCATTCGAAGCGGGCGTCACGGCCGACCTCGGACTGGTGGTGCTCGGGCTGTGGCTGTTCGCCCAGCTGAATCCCGCCACGCTGCTGTTCGGTCTGGGGGATCTGCGCGCGCTGTTCGCCACGCTGCCGGCGATCGAGCAGCCGCCGACGTTGTTCGTTTCGATCGAAGCGCTCACCGCGGCCGCGAACCTGACGGCGGCGGCGCTGATCCTGGCTTCGATCGCCTCCGCGACGGTTGCCTTGCGCGCGCTCGTGTTGGCGCTGATCGCTGCGGCACTGGTCGTCAAAGTGCTCGCCTTCGCCATCTTGGTCGACGCGAGCAACATCCTCGCGTGGCTGACGCCAGGGGCGCAGCGCGGTCTGGTCCTGGGCCTGGTCCTGGCGCTGCTCGGGGTTGGCCTTAGCGGCGTCGCGCGCCTGATTCTCGCCGCGATTCTGCTCATGGCAGCGACCGTGCTCGTCAATCTCGCGCCGCCCAACCCCTACCGCGCAGCCATTCTCAGCGTCTGGTCGCAGGGACACTTCCTCAACTTCAACGGCCTGACGCGCCTGGTCTCCTCCGTGTGGCCGTTCGTCGCACTGGCCTATCTGATCTGGCTCGCCTCGCGCCGGGCACGCGCGGCGCTCGGGTAAAATCGCCCGCCATGTCGTTCTACCGCCGGCACGTTTTCTTCTGTTGCAACCAGCGCGACGGTTCGCGTGTCTGCTGCAACGATCGCGGCGCGAGCGAGTTGCGTGATTACGCCAAGCAGCGCGTCAAGGCGCTTGATCTTGCCGGGCCCGGGAAGGTGAGAGTCAATCAGGCTGGCTGCCTGGACCGCTGTGAGGAGGGTCCGTGCCTGGTCGTCTATCCCGAGGCAGTCTGGTACACCTACGTCGACCGCGCCGACGTCGACGAAATCATCGAAGAGCATCTGCGCCACGGTCGCGTCGTCGAACGGCTGAGAATCTGATGCGCGCGTCGACCCGGCGGAGCGCCGTTCCGGGACCGGTCGGGCACATCGAGTGCGCGATCGACGTGCCGCCCGCGCCGCCGCGCGGCATCGCGCTCGTTGCGCATCCGCACCCGCTGTACGGCGGAACGCTCGACAATAAGGTCGTGCAGACGCTGGCGAAAACCTTCGTCGACCTTGGTTATGTGGCCGTGCGACCGAACTTTCGCGGTGTCGGCCGAAGCGAGGGCACGCACGACGAAGGTGCCGGCGAAGTGGACGATCTCGCCGCCGTGCTGCGCTACGCGCAGGCGGAATTCGGTGCGGCGCCGGCGGTGCTCGCCGGATTTTCGTTCGGCGCAGCGATGCAGGTCCTCCTCGCGCAGCGCCTCGCGGCGGACGACGTCGAACGTCTGGTGCTGGTCGGCGTCGCGGTGACGCGTCTCGCGCTGCCCGCGGTTGCGAAGGGCACGCTGGTGATCCACGGCGAGCATGACGAGACCGTGCCGCTGGCGGCAGTGCTCGACTGGGCGCGGCCGCAGGACCTGCCGGTCGTCGTCGTGCCCGGAGCGGACCACTTCTTTCATCGCCGCCTGCATTCGTTGCGCGACATCGTGCGCGGCGCCTGGGGCGCATGAGTGCGGACGCGCTGCGGGTGCGCGGCCTGCGCAAGTGCTACGGCGCCCTCGAGGTCGTCGCCGGCATCGACTTCGACGTGCAGGCAGGCGAGTGCTTCGGGCTGCTGGGCCCGAACGGCGCCGGCAAGACGACGACGCTGAAGCTCTGCCTCGGTCTGATCGAACCCGACGCGGGCGAAATGCGGCTGCTCGGCGAGCCGGTCCCGGCGCGGGCGCGCGAGGCGCGGGCGCGCGTCGGCGTGGTGCCGCAGTTCGACAGCCTCGATCCGGATTTCTCGGTCGCCGAAAACCTCGTGGTCTACGGCCGCTATTTCGGCATTGCGGAGCGCGTGGTCCGCGCACGCATGCCCGAGCTGCTCGCGTTCTCCGCGCTCGGCGGCCGGGAAGATGCCAAGCTGCCGACGCTTTCCGGCGGCATGAAACGCCGGCTGACGCTCGCCCGCGCGCTGGTGAACGACCCCGAACTGCTGTTCATGGACGAGCCGACGACCGGGCTCGACCCACAGGCGCGCCACCTGATCTGGGAACGGCTGCGTCGACTGACGCAGCGCGGCAAGACGATCATCCTGACGACGCACTTCATGGAGGAGGCCGAACGCCTGTGCTCGCGCATCGCGATCATGGACCACGGCCGCGTCATCGCGCTGGGCAGTCCGCGCGAACTCATCGCCCGACACATCGAACCGCAGGTGGTCGAAGTGCATGGGCCGGGGCTCGAGAACTGGATGCCGCGTGCCGCGGCGCTCGTGCCGCGCAGCGAGCATGTCGGTGAAACGCTGTTCTGCTACGCGTCCGATCCCGAACCGCTGCTCGCGCAGCTGCGCGGGCGTGAGGCGCTGACCTACATTCACCGCCCGGCGAACCTTGAGGACGTGTTTCTCAAGCTCACCGGCCGCGACCTGCGGGACTGAACGCGTGGCGAAGTTGCTCGCACTGCCCGCGCTCAGTCCGCGCTGCCTCGCCGTCTGGGGACGCAACTGGCTCGTGTGGCGCAAGCTGGCGCTGCCCTCGATTCTCGCCAACCTCGCCGATCCGCTGATCGTGCTCTTCGGTCTCGGTTACGGACTCGGCGCAGTGCTCGGCGAAATGGACGGCATGGGGTACTTCGCATTCCTCGGCGCCGGCTTCGTCTGTTCAGCGGCGATGTACGCCGCGTCGTTCGAAGCGCTCTACTCGGCGTTCTCACGCATGCATGTGCAGCGCACCTGGGAGGCGATCGTCAATGCGCCCATGACGCTCGAGGACGTGGTCGCGGGGGAGTGGGTCTGGGCCGCGACCAAGGCGTTCGCCGCGGGCATCTGCGTTTTGGCGGTGGTCGCCGTGTTCGGCGAGGTGCGCTTCCCAGGCGCGCTCCTCGCGCTGCCGGTGCTCGTGCTGCTCGGTCTGGCGTTTGCGGCGCTCGGCCTCGCGGTCAACGCGCTGGCCAACGGCTACGATTTTTTCAGCTATTACATGACGGTCGTTCTCACGCCGATGCTGATGCTCTCCGGTGTGTTCTTTCCGGTCGATCGGCTGCCGGCGGCGATCCAATCGGTTGCGGTCGTGCTGCCCCTGTATCACGGCGTCGCCGTCGTTCGCCCGCTGCTGTCCGGCGAGATGCCGGGCGCCTGGATCGGGCATCTCGCGGTGATCGTCGCCTATGCTATGTTGGCCCTCTACATCGCCGTCGTGCTGACGCGCCGGCGGCTGCTTCGCTAGACGCTATGCTCTGGGTCAAGACACTGCACATCGTATTCATGGTGACCTGGTTCGCGGGCCTGTTTTATCTGCCGCGCCTGTTCGTCTACCACGCGATGAGTGAGGACCGCGTGTCGCTCGAGCGCTTCAAGCTGATGGAGCGCAAGCTTTACTGGGGCATCATGACGCCGGGCGCGGTGTTGACCCTGGTGTTCGGTATCTGGCTGTGGCTGGGCTGGGGTTTCGTGGGTGGCTGGCTGCACGCAAAGCTGCTGCTGGTCGCGGTGCTCGTCGCCTACCACGTCTGGTGCGGCAAGCTGATGCTGGACTTTCGCCGCGAGCGCAATGTCCGCGGTCATGTCTGGTTCCGCTGGTTCAACGAGTTTCCGGTGCTCGTGCTGATCGGAGTGGTGGCGCTGGTTGTCCTCAAGCCGTTCTGAGGCGTTTTTCGCCTCCTGCCCGCGCGGTCTGGAAGCCCTGCTCGGCGAGGAATTGGGCGCGCTCGGTGCGCGCGCCGTGGAGGTGGTGCCCGGCGGCGTCGCCTTCGAGGGCGATTGGCAGACCTGCTACCGCGCCAACCTCTGGTCGCGCCTCGCGTCGCGCATCCTCTGGCAGGTCGGCGGCTTCGATTACGCGAACGAAGACGACCTTTATGAAGGGGTGCGCGCGCAGGACTGGCCGTCGCGCTTTGCGCTCGGGCGCAGCCTACGCGTCAACGTCACGGCGCAGAAAAGTCCGCTGAAGAGTCTCGAGTTCGCCACGCTGCGCATCAAGGACGCAGTCTGCGACCGGTTCCGCGACGCACTGGGCGCGCGGCCCGGCGTCGACCGCGTGCAGCCCGACGTGCGCGTGCACGCGTTTCTCGATGCGGGCCGGGCGCTGCTCTATCTAGACACCTCGGGCGAGGCCCTGTTCAAGCGCGGCTGGCGCGGTAGCGCCGGCGAAGCGCCGCTGCGCGAGAACCTCGCCGCCGGAATCATCCGCCTCACCGGCTGGCAGCCCGAGCAGCCGCTGCTCGACCCGATGTGCGGCTCGGGCACCCTGCTGGTCGAGGCCGCGGCGATGGCGCGCGGCCGTGCCCCCGGGCTCAAGCGCGCCTTCGGTTTCGAGAAGCTGGCGAACTTCGATGCTGCGCTCTGGCAGCGGTTGCGCCAGGAAGCGGCGATGCCGGCGCCGCAGGGCACGCGCCCGGCCCTGTACGGCAGCGACCGTGACTCGAAGATGCTCGCCGCGGCGCGCCGCAACCTGGCCGCGGCGGGCGTCGAGCGCTGGGTGCAACTCGAGCAGTGTGACGTGCTCGAGCGCAGCGCACCGGCGGAGAGCGGCGTGCTGGTGGCCAATCCGCCCTACGGCGAACGCGTCGGGTCGCGCGAGGCGCTCGCGCGTTTCTATCCGGCGCTTGGCGACGCCTTGAAGCGCAATTTCGCCGGCTGGCGCTGCCATCTGTTCACCGCAGACCTGCGACTGCCGAAGCTCATCCGGCTGCAGCCGGCGCGGCGCGTGCCGCTCTACAACGGCGCGCTCGAGTGCCGGCTGTACGAGTTCGACATCGTCGTCGGACCTCACCGCGTGCGCGGCACGGCCGGCGGCTAGAGCGCGGCGGCCAGGGAACGCGTCAGCTCCGCGGCGGGGACTTCGCGGCAACCGCTCGCGTTCTGTCCCGACCAGAGCGGCGAAAAGTCCCCGCTGCCGGCGGCTTCGGCCTTCGCGCGCAGCGGTGCGAGCGCCGCGGTCGCCAACGGGAACGCAGGCGCCTGCCCACTGATCGGGCCGAGCTCGGCGACGATGCGATTGACGATGCTGCGCGCCGGGCGGCCCGTGAACACATTGGTCAGCGCTGTGTGACGCGCCGCGTCGCTCTTCAGCGCAGCGCGGTGGATCGGGCTGGTTGTCGTCTCGGGGCAGAGCAGGTACGCCGTGCCGACCTGCACCCCGGCTGCACCGAGCGCCAGCGCCGCGGCCACGCCGCGCGCGTCGGCGATGCCGCCCGCGGCGATCACCGGAACCTTGACGGCCTTGAGCACCTGCGGCACGAGGGCAAAGGTGCCGACCTGGGTCGTCAGATCCTCCGACAGGAAGATGCCGCGATGGCCGCCGGCTTCCACACCTTGGGCGATGATCGCGTCGACGCCATGCGCCTCGAGCCAGCGCGCCTCCTCGACCGTGGTCGCCGAGCAGAGGATCTTCGCGCCCCAGTTGCGCACGCGCTCGAGCAGCGCCGGTGCAGGCAGGCCGAAATGGAAGCTCACCACCGCCGGCTTGAACGGCTCGAGCACGTCGGCGGTCTCGTCACCGAACGGCGCGCGGCCCGGCCCGGCCGGGATCTTGCCCGGGTCGATGCCGTACTGCGCGTAATACGGGGCCAGCGCGCCGCGCCACGTCGCTTCGCGCGCGCGGCTCGGCACCGGAGGCCTGTGGCAGAAGAAGTTGACGTTGAACGGCCTCGAGGTCCCCGACCGCAAGGCCGAGAACTCCTCGCGCATCGCCTCGAGGCCCAGCATCGCACAGGGCAGCGAACCGAGGCCGCCGGCGTTCGAGACGACGATCGCCAGTGCGCTGCCCTGCACGCCCGCCATCGGCGCCTGGATGATCGGCAGTTCGACGCCGAGCAGGGATTGCAATGTTGTCGTCATGCAGGCCTCCGTCGTCAGACCAAGCGCCCAGCCCTGCGCGCTCAATGGAAAGGGGCGCCTGCGCGCCCCTTTTCGCCAGCCACTCGCGCCGCGGACCGACTGCTACACGATGTCGAGGTGCTCGATGCCCTTTGACAGATCCTTGTCCTTGGCTTCCTTTCCGTGCAGCTTGATCTGCAGGCGCACCTCGTTGGTCGAGTCGGCGAAGCGCAGCGCGTCCTCGTAGCTGATGCGGCCCTCTTCGTACAGGTCGAACAGCGCCTGGTCGAAGGTCTGCATGCCGAGCTCGCGCGATTTCTTCATAATTTCCTTGATCTCGTGCACCTCGCCCTTGAAGATCAGGTCGGCGATGAGCGGCGTGTTGAGCAGGATCTCGACCGCCGCGCAGCGCCCCTTGCCTTCCTTCACCGGCAGCAGGCGCTGCGAAATCACACCCTTGAGGTTGAGCGACAAGTCCATCAGCAGCTGGTCGCGCCGCTCCTCGGGGAAGAAGTTGATGATCCGGTCCATCGCCTGGTTGGAGTTGTTGGCGTGCAGCGTGCCGAGGCAGAGGTGGCCGGTCTCGGCGAATGCGATGGCGTGCTCCATCACTTCGCGGTCGCGAATCTCGCCGATCAGGATCACGTCCGGCGCCTGGCGCAGAGTGTTTTTCAGCGCCGATTCCCAGGAGTCGGTGTCGACGCCCACTTCGCGCTGCGTGACGATGCAGTTCTTGTGCGGATGCACGTACTCGACCGGATCCTCGATGGTGACGATGTGGCCGTGCGAATTCTCGTTGCGGTGGCCAATCATCGCCGCGAGCGAGGTGGATTTGCCGGATCCCGTGCCGCCGACGAAGATCACCATGCCGCGCTTGGTCATGGCCACATCCCTCAGCACCGGCGGCAGCTTGAGGTCTTCGAAAGTGGGGATGGTCGTGGTGATGACGCGCAGCACCATGCCGACCTGTGCCTGCTGCACGAAGCAGTTGACACGGAAGCGCCCGATGCCCGCCGGGCTGATCGCGAAGTTGCATTCCTTCGTCGCCTCGAACTCGGCGGCCTGCTTGTCGTTCATGATCGAGCGCGCGAGCATCGCGGTGTGCTGCCCGTTGAGCGCCTGCTGCGACACCGGCGTCATGCGCCCGTCGATCTTCATCGCCGGCGGGAAGCTCGCCGTGATGAACAGGTCAGAACCCTTTTTCGCGATCAACGCGCGAAGCAGGTCATACATAAACTTGGTGGCCTGTTCTCGTTCCATGCCTGTCTCCTTTCCTTAGACGGGGCCCGTGTCCGACCGCGACCCTGCGCGCGCCGCTCAGCCTGCGAAAGATTCCTTGTTGGCCGCCTTGCCGCGCGCCTCGGCAACCGAAATCGCGTTGCGTGCCACCAGCTCCTGCAGATTCTGGTCGAGGGTCTGCATGCCGAGCTGACGGCCGGTCTGGATCGCGGAATACATCTGCGCGATCTTGTTCTCGCGGATCAGGTTGCGGATCGCCGGCGTACCGATCATGATTTCGTGCGCCGCGACACGGCCAGCCCCGTCCTTGGTCTTGCACAGGGTTTGCGAGATCACGGCGCGGATCGACTCCGAGAGCATCGCACGCACCATTTCCTTCTCGGCCGACGGGAACACGTCGACGATTCGGTCGATCGTCTTCGCGGCAGACGAGGTGTGCAGGGTGCCGAACACCAGGTGGCCGGTTTCCGCACCGGTCAGCGCGAGGCGGATCGTCTCGAGGTCGCGCATCTCGCCGACCAGGATGACGTCCGGGTCCTCCCGCAACGCGCTGCGCAGCGCGTTCGAGAACGAAAGCGTATGCGGCCCGACCTCGCGCTGGTTGATCAAGCACTTCTTCGATTCGTGCACGAACTCGATCGGGTCCTCGATGGTGAGGACGTGGCCGTACTCGTTCTCGTTGATGTGGTTGACCATTGCGGCGAGCGTCGTCGACTTGCCGGACCCGGTGGGGCCGGTGACGAGCACGATGCCGCGCGGCTGATCCGCGATCTCGGTGAAGATTCGTGGACACTTGAGCTCCTCGAGCGTCAGCACCTTGGAGGGCACCGTCCGCAGCACCGCGGCCGCGCCGCGCTGCTGGACGAACGCGTTGACGCGGAAGCGCGCCAGGTTGGGCACCGCGAACGAAAAGTCGCACTCGAGGTTCTCCTCGTAGAACTTGCGCTGTCCGTCGTTCATGATGTCGTAGATCATGGCGTGCACTTCCTTGTGCTCGAGCGCCGGCACGTTGATGCGCCGGACGTCGCCGTGCACGCGGATCATGGGCGGGAGCCCGGCCGAGAGATGCAGGTCGGACGCCTTGTTCTTGACGCAGAACGCGAGAAGTTCAGTGAGATCCATTACAATCCTTTCCGGCCGCGGCGTGTGACAAATTCCCGCGCCAATTCAAGAGTATGGCAACGATTGCGGATAATTTGCAAGCAATCCGGTCACGCATCGCCGCGGCGGCCCGCGCCGCGGGCCGTGACCCCGCGGCGATCACGCTGCTCGCCGTGTCGAAGACGCACCCCCCGGAGCGCATCATCGAGGCCTGCGAGGCCGGGCAGCGCGCGTTCGGCGAGAATTATGTGCAGGAGGCCGTGCAGAAGATGGACGTGCTCGCGCGCACGCTCACGCCGGCGCCCCAGGGCGCGCTTGAATGGCACATGATCGGCCCACTGCAGAGCAACAAGACGCGCGTGGTGGCGGAGCGCTTCGACTGGGTGCAGAGCGTCGAGCGCGAGAAGATCGCACAGCGGCTCTCGGCGCAGCGGCCCGTGTCCTGCGCGCCGCTCAATGTGCTGGTGCAGGTCAACGTCTCGGGTGAGGCGTCGAAAAGCGGGGTCGCGCCGCAGGCAGTGATGGCGCTGGCGCAATGCCTGGCACGCCTGCCGCGGCTGCGACTGCGGGGACTGATGGCGATTCCGGAGCCGACCGCGGATACCGTGCTGCAACGCGCGCGCTTCCGCCTGCTGCGCGAGCTGTTCGACGCGGTGCGCGCGGACGGCCTGACACTCGATACACTGTCGATGGGCATGTCCGATGACATGGAGGCCGCAATTGCAGAGGGCGCGACGATGGTGAGAATCGGCACCGCGATCTTTGGCGCTCGCGAAGGCAGCGGGCGCGCCGCATGAAGCTCGCGTTCCTCGGCGGCGGCAACATGGCGGGCGCGCTGATCGGCGGGCTGATCGCACGCGGCGTCGACGCTGGCGCGATCCACGTGCTCGAAGTGAATCCGGAGACGCGTGAGCGCCTTGCGGCGCGTTACGGGGTTCACGCCGCGGCAGCGCCGGACGCTGCGCTGCGCGCCTGCGATACGCTGGTGCTGGCGGTGAAGCCGCAGGATATGCGCGCCGCCCTCGGCGCGCTCGGCGTCGACGTCGGCGACATGCTCGTCATCAGCATTGCGGCGGGCTTGCGGCTGCAGGACTTGTCGCGCTGGCTCGACGGCCACCGCCGCATCGTGCGCTGCATGCCGAACACGCCGGCGCTGATCGGCAAGGGAATTGCGGGACTCTACGCGCCGCCGGAGGTGAACGCAGATGAGCGCGCGCGGGCCGAGCGGGTGCTGGGTGCAGTGGGCGAAGTGGTGTGGGTGGAGGCCGAAGCACTGCTCGATCCCGTGACGGCGCTGTCGGGCAGTGGCCCGGCCTACGTTTTCTGGTTCATCGAACAGCTCGCGGCGGCTGGCGAGAAGCTCGGGCTCGAGGCGCAGACGGCACGGCGCCTCGCTCTGGCCACCGTGCGCGGCGCTGCCGAACTCGCTGCCGGCGCCGAGGAACCGCCGGCCGTGCTGCGCGCGCGTGTCACCTCCAAGGGCGGCACGACGGAGGCGGCACTCAAGGTCTTTGCCGAAGAGCGCATGGCCGAGCGCCTCGCGCGGGCGCTCGAGGCCGCCAGCCGACGCGGTGCCGAGCTGGGCGACGCACTGGGGGAGGACTGAGTGTTCACGCAGATCGTCGAGTTTCTGGTGGACGCCGCGGCCGCGTTCTTCGTTTTCCTGCTGCTCGCGCGCTTTTACTTCCAGTGGCTGCGCGTGCCGTTCCGCAACCCGATCGGGGAATTCGTGATCGCCAGCACCAACTGGGTCGTCCACCCCGCGCGGCGCGTCGTGCCCCCGGTCGGCGGCCTCGACCTCGCCTCCTGGCTTGCCGCCTGGCTGACCCAGGGCTGCGCGCTGTACGTCACGCTGGCGCTGCGAGGTTGGGATGCCGGGGCGCGCATCGGCGCCGCACTGGCCGGTCTGGCGGTGCTGTCGTTCGTCGATCTGTTGCGCTACAGCGTCTACATCCTCATGTTCGCGGTCATCGTGCAGGTGATCCTGTCGTGGGTGAATCCCTACCATCCATTTGCCGCGGTGTTCGATGCCATGACGCGGCGCTTCCTGCGCCCCCTGCGGCGCGTGGTGCCGCCCATCGCGAACGTCGATCTTTCGCCGCTTGTGCTGATCGTCCTGCTGCAAGTGCTGCTGATTCCACTCGCGCATTTGGGCGCGCAGCTGAGCGGACTGCTGTGAGCGGTTGGTGCCGCCGCGCCGGCGAGGGCCTGATCCTCGAGCTGCACGTGCAGCCGGGCGCGGCCCGCACTGAGGTCGCCGGGCTGAAGCCGCCGGTTCAGCGGCGCCGCGGGAAGCGCGCGCTCTCGGGGTAGGGAAAGACGTCGGCCTGCACGCCGGCGCGCAGCTGCGCCTGACGGTCCTGCCAGTAGGCCGGATCGGTCAGCTCGGCGTGGTAGTCGAGGAAGATCGCGCGCGCTTTCGGATCGGCGACGAGAAACTGGGCGAACTGCTCGGGAAACACGTCGCTCGGACCCACCGAGTAATAGGGCTCGGCCGACATCTCGTCTTCCCAGCTGCGTGGCGGCGGGATGCGACGGAAATTGCACTCGGTGAGGGGCGCGATCTCGTCGTAGTCGTAGAACACGACCCGTTCGTGGCGCGTCACGCCGAAATTCTTGAGCAGCATGTCGCCGGGGAAGATGCCGGCGTCGGCCAGCTCGCGGATCGCGTTGCCGTACTCGAGCAAGGCGTGCCGCGTGCGCGGCAGGTCGCCTTCGTCGGCCGCCTCGGCAAGGTACAGATTGAGCGGCTGCATGCGCCGCTCGATATACATGTGGCCGATGACGATCTGGTCGCCCTCGAACTCGACGCTCGAGCCGGCCTCGTTCTTGAGCTCCTCGATCAGCGCCGGATCGAAGCGGGCGCGCGGCAGCGCCACCAGCGAATACTCGAGCGTGTCCGCCATGCGGCCGACACGGTCGTGCATCTTCACCAGCAGGTACTTGTCCTTCACGGTCTGCCGGTCCATGTCCTTGGGCGGCGCGAAATGGTCGCGGATCACCTTGAACACGTAGGGGAAGGACGGCAGGGTAAACACCAGCATCACCATGCCCTTGATACCGGGGGCGATGACGAAGTTGTCCGAGGAGTGCTTCAGGTGGTAGTGCAGGTCACGGTAAAAGAGCGTCTTGCCCTGCTTGTGCAGCCCGACGGCCATGTACAGCTCGGCGCGCGGCTTGCGCGGCATGAGCGTGCGCAGAAAGGAGACGTAGGCGGCGGGCACTTCCATGTCAACGAGGAAATAGGCGCGCGCAAAGGAAAATAGGATCTGCAGCTCGTCAGCGTCGAACAGCAGGGCGTCGAGAAACAGTTCGCGCTTTGCGTTCTGCACGATCGGTACGGCGAACGGGTACTCACGGTGCCCGTTGATGACCTTGCCGACGATGTAGGCGGCTTTGTTGCGGAAAAAGAGTGCGCTGAGGACCTGGATCTGCAGGCTCGGGCGCGCGCGTGCCGGCCGCGGAAAGTGCTTGCGCAGGGCGCGCACCGCATTGCGCAGGTCGCGGCCGAGGTCCTCGAATGGGTTCGCGAGCTCGAAACCGGTGGCGATCTCGGCCAGTGTCGCGCGCAGCCCCTTCTGCAAAGGGTAATAACAGCGGTAGGTCGGCGCATCGCCTTCAAGATGCTCGGTCGCGACCGCGGGGCGCCAGAAGATGAACTCGTTGCGGTAATAGCGCCGGTGCAGAACCTGGCAGGCGACCGAGTTGTAGAACGTCTCGGCGCACTCCGGCTGACGGTGCTCGGGCAGCAGGCCGATGTAGGCGAGCTTGATTGCCGGCCAGAGTGACTCGTCGGTTTCTGCCTGCGGAAACTCACTGCGCACCGCCGAGACCGCCTCGGCGACGCGCTGGTCGTAGGCCTGGATGCGCTCGCGCGCGAGCGCGGCCATCGCGCGCCAGTCTGCCTGCTCGAACAGCTGCTTGGCGCGCTGGGCCGCTCCGCGGAACAGCCGGTAATGCCGGTCGAAGCCGGCGAGGACGAGGCCGGCGATCGCCGCCGCCGTCTCTGCCCGCTCGGCCACACCGCGCGAAAGCGGTGTGGCCGATACCGGGCGTGGCGACGGCGCGCTCATGACATCAGGCAACCTTGCGTGCGGCGGCTGCCTTCTCGTCGAAGAACTGCTCGTCCTCGGTCGAGCCCTTCAGCGCGGTCGTCGAGGCGCTGCCGCCGGCGACGATCTGCGTGACCTGGTCGAAGTAGCCGGTACCGACCTCGCGCTGGTGTTTCACCGCGGTGAAGCCCTTCTCCGCGGCGGCGAATTCCTTCTGCTGCAACTCGACAAACGCCGTCATGTTCTCGCGCGCATAGCCGTAGGCGAGCTCGAACATCGAGTAGTTGAGCGCGTGGAAGCCGGCCAGCGTAATGAACTGGAACTTGTAGCCCATCGCGCCAAGCTCGCGCTGGAACTTCGCGATCGTGACGTCGTCGAGGTTTCGCTTCCAGTTGAACGACGGCGAGCAGTTGTAGGCGAGCATCTTGCCCGGGTACTGCCTGCGGATGCCTTCGGCGAAGCGCTTGGCGAATTCGAGATCGGGCGTACCGGTTTCGCACCAGACCATGTCGGCCACGGCGGCGTACGCCAGGCCGCGCGCCAGCGCCTGGTCGAAACCTTTTTTCGAGCGGTAAAAACCCTCGGCCGTGCGCTCGCCAGTGAGAAAGGGCCGGTCGCGCTCGTCGATGTCCGAGGTGACCAGGTCGGCCGCTTCCGCGTCGGTGCGCGCGAGCAGCAGCGTCGGCACGCCCAGGACGTCGGCGGCGAGGCGTGCCGCGGCGAGCTTCTGCACGTGCTCCTGTGTCGGCACCAGCACCTTGCCGCCCATGTGACCGCACTTCTTGACGCTGGCAAGCTGGTCCTCGAAATGCACGCCCGCCGCGCCCGCCTCGATCATCGCGCGCATCAACTCGTAGGCGTTCAGAACGCCGCCGAATCCCGCCTCGGCGTCAGCGACGATGGGCGCGTAGTAATCGATGTCGCCGCTGCCTTCCATCCACTGGATCTGGTCGGCGCGCGCGAGTGCATTGTTGATGCGGCGCACGACGGTCGGAACCGACGAGACCGCGTAGAGCGACTGGTCCGGATACATCTGCAGCGAATCGTTCGCATCCGCTGCGACCTGCCAGCCCGAAAGGTAGATTGCCGGAACCCCCGCCTTGACCTGCTGTACCGCCTGATTGCCGGTCATTGCGCCGAGCGAGTTCACGAATGGTTTTTCCTTCGCCAACGCCCAGAGTTTGTCGGCGCCGCGCTTCGCCAGCGTATGCTCGACGCGCAGGCTGCCGCGCAGACGAACGACGTCTTCGGCGCTGTAGTTGCGCGTGATGCCCTTCCAACGCGGGTTTTCGGCCCAGTCCTTTTCCAGTGCGGCAATTTCCTGGCTACGCTGATCCACGGATCTTCCTTTCGATTGACTGAATGACGAATTGCGGGCCCGGTCGACGCGGTGCGCACGGACGAGGCGGCCGAGTGCACAGTAGCCGAGCGCCATGCCGCGCAGCAATAATTCCCCACGCAAGATAAGAAAAACTAAAAAACAGACAGTTAAAGGTGGTCTGCGCCACCTTATTTCATTATGCGGGATGCTATTTCAGAATTTTGACGCAGCGCAATAAATCGCTTTGATGTGCGCTTTCAATCAGCTGCGAATCAGGCGGCGGTGCTTCTGGATTCTCATCAGCAGGCCGATCGCCACGAACAGGGTCAGCAACGCCGTGCCACCGTAGGACAGGAACGGCAGCGGCACGCCCACCACCGGCAGAACGCCGGACACCATGCCCATATTGACGAAGGCGTAAGTGAAGAAGATGAGACTGAGTGCACCGCCCAGCAGGCGGGCGAACAGCGTCGCGCCCTGCGCCGCGATCGCCAACGCGCGCGCGATCAGCAGCGCGTAGAGCACGAGCAGGACGCAGTTGCCGATGAAACCAAACTCCTCGGAGTAGACCGCGAAGATGAAATCGGTGTGCCGCTCCGGAATGAACTCCAGGTGCGCCTGGGTGCCGTTCAACCAGCCTTTGCCTGACAGCCCGCCCGAGCCGATGGCGATGGTCGACTGGATAATGTGGTACCCCGCGCCGAGGGGGTCCTGCGTCGGATCGAGCAGGGTGAGGATGCGCCGCCGCTGATAGTCGTGCAGCAGGCCCCAGATCGGCGGCAGGCTGACCAGCGCGATCGCGGCGAGCCCTCCCATGGCTTTCCAGCTCAGACCGGCAAAGAACATCACGTAGAAGCCGGCTGCAGCAACGAGCAGCGCGGTGCCCAGATCTGGCTGGCGCGCGATCAGCAGAGCAGGCACGACGACCAGGAATCCGGCGACGAAGAACTCGCGCCGCCGCAGATTCGCCTCGTTGCGATGGAAATACCAGGCAAGCATCAACGGCACCGCGATTTTCATCATTTCTGATGGCTGGAAGCGCATGCCGCCGACACTCAACCAGCGTCGCGCACCGTTCACGACGTCGCCGAACAGGGCGACACCGACCAGCAGCAGCATGCCGAAGAGATACACCGGCAGCGCGGACCGCATGAGAAGCTGGATCGGCAGGCGCGCGGTCAGCCACATCGCGCCGAGCGCGACGACGAGATGCCGTAACTGACTGCCAACGCGCACCGGGCTTTCGTGGCTGGCGGAATACAGCGTGGCAATGCCGAGTGCGGTCAGCATCAGCGCCAGCGTCAACAGCATCGGGTCGATGCCGTCGATGCTCGAGCGCGCAAAACGCCTGATCGTGCCGCGCGTGAGTTCCATCAGGGGTTTCCTCGCGCGGCATGGGGATCGTCCTCAGCCGGTGCCGGCGGCCGCTTGCCGAGCAGGTAGAAATCGAGCACCGTGCGCGCGATTGGCGCCGCCGCGCGCGAGCCGAAACCGCCGTTCTCGACGATAACCGCGAGTGCGATCTTCGGGCTCTGCAGAGGCGCAAAGGCGATGAACAGCGAGTGGTCACGCAGGCGCTCATCGATCTTGCTCTCGTCGTACTTCTCGTTCTGCTTGATGCCGATCACCTGCGCCGTCCCGGTCTTGCCCGCGCTCGTGTACTCCGCGCCGGCGAACGCGCGGGCACCGGTGCCTTCCTGGTTCACAGCTGCCATTGCGTCCTGCACGAACGCCACGTGCTCGGGCTTGAGCGGGATCTGACGGACGAGCTGCGGCGCGATCGTCTCGCGCGTTCCGGTGCGGGGATCTTCGATGTGGGCGACGACGTGCGGGCGGTACAACGCGCCGCCGTTGGCGATCGCCGCGGTCGCGGCAGCGAGCTGCAGCGGCGTGTACGCGTTGTAGCCCTGACCGATGCCGATCGAAATCGTCTCGCCCGCGTACCAGCGCTGCTGCTCGCGCCGCGCGAAGCGCTTCATCTTCCATTGCGGCGAGGGCAATACGCCGGCGGCTTCGCCCTCGAGGTCGATGCCGGTGCGCGAGCCGAAGCCGAACTGCTGCATGAAGCCGGCGATGGCCTCGATCCCCATGTCGTGCGCGAGCTGGTAGTAGTAGACGTCGGAGGACACCACGATCGACTTGCGCAGGTCGACCGTGCCGTGACCCCCGGGGCGCGAATCGCGGAAGCGGCGCTCGCCGAGAACGAAATAACCCGGGTCCTGAATCGTGCTCCTCGGCGTGCGCTGTCCGAGCGTGAGCGCGGCAAGCGCCATGAAAGGCTTGAACGTCGAGCCGGGCGGATACACGCCGGCGAGCGCACGATTGTTCAGGGGTCGGTCTTCGGAGGTGTTGAGCGCCCTCCAGCTCTGCACGTCGATGCCGTCGACGAACAGGTTGGGGTCGTAGCCCGGCACCGAGACAAAGGCCAGCACCGCACCGTTCGACGGGTCGAGCGCGACCAGCGCGCCACGCCGCCCGGCGAAGGCCGCCTCGGCGACCTCCTGCAGACGGATGTCGAGCGTCAGTGTGACGTTGTGGCCCGCGCGCGCCGGCGTCTGCGACAGCGTGCGAATGCCGCGGCCACCGGCATCGATCTCGACCTGCTCCAGGCCGGTTTCACCGTGCAGCCACTGCTGGTAGGTGGCCTCCACGCCCCGCTTGCCGATGTATTCGGTGCCGCGATAGTTGGCTTCCACACCGAGGTTTTCGAGATGCTCAACGTCGCGCGCATCGATCCGGCCGATGTAGCCGAGTACGTGAGCGGCCGTGGCGCCGGAGGGATACTGCCGGAAGTGCCGTGCCCTGATCTCGACGCCGGGGAAGCGGTAGCGGTTCACCGCGAAGCGCGCCACTTCCGCGTCCGACAGGCGTGTGCGGATCGGCAGACTTTCCGCGTTGCGCGCCTCGATGAGATGCTTCGCGAAGCGGCCGCGGTCGCGCGCGCTGATCACGACGAGGTCGGAAAGCGCCTTGATCGTGCCTTCGATGTCATACACCTTGCGGGGCGCGATCTCGAGCGTGTAGGCGGAATAGTTGCGCGCCAGCACGGTGCCGGCGCGATCCAGGATCAGACCGCGGTGCGGTGGCAACGGAACGATCGCGATTCGATTGTCCTCGGCACGTGTGTGGTAATAGTCGTGCTGGACGAGCTGCAGCCAGACGAACCGCGCACCGAGCAGGGTGAAGACCGCGAGCACGATGACCGCACTCAGGAGGATCCGGGTGCGAAACGCGTGCAACTCGCGTTCGGTGTTGCGCAGCTCGGTGATGCCGACCACGACGGCTTTCCCCGCTAGAGCGAGCTTGCTTCGAGGGCGCGGCGCTGCGGCAGCAGCAGCAGCCACGACACCAGGGGCCAGAGCAACGCGCCGATCATCGGCCCTACCAGGATCGGCCATCCCGGCAAAGACGCGCCGGCGGCGAGCCGCACCACCATCACGACTGCCTCTGCCAGCAGCAGCAGTGGCGCGATGTGCAGCGCCTGGTACGAAGGGCTGAACCAAAGAATGCGCCGTGACAGCGTGATGGCGAAAAACGCAAGCAGCGCGTAGGCGAGCGCGTGCTGGCCGAGCAGCACGCCATTGCCGGCATCCGCGATCAGACCGATCACCCAGCCCACGCCCAGCCCGACGAGCCGAGGCTGGTGCACGCACCAGAAGACGAGCACCAGCGCGACGAAATCCGGGACGTAGCGCAGGTCGGGCCAGGGCAGGAACGCGAGCAGCAGCGCGACCGCGAACGACGCGATGATAGTGCTCGAGCGCACCGGCAGCAGGATGTCCTGGGGCTTATTCGGAGCCATGCGGATTCCCCACGCTGCCGCGGCGCTTGCTGCCGCGGCGCGTCTGTTCGGGCGAAGGGTAGGGTGGGTGCGCGTCCTCTCCCGCGAGAACCAGCACATAGCGACTGCGTCCGACACCCGCCACCGGTTCACAGACGACCCGCGCGAAAGCCTGTTCCGCGTCACGCTCGACGCGCACCACCGTCGCCACGGCGACCCCGGGCGGATAGCTGCCGTCGATGCCGGAGGTCACCAGCTGGTCGCCGTTGCGCACGTCCGCATTCGCGGGCAGGAAGCGCAGCTCGATCATTCCCGAGGCACCCGCGCCGAACGCGACCGCGCGCAGACCATTGCGCACCACCTGCACCGGGATGGCCTGTGCCTTGTCAGTGACCAAGGTGACCTCCGACACAAGCGTGTGCACGCGCGTGATTTGACCGATGGCGCCGTCAGCATCGATGACCAGGCTGCCGGCCGTGACCGCGTGCTGCTGGCCTTTGTCGAGAATGATCTTGTAATCGTAGGGATCGCGGCCGGTGTAGAGCACTTCGGCGGGAATCGTCTCCCGCTCGAAGCGGGCGCGCATGTCATTCACGCTGCGCAGCTGCGCCAGCTCCGAGGAGGCGGTGCGATAGCGTTGCGCGTCGCGTGCGGCGTCGAGCAGCTCGGCACGCAGCGCCGAGTTTTCGCGGCGTAGCTGCGCCTGTGTGACAAAGAATTCCGCCGTATGCTGTGCCAGCGCGATGGGCGCGGTGGCTGCCTTCTGGAAAGGGTAGGCGGCCAGTGCGAGTACGTCGCGCAGCCCGTCCACGTAGCGGAACCGGGCGTCGAGTACCAGCAGGGCGAGAGAGAGCGACGCAAAAAACGCGAGGCGCACCACCGGCGCCGGGCCACGTTTGAAAAACGGCGGCGGCGTGTGCTCCATCTGCACCTAGCGCCGAGGTGCTGCGGGGTGTCTATTCGTTGATGAAAATCGGACCGAAATGATCGACTTTCTCGAGGGCCTTGCCCGAACCGCGCACCACGCAGGTAAGTGGATCTTCGGCGACGATGACCGGCAGACCGGTTTCTTCCATCAGCAGCCGGTCGAGGTCGCGCAGCAATGCGCCGCCGCCGGTAATCACCATGCCCTTGTCCGCAATGTCGGCGCCCAGTTCCGGCGGCGTCTGCTCGAGTGCACTCTTCACTGCGGAAACGATCTGGTTGAGGGGTTCGGTGAGCGCCTCGAGGATTTCGTTCGAGGAGATGGTGAAGCTGCGCGGAATGCCCTCGGCAAGATTGCGTCCCTTGACATCGATCTCGCGCACTTCCGAGCCGGGGAACGCGGAGCCGATCTCCTTCTTGATCATCTCCGCAGTCGATTCCCCGATCAGCATGCCGTAGTTGCGGCGAATGTAGTTAATGATCGCTTCGTCGAACTTGTCGCCGCCCACCCGCACGCTGCCCGAGTAGACCATGCCGCCGAGGGAAATCACGCCGACCTCGGTGGTGCCGCCGCCGACATCCACGACCATCGAGCCGGTGGCTTCCGCGACCGGCAGATCGGCGCCGATCGCTGCCGCCATCGGTTCCTCGATGAGATACACCTGACCGGCGCCGGCACCGATCGCGCTTTCGCGGATCGCGCGGCGCTCGACCTGCGTCGAGCCGCAAGGCACGCAGATGATGATGCGAGGGCTCGGCGAAAAGAGCTTGTTGTCGTGAACTTTCTTGATGAACTGCTTGAGCATCTGCTCGGTGACCGTGAAGTCGGCGATGACGCCGTCCTTCATCGGACGGATCGCGACGATGTTGCCCGGCGTCTTGCCGAGCATCAGCTTCGCTTCCTTGCCGACGGCCTGAATCGTCTTCTTCGCGTTCGGCCCGCCTTCTTGGCGAATCGCGACAACAGAGGGCTCGTCGAGCACGATCCCCTTGCCGCGCACGTAGATCAGCGTGTTCGCGGTGCCGAGGTCGATGGCCAGGTCGTTCGAAAAGTAGCTGCGCAGGAATCCCAACATTTGCCTTCCGGTTCGGTCGCTTTCTGCGACTCTCTGCTGTCGTACCTTAAGTTCGTCTCCTAACGCCGCGTCAGAACACGCGCTTCAGTACGTTCATCGCGGGTGCAAAACGCCCTCGTATGATACCCTAACGGCACCCTCTGTACAGGCGTACGGAGGGAGTTTTTGCGTCGCACCAATGTCCCTATCGAAAGACGAGGTCGATCGGATCGCCGGCCTGGCCCGCCTCGCCGTGCGCCCTGACGAGTCCACGGCCGTGATCGACCGGCTCAACCGCGTGCTCGGCATGATCGAGACCATGCGCGCGGTCGACACCAGCGGGGTCGAGCCGATGGCGCACGCCCTCGACGTGGTTCAGCGGCTGCGGCCGGACGCGGTAACCGAAGCCGACCAGCACGCGGCACTGCAGGCGGTCGCGCCGGCCGTCGAGCGCGATCTTTATCTCGTACCGAAGGTTATCGAGTAGCCCTGCGCAGCCCTGCCCGCCGCCGCCTGCGGGCGACACCTTCGACATGCTGAACGCGACCGTTGCCGAACTGTCCTCTGCGCTTGCCGAGCGACAGGTCTCGAGTGTCGAGCTCGCGCAGCTCTTCCTCGAGCGCATCGAGCGCCTGGACGGCTCGCTCAACGCCTTCATCACGGTGGATGCTGAGCGCACGCTGGCGGACGCGCGCCGGGCCGACGCGCGGCGTTCACAGGGCGATGCCGGGCCGCTGACCGGCATCCCGGTCGCGCACAAGGACATCTACTGTACGCGGGGGCTGCGCACGACCTGCGGCTCGCGCATGCTGGCGAACTTCGTCAGCCCCTACGACGCGCACGTTATCGAGCGGTTCGCGGCGGCAGGCGCGGTCATGCTCGGCAAGACCAACATGGACGAGTTCGCGATGGGCTCGTCGAATGAAACCTCGTATTTCGGACCGGTGCGCAACGCCTGGCGCACGGCCTGCGTGCCAGGCGGTTCCTCCGGCGGCTCTGCGGTCGCGGTGGCTGCGCGCATGGCGCCGGCGGCGACCGGCACCGATACCGGCGGCTCCATTCGTCAGCCGGCGGCGTTGACCGGGACCTGCGGCCTGAAGCCCACCTACGGCCTGGTTTCGCGCTACGGCATGATCGCGTTCGCCTCCTCGTTCGATCAGGGTGGACCGATGGCCAGGACGGCGCGGGACCTCGCGCTGCTGCTGAACGCGATGGCCGGCTTCGATCCGCGCGACTCGACCAGCATCGAGCGCGCGCCGGAGGACTACGCCCGCATGCTCGACGTCGAGCTGAAGCACCTGCGCATCGGCGTGCCGGAAGAGTTCTTCGGCGACGGCCTGGACGCGGACGTGCGCGCGCGGGTCGATGAGGCGTTGCGCTGGTTCGCGGCGCAGGGCGCGCGTACGGTGCCGCTGCGGCTGCCGAACGCCAGCCTCGCGCTGCCGGTGTACTACGTGCTTGCGCCCGCCGAGGCCTCGTCCAACCTGTCGCGCTATGACGGCGTGCGCTACGGCTATCGCGCCGGGGAATACGCGGATCTGCTGGACATGTACGTGCGCTCGCGTACCGAGGGCTTTGGCGAGGAGGTCAAGCGCCGGATCCTGGTCGGCACCTACGTGCTGTCACACGGCTATTACGATGCGTACTACCTACAGGCGCAGAAGCTGCGCCAGTTGATCGCGCGGGATTTTGCCGCCGCCTTCCGCGACTGTGACGTCATCATGGGACCGACCACGCCAACGACGGCGTTCGCGCTCGGCTCGAAAATGGACGACCCGGTGCAGATGTATCTGAACGACATCTACACGATCCCCGCGCCGCTGGCAGGCCTGCCGGCGTTGTCGATCCCCTGCGGCTTCGACGCCAAGGGCCTGCCGGTCGGACTGCAGCTGACGGGCGACTATTTCTCCGAGGCGCGGCTGCTGGGAATCGCGCACCGCTACCAGCAGGCGAGCGACTGGCACCTGCGCCTGCCGGCGGAGACGCCGCTATGAGCTGGGAGATCGTCGTCGGACTGGAGACTCACGCCCAGCTGCGCACGCGCAGCAAGATCTTTTCGGGCGCCTCGACCGCGTTCGGGGCGGCGCCGAACGCGCAGGCCTGTGCGGTGGACATCGCGCTGCCGGGCGTGCTTCCGGTGCTCAACGGCGCCGCCGTCGAGCTGGCGATCCGCTTCGGGATCGCCGTCGGCGCGACGATCAACCGCAGATCGATCTTCGCGCGCAAGAATTACTTCTACCCGGACCTGCCCAAGGGCTATCAGATCAGTCAGTACGAAATCCCGATCGCACAAGGAGGCGCGGTTCGCGTTGCGCTGCCCGACGGCGAGAAGCGCGTCGCGCTGACGCGCGCGCACCTCGAAGAGGATGCGGGCAAGTCGCTGCACGAGGATTTTCACGGCATGTCGGGCATCGACCTGAACCGCGCCGGCACGCCGCTGCTGGAAATCGTTTCCGAGCCCGACCTGCGCGGCGCGAAGGAGGCAGTGGCTTATGCGCGCGCACTGCACGCGCTCGTCATCTGGATCGGCGTGTGCGACGGCAACATGCAGGAGGGCTCTTTTCGCTGCGACGCGAATGTGTCGGTGCGGCGCGTGGGCGACGTGGCCTACGGCACGCGCTGCGAGATCAAGAACCTCAACTCGTTCCGCTTCATGGAGCGGGCCATCGAGTTCGAGGCGCAGCGCCAGATCGCCATCCTCGAGGACGGCGGCCGCATCGAGCAGGAAACGCGGCTGTACGACGCGGAGCGCGACGAAACGCGGTCGATGCGCAGCAAGGAGGAAGCCCACGACTACCGCTATTTCCCGGATCCCGACCTGTTGCCGCTGGTCGTGCGTGACGAGGACATCGAACGCATCCGGGCAGAAATGCCCGAGCTGCCGGCCGAGCGTCTGCAGCGGCTCAGCGAAAGCTTCGCGCTGCCGGCCGCGAGCGCGGCGATCCTGACGAGCAGCCGCCAGATGGCGGACTACTTCGAGGCCGCGATCGCGGACGCCGGCCCCGAGACGGTGCGCCAGACGGCGAACTGGATCGCCGGCAACACGAGCGCGAAGCTCAACACGCTCGGCATTGGCATCGAGGATTGCCCCGTCGGACCGGCGCAGCTGCGGGCGCTGATCGATCGCCTGATCGACGGCACGCTGTCGGCCAAGCTTGCCAAGGAGGTCGACGACGCGATGTGGGCCGGCGAGGGCAGCGTCGACGAGATCATCGAAAAGCGCGGCTTGAAGCAGATCACCGACGTCGGTGCGCTGGAAAAAGCGGTCGACGAAGTACTCGCGGCCAACACGCGGCAGGTTGAGGACTACCGCGCGGGCAAACAGAAGGCCTTCAATTCGCTCGTCGGCCAGGTGATGAAGGCGACGCGCGGCAAGGCGAACCCGGCTCAGGTCAACGAGCTCCTGCGCCGCAAGCTCGGCTGAGGCCGGCGCCGGCGCGCGAGGATCACTGCTTCGTGTCGTTCCTTTTCGGCTGCGTCAGGTCGACGTAACGCTGGCGGTCCTCGTCGTACTTCGCGTTGATCGCCTCGGCTTCCTTTTGCTTGGCTTCTCGCAATCCCTGCTGCGCCACGAGGTCGATATCCGTGTTGCGCATGTCCCGCTGCAGGTCCGCCGGCGGTGGCTTCTCCTTGTACGCCGCTATTTCCTGGGCGAGCTGCTGTTGCCGTGCCTTGATCTGCGCGATGCGTTCGTCGACGTCCTTGATCGCCTGCGCGTTGCCCTTGAGCGCGCGGATGCGGGCATCCTCGATGTCGTCTACGCTGGTGTAGGTCGCGAGCAGCGCACGGTTGCGGCGCCGCTCCTCGCGGCGCGCCAGCTCCTCTTCGCGTTGCTGTTTCTCCTCCTCCGCCTTCGCCGCCCGCTCTTCGGCCGAGCTGCGAGGTTCGATCCGCCGCACGACCAGGCCTTGCTCATTTAGCTGCTCGACCATCTGGCCGATGCACGGGCGTGGAATCGTCTGGCCGTAGTAGCGCTTGCCGTCTGCGCCGGTGCAACGGTAGGACTGTGCCTGTACAAGCGCCGGCAGCGCGATCAGCGCGCAGCCGAGAAGAGTCGTGGCGAGCGAGGTGAACCGGTGCATTTAACCTCCTGCGCGTCCCAACGATGGACGCCATTTTAACGCCTCCCGGCGCCGACACGTCGAACTGATAGAATCCGCGCCACACTTCGCGCTGTCATAACCATGCAATCCGCTGATCGCGCCTTCATTGCCGAAACAACCGCCAAGATGCTCCTCGAGGTGAAGGCGGTGCTGTTCTGGGAGGACAAACCCTTCATTTTCACGTCGGGCTGGGCAAGCCCGGTGTACATCGACTGTCGCAAGCTGATCTTCTACCCGCGTATCCGCGCGCAGCTGGTCGACTTCGCCGAGGCGACCTTGGCGCGCGACGCCGGTTTCGAGCAGTTCGACGTCGTTGCCGGCGGTGAAACCGCGGGCATTCCCTACGCCGCCTGGATCGCGGATCGCCTGGCCCTGCCGATGCAGTACGTGCGCAAGAAACCGAAGGGCTTCGGGCGCAACGCGCAGATCGAGGGCGACGTGCGCGAGGGCGCACGTACGCTGCTGGTCGAGGACCTCACGACCGACGGGCGCTCGAAGATCAACTTCTGCACCGCGCTGCGCGAGGCGGGCGCCGTTGTCGAGCACGTGTTCGTCAATTTTTTCTACGATATCTTCCCGGAGTCGAAGAAGATCATGTCCGACCTGAACGTGCGCCTGCATTACCTGGCGACCTGGTGGGACGTGCTCGGGGTGGTCAAGCAGGGCGGCTACCTCGGCGCCAAGCAGGTCGACGAAGTCGAGAAGTTCCTCAAGGCGCCGGCCGAGTGGTCGGCCGCGCACGGAGGCGTCTCGAGCTTTCCGTCGTCCTGAGCGCCCCGCGTGCGGGTCGTCACGCTCAACGTCAACGGCATTCGCGCGGCAGCCCGCAAAGGATTGTTCCGCTGGCTCTCGGCGCAGCGCGCCGACGTCGTCTGTCTGCAGGAGATCAAGGCGCAGGAAGCCGACCTCGATCGCACCATGCGCGCGCCGCGCGGCTACGCCAGCGCGTTCTCGCACGGCGAGAGAAAGGGTTACGCCGGCGTCGCGCTCTACAGCCGGAACCCGCCCGACACGGTCGTGGAGGGCTTCGGCAACCACGAGTTCGACGCCGAGGGACGCTATCTGGAGGCTCGTTTCGGCAGGGTGTCGGTCGTGTCCCTGTACGTGCCTTCGGGCTCGAGCGGACCGCATCGCCAAGCATCGAAGTTCCGCTTCATGGAGGCTTTTCTGCCTCAGCTGCGCAAGTTGAGGCGCGCGCGCCGCGAGGTGATCCTGTGCGGCGACTGGAACATTGCGCACAAGGAAATCGACCTCAGGAATTGGCGTGCCAATCGGAGGAACTCCGGCTTCCTGCCCGAGGAGCGCGCCTGGCTGACGCGCGTGTTCGACGAACTGGGCTTCGTCGACGTGTTCCGACGCATCAATCCACGCCCGGACCAGTACACCTGGTGGTCGAACCGCGGCCAGGCCTGGGCGAAGAACGTGGGCTGGCGCATCGACTACCAGGTTGCCTCGCCGGCGATCGCGGCGCGCGCCGTGCGCGAGTCGATTTACAAGCGCAAACGATTCTCGGATCACGCGCCGCTCACCATCGATTACGACTGGCCGTTCGACTGAACCGCGGTGCCGATGCGCGGCGCGCTCACGGCGTCTCGGCGCCGGAACGCTCGATCGGTACGGGGCCCGATCGCTGGCGCCGGCGGTCCAGCCACCAGGCGAGCGCCGGCAGAAACGCAAGCCCGCCTGGCATGAGGAAGCACATCAGGTAGGGCGAGATGACCGACAGCCGTTTCAGATGCCCGCGCAGCTCCGCGCGATCGGCATGCGTCCACGGCAGATTATTGCGGTGTTTCATGAGCAGCGGCATCAATCCCCTGACCTGCGACATCTCGGACAGCAGGTAGCGCCGCTCGCGTGCGACGAATTCGACTGGCGTGAACACGATGCGCGGCCTGCGCGGCGTCGCTGTCATGGCTGTCTTGGGGCTGGGCATCGGTGCCTGCATTTGCTCAAGGTCGTGAGGCTGTCTGTGAGGCTATCGACTTCCGCGGCGGGACTCAATCGAGAACGGGCGGCGGACGGTTAGAATTCGTCAGGACTCAGGCACCGCATGCCAAACGACGCGCCGCAAGGCATTTCCGCGGTGTTCCGCAGCCGCAAGATCTTCCTGCTCCTGCTGCTGGGGTTCGCTTCGGGCCTGCCTCTCGCTCTCACCGCCGGCACGCTGCAGGCCTGGCTCGCGGTCGAGCGCATCGAGCTGACGACGATCGGGCTGTTTGCCCTCGTCGGTCAGCCCTACACCTATAAGTTTCTCTGGGCGCCCCTGATGGACCGCTACCGGATTCCGTTCCTCGGGCGCCGGCGCGGCTGGCTCGCCGCGACGCAGATCGCGCTGCTGGTGGCAATCGCGTGGATGGGTTCGCTGTCGCCGCAGACCTCGCCGTGGCTGCTTGCGGGCGTTGCGCTCGTCGTGGCGTTTCTCTCGGCTTCGCAGGACATCGTGTTCGATGCCTACCGCGCGGACGTACTCGAGGCGGACGAGCGCGGCGCCGGCGCCGCCGTATCGGTGCTCGGCTACCGCATCGCCATGCTGGTTTCGGGCGGTCTGGCGCTGATGCTCGCGGATAGCTGGCTCGGCTGGCACGGCACCTATCTGCTGATGGCCGCCCTGATGCTGGTCGGCCTCGTTGCCACCTGGCACGCCGAGGAGCCCCCTGCCCCGCCGCACGCACCGCACTCGCTGCTTGAGGCGGTGCGCGAGCCGCTGAGCGAGTATTTTGCGCGCCACGGTGCCTGGTCGCTGCTGATCCTCGTGATTCTCTATAAGCTGGGCGACGCCTTCGCCGGCAGCCTGACGACGGCGTTCCTGCTGCGTGGCCCCGGCTTTTCTCTCACTGAAGTCGGCCTGGTCAACAAATGGCTCGGCGTCGGCGCCACCATCCTCGGCGCGCTTGCGGGCGGCGTCGTGATGGCGAGGCTGCACCTGTACCGCGCATTGCTGCTCTTCGGCCTGCTGCAGGCGCTTACCAACCTCGGCTTCATGCTGCTCGCCTCGGCTGGCAAGAGCCACGGGCTGATGATCGCCGTGATCGCCGCGGAGAATCTTTGCGGCGGAATGGGCACCGCCGCGTTTGTGGCGCTGCTGATGGCAATGTGCGACCGGCGCTTTTCCGCTACGCAGTACGCACTGCTTTCGGCCTTGGCATCCCTCGGACGGGTGTACGTCGGCCCCGCGGCCGGCGCGATGGCAGCGAGCCTCGGCTGGGTGGTGTTCTTCTTTTTCACCTTCCTCGTTGCGCTGCCGGGCGTGTTCATGCTCGTCGCTTTGCGTCGCAGAATCGAGGCGCTCGACGTGGCGCCGCACGGCACCTAAGGCGGCCGCTCGCCGCTGGTAAGATCGTTTGCCATGCCCGCCGCGCAAGCCGCGATCGAGATCGAGGAGCCTTCCGGCGCCGAGCGCGGGACGTCGGTGAGGGTGTCCGGCGAGTGGACGTTCGCCGCGCTGAGCAAGCGGCGCTTTCGTCTGGCGCGCATCGCCACCGATGTGCAGCGTCGGCCGTCGCAGAGCCTGCGCTGGGATCTGACCGGAATCACCGCGCTCGATGACGCGGGGGCGGTCTGGCTTGCGCGCGCGCTCAGATCCGCGGATCACATCGACGTCGATCCACGTTTCCGTGCGATGCTGACACAGGCCAGCGAGGGTCTGCTCGTACAGCGCCCGGAGCACGGCATCGACCCGCTGGCCGGCGTCGTACGCATCGGGCAGGTGGGGATCAGCCTCTGGTTTCATGCGCGTGACGGCACCGCGCTGCTCGGACAACTGGTGCTCGACCTGCTGCGCATGACGCGGCGCTGGCGTGATTTTCCGGTGCTCGAGCTGTCGGCAAACGTGTACCGCGCGGGCGTCTCTGCGCTGCCGGTGACGATGCTGGTCGGCTTCCTGATCGGCGTGGTGCTGACCTATCTCTCGGCGCTGCAGCTCAAGCGCTACGGCGCGGACCTGCTCGTCATCAACATCGTCGGCATCGGCGTGGTGCGCGAGCTCGGACCGCTGCTCGCGTCGATCATCGCGGCGGGACGCTCGGGATCGGCAATGACCGCGCAGCTCGGCGTGATGCGGGTTACCGAGGAGATAGAGGCGCTCTCGGTGATGGGCGTGTCGGTCACCGCGCGCCTCGTGCTGCCCAAGGTGCTGGGCCTGGCGATCGCCTTGCCGATGGTTTCCTTCTGCACGGATGTCGCGGCTCTGGCCGGCGGCGTTCTGATCGCGAAGCTCACGCTCGGTATCACGCCGGGGGCGTTTCTCGAGGCCTTGCCGCGCGCGGTCGAGGTCGTCAATTTCTGGATTGGCATCGGCAAGTCGGTGGCCTTCGGCCTGGCCGTTGCCTTCGTTGCCTGCCACTACGGTTTGCGCGTGCTGCCGAACACCGACAGTCTTGCCGCCGGAGTGACACAGTCGGTGGTCGCCTCCATCACGGCGGTCATTCTGCTCGACGCCCTTTTTGCGGTACTGCTGCGCGATGTCGGCTGACGTGAGCGGCGAGAACGGCGCGGAAAAGGTCGTCGAGGTGCGCAAGCTCGTCAACAAGATCGGCGATCTGGTGTTGCATCGCGGCCTGGATTTCGAGGTGCGCGCGGGCGAAGTGATGACGTTGGTCGGCGGGTCGGGCAGCGGCAAGACGCAGCTGGTGCGCGTGATCCTCGGGCTCAAGCGTCCGAGCGCCGGCACGGTGCGGGTATTCGGCGTGTCGTGGGACGATCCCAACTACCGGCGCGTGCGCGCCGCGCGCGAGCGCATGGGCATGCTGTTTCAGAATGGCGCGCTCTACTCGGCCTTCACCGTCTACCAGAACGTTGCGTTCCCGCTGCGCGAGCGGGGCGGGCTCGATGAGGACGCGATCCGCGCCATCGTCTACGCGAAGCTCGCGCAGGTCGAGCTTGAGCCGGCGCACGCGGAGCTGCTGCCCGCGAATCTGTCCGGCGGCATGGTGAAGCGCGTTTCGCTCGCACGTGCACTCGCACTGTCGCCCGAGCTGTTGATCCTCGACGAGCCCACCGCGGGACTCGACCCGGACCGCTCGGATGCGTTTGTCCGGCTCATCAAACAGATGCGCACCGAGTACCGCTTCGCGGTTCTTATGGTGACGCATGATCTGGACACCCTGCACGACCTCTCCGACCGGGTATCGGTGTTGGCGGACCAGCATATAATCGCCAGCGGCACGGTCGAAGAGGTGCGCAAAGTCCCGCATCGCTTCATCGAAAACTTTTTTGGGGGAGAGCGCGGCCGGCGTGCATTCACGGGCGCCTGAGCGCGGAACGGGGCCTTGGAAAATCGTGCGTATGCGCTGATTACCGGCGTCTTCGTGATCGCGATTGCCGCAGGCATCGTGCTCTGGGCGAACTGGCTGGCGGGCAGTCCGGTTCAGCGCCTGCAGTACCGCGTCGTCTCGCTGCGGCCGATCACGGGCCTGAACGAACAGGCGCAGGTGCGCTATCGCGGCATCGACGCCGGCCGCGTCACCAGTATTCGGCTCGACCGGGACAATCCGAACCGCATCCTGATCGCCATCGAGGTCGACCAGGACGTTCCCATCACCCGTGGCACGTACGCGCAGCTCGGCATGGAAGGCATTACCGGCATCGCCTACGTGCACCTGCTGGACGACTACACCCTGCGCGAGCCGCCGCCGAAGGGGCGTGATGGGGTGCCTGAGATTCACCTGCGGCCTTCGTTCCTCGACATGCTGACCGACAATGCGGAAGCGGTGCTGCGCGACGGGCGCGTGCTGATCAGCGAGATCACCAAGCTGGTGAACGAGGAGAACCGGGAACGCATCGGGCGTGCGCTGGCCCGCCTCGAGGACCTGATCGTCGAACTCGACAAGACCGCGAAGCTGCTGCCGGGCGCGATCGAGCGCACCGATGAGCGCCTGCAGGCATGGCTCAACGAGAAAAACCGGCGCAACGTCGAGAGCATGCTCGCTAACCTGAACCAAGCCTCGCGCGGCCTGCCGGCGCTGGTGGAGGAAAGCCAGCAGCTGGTGCGCGATGCACGCGCACTTGCTTCGCGGGCAAGCGAGCTCGCCACCGAGGCGACCGCGCTGGCGCGCGAATCTCAGGGAACGGTGCGCGACGTGCGCAGTACGACGCTGCCGAAAGTGAATGCGCTTGCCGACTCGGTCGAGCGCAGTGCGCGACGTGTCGGTGAGCTGGCCGATGAGCTCGAACGGCGCCCCGACAGCCTGCTGTGGGGACGCGGCGCCGAGCGCCCGGGCCCGGGCGAGGAGGGGTTCCAATGACGCGATGGCAAAAGGGGCGCGGGCTCGCCGCAATGCTGGCGCTCGTGCTGGCAGCCTGCGCGGGCGGTGGCGGATCGCGCAACCCGGGACATGCCTATGATCTCGGCATCGAGGCGCCGACAGCCCGCATGCCGGCGCTCGAGTTGCGCGAGGTGCGCGCCCTGCAGCCGTTCGACGGTGTCGCGATGTACTACCGGCTGGCCTATCAGGATGGCGCCGAGGTGGCAGCGTTTGCGCACGCGCGCTGGGCCGCGCCGCCCGCCGAGCTCGTGCGCAGGCAGCTTGCGCGCGCGACGCGACCGGGCACGCCGCGCTGCACGCTGGATATCGAGGTGCAGGAGTTCAGCCAGGTCTTCGAGACGAAAAACGGCAGCCTGGCGCTGTTCGAGCTGCTAGCCGAGCTCGGCGCGCCGGGCGGGCGCAGCGAGACGCGCACGCTGCGCATTTACGAGCCGAATGCCGGGCCGAACGCCGCGCAAGGGGCGAACGCGATGCAGCGTGCGGTCGCCCGCGCAGTTGCGGAGCTCGCAGGCTGGATCGACGGCGTGGCCGGCTGTCGCAGCTGAGGTGCGGCGCCGGATCGGCGCCTCAGGTGCGCGTGCAGCGGTACACAGCGAGGCTTCCGAACAGGTTCGGCAGCAGGCTTACCGCCCGCCCGGCATGCAGCACGAGCCGCTCTTCGATACGGGTGCCGAGCCGGCGGCAGAAATCCTCGAAATCGGTGAGCGTGCACAGGTGCACGTTCGGCGTCTCGTACCAGGAATAGGGCAGCTCGGCCGAGACCGGCATGCGCCCGAGCAGCAGCTGCAACCGGGCTTGCCAGTGCCCGAAGTTGGGGAACGAGACGATCACCTCGCGCCCGACGCGCAGCATCTCGCGCATCAGCTGCTCGGTTCCATGGATGGTCTGCAGGGTCTCCGAGAGCAGGACGTAGTCGAACGAGCCGTCGCGAAACACTGAAAGGCCGTCCTCGAGGTTCATCTGCAGCACGTTGACGTCGTTTCTGACACAGGCGACAACCTCGGCATCGTCGATCTCGACGCCGTAGCCTGGCGCCTGCCGTGCCTCCCACAGGTAACGCAGCAGCGCACCGTCGCCGCAGCCGAGGTCGAGCACCCGCGCGCCCGGCGTCACCCAGCGCGCGATCGCGGCGAAGTCGGGGCGGGCGGCGAGCAGCGCCGGGTCGCTGGCGTTCATCGGTTCAGCGCTCGATGTTGTCGAAGTAGGCGCCCAGCGCGCCGTGGTAGCGCGGATCGTCCATGAGGAATGCATCGTGGCCGCCTGGCGCGTCCAGTTCCACGTAGGACACGATGCGGCGGTTGTCGAGCAGCGCGCGCACGATCTCGCGGGAGCGCGCCGGCGCGAAGCGCCAGTCGGACTTGAACGACACCACGAGGAACGCGGCCTGCGCACGCGCCAGCGCCGCCGACAGGTCGCCGCCGAATTCGGCTGCCGGATCGAAATAGTCCAGCGCCTTGGTGATGCGCAGGTAGGTGTTGGCGTCGAAGTAAGACGAGAACTTGTCGCCCTGGTAGCGCAGGTAGGACTCCACTTCGAAGTCGATGTCGAAGTCGAAGCCCGGCACGCCACGGCGCAGCAGGCGTCCGAATTTCGCCATCATCGCTTCGTCGGACAGGTAGGTGATGTGCCCGATCATGCGCGCGATACGCAGGCCGCGCATCGGCACCACCCCCTTGTCGTAATAGTGCCCGCCGTGGAAATCCGGGTCGGTCGTGATCGCCTGTCTTGCGACCTCGTTGAAGGCGATGTTCTGCGCCGACAGGCGCGGTGTCGAGGCAATCACCAGCGCATGACGGATGCGCTCGGGATAGGCCAGTGCCCACTGCAGCGCCTGCATGGCGCCGAGGCTGCCGCCCATGACCGCCGCGAAGCACTCGATGCCGAGACGATCGGCGAGCCGCGCCTGCGCATCGACCCAGTCCTCGACCGTGACCACCGGAAAATCGCCGCCCCAGGGCTGGCCCGTCGCCGGATTGACGCTCATCGGGCCGGTCGAGCCGTGGCAGCCACCGAGGTTGTTCACGCCGATGACGAAGAAACGCTCGGTATCGAGCGGCTTACCGGGCCCGACGAGGTTATCCCACCAGCCGACGTCCTCCGGCCGGTCGGCGTACACGCCGGCGACGTGATGAGAGGCGTTCAGCGCGTGGCAAACCAGCACCGCATTGGAGCGCGTCGCATTCAGCGTGCCGTAGGTTTCGTAGGCGAGCTCGAACGCCGGCAGGCTCGCCCCGCTGCGCAGCCTAAGCGGCGCGTCGAGCACGGCTTTCTGCGGGGTCACGACCCCGACGGATCCGGACGGCTGTTGCACTGCGTTCACGTGTTCAGGATTCGCTCAGGCACAAAAAAACCCGTTCAGCTTGCGCAGAAACGGGTTTGCCGGCGACCGTCTCTTTAGCTGGATTTGTTATGCGCCCGCAAGCTGAACATCAAATCGGCGCAGACCGGAGTATAACCGACTAGGCGGCACGCGCCGCCCCGCTCGCGAGGAGCGCGTCGATTGCGTCCCCGTCGAGGCCGGCCTCAGCGAGCACCTCACGGGTGTGCTCGCCCAGGCGCGGGGCATGGCGGCGGTAGCCCGGGGTGCACTCGGACCACTCGGAGGGAACCTTCATCGACCGCAAGCGCCCTTCGCTGGGATGCTCCACGGTCTCGAAATAATCGATCGCGGCGAGGTGCGCATCGCTCACGATGTCGTCGATGCTGTTCATGCGCTGCACCGGGATGTCCGCCTGCTCCAGAAGCGTCAGCCACTCGGCGGTCGTTCGCTTGCGCATCTCGTCGGCGACGAAGGCATAAGCCGCGTCGAAGTTCCGCGCACGGGCTTCGTGCGTGGCGAATCGCGCGTCATCCTCGAGCAGATCGCGGCGCCCCACCAGCTCGAGAAACGCGCGCCACTGCTTGTCGTTGTAAATCAGGGCACAGACGTAGCCGTCGCGGGTCGCGTACGGACGCCGGTCGCGCGCCAGCAGTCGGACGTAGCCCGGCCCACCGATCGGCGGCTCGAAGGTGTAGCCGCCAAGGTGCTCGCCGAGCACGACCTGCAACATGCCTTCGAACATCGGTACGTCGACGCGCTGGCCGCGGCCCGAGCGCTCGCGCCAGAAGAGCGCGGCCATGACGGCGTTGGCGAGCTGCAGTCCGATCGTGCGATCGGCCGTGATCAGCGGCGTGTAGCGCGGTGACTCGTTGCCCGCCGCCTGGTGCAGCCAGGGAATGCCGCTGGCGCCCTGGATCAGGTCGTCGTACGCCGGGCGCGCGGCATACGGGCCGCGCTGACTGTACCCGAAGGCACCAACGTAGAGGATACGCGGGTTCGCCGTGCGCACCGCCTCGTAGTCGAGCCGCAGCCGCGCCATCGCCTGCGGGCGGATGTTGTAGACCAGCGCGTCCGCGCCGCGCAGCAGCGCGAGCAGGGCGTCGCGCGCCGCGGTCTGCTTCAGGTCGAGCGCCACCGATCGCTTGTTGCGGTTGACGTTGAGGAAAATGTGTCCCATGCCTGCATTGCGCTGCGGCCAGGCGCTGCGCATCACATCGCCCTCTAGCGGCTCCACCTTGATCACGTCCGCGCCCAGGTCGGCCAGAATCTGGGTCGCGTACGGACCCATGACGACCGTGGTGAGGTCGATGACGCGAACACCTTCGAGGGGCCCGGGCACCGTGCGTACCTGCTCCGCTAGCCGTTGAGCTTCGCGATCAGATCGCGAATCCGCCCCGGGTCGTCGCTGCGCAGCACGCGCTGGGCGAGGGTGCGCGTCTGCGCCAGGTCGGTCTTCAGCACGCGCTCCTTGATGGCAAGCAGCTGCGTGGGATGCATCGAAAAGTTGCGCAGGCCGAAGCCGAGCAGCAGACGGGTGAGCGAAAGGTCGCCCGCCATCTCGCCGCACACCGCAACGGGCGTGCCGCCGCGGTTCGCCGTCTGAATGGTGCGCGCGACCAGCTGCAACACTGCCGGGTGCAGCGGATCGTACAGATGCGCGACGGCATCGTCGGCGCGGTCGATGGCCAGTGTGTACTGGATCAGGTCGTTGGTGCCGAGCGAAAGGAAATCGAGCCGCCGCATGAACACGGGCAGCGCCAGCGCCGCCGCCGGGATCTCGATCATGCCGCCGACCGGAATCGACGCGGCATACGGTACGCCGCGTTCGTCGAGTTGTTGCTTCGCCTGACGCAACAGCGCCAGCGCCTGCTCGACTTCGTGCGGGTGCACGAGCATCGGCAGCAGGATGCGCAGTTCGCCGTACCGGGACGCGCGAAGAATGGCGCGCAGCTGAGTGAGGAACATCTGCGGCTCGGCGAGGCAGTAACGGATCGCCCGCAGTCCCATGGCGGGGTTCGGCATGACGTGGCCGTCGCCGTGCAAGGCCTTGTCGGCCCCGACGTCCAGCGTGCGCAGCACCACCGGGTGGTTCTCCATCGCCTGCGCAACGTCGCGGTAGGCCTCGAACTGCTCGTCCTCGTCCGGCAGATCCTTGCGGTTCAGGAACAGGAACTCGGTGCGGAACAGCCCCACGCCCTCGGCGCCCGCCTCGAGCACCTGCGCGATGTCCTGCGGTAGCTCGATGTTGGCGTACAGCGCGACCGGCGTGCCGTCCAGCGTCGCCGCACGCGTCGTTCTGAGACGCTTGAGCTTCTGGCGCTCGATCTCGAGCTGCGACTGGCGCAGCTGATATTCGTGCAGGACGATCGGGTCGGGATCGACGATCATCACGCCCTGGACGCCGTCGACGATCACCAGTTCGCCCTCGCGGATCATGTGGCGCGCATGGTGCAGGCCGACCAGCGCCGGGATGCCGAGGCTGCGCGCCAGGATCGCGGTGTGCGAAGTGACGCCGCCGACGTCGGTGACGAAGCCGCCGAAATGGTGGCGCTTGAACAGGATCATGTCGGCGGGCGCCAAGTCGTGCGCCACCACGATCAGGTTCTTCTCCTCCGCGAGCTGCGGCGCGGGCGGGGTGTCGCTGCCCATCAACGCCTTCAGCACGCGCTCGACCACCTGCTCGACGTCCGCCTTGCGTTCCCGCAGGTAGGGGTCGTCGATCGACTCGAACTGCTCGACGAGGCGTTCCATCTGCTGCACTAGGGCCCACTCGGCATTGCAGCGCCGCTCGCGCATCAACTCCTGCGGCACCTTCGAGAGCGTCGAGTCCTCGAGAATCATGCGGTGCACGTTGATCAGGGCGCCGAACTCGGCAGGCGAGCCCGGAGGAATATGCGATTCGATGGCGGCGAACTCGTCGCGCACGCGGTTGACCGCGACATTGAAGCGAGCGACCTCGTCCTCGACCGCGTCCTCGGCGATCTCGTAATGGCCGACTTCGAGCCGCGCAGTCGAGACGAGGTGGGCGTGCCCGATGGTGATGCCGGCGGAGACGCTGGCGCCGTGCAGGACGAAGTTCATGCGCGTGTCGCCGGGGCCGTGGCCCTCACTCGCCCTCGCCGAACTTGTCCGCGATGAGCGTCTGGACCGCGGCGAGCGCCGCCTCGGCGTCGACGCCCTCGGTTTCGATGGTCACGGTCGACCCCTTGCCGGCCGCGAGCATCATGACGCCCATGATGCTCTTCGCGTTGACGCGCCGCCCGTTGCGCGTCAGCCAGACCTCGGACTGATAGCGGCTCGCGAGCTCGGTCAGCTTCGCCGAGGCGCGCGCATGCAGACCGAGCTTGTTGTCGATGGTTGCGTCAGCGCTTGGCATTGGAGCAGCGGTCATCGCGCAAATGCACTACCCCCTCGGTACCACCGGAACGCGCCTTCTCGACGAGCAGCTCGAGCCCGCCACCGCAGTAGGTCAGCACCCGCAGCAGCATCGGCAGGCTGACGCCGGAGACGCCCTCCACGCGCCCGCGCACGAGCAGGCGCGAGGCGACGTTGCAGGGCGTGGCGCCGTAGATATCGGTCAACACGAGCACTCCGGCGCCGGTGTCGAGCTCGCGCAGTGCGGCGCGCCCGCGCGCCAGAATCGTTTCCGGATCGTCGTTGCCCGACACGCCGATCGTACGCACGTTCTCCGGTACGCGTCCCAGCATGTGGCTCGCCGACGTGAGCAGTGCTGCCCCCAGTTCGTCGTGCGCCAGGATCAGTACGCCGATCATGCGCGGACTAACCGCGTGAACCGGCAGCCGCCGTTTCGACCGCGCGCACGAACAGTTCCGCAACGTCGAAGCCGGTCTGGTCCTGGATCTCGCGGAAGCAGGTCGGGCTGGTGACGTTGATTTCGGTAATCCAGTCGCCGATGACGTCCAGGCCGACGAGCAGCAGCCCGCGCGCCGCGAGGCATGGGCCAAGCGCCTCGGCGATCTCGCGCTCGCGCGCGGTCACGGGCATCGCCACGCCGCGGGCGCCGGCGGCGAGATTTCCGCGGAATTCGCCGGCACGCGGAATGCGCGCAAGCACGTGCGGCACCAACTCACCGTTGATCAGAATGACGCGCCGGTCGCCCTCGGTGATCTCGGGAATGTAGCGCTGCGCCATCACCGAGCGCGCGCCGCCCTGCGACATGATCTCGATGATCACATTGCGATTGGCGTCATCCGCCCGCACGCGAAATACATTTTCGCCGCCCATCACGTCGAGCCGCTTGACGACGACGTCGCTGTGCTCGTCAACGAAGGCATGGATGCGGGCCGTGTCGCGCGACACCAGCGTCGGTACGACGAACTGCGGGAATTCGGCAATCGCCAGCTTCTCGTTGTGGTCGCGCACGGCATCGGGTGCATTGATGACGCAGGCGCCCTCGCGCACCGCGGCCGAAAGCAGCCAAGTGCTGACGACGTACTCGAGATCGAAGGGGGGGTCCTTGCGCATGAGCACGGCATCGAACACGGCCAGCCGCCGCTCGGTGACATCGTGCGCCCGGTACCAGTCGGCGTCGTCGTTTGACAGCACGATGTGCGTTGCCTCCGCCACGACGCCGCCCGGGCGCCAGGCGAGGCTGGTCTGCTCGCAGACCGAGATACGGTGGCCGCGCGCCTGCGCGGCGCGCATCATGGCAACGCTGGTGTCCTTGTACGCCTTGAGCGTATCGGGCGGGTCGATGATGAAGAGAAATTCCATCGATGCCAGATGCGCAATTGCGTCAGGTGGGGAGCGCTCGGCGCCGGCCGCGCGCCGCGCGCCTCACTTGGACTCGCCGACCATGTACTCGACCGCAGCGCGAATTTCGGCGTCCGTCAGGCTCGGGTTACCCGCTTTCGGCGGCATCGCCCCCTTGCCGCCGATCACGCTTTTCACCAAGGCGTCGATGCCGGTGCCGATACGCGGTGCCCACGCTGCCTTGTCCCCCAGCTTCGGCGCGTTGGCGACGCCGGCCACATGGCAGGCCACGCAGGCTTTGCCGTAGACCGCCTTGCCGTCGGCCGGTCCTGCGGCCGCGGCGGGCTGCGCCGCCGGCGCGGGGGCGGCGGCTGCCGCGGGCGCCGCGGCCATGCGCTTCTTGTACTCGGGATCGTCTGCAAACTGGATGCGGCCGGCGGGCTGGATGCGCTGCGCCACGGCTTCCGGAGCGAGCGTCTTCGGGTCGCTGCTCGGGCGATCGACCACGAACCCGACCAGCAGCACGATGCCGATCACCGGAACCAGAAAGGCGAGCAGCACCACCACGATGAGCTGCTGAGGGGTCTTGATGAAGGAGGAATGCTCGTCGTGCTCGCTCATGCCTGCGTCCTGACCGCGTCCGAGTGGGAGAAGGCCGTGATTCTAGCGTCAAAGGCCCCCGCGACGGTACCGGACGGCCGGCGGCG
>JBFFEY010000001.1:0-222528 GCA_041558415.1 Burkholderiales bacterium | reverse complement strand
CCTGTGGATAACTTCGTCGCGGCCATCGAACAAAACGCATATCCCTGCAGTTATCCACAGGGGTCTGACCCCAGCCGGGCCGCAAGTTTCGGATAGTGCGCGAGCGGCGAGGCCGCTAATCTGCGCGTCATGAACGAGACACTGATCGACAGAGCACGTAAGTATCTGGACGCGCACGCGGGCGAGCGGGTGACACTCGCCGAACTGGCGCGCGCGGTCGGCGCAAGCCCCTACCACCTGCAGCGCCGCTTCAAGCGCGCCTTTGGCGTCTCCCCGCTCGGTTATCAGGATGCGCATCGCCTGGAATCAATCAAGTCCGGGTTGCGCAACGGGGCGCGTGTCACCGACGCGGTGTTCGACGCGGGCTACGGCTCGCTGTCGCGCTTCTACGAAAAAGCCAGCACGCGTCTCGGCATGGATGCGCGCGATTACCGCGCCGGCGGCAAGGGACTGACGATCCGCTATGCCACGTTCCGCTTCGCGATCGGACATGTCCTGCTTGGCGCGACCGAACGCGGCATCTGTGCGGTCAAACTCGGCGACGCGCCGGCGCCGCTGGCACGTCAGCTCGTGCAGGAATTCCCCCAGGCGGAGCGGATACTCGATGCGAAGGCGCTCGCGCCCGCGGCGCAGGCGTTGCGGGCCTGGTTCAACGGCGACGCGTCACTCGAGCGCTTGCCGATCGACATCCGCGGCACCGTGTTCCAGCGTCGCGTATGGGATGCCCTGCGCCGCATCCCGCGCGGCGAGACGCGCAGCTACCAGGAGATCGCGCGCGCGGTCGGCGCGCCGCGCGCAGTGCGCGCCGTAGGCAGCGCCTGCGGCGCCAACCCGGTCGCGCTCATCGTGCCCTGCCACCGGGTGCTGCGCAGCGACGGCGGCCTGGGCGGCTACGCCTGGGGACTCGAGCGCAAGCGCAAGCTTCTCGGTCTGGAAAAGGCGAAGAAACCCAGCGCGCGATGACGCTGGCCGAACGCGCGCGCCTGCTCGCGCCGGGTTGAAACCGCAGCGGCGCAAGCGCGCAATTGATGCAAAAATCCGGGCCTTCCCGCACCCCGGATGTCCCATGGCTGCAAATCCGCACTACCCGCACCTCTTCGCGCCGCTCACGGTCGGTCATCTCACCCTGCCGAACCGCATCCTCATGGGATCGATGCACACCGGCCTCGAGAGCGCGCCGGGCGGGCACGCCAAGCTCGCCGCGTTCTATGCCGAGCGCGCCGCCGGCGGCACGGCGCTGCTCGTCACCGGCGCCTTCGCGCCGAACATGGAAGGCAACCTCAGCCCGGCGCGCGAGACGATGATCGATGCCGCCGACCGCGATGCCCATCGCGTTATTCCGCAGGCGGTGCACGCCGCCGGCGGCCGCATCCTGCTGCAGCTGCTGCACGGTGGTCGCTACAGCAAGCACCCGAACGCGGTTGCACCGTCGGCGCTGCGCGCGCCGATCAACAAGGTGACGCCGCGCGCGCTGGAAACGGCCGAAGTGGAGCGCACCATCGAGGATTTCGTGCGCGGCGCCATGCTGGCGCGCGAGGCAGGCTATGACGGCGTCGAGATCATGGGCTCCGAGGGCTACCTCATCACGCAGTTTCTCTGCCTGCGCACCAACCAGCGCACCGACGACTGGGGCGGTCCGCTCGCGCAGCGCATCCGCTTCGCGACCGAGATCGTGCGTCGCACGCGCGAGCGCTGCGGCAGCGACTTCGTCATCCAGTTCCGTGTCTCGGTGCTCGATCTGGTGGAAGGCGGGCTCACCGGCGAGGAGGTTGTCACCGTCGCGCGCGCCATCGAGGCCGCGGGCGCCGACATCCTCAACTCGGGCATCGGCTGGCACGAGGCACGCATCCCGACGATCGCACACGCCGTGCCGCGCGGCGCGTTCGCCTGGGCGACGCGGCGCGTCAAGCAGGCGGTCGGCATCCCGCTCGTCGCCTCGAACCGTATCAATGCGCCCGAGCTCGCCGAGGACATCATCGCGCGCGGCGACGCCGACATGGTCTCGCTCGCGCGACCGATGCTGGCCGACGCCGAGTTCGCCAACAAGGCGAAGGCGGGCGATCGCGCCGGCATCAACATCTGCTTCGCCTGCAATCAGGCCTGCCTCGACCAGATCTTCCAGCGCGGCATCGCCAACTGCCTGGTCAATCCGCGCGCCGGGCGCGAGACCGAGCTCGTCTACACGCCGACGGGGAAGAAAAAGCGCGTCGCCGTGGTTGGTGGCGGACCGGCAGGCATGTCCTGCGCCGCGGTTGCCGCGGAGCGCGGCCACGAGGTCGCGCTGTACGACCGCGCAGCCGAGCTCGGCGGGCAGTTCAACCTTGCCAAGAGGATTCCCGGCAAGCGCGAGTTCGGCGAGTCGGTCGACTATTACGCCGAGCGGCTGCGGCGCGCCGGCGTCAAGGTCCTGCTCGGCAAGACGCCGGACGAGGCCGAGCTTGCCGGCTTCGACGAAGTGGTGCTGGCCACCGGCATCGAGCCGCGCCGCCCGGATATCGCGGGCATCGACCATCCCAAGGTGGCGGGCTACATCGACGTGCTGTGCGGTCGCGTCAAGCCCGGGCGGCGCGTTGCCATCCTCGGCGCCGGCGGCATCGGCTTCGATACGGCGCTCTACCTCGCCGAGGGCGAGGGCCAGGCGCAGAGCGACCCGGCGGCCTTCGCCGCGCACTGGGGCATCGTCGAGGACCCGGCGAGCGTCGGCGGCCTCGCCGCGGCGCCGCCGAAAGCGGGACAACCCGCACACCAGATCACCATGCTCAAGCGCTCGACCACGCCGTTCGGCGCCACCCTCGGTCTCACCACCGGCTGGACGTTGCGCATCGAACTCGCGCGCGCCGGCGTGCAGATGCTCGGCGGCGTCAGCTACGACCGGATCGACGACGCCGGCGTGCACGTCACCGTCGACGGCGCCGCGCGCGTGATTGAGGCCGACACGGTGATCGTCTGCGCCGGCCAGGAGCCGAACCGCGCGCTCGTTGCCAAGCTCGAGGCACGCGGCAAAAAACCGCACCTCATCGGCGGCGCCAAGCTCGCCGCCGAGCTCGACGCCAAGCGGGCGATGCTCGAGGGGGCGCAGCTCGCGGCGGCGCTCTAGCGACAGCACTCGTATGCAAAAACACGAGATCGATATCCGATCGCGAGCCAGATGGGTTCATTTCGTGCAAAAGTTATCCACAGGGGTCTGACCCCGTTTCGTTAAACTGGCGTCGATGAACGCGCCAAGCCCGGAGATGCTGTCGACCGCGGACGCGCGTGCGCTGTTCGAGCGCATCGCCGGGAACATCGAGCAGGTGATGCGCGGCCAGAGCGGGACGGTGCGCAAGCTGCTGGCCGCCTTCGCCTCGGGCGGGCACGTGCTGCTCGAGGACACACCGGGCACCGGCAAGACGACGCTCGCCAAGAGCCTGGCCGCCTCGGTCGGCGCGCAGTTCGCGCGCGTGCAGTTCACGCCGGACCTGCTGCCCTCCGACGTGCTCGGCGTGTCGGTGTTCAACCAGAAGGAGCAGCTGTTCGAATTCCGCGCCGGGCCGGTGTTCACCAACATCCTGCTCGCCGACGAGATCAACCGCGCTTCGCCGCGCACGCAGTCCGCGCTGCTCGAAGTGATGGCCGAGCAGCAGGTGTCCGTCGAGGGCCGTACGCGTCCGATGGATGCGCTGTTCTTCGTCATCGCGACGCAGAACCCGGTCGAGTTCCGCGGCACCTATCCGCTGCCCGAGGCGCAGATGGACCGCTTCGCGATGCGCCTGTCGCTCGGCTATGTCGACGCCGACACCGAGGTCGCGGTGCTCGAAGCGCAAGACCTCGGCCACCCGCTGGCGCGCATCGGCGCGGTCGCCAGCCGCGAGGACGTGCTGGCGCTGATGGCGCGCGTACGGCAGGTGCGCATCGCCAGCGAGCTGCGTCATTACATCGTCGAGATCGTGCAGAAAACGCGCAGCGCGCCACAGGTGCTGCTCGGCTGCGGGCCGCGCGCCTCGCTCGCGCTGGCGCATCTGGCGAAAGCCCTGGCCCTGTTCGACGGCAGCGATTTCGTGCGCCCGGAGCACGTGCAGGCGCTCGCCGAGACGGTGCTCGCGCACCGCCTGGTGCTGGAGCCGCAGGCCAAATTCGCCGGTGCGAGCGCCAAGGCGCTGATCGCCGACATCGTGCGCGAGGCCAAGGTCCCCGCCTAGCCTCTCGCGCCGACGCGCACGCGATGCGTTTCGTCTACTTCGGACTGCGCTTCTTCAGTGCCATCGATCACCTGCTGCGGCAGCGGCTGACGCCCGTCGGCTGGGTCGTGTTCGTCGGCGCGGGCGTCGCCGCGGTCGCCGGCATCGACACCAGCCAGACCACCACTTACCAGCTATTCACCTTGTTCACCGCTCTGCTCGGCCTCGCGCTCGCCGGCAGCGCGTTTTTCGGCGCGCGCGCCACGCTCGAGCGCGAGCTGCCGCGCTACCTGACGGCGGGCGAGCCCTGCGTCTACCGCGTGACGCTGACCAATCGCAGCCGACGCCGCCTCGCCGGCGCCTCGCTGGAGGAGTACTTTCCCGACCCGCGCCCCGGCTATGCCGAGTGGCGCCGTACGCGCGAGCCCGGCGAGGCGCAGCGCAACTGGTTCGACCGCGAGATGGGCTACTTCCGCTGGCGCTGGGCGATCGAGCGGCGCGTCCCGCGCACGCAGGTCGCGGTGCCGCTGCCGACGATCGCTCCGGGCGGGCGCACCACCGTGCGGCTGACGCTCGAACCGCGCCGCCGCGGGCGCATCGAGCTCGCCGGCCTCACGCTCGCGCGACCCGATCCGCTCGGCCTGGTACGCAGCCTGCACCGCACGCCGCTGCCGGCGCGCGTGATCGCGCTGCCGCGCCGCTACCGGCTGCCGGCACTGGTGCTGCCGGGGGCGCGCAAGTTCCAGCAGGGCGGCGTGTCGCTCGCGACCTCGGTCGGCGACTCGGAAGAGTTCGTCGCGCTGCGCGACTACCGCCCGGGCGACCCCCTGCAGCGCATTCACTGGAAGAGCTTCGCGCGCAGCGGCAAACCGATCGTCAAGGAGTATCAGGACGAGTTCTTCGAGCGCCACGCGCTGGTGCTCGACACGGGGCGCGGCGCAGGCGAGGACGCGGTCTTCGAGGATGCGGTCGCGCTCGCCGCCTCGTTCGTCTACACCATCGACACGCAGGAGTGCCTGCTCGACCTGCTGTTCGTGGCTGGCGACGTACACCAATACACCGCGGGACGCGGGCAGCTGCAGGCCGACCACATGCTCGAAATCCTGGCCGGCGTGGCGCCCGCCTCGCCGGACGCGTTCGACGCCCTGGCCGGCGCAGTGCTGGCACAGCGCGCACGCCTGTCGAGCTGCATCCTGGTGCTCGTCGAATGGGACACTGCGCGCGCGGCGCTGCTGCGCACGCTGAGAGGCTGCGGCATGGAAGTGCGCGTGCTGCTGGTCTGTGCCGAGGACGCCATGCCCCAGGACCTGCCGAGCGGGGTGCTCGCCCTGCACCCCGGGCGCATGGAAGAAGGCCTGACGCGACTGCGATGACACCGGCACCGAAACTGCCGCCGCTGCTGCTCGGCGCCGCACTCGCCTTCTGGGGATTCGAAGTCGGCCAGCTGGCGCTCGGCATCGCGCTTGGCATCGCGCTGGAAGTGGCCGCGCGCTCGCCCTGGCGTATCGATCTGCAGCCGTCATCGTACGAACGGCTATCGGATCTGTGCACGGTGTTCTTCGTCGGCTTCATCGTGGTGAGTGCGGCGTCGACCGACTCGCCCGGCGTGTCGCGCAGCATCCTCGCCGGCCTGAAATACCTGCCGGCCTTCGTCGCACCGATCGCGATGGCGCAGCTCGTCTCCAGCAGCGGAAGGCTGCGCCTGTCGGCGCTGCTGCGCGCCATGCGCCAGCGCAGACGGCGCAACCCCGGGGTACGCGACCCGCTGATCGATTTCGCCGGACCCTATCTTGCGCTCGTCCTGCTTTCCGCAGGCCTTTCCAACGACCGCGGCCCGGTCTACTACACAGGGATCGCGCTCGCCGCCGGCTGGGCGCTGCTCGCGCTGCGCCCGCGCCACGCGCCGCTCACGCTGTGGGCCCTGCTGTTCGCCGGCGGCGTCGGCGCCGGCTACGCCGGCCATGTCGGACTGACGCAACTGCAGGCGCAAGTCGAAAACTGGATCTCCGACTGGATGCTTCGCGGCATGGACGCCGATCCGTACCGCTCGCGCACCGACATCGGCTCGATCGGCCGCCTCAAGCTGCAGGACACCATCCTGCTGCGCGTCTACGCCAAGCGCGCAGACGCCGCGCGCTTCAAGCTGCTGCACCGCGCGAGCTTCAACGACTACGACCGCAGGAGCTGGATTGCGCGCGATGCGCCGCTGGCGCCGCTCGCGCCCGGCGCCGGCGGCGCGCGCTGGCGGCTGGCGCAGGGTCGCCCCATCGCGTCCGCGCGCATCGCGTTGCGTCTCGAGTCGGGCAAGGCGGTGCTGGCGCTGCCCGCCGGCGCGCTCGAGCTACTGCAACTGCCCGCCGAGACGCTCGAAACCAATGCGCTCGGCACGGTGCGCGCCTCGATCGGCGGCGAGTGGGCACAGTACGTCGTCGAAGCGGGCGCGTCGATCGGTGATATGGCGCCCCCAACACGCGACGACCTGGTGATTTCGGCAGACGAACGGGCGCCGCTCGAACGCCTTGCCGCGCAGCTCTCGCTTGCGGATCTCTCGCCCGCCGAGGCCGTGCAACGGGTGCGCGCGCATTTCGCCGCTTACCGTTACGCCACCTATCGCGATGCAGCGCCGCCGAGCGGCTCGACGGCGCTTGCCGACTTTCTCGAGCGCACGAAAAGCGGGCACTGCGAGTACTTCGCTACCGCGACGACGCTGCTGCTGCGCGCCGCGGGCGTGCCGACGCGCTACGCCACCGGTTTCGCGATGCTCGAGTACAGCACACTGGAGGAGGCCTACGTGGTGCGGGCCCGCCATGCACATGCGTGGACGCGCGCCTGGGTCGACGGCCACTGGATCGAGCTCGACACCACGCCGCCGGACTGGTTCGGCATCGAGCAAGCGCGCGCACCGCTCTGGCAGGCACTGTCCGATCTGCTGCGCTGGGCGGGATTCCGCTGGTCGCAGCGCGCGCCGTTCGAAGCCGGCCTCGGCAGCTACGTGCTGCTGACGCTGCTCGCCCTGATCCTCGCCTGGCGGCTGCTGCGCGGACGGCGCACGGCGCGCAGCGGCAAAGGCGCGCGCACCGCGGCGCCGGTGTGGCCCGGCAGGGATTCGGCCTTCTTCGCCATCGAGCGGCGCCTCGCCGCACGCTACGGCGCGCGCGCCGCGAACGAGGCGCTCGGACCCTGGGTCGCGCGTGTCGGCGCAGCGCTCGAGCCGGCGACGCGGACCCAGCTCCTCGAAGCGCTCGAGCTGCACCAGAGGTGTCGCTTCGATCCGGCAGGCGTCGACAGCGGGAGCCTGCGGCGCCTTGCGGCACTGGTTGCAGGCCTCGAGCGCGCGCTGCGTACTGAATGAGGCATCCGAGACGAAGCCGCTAAAATGTGAGGCGTCCTGCGGCGCCAAAGAGTCCGCACAGAGAACACATGGGAACCTTCGTCATACTCGGCGGCCAGGTCGGCGGAGCAAAGCTCGCCGACGGCCTGCACCACCTGCTGAAGCGCAGGCTCACGGTGATCGTCAATACGGGCGACGACTTCGAGCATGTCGGGCTGTCCTTTTCGCCCGATCTCGACACCATGCTCTACACCCTCGCCGGTCTTGCGAACCCGAACGCCGGCTGGGAGCCACAGGGTGAGAGCCACAGGCTGTACGAGATGCTGAAGATGATCGGCGGGCCGGACCGCATTCCACTGGGCGATCAGTCGCTCGCCATGCCGATCCTGCGCACCCAAGGGCTCGCCGCCGAGCGCCCCCTGTCCGAGATCACGCGCGGCTTCTGCCAGCATCTCGGCATCGAGGCCAACGTCGTGCCGATGAGCGACGACCGCGTGCGCACCCAGCTGCTGACCGAGGAGGGTGCGGTCTCGTTCCAGGACTATTTCTCGCAGCTCGCCTGCGAGCCGAAGGTGACCGGCTTTCAGTACGCCAACGCTGCCGAGGCGACGATTCCCGAGGCGATCGTCAACGCGCTGCGCGCGCCTGACCTCGAGGGCGTCATCATCGCGCCCTGCAATCCCTACCACACCGTGCGCCCGATCCTCGAGACCGGCGGCATGCGGGAGCTGCTGCGCAAGCAGGGCGCACCGGTCATCGCCGTGTCGCCGATCGTCGGCGGCGGCGCGCTGCAGGGCTCGGCGGCGAAGATGATGCGCGAACTCGGCCAGGAGCCGCTGCCGCGTACGGTCGCCATGGAATATTACAAGCTGATCGACGGCTTTATCATCGACCAGGTGGATGCCGAACAGGCCGAGGGCCTGCGCGCCAGCGGCATCGAGGTGCTGGTGGTGCCGACGGTGATGCGCTCGCTCTACGACCGCGTCGATCTGGCGGTGCAGGTGATCAAGTTCGCGCGGCACATCACCAAGGTGAAGGCAGAGGCCGTCTGAGGGGTCAGACCCCTGTAGATAACTTTGGACTTTGGCGCCGCGCGCGGACGCCTGCAACCAAGTTATCCACAGGGGTCTGACCCCGAATTTAGCCGCGCGCCGCGAGCACCGCGCGCACGATCGCACGCAGGTCGACTGCGAAGAAGCTGCGCAACGCGGCACGCGTATCGCTGCGGCCGTAGCCGTCGGTACCGAGCGCGACAAACGGCCGTCCGGCCGGGACGTAGGGACGCACCAGATCGGCGAGCGCGCTGACGTAGTCGCTCGCCGCGACGATCGGGCCTTTGCTGCCGTCGAGGCACTGCGTGATCCACGGCGCTTTCGCCGCCGGCTCGCCGCGCACCTCGCGCACCGCCTCGCTCGCGCCGAGCGCGAGCATGCCGTCCCAGCGCAATTCCGACCAGCTCGTCACGCTCCAGACGTTGGCGGCGATGCCGTGCGTACGCTCGAGCTCGTCAGCCGCCGCGAGGCACTCGCGCAGGATGGTGCCGGAGCCGAGCAGCTGCACTTCGGCGTTCTTTGCCGCGCGCAGCAGGTACATGCCCTTGAGAATGCCCTCGCGCGCGCCCTTCGGCATCGGCGGATGTACGTAATTCTCGTTCATTGCGGTGACGTAGTAGAAGACGTCCTCCTGCGCGTCGAGCATGCGGCGCGCCCCGTCCTCCACGATCGCCGCCAGCTCGTAGCCATAGCAGGGATCCCAGGCGCGGCAGTTCGGCACGGTCGAGGCGACGAGGTGCGAGGAGCCGTCCTGGTGCTGCAGCCCCTCGCCCGAGAGCGTGGTGCGCCCCGCGGTGCCGCCGATCAGAAAGCCGCGCGCACGCGAATCGCCCGCCGCCCAGATCAGGTCGGCGACCCGCTGGAAGCCGAACACCGAGTAGTAGATGTAGAACGGCAGCATCGGCGTGCCGTGCGCGGAGTACGCGGTCGCCGCGGCAAGCCAGGACGACAGCGCGCCGGCCTCGGTGATGCCCTCCTCCAGGATCTGCCCGTTCTTCGCCTCCTTGTAGTAGAGCAGCTCGTCGTGGTCCTCGGGCTCGTAGAGCTGGCCGACCGCGGAGTAAATGCCGACCTGGCGGAACAGCGTCTGCATGCCGAAGGTGCGCGCCTCGTCAGCGACGATCGGCACGATGCGCGCACCGAGCGCCTTGTCCTTGAGCAATTGCGACAGCAGTTGCACGAACATCATGGTCGAGGACTGCTCGCGCTGGTTGGAGCCTTCCTCGAGGCGCGCGAACAGCTTGTCGCCCGCCGGCGCAAGGCGCGGCGCCGTGGCGTCGCGCGCCGGCAGGTAACCGCCCAGGCTTTTGCGCCGCGCGTGCAGGTAGCGCATCTCGGGACTGTCGGCCGGCGGACGGAAGAAGCGCAGCTGGACGACGTCGTCGTCCGACAGTGGCAGCGCGAAGCGGTCGCGGAACTGCTTCAACGCATCGTCGTCGAGCTTTTTCTGCTGGTGGGTGCCCATCTTGCCCTGGCCCCAGTGCCCCATGCCGTAGCCCTTCTTGGTCTGCGCGAGGATCACGGTCGGGCGGCCACGGTGCTTGAGCGCGGCGTCGTAGGCGGCGTAAATCTTCACCGGATCGTGCCCGCCGCGGTGCAGGCGATCGATGTCGGCGTCCGACAGATGCGCGACGATGGCCTGCAGCTCGGGGTATTTGTTGAAGAACTGCTCGCGGTTGAAGCGCCCGTCGGTGGCCGCATAGGTCTGGAACTCGCCGTCGACCGTTTCGTGCAGGCGCTGCAGCAGGATGCCGTCGACGTCGCGCGCGAACAGCGGATCCCAGTCCGAGCCCCACAGCAGCTTGATCACGTTCCAGCCCGCGCCGGTAAACAGGCCCTCGAGCTCCTGCACGATCGAGCCGTTGCCGCGCACCGGACCATCGAGACGCTGCAGGTTGCAGTTGACGACGAACACCAGGTTGTCGAGACCCTCGCGCGCGGCGAGCGACAGGCCGGCGAGCGACTCCGGTTCGTCCATCTCGCCGTCGCCGACGAACGACCAGACCTTGCGCCCAGCGGTCTGCGCGATGCCGCGATCCTCCAGGTAACGCATGAAGCGCGCCTGGTAGACGGCGTTGATCGCCCCCAGCCCCATCGAGCCCGTCGGGAACTGCCAGAAGCCCGGCATCAGCCAGGGGTGACAGTAGGACGACAGACCCTGTCCGCCCACTTCCTGCCGGAAGTTGGCGAGTTGCGCTTCCGAGAGGCGTCCCTCTAGGAAGGCGCGCGCGTACATGCCCGGCGCCGAATGCGGCTGGAAGTAGACGAGATCGCCCTCTTGGCCGGCCCTGAAGAAGTGGTTGAAGCCGACCTCGAACAGGTCGGCCGCCGAGGCATAGCTCGCGATGTGACCGCCGAGCTCGGGGTGCGCCCGGTTCGCGCGCACCACCATGGCAAGCGCATTCCAGCGCACGAGCGCCGAAATGCGCGCCTCGATCTCGAGGTTCCCGGGAAACTGCGGCTGCTCGGCGAGCCCGATGCTGTTGCGGTAGGGCGTGTTCAGCACCGGCGGCATCGGCACGCGCCGCGCGCGCGCGTGCTCGAGCAGCTTCATGAGCAGGAAGGTGGCGCGCTCGCGACCCTCCGCCTCGAGCAGCGCGTCGAAGGCTTCCAGCCACTCGCGCGTCTCGCCCGGATCGGCATCCGGCGGGTTTACGCGCCAGAAGGCGGAGGAAACGATGTCGGCGAGATCGGTCATGACGCCCTCTCGGGTTCGGCAGGTCGGTAATGCGGCGATGTTAGCGCGCCGGCACGCCGCGGCGCAGCCAGAGCGGCATCACCGCGACCGCAAGCACGAGATTGGCTGCGATCCAGCCGCCGCGGTGCGCGAACCACGTCGGCGGTGTGGCCTCCAGCATCCAGCTGCCGAGGCCGAGCAGCAGACCGAAGACCGATACGGCACACAGCAGCGTCGCCGCCACGCCGCGGCGCAGCGCAAGGCGCGCGTGGCGCGCGTCCTCACCGGCCGCCACGGCCACCGGCCCCCACCAGCCCGGGGGGTGCACCTTGAGGTAGAACTCGACCAGCTCGAGCGGCCGCAGCGGCCGGATCCACAGTGATGCCGCCACTGCGGCAGCGGTCGCGCCGACCGCCACCACCAGCAGGCGCGCGAGGGCGAGGTGCTCCGGCACAGCGACAAGCACTACGGGCACCAGCAGGCCGGAGACGACGATCGCGGCGAGCTCGCCCGCCGCGCTCACCCGCCACCACAGCCAGCGCAGCAGCAGCACTACACCGACGCCGGCACCAAGCAGCAGGCTTGCCTCCCAGGCGGCCTTGATCGAACCGAGTTGGCTCATGATCGCCAGCGCCAGCATGAGCAGCAGAACGTTTGACAGGCGCGCCACCCAGACCAGGCCGCGTGCTGTCGGCGTCTTTCCCCGCCAGCGCGCGATGAAGCGCGCGTAGATGTCGTTGGTCCAGTAGGCGGCGCCCCAGTTGAGATGCGTATCGATGGTCGAGGCGAGCGCGGCGATCATTGCAGTCAGCATCAGCCCTTTCAGGCCGACCGGCAGCAGCTCGGCCATGCCGCGCACGTAGCTTGCCTCGCGTGCCGCGACGTAGCCCGCCTCGCCGGCGGCGCCGAAGGCGCCGTCCGGCGGGAACACCAGCAAGAGCCCCAGTGCGATCGGCAGCCAGACGAGGCTCCTCAGCACGATCTGCGCGAAGGTGAAAACCACCGCGGCGCGGCTCGCCTCGCGATCGTCGCGACAGGCCATCGCGCGCTGCGCGAGGTAGCCGGTGCCGTCGGCGTTCACCTGAATCAGCCATTGCAACAGGAACACCGCAAGCAGCAGCGCGCCGACATCGTAAGCGGCCGAGGGCGTGAAGGCGAGCAGCTGCGAGGCGTTCATCGGTACCGGGCCGGTGCCCTGCGCGAAGGCGGCGTGCAGGCGCTCGACCATCGGACCAAGTCCTCCGGCTGCATTCACGACAACCACGGCGTAGGCCAGGCTGGCGAGCATCATGATCGCGAACTGCACGATGTCGGTCTGCACCACGCTGCGCAGGCCTCCGAGCGTCGAATAGGCGAGGGTCACCAGCGCGATCGCGACGAGCGAGATCAGGTTGTTTGCGGCACGCACTGCGAACGCGGGGTCGTCGGGCGGCGTTGCCGTCAGCGAGCCGGCGAAGGGCGCCGCGAGCGCCTCGAAGAGGTGCAGCAGCGCCGGCGGCAGCCACTCGTTCCACAGCAGGAACGGCTCGGCAATACGTGTCGTTGCCAGCAGCACAATGGCCAGCACCACGCAGTTGAACAGCGTGCCGAAATACAGCGCCTTGAACAGCCGCAGCACCGCGGCGCCGCGTCCCGGATAGCGCAGCTCGGCAAACTCGGCGTCGGTCAGGACCTCGGCGCGGCGCCAGCACGCGGCGAGCAGGAAGGCGAGGACGAGAAAGGCGAGCGCGTAGATCCACAGCCGCCACAGCGCGAAGATGCCGCCCATCGCCACCAGCCCGGTGACCAGCAGCGGCGTGTCGGCGGCGAACTGCGTCGCCGACATGCTGATCCCGGCCTGCCAGCCCGGCAGGCTGCGGCCGGCGAGGAAGTACTGCTCGAGCCCTGCCGAGGCGCGCCCGCGCTCGCGCAGCCCATTGACGATCACATAGACCAGGAAGGCACCGACGATGGCGGCATCGATTGCGCTCATTAGGGAACCTCGTGGTGCCGGCTGCAGGAATCGAACCCGCGACCAACGGTTTACAAAACCGCTGCTCTACCAGCTGAGCTAAGCCGGCCCGAGAAGAATTTTAAAGGCCCAAGCTTACTTCACGCGACGCAGCGTCGGCCGCCCGCCGCCGCGCGGTGTCCGCGGCTCGCTCGGATCCGAAGGCGCGACGTCCGTCTTCGCCGCCGGCAGCCGCGCACCCGTTTCGCCCTCGGCCTGCGCCTGCGCGTCCGGCTTGGGCACCTCGACGTCGAAGGTCATGCCATGGCCGTTCTCACGCGCATAGAGCGCGTAGACGTTCGCCACCGGCACCGCGATCTGCCGCGCGACGCCGCCAAAGCGCGCCGAGAACTCGATCAGCTCGTTGCCCATCTGCAGACGGTGTACTGCGGTGGGCGAGATGTTAAGTGTGATCTCGCCGTTGCGTACGTGCTCGGTGGGGACCTGGGTGCGCGCGTCCGTCTTGACGCCGAGGTGCGGCGTGTAGCCGTTGTCCACGCACCACTCGTAAAGGGCACGCAGCAGGTACGGCTTGGTGGGGATCTCCGGCATCGGCAGGCACCACTTTACTCCTCCCGCCGCGCGGCAGGAAACAGCCGGCGCGCTTCGCGCGAGTCCTACTTGCGCATCACCTTCTCGGAGGGCGTCAGCGCCTCGATGAACGCCGGCCGCGAGAAGATGCGCTCGGCGTACTTCATCAGCGGCGCCGCGGTCTTGCCGAGCTTGATGCCGTAGTGGTCGAGCCGCCACAAGAGCGGCGCAATCGCCACGTCGAGCATGCTGAACTCGTCGCCCAGCATGTGCCGCGTCTTGCCGAAGATCGGCGCGAACTCGAGCAGGCGCTCGACGATGTTGGCGCGCGCCTTCTCCATCTGCCTCTCCTTGCCGGCCTCCATGATCTCAACCTGCGAGAAGAGCTCCTGCTCCATGTTGAACAGCATGAGCCGCGCGCGGGCGCGCATCACCGGGTCGGCGGGCATGAGCTGCGGGTGCGGGAAGCGCTCGTCGATGTACTCGTTGATGATGTTCGACTCGTACAGCACCAGGTCGCGCTCGGCGAGCACCGGCACCCGGTTGTACGGGTTCATCACCGCGATGTCCTCGGGTTTGTTGTACAGGTCGACGTCGATGACCTGGAAGTCCATGCCCTTTTCGTAGAGCACGAAGCGGCAGCGATGGCTGAATGGGCAGGTGGTGCCCGAGTAAAGTTGCATCATGGTGCGTTTCCTTGCTTCAGAGCAAAAAGCCGGGCTTGCGCCCGGCTTCGCGGCGACCGGCGGCGCGCCTCAGTGCACGTCTTTCCAGAATTCGCGCTTCAACCAGTACGCGAACACGAACAGAATACCGAGCACGAAGAGCACGATTACGCCGATGCGCTTGCGCGACTCGGCGGCCGGCTCGCCGACGTAGACGAGGAAATTGACCAGGTCGCGCACCGTGCGGTCGTATTCGATCGCCGACTGCGTGCCCTTGCTCAGCTGCGACCAGCTGTACTCGAGCGTCTCGTGCCCCGCCTTGTCCTTGACCTTTGCGATCTTCAACGCGCGCTCGCCCTGCAGCGTCCACAAGGCGTGGGGCATACCGACGTTCGGGAACACGGCATTGTTCCAGCCGCTCGGCGTTTTCGCATCGCGGTAGAAGGTCCGCAGGTAGGTGTAGAGCCAATCCGCGCCGCGCGCGCGCGCGATCACCGAAAGGTCGGGCGGCGCAACCCCGAACCAGGCCTTGCCGTCCTCCTTGGTCATCGCCACTTTCATCGTGTCGCCGACCTTCTCCGCGGTGAACAGCAGGTTGTCCTTGATCTGCGCGTCGGTGAGGCCGATGTCCTGCAGCCGGTTGTAGCGCATGAACTGTGCGCCGTGGCAGTTCAGGCAGTAGTTGACGAAGGTACGTGCGCCGCTTTGCAGGCTGACGAGATCGTTCGGATCGATCGGCGCCGGGTCGAGCCGGTAGCCGACTTCCGCCGCCCGCACGGCCCCGGAGAGGGCAAGCGCCGAAAGCGGCGCGATCAGCAGCGCGACGAGCAGTCTCTTCACGGACAGGGTTCTCATGCTCATGACGTCACCCGTTCGGGCACCGGCTTGACCGAGTCGCGCGCCGTATACCAGGGCATCAGGATGAAAAATAGGAAGTAGAGCAGCGTGCCGAGGCGCGCGACCCAGGTGGCGACGTCCTTGGTGTCGAGGAAAAAGGCGTCGAAACCGAACTGCCCCCACACCGTGGTCGGCTCGGTGCCCAGATAGCCGAGTACCAGGAAGGTCACCACGAACACGCCGAGTGCAGTCTTGTAGTACGGCCCACGGTAGCGGATCGACTTGACCGGGCTGCGGTCTAGCCAAGGCAGGAAAAACAGCACCAGCACCGCCAGCCCCATCGCCAGCACGCCGGGGAACTGCGAGTGGAACAGCGGCGGAATCGCGCGCAGGATCGAGTAGTAGGGCGTGAAGTACCACACCGGCGCGATATGGGCGGGTGTCACCAGCGGGTCGGCTGGCACGAAGTTGTTGTACTCGAGGAAGTAGCCGCCCATCTCCGGCGCGAAGAACAGCACCGCGCAGAAGATTGCGAGGAACACCACGGCACCGACGATGTCCTTCACCGTGTAATACGGGTGGAAAGGGATGCCATCCAGCGGCTTGCCGTCGGGGCCCTTGAGCTTCTTGATCTCGACGCCGTCCGGGTTGTTCGAGCCGACGTCGTGCAGGGCGAGCAGGTGCACCACCACCAGCCCGAGCAGGGCGAGTGGCAGCGCGATCACGTGCAGCGCGAAAAAGCGGTTCAGCGTCGCATCGGAGACGACGTAGTCGCCGTGGATCCAGAGTGCCAGGTCCGGCCCGATGAAGGGCACCGTGGCGAACAGATTGACGATCACCTGGGCGCCCCAGTACGACATCTGGCCCCAGGGCAGCAGATAGCCGAAGAACGCCTCGCCCATCAGGCAGAGGTAGATCAGCACGCCGAAGATCCAGATCAGCTCGCGCGGCGCCTTGTAGGAGCCGTACAGCATGCCGCGGAACATGTGCAGGTACACCACCAGAAAGAACGCCGAGGCGCCCGTCGAGTGGATGTAGCGGATGATCCAGCCGCCCGACACGTCGCGCATGATGAACTCGACCGAGCCGAAGGCGAGATTCGCGTCCGGCTTGTAGCTCATCGTCAGCCAGATGCCAGAGACGATCTGGATGACGAGAACGAACAGCGCGAGCGAGCCGAAGTAGTACCAGAAGTTGAAGTTCTTCGGCGCGTAGTACTCGGCGAGGTGCTTCTTGTACTCCTGCTTGACCGAGGGCATCCTCGAGTCGAACCACTCCCACAGCGCCATGAGTCGCGTCGACATGCCTCAGGCTCCCTTCTTGTCTTCGCCGATCAGAATCTTGTTGTCCGAGAGGTACGTGTGCGGCGGCACCTCGAGATTGGTCGGTGCCGGCGCGCCCTTGAACACCCGTCCGGCGAAGTCGAACTTGGAGCCATGGCAGGGGCAGTAGAAGCCCCCGTCCCAATCCGCGCCCATCTCCGCCTTGGCCTCGGCGCTCTTTTCCTTGGGCGAGCAGCCGAGATGCGTGCAGACCCCGACCAACACCATGACCTCTTCCTTGATCGAGCGGTATTCGTTCTTGGCGTAGGCCGGCTGGTTCGGCACGTCCGAGTCCGGATCGGACACCTTGGCGTCGGTCTTCTTGATGCTCGCCAGCATGTCCTTGTCGCGCTTGAACACCCAGACCGGCTTGCCGCGCCACTCGAAGATGCCCAGCTCGCCGACCGCAAGCGTGGAAATGTCGACTTCGATCGGCGCGCCGGCCGCTTTCGCGCGCTCGGAAGGAAACCAGCTGGCGACGAAGGGGACGGCTGCGCCGGCGCCTGCCGCGCTGCCGACGACCGCAGTGGCAACGATCAGGTTGCGCCGCGTCGCATCGGGCTTTTGGGCGTCACTCATGAGGGGTTCGGGCGGTAAGTGGGCGAAAGCCCGCGATTATAGTGAGGCGACGCAGCAAAGTCCAACTTATGGGCGCTAAGCCCATGAACGCATTGCGCTTTTCTTGCCCTCGGGCAAATTCCGGTATGGCGCGCCAGCCGTCCCTAAACTGGGTTCGGCACCTCGATGAAGCGGTGCTCGAGACCAAAGCGCTCGGCAAGATGCGCGCCCAGCGCCTGCACGCCGAAGCGCTCGGTGGCGTGATGCCCCGCGGCAATGAAGGCCACGCCGCTCTCGCGCGCGAGATGCGTGTGCTGCTCGGAAATCTCGCCGGTGAGATAGGCGTCGACGCCAAGCCCGATGGCCGACTCGAAATAGCCCTGTGCACCGCCCGTGCACCACGCGATGCGCTCGAGGCGGCGCTCCGCTTCGCCGATCGCCAGCGGTGCGCGCCCCAGCCGCCGTTCGACCTCGGCGCAGAACGCAGCCAGCGTACGCGACGGGTTGATGTGGCCGACGCCGATCAGCTCCTGCTCGCCGGCCCGCCCGGTCTGCTCGATGCCGAGCCGCACGGCGAGCTGCGCGTTGTTGCCGAATTCCGGATGCGCATCGAGGGGCAGGTGATACGCGAACAGGTTGAGATCGCGCTCGAGCGCGAGACCGATGCGGCGCCTGCGCGTTCCGGTGATGCGCAGATCCTCGTCGCGCCAAAACCAGCCGTGATGCACCAGCACCGCGTCGGCGCCCGCTTCGGCCGCGGCTTCGAGCAGCGCGAGGCTCGCGCTGACGCCTGTGACGAGCCGGCGAATTTCGGCGCGGCCCTCCAGCTGCAGGCCGTTCGGGCAGTAATCGCGAAAGCGCGCCGGCTCGAGAAGTGCGTCGAGATAGCGGTTGAGTTCGTCGCGTGTCATGTTCGATGTCACCGTGTCCGGGCCGCAGGAGACGGAAGAGGCCTATGGTAGATTAATTGTGCAGCGCAAAGACGAGGTGCATGCGCACCGCCGCCCTTTTCATGTTTCGCTTCTGGCTCATCTTCGCCCAGGCCACGACGGTCGCCGTCGCGGTGCTGTTCGTCATCTCGACGTTCCACCCGGAATGGCTGCCGCAACGCGCCGCGAGCGGCCCGCAGGTCGCCGTCGTGACGCAGGCGGCGCCGAGCGCGGCCGGCACGCTTGACGAACGCGGCTCGCTGCACGCGGCGGTCGAGCGCGCGACACCCTCGGTGGTCAATATTTTCACCTCCAAGGAGATCCGCGCGCCGCGCAACCCGTTCTTCGACGATCCGCTGTTCCGCCGCTTCTTCGGCGATCCGGGCGACGCTGGCACGGAACGCGCCAACAGCCTCGGCTCCGGCGTGATCGTCAGCCCGAACGGCTACCTCCTCACCAACAATCACGTCGTCGCCGCGGCCGACGAGATCGAGGTGGCATTGCCGAATGGTCGGAAGCTGCTTGCGCGGGTCGTGGGCAGCGATCCGGACACCGATCTTGCCGTGCTGCAGGTGGAAGCCAACGAGCTGCCGGCAATCACCTTCGGGTCCTCGGAGGCGCTGCGCGTCGGCGACGTCGTGCTCGCGATCGGCAACCCGCTCGGTGTCGGCCAGACGGTGACCTCGGGCATCGTTTCGGCGCTCGGCCGCGCCGGCCTCGGCATCAACACCTTCGAAAACTTCATCCAGACCGACGCCGCAATCAATCCCGGCAATTCCGGCGGCGCTCTGGTCGACGCGCAGGGCAACCTGGTCGGCATCAACACCGCGATCCTGTCGCAATCCGGTGGCTCGATGGGCATCGGCTTCGCCATTCCGGTGTCCATCGCGCGCGTCGTGCTCGAGCAGATCGTGAAGACGGGCATCGTCACGCGCGGCTGGATCGGCGTCGAGATCCGGGAGATCACGCCCGAGCTGGTCGAGGCCGCAGGCCTGGGCACCGCGCAGGGTGCTTTCGTCCACGGCGTGCTGCGCGGCGGGCCCGCAGATCAGGCGGGGGTGAAACCCGGCGACGTGCTCGTCGCCGTCGAGGGCAAGCCGATCACCACGCCCAACGAATTGCTCAACCAGATCGCCGCGCTTGCACCCGGCACGCAGGCGCGCCTCACGCTGCGACGCAAAGGCGACTCGATCGATGCCGCCGTGACGATCGGGCGGCGGCCGAAGCCGCAGGCGCAGCGGCAGTAAGCCGCATCGGCCTCCAATTCCTCGAGAGCGCTCGATAGCGGACATCGATCTCGTGTTTTTGCGTCATCGCCGGTGCTTTTCGGCGATGACGCAAAAGCACGAGACAACGCTGCCTGCGATCGAAGGCAGCGGTTATCAAGCGCTGCTTTTTCTCCTGATGCCGCAACGCGGCCAAAAACCGCCGCATTGCAGCATCAGGAGATTGTTATCCGATCACAGGCGACGTCGCCAGAACGACGCGCCGATACGCCTACCGGTCCGCCCGATCGAGCTCGCGCTCCATCTCTTCGTCGGTCATCGGCTTGTACGCCTCGGCCGCCTCTGCCTCGGCCTCGGCTTTCTTGCGCGCCGCAAGGCGCGCGAAAAACAGGCCGATCTCGTAGAGCAGGCACATCGGCACCGCGAGCATGAACTGCGACAGCACATCGGGAGGGGTGACGATCGCGGAAACGACGAAGGCGCCGACGATGACGTAGGGGCGCGCATCGCGCAGCTTCTCGATGCTCACCAGGCCGAGACGCGCGAGCACCACCACCACGATCGGGATCTCGAAGGCGATGCCGAAGGCGAGGAACATGGTAATGACGAAGCCGAAGTAGGCCTCGATGTCCGGCGCCACGGTGATCGATTTCGGCGCGAACTCGTGGATGAAGGCAAAAACCTTGCCGAAAACGAAGAAGTAGCAGAACGCGACGCCGACGAGAAACAGCAGCGTGCTGCCGACGACGGTCGGCAGGGCGAGCTTTTTCTCGTGGTCGTAGAGGCCTGGCGCGACGAAGGCCCAGGCCTGGTACAGCACGTAGGGCAGGACCACCATGAAGGCGACGAGCCCCGTCACCTTGACCGGCACGAGAAACGGCGTCACCACGCCGGTGGCGATCATCGTCGTGCCCTGCGGCAGCGCGTGCATGAGCGGCGCCGCCAGCACGTCGTAAATCGGCCCCGAGCCCGGCCAGATGAACAGCGCGACAAACACGGCGAGCACCGCGAGCAGCGCGCGCAGCAACCGGTCGCGCAGCTCGACCAGGTGGGAGATGAAGGTTTCCTGACCACTCATCGCGACGCGCCGTGCGCCTCAGGCGCGTCCGGCTTGTCGAGCGCGGCCGGCGCCTCCGGCTTCGACTCGCCCGCCGCTTCTGCGACCGAACGATTGAGGTCGTTTTCCGTCTTGCGCAGGTCTTCGTTCATCGAGGACTCGAACTCGCTCGCCGCCTGCTGCACCGAATCCTTCATTTTGCGCAGCTCCTCGAGCTCGACCTCGCGGTTGATGTCGGCCTTGACGTCCGCAACGTAGCGCTGCAGCCGGCCGAGCAGCGCGCCCGCGGTGCGCGCCACGCGCGGCAGCCGCTCGGGGCCGACGACGATCAGCGCCACCACGCCGATGATCATGAGTTCCGTAAAGCCGATGTCGAACATCGCGCGAGAGAGACCCTACAGATGAAAAAGGCGCCCGAGGGGCGCCCATGCGAAGGGTGTGCCCGGTCCGGGCTCAGGCCTTCGTTTCCGACTTCTCCCGCACTTCGCCTTCGACGGTCTTTCCCGTCACCTGCGGCGTCGCAGCGGACTCGGCGGCCTTGTCGCCGCCTTCGCGCATGCCGTCCTTGAAACCGCGCACTGCGCCACCCAGATCCGCGCCCAGATTGCGCAGCTTCTTGGTGCCGAAAATCAGCATCACGATGACGAGGACGACCAGCCAGTGCCAAATGCTGAACGATCCCATGTCAGGCTCCTGTCTTCTTTCGCATGATCATCGGGCCGAGAGGCTCCGGCCCGCCCAGCACATGCATGTGCACATGATACACCTCCTGATGCGCCACCCGCCCGGTGTTGATGATGGTGCGGAAGCCCTCGTTCGCGCCCTCCTGGCGCGCGAGTTTCCCGGCCAGCGCGAGCATCTTGCCGAGCGCGCGATGCTGCGTCATGTCGGCCTCGTACATCGAGGGCACATGCACCTTCGGCACGATGAGGAAGTGCACCGGCGCCACGGGATGAATGTCATGAAAAGCGAACACGTCCTCGTCTTCGTACACCTTGTGCGAGGGGATCTCGCCCTGCACGATCTTGCAGAAGATGCAATCCGCGCTCATGGCTTGGTCTTTCCGCGCGCGGCTTTCTCGTCGACGCCCGAGATGCCCTCACGCCGGTGCAGCTCGGCCAGCACATCCTGCGGCCCGAGACCATGGCGTGCGAGCATCACCAGCGTATGGAACCAGAGGTCCGCGGTCTCGCGCACGATCGACAGACGATCGCCGCCCTTCGCGGCGAGCACCGTCTCGGTCGCCTCCTCGCCAATCTTCTTCAGCACCGCGTCGTGATCGGCGCCCAGCAGCCGGGCGACATAGGACGACGCCGGATCGGCGCCACGGCGCGCCTCGATCGTCGCCGCGAGACGCTCCAGCGTTTCGTACAGTCCAGTTTTCATTTCTTGGCGTAGATCTCCGCAGGGTCCTTGAGCACCGGGTCGGTTTCGATCCAGCGGCCGTCTTCCAGTTTCAGGTAGAAGCAGCGCTCGCGGCCGGTGTGGCAGGCGATGCCGCCGACCTGTTCGACGCGCAGGAGAATCGCATCCGCGTCGCAATCGAGCCGCAGCTCGACCACTTTCTGCACGTGGCCGGATTCCTCGCCCTTGTGCCAGAGCCTGCCGCGCGAGCGCGACCAGTATACGGCCTGCCCGCGGTGCAACGTCTCGGCCAGTGCCGCGCGATTCATCCAGGCCAGCGTCAGCACACGGCCGCTGGTCGCCTCCTGCGTCACCACCGGCGCCAGTCCGCGCTCGTCCCAGCGCACCGCCTCCAGCCAGGCCTCGTGCGTGCTCACAGGCGGACCTCGACGCCGCGTGCGCGCATGTGCAGCTTCGCCTCCTGCACGCTGTGCTCGGCGAAGTGAAAGATGCTCGCCGCGAGCACCGCATCGGCATGCCCTTCGAGCACGCCCTCGGCGAGGTGCTCGAGCGAGCCGACGCCCCCCGAGGCGATCACCGGCACGCCGACCGCGTCGGCCACCGCGCGGGTGAGCGCGAGATCGAAGCCCTCGCGCGTGCCGTCGCGGTCCATGCTGGTCAACAGGATCTCGCCCGCGCCGGCCGCCTGCATGCGCTGCGCCCACTCAACCGCGTCGATGCCGGTCGGACGGCGCCCGCCGTGGGTGTACACCTCCCAGCCGCCGTCCGTCCCCGCGGCGCGCCGCTTGGCATCGATTGCGACGACGATGCACTGGCAGCCGACCTTGTCGGCCGCCTCGGAGACGAGCGCCGGATTCTGCACCGCCGCGGTGTTGATCGAAACCTTGTCGGCGCCCGCGTTCAACAGGCGGCGCACGTCCTCCACCCGGCGCACGCCGCCGCCGACGGTGAGCGGGATGAACACGCACTCGGCCACCGCCTCGATCACATGCAGGATGAGGTCGCGCTCGTCGGAGCTCGCGGTGATGTCGAGGAAGCAGAGCTCGTCGGCGCCCTCGCGATCGTAGCGCGCGGCAATTTCCACGGGATTGCCGGCATCACGCAGCCCGACGAAGTTCACGCCCTTCACCACCCGCCCCGCGTTGACGTCCAGGCAGGGAATGACGCGCTTGGCGAGTCCCATGCTCAGGCCTTTGCGACCGCTTTGTCCGCCGCCGCCTGCGCCTGCTTCAGATCGAGCTTGCCTTCGTACAGTGCGCGCCCGGCAATCGCGCCGATCACGCCTTCGGGGGCGAGCTGCTTGCACACCGCCTCGACGTCCTTCAGGCTATTCAGCCCGCCGCTCGCAATTACCGGGATCTTGATCGCCTGCGCCAGCTTGAGCGTCGCCTCGATGTTCACGCCGCTCATCATGCCATCGCGCCCGATGTCGGTGTAGATCAGCGCCTCGACACCGTAGTCTTCGAACTTCTTCGCCAAGTCGATGACGTCGTGGCCGGTCATTTTCGACCAGCCCTCCACCGCGACCTTGCCGTCGCGTGCATCGAGCCCTGCGACGATATGGCCGGGAAAGGCATAGCAGGCATCCGACAGGAACCCGGGGTTCTTGACCGCGGCCGTACCGATGACGATGTAGCTCACGCCGGCATCCATGTAGGTCTCGATGGTGTCGAGGTCACGGATGCCGCCGCCGAGCTGCACCGGCAGGCCGTCGCCCGCCGCCTTGACGATCGCGCGGATCGATTTCTCGTTCTTCGGCCGGCCGGCCGCCGCGCCGTTCAGGTCGACGACGTGCAGCCGCCGCGCGCCCTGTTCCGCCCAGTGCCTGGTCATGGCGGCGGGATCGTCAGAAAACACCGTCGCCGTTTTCATGTCGCCCTGCTTGAGGCGCACGCAGTGGGCGTCTTTCAGGTCAATCGCGGGAATGATCAGCATGCTCGGGGTGGTCACGCGGTACGCCGGGTTGCCTGTGCGCAGTCGCGCCCTCAGGCAGGTTGGAAACGCGGTCGGGTGGGGAGATCGGGTGCGGGGCGACGCGCACAGCGGCGCGTGATGCGCGTGGAATTAAGGACGCCAGTCAACGAAATTGCGTAGCAGCTGTAAGCCTGCGGCCTGGCTCTTCTCCGGGTGAAACTGTACGGCAAAAATGTTGTCGCGCGCAACCGCGCAGGCGAAGGTCACGCCGTAGCTGCAGCGGCCGGCGGTCAGCGCGTCGTCCGCGGGTGCCGGATAGTAGCTATGGACGAAATAGAAGCGCGCACCCGAGTCGATCCCGTGCCACAGCGCATGCGGGCGCGCCTGCGCGACCTCGTTCCAGCCCATGTGCGGCACCTTGAGCGTCGACCCGTCGGGCGCGCGCATGCGCTCGAGCGGAAAGTGGGGCACCTCGCCACGCAGCAGGCCGAGCCCGGGCGTGTCACCCTCCTCGCCGTGGTCGAACAGCATCTGCATACCGACGCAGATGCCGAGAAACGGCTTTGCCCGCGTCGCCGCGAGCACCGCGTCGCGCGCGCCGCTCGCGGCAAGCTGGCGCATGCAGTCGGGCAGCGCGCCCTGCCCGGGGACGACCACACGCTCGGCGCCGAGGATGATTTCCGGCTGCGCGGTGACCCGCACCTCGGCCTCGGGCGCGACGTGCTCGAGCGCCTTCGATACCGAGCGCAGGTTGCCCATCCCGTAATCGACGACCGCGATTTTCATCGGAGGCTCGAAGAGGTCGCGTAGTGGCGCGCGGCGCGCGCCGGCGGCGTATGCCCTACAGCGACCCCTTGGTCGACGGCACCACCCCCGCGGCCCGCGGATCGGCCTCGGCCGCCATGCGCAGCGCGCGCGCGAACGCCTTGAACACGGTCTCGCACTGGTGGTGTGCGTTCACGCCGCGCAGGTTGTCGATGTGCAGCGTCGCCTGCGCGTGGTTGACGAAGCCCTGGAAGAACTCGCGCACCAGGTCGACGTCGAATTCGCCAATCAGGCCGCGCGTATAGGGCACGTGGTACTCGAGCCCGGGACGCCCGGAGAAGTCGATCACCACGCGCGACAGCGCCTCGTCGAGCGGCACATAGGCGTGGCCATAGCGCCGGATGCCCGACTTTTCGCCGAGCGCCTTGGCCACAGCCTGGCCGAGCGTGATGCCGACGTCCTCGACCGTGTGGTGTGCATCGATGTGCAGGTCGCCTTTGGCGTCGATCTCGAGATCGATCATGCCGTGGCGCGCGAGCTGGTCGAGCATGTGCTCGAGGAAGGGAATCCCCGTCGCAAACTTGGACTTTCCCGAGCCGTCCAGGTTCACGCGCACCCGGATCTGGGTCTCTTTCGTTTTCCGCTCAACGTCCGCCGACCGCATCACAGCACCTCTTTCAGCGCTCTCAGCAGTATACGGTTTTCCTCGGGCGTGCCGACGGTGATACGCAGGCACTGGGCGAGCAGCGGATGCGCGCCGTGGAAATTGCGCACCAGCACGCCCTGGCGGCGCAGGCCCTCGTAGCTGCGCGCGGCGTCCGGCACGCGCACGAGCAGGAAATTGGCTTCCGACGGAAAGACGTGTACGCCGGGCAGTTGCGCGAGCGCCCCGGCGAGCGGTGCGCGCTCGGCGAGGATGCGCGCGGCCTGCTCTTCGAAACGCTCGAAATGCTCCAGCGCGAACAGGCCGACCGCCTGCGTCAGCGCATTGACGTTGTAGGCCTGGCGCACCTTGTTGAACTCGGCGACCCACTCGGGTCGTGCCGCGAGGTAGCCGAGCCGGATGCCGGCGAAGCCCAGCTTCGATACCGTGCGCATGACCACCAGGTTGGGAAACTCCGCGAGGCGCGGCATCAGCGAGCGCCGGGCGAAGGCATGGTAGGCCTCGTCGAGCACCACCAGGCCGTCGGCCGCGCGCAGCACTTCGAGCACGGCCGCCTCGTCGTAGAGCACGCCGGTGGGGTTGTTCGGATAGGCGAGATAGACGAGCGCCGGCTGCTCCGCCCTCACGCGCGCGACGAAGGCCTGCGCATCGAAACCGAGGTCATCGCGCAGCGGCACGCCGACCGGACGCATGCCCGAGAGCACCGCGTTGGCGCGGTACATCGCGAAGGTCGGCTCGGGGAACAGCACCGCCGCACCGGGGCGCGCGAGCGTCAGCGTCACGATCTGGATCAGGTCGTCCGAGCCGTTGCCGAGCAGCAGCGCCATGCCCGCAGGTACCGCCATCTTCTCGGCCAGCCGCGCACGCAGCTGACGGCCGGTCGGCTCCGGGTAGCGGTTGAGCTCGACGCGCGCCAGCCGCTCGGCCAGCCGCGCGCGCAAGTCCTCGGGCAGGACATACGGGTTTTCCATCGCGTCGAGCTTGACCATGCCTTCGGCTTCGGCGACCTGATAGGCCCTGGCCGCGAGAATCTCCGGCCGCACCAGCTCTGCGGGTCCGCGCGGCATCGCGCTAGCGCTCGTCGAGGCGCGCCTCCGCCGAGCGGGCGTGCGCGTCGAGGCCCTCGCCGCGCGCCAGCGTCGCGGCGAGGCGGCCGAGGGCGGCGGCGCCCGCGCGCGAAACCTCGATCACGCTGGTGCGCTTCTGGAAATCGTACACGCCGAGCGGCGAGGAATAGCGGGCCGTGCCCGCGGTGGGCAGCACGTGGTTCGGTCCGGCACAGTAATCGCCGATCGCTTCCGAGCTGTAGCGTCCGAGGAAGATCGCGCCGGCGTTCTTGAGCTGCGCCAGCCAGGGCTGCGGGTCGGCGACCGACAGCTCGAGGTGTTCGGGCGCGATGCGGTTGGCGATGGCGCAGGCCTCCCGCAGGTCACGCGCCTCGATCAGCGCGCCGCGCGCCTCCAGCGAAGCGGCCACGACCGCGCGCCGCTCGAGCGTCGGCAGCAGCCGCGCGATCTCCGCCTCGACGGCGTCCAGGTAGGCGGCATCGGGCGACACCAGGATCGCCTGTGCGACCTCGTCATGCTCGGCCTGCGAGAAGAGATCCAGCGCCACCCAGCGCGCCGGCGTCGAGCCGTCACCGATGACGAGAATCTCCGACGGGCCCGCGATCATGTCGATGCCGACCTGGCCGAACACCTGTCGCTTGGCGGCGGCGACGTAGGCATTGCCGGGTCCGACGATCTTGTCTACGCGCGGCACCGCCGTCGTGCCGTAGGCGAGCGCGGCGACCGCCTGCGCACCGCCGACCGCGAACATGCGATCGACGCCGCCGAGCGCGGCTGCGGCGAGCACCAGTGGATTGCGCGCACCGCCCGGGGTCGGGCTGACCATGACGATCTCGTCGACGCCCGCGACCCTCGCGGGAATCGCATTCATCAGGACGGAGGAGGGATACGCGGCCTTGCCGCCCGGCACGTAGATACCGACGCGCTCGAGGGGGGTGACGCGCTGTCCGAGCCGGGTGCCGTCGGCGTCGGCGAACTCCCAGGACTCGGTGCGCTGCCGCTCGTGGAAGCGGCGGATGCGCTCGGCCGCCGCGCGCAGTGCGTCCGCCTGCGCCGGCGCGATCGCGGCGAGCGCCGTTTCGAGCGCGTCACGCCCGAGCTCGAGCGCGGCCATGTCCGGCACCTCGAGCCGATCGAAGCGCGCCGTGTACTCAAGCAGCGCTGCGTCGCCGCGCGCGCGCACCTCGGCGATAATGCCGCGCACCGCGTCCTCCACCGCGCCGTCCTGCACTGCCTCATAGCGCGTCAGCGCCTCGAGCGCCGCATCGAACCCCGCGTCCCGTGCGCGCAGCCTGCGCAGCTTCATCGCGCCGCCTTTCGCCGCGCCGGCGCGCGGCCGCGCGCGGCTGCGGCGGCGAAGGCGTCGATCAGCGGCTGCAGCGTCGCGCGCTTCATCTTCAGTGCCGCCTGATTCACCACCAGGCGCGCCGACACCGGCATCACTTCCTCCACGGCGACCAGGTTGTTGGCGCGCAGCGTCTGCCCGCTCGAGACCAGGTCGACGATCACGTCGGCCAGACCCACGATCGGCGCGAGCTCCATCGAACCGTAAAGGCGGATGATGTCGACGTGCACGCCCTTGGCGGCGAAGTGCTCGCGCGCCGCACGCAGGTATTTCGTCGCCACCCGCAAGCGGGCGCCCTGGCGCACCGCGAGGGGGTAATCGAAGTCCCTGCGCGCCGCCACCATCATGCGGCAGCTTGCAATCCCGAGATCGACCGGCTGATAAAGCCCTTCGCCGCCGTGCTCCACGAGCACGTCGCGCCCGGCGATGCCGAGGTCCGCTCCACCGTGCTGCACATAGGTCGGCGTGTCCGAAGCGCGCACGATGATCAGCTCGAGGCCGCTGCGGTTGGTCGCGATGACCAGGCGCCGCGATGTTTCCGGATCCTCCTGCGCGCGGATGCCGACGCGCGCCAGCAACGGCGCGGTTTCGTCGTAGATGCGGCCCTTGGAGAGCGCGATGCGAATGGTGCGGGTCGACATGGCAGGCATGCGGTCGCGTACGCCGCCTGCGCGCTGCGGCGCGGCGCCGCTGAGTTAGATTGCGCCTCGGTGCGCGGACCGGATTCTAACTCAGCGGCGGCGCTCGACGCGTGCGCCGAGCGCGCCGAGCTTCGCCTCGAGCGCCTCGTAGCCCCGGTCGAGGTGGTAGATGCGGTCGATCAGGGTTTCGCCCTGCGCCACCAGCCCCGCGATCACCAGGCTCGCCGAGGCGCGCAGGTCGGTGGCCATCACCGCGGCGCCCTCCAGGCGCTCGACGCCGCGCACCACGGCGGTGTTGCCCTCGATCGCGATGTCGGCGCCGAGGCGCTGCAGCTCGAGCGCATGCATGAAGCGGTTTTCGAAAATCGTTTCCGTGACCACCGCCGTCCCCTCGGCCACCGTGTTGAGCGCAAGCAGCTGCGCCTGCATGTCGGTGGCGAAGCCCGGGTAGGGTGCGGTACGGACGTCGACGGCGCGCGGCCGACCGCGCATCTCGATTGCGATCGAATCTGGCTGGACCGCGATCTGCGCGCCGGCTTCGCGAAGCTTGTCGAGCGTGGCATCGAGCGTCTCGGGCGCCGCGCCGGCGAGTCGCACGCGCCCGCCCGCCGCCGCCACCGCCGCCAGGTAGGTGCCGGTTTCGATGCGGTCCGGCATCACGCGGTGCGTGGTGCCGCCGAGGGCGTCGACGCCCTCGATGCGGATCACGTCGCTGCCCGCGCCGCGGATGCGCGCGCCCATGGCGTTCAGGCAGGCCGCGAGGTCGACGATCTCCGGCTCGCGCGCCGCATTCTCGAGCACCGTCATGCCCTCGGCGAGCGTTGCGGCCATCATCAGGTTTTCGGTGCCCGTCACGGTCACCAGGTCCATCACGATGCGCGCGCCGCGCAGGCGCCGCGCGCGCGCAGTCATGTCGCCGTGTTCGATGCGGATTTCTGCGCCCATGGCCTGCAGGCCCTTGACGTGCTGGTCGACCGGGCGCAGCCCGATCGCACAGCCACCGGGCAGCGCGACGCGCGCCTCGCCGCAGCGCGCCAGCAGCGGCCCGAGCACGAGCACCGAGGCGCGCATGGTGCGCACCAGCTCGTAAGGCGCCCGCGGATCCGCGATGCGCTGCGCCGCGAGCTCCAGCGTTCCCGGCGCCGGCGCGCGCACCGCGACGCCCATGCGCTCGAGCAGCCGCGTCATGGTCCGCACGTCCATCAGCTTCGGCACGTTGTCCAGGCGCAGCGGCGCCTGCGTCAGCAGCGCCGCACACATGATCGGCAGCGCCGCGTTCTTCGCGCCCGAGACGGTGATTTCCCCCTCGAGCGGCGTACCGCCGCGGATCAGCAGCTTTTCCATCTTCGCTTGCCAGGCGCCGGATGCGCAGCGCTCAGGCGTCGCCGGTGCGCGCCCACTCGTCGGGCGTCAGGGTGCGCATCGACAGCGCGTGAATCTCCTCGCGCATGCGATCGCCGAGCGCGGCGTACACCAGCTGGTGGCGCTGCACGCGCGATTTGCCGGCGAAGGCGTCCGAGACGATGACCGCCTGAAAATGCTGGCCGTCACCAATGACCTCGATGTGCGCACAGGGAAGACCGGCCTGTATGCCCTGCTGGACGCTCTCCGGAGTGACCATTGCCGCTCTCTATCCTTTCGCATTCGCTCGATCGAAGACGCAGCGCTTCAGCCGCGCAGGCGGTACCCCGACCTGAGCAGGCGCAACGTCGCCAGCGTCACCAGTACGAAGCTTACCGCGAGGATGGCCAGGCTCGTAGCCGGCGCCACGTCGGACGCACCGAAGAAACCGTAGCGGAATCCGTCGATCATGTAGAAGAAGGGATTGAAGCGCGACAATGCCTGCCAGAACGGCGGCAGCGAGTGGATCGAGTAGAAAACGCCCGACAGGAAGGTGAGCGGCATGATGAGGAAGTTCTGGAAGGCCGCAAGCTGGTCGAATTTTTCGGCCCAGATGCCGGCCACCAGCCCCAGTGCGCCGAGCAGCGCGGCGCCGAGCAGCCCGAAGGCCAGCGCCCAGAGCGGCGCCTCGAACTGCAGCTCGACGAACCACGCGGTCACGGCGAGCACCCCGGCGCCGACCACCAGCCCGCGGATCACCGAGGCCAGCACGTAAGCCCAGAAGAACTCCGCATACGAGATCGGCGGCAGCAGCATGAAGACGATGTTGCCGGTGATCTTCGACTGAATCATGCTCGACGAGCTGTTGGCGAAGGCGTTCTGCAGCACGCCCATCATTACCAGGCCGGGCACGAGAAACGCCGAGTAGGGCACGCCGTGGAACACCGTAACGCGTTGCCCGAACGCATGAGAAAACACCAGCAGGAAGAGCAGCGCGGTCAGGATCGGCGCGCCCACGGTCTGGTGCGCCACCTTCCAGAACCGCAGCAGCTCCTTGGCGACCAGCGTGGCAAAACGCGTGTACGACTCGCCCGGCGCCGCAGGCAGCTTGCTTCGCTCAGCCATGGCGCGCCATCACCCGCAGGAACACTTCCTCGAGGTCGGGCGGCTGCAGCTCGAGCTCGACGATGTCGATACCCGCCTCGCGCAGGCTGAACAGCACGTCCTCCAGCGCCCGGGTGTCGCGCAGGCGCAGCGTGTAGAGCGGGCCGTCCTGCGTCAGCACCTCCGCCGGGAAGCGCTGCGGCAACCCCTCGCGTGCGAGCCGCACGCGCAGCTGCAGCCCGGAGAAGGTCTCAAGCAGGTTGCGCGTCGAGTCGAGCGCGACGATGCGCCCCGCCTTCAGCATCGCGATGCGGTTGCAGTGCAGCTCGGCCTCCTCGAGATAGTGCGTGGTGAGCACGATCGTGTGGCCCTCGCGGTTTAGGCGCCGCACGAACTGCCACAAGCCCTGGCGCAGTTCGACGTCGACCCCGGCGGTCGGCTCGTCGAGCACGATCACCGGCGGACGGTGCACCAGCGCCTGCGCCACCAGCACTCGGCGCTTCATGCCGCCCGACAGCGCCCGCATGTTGGCATCCGCCTTCGCCTCGAGGTCAAGATGGTGCAGGACCTCGTCGATCCAGGCGTCGTTGGCGCGCAGACCGAAGTAGCCGGACTGGATGCGCAACGTCTCACGCACGGTGAAAAAGGGGTCGAACACCAGCTCCTGCGGCACCACGCCGAGCAGTCACCGGGCGCGCCGGTAGTCGCGCACCACGTCGGCACCCATCACGCAGGCGCTGCCCGCATCGGCGCGCACCAGTCCCGCAATGATGCTGATCAGCGTCGTCTTGCCCGCGCCATTCGGTCCGAGCAGGCCGAAGAATTCACCCTGCAGAATCTCGAGACCGACGCCGTCGAGCGCGCGCAGCGCGCCGTAGCGCTTCTCGACGTCACGCACTTCGATGGCAGGGGTCATCGCCATGCGCCACGCGCTGCGCGGCGCGTCCCGCGGGCGTCAGTGCCGCGGCGTCGCGCCCGAGAGCAGCGACTCGACGCCGTAGAGTCGCGCGATCGTCTCCAGGCCCGCGGGCAAATGCTCGATTGCCAGCTCGCAATCGGCCGTGCGTGCCTCGCGCCGCCAGGCGAGCAGCACGGCGAGCAGCGACGAATCCAGCTCGGTGACCTCGCCGAGGTCCACGGTATCGACCCCCGCCCTAATGTGGCCACGGCCCTCTTCGAGCAGCGCACGAACGTTGGCCAGGGTGACCGGCCCGCTCACCACCGCGCGGGACCCTTCGCGGCGCATCACGTCGTCCCGGCCGCGAGCTGCTTGTTCTTCTTCTCGAGCACGCCAATGAGCCCGTCGACCCCGCTTTTACGTACTTCGGCGGCGAACTCGGTGCGGTAGGTGAGCACCAGGCTCACGCCACCGACGTACACGTTGTAGCACTTCCAGCCGCGCGGCGTCTTTTCCATGTCGTAATCGATCGCGATCGGCTGACGGCCGGACTTGAGCACTTTGACGTTCACCGTGACGTCGGTGTCGGTCGGCTTGGCGCGCAGCGGCATGAATTCGAACTGCTCGTCGCGGTAGGTCGTGAGCGCGCTGGCGTAGGTGCGCACCAGCAGCGTCTTGAATTGCTGCGTCAGTCGCTGCTTCTGCTCCGGCGTGGTCTGACGCCAGCTCAAGCCCATGGCGAGCGCCGTCATGCTCTCAAAACTGAAGTGCGGCAGCACTTTTTCCTCGACCAGTCCGATCACCTTCTGCACGTTGCCAGCCTGGATCTCGCGGTCCTTGGACACGATCTCGAGCACCTCGAGCGTGACCTCCTTCACGAGCTTGTCGGGCGGCGTCAGCTCCGCCGCCGCCTGCGGCGCGAACTGTGCCAGACAACCCGCCAGTAACAGCGTCAGAAAACGGTTCATCGATCGCCTCATCACAGTTTGCCGCGCGGCGCGGCCAGCACCGCCCCGTAATTCGACGGCTCGCGCGGCGCGAAGGTTCCCGCTTGCGCATTCGGCTCCGGTTGCGCCCTCGCAGGATCGGGCGCCGGCGGCACCGCCTCCGAGCGCGTCTGGCGGCCGGGCGGTGGCTCGCGCGGCGGGCGCGGCGGCCTGCCGTCGAAGATCAGGTAGCGGCGGCGCTCGAAGTACGCATCGCGTCGCTGCAGGTACTTGTCGATCGCCGCTTCGTCGAGCGTGGAGGTCACGTCGAGCAACTCGGCGCGTTCGCTCACCAGGTAGATGCCCGCCATCCAGTAGCGCGTGGTCGTGTCGTCGATCGCCCAGCGCACCGGCGCGGCGGCGATATCGGCCGCGAATCCGAAGGTGTCGCGCAGCGTGTTGGGGCCGATGAAGGGCCACACGAAAAACGGCCCCTCGTCCATGCCCCACACCGCGAAGGTCTGGCCGAAGTCTTCGTTGTGCTTCTCTAGGCCGGCCTCACTCGCGATGTCATGCAGGCCGAGCAGGCCGACGCTGCTGTTGATGGCGAAGCGCGTCCAGTCGCTCCACGCATCGGCGGGCTTGCCCTGCAACAGGTTGTTCACGCCGATCATCAGGTCCTGGATGTTGGCGTAGAAATTGCGCACCCGAACCCGGATCTCGAACGGCAGCAGCTCCCGGTATACCGTCGCCACCGGCTTGCCGATCGCGTCGTCGAAACCTTCGTTGAACGCGAACATCGCGCGGTTGAATCCCTCGTAGGGATCGCGCGGATCGGCGTTCTGCACCGTCGCGCAACCGGCGAGCGCCCACAGCGCCAGGATCGCCACGACGCGCACGCAGCGGCGCAAACCGCCCGACAAGGCCGGCCTATCGATCACCTATTGCTTTCCTTCCTGCGCCGCCGGCTTGCCGCCGTCGCCCTCCGCGGCCTTGTTGTAGAGGAACTGGCCAATCAGGTTCTCCAGCACCACCGCGGACTGGGTGAGCCGCATGCGATCGCCATCCTTCAGCGTCTTCAGGTCGCCGCCCGCCTCCAGGCCGACGTACTGCTCGCCGAGCAGGCCGGAGGTGAGGATCTTGGCCGACGTGTCGCGCGGAAACTTGTAGTCCGCATCCAGGTTCATCGTGACCACCGCTTCGAAGGTCTCGTTGTCGAAGCGGATGTTCCCAACGCGCCCGACCACGACACCTGCACTTTTTATTGGCGCCCTGATCTTCAGGCCGCCGATGTTAGCAAACTTGGCTTCCACCTTATACGTCTGAGCCGTTGAAAACGCTGCCAAATTTCCCACTTTGAGGGCCAAAAACAACAATGCGCCAAACCCCGCGGCGACGAAGATGCCGACCCACAGGTCAAGGGTGGTGCGGTTCATAAGCCATTGCCTCCGGTGAACATGAGCGCGGTGAGCACGAAATCGAGCGCCAGGATCGCGAGCGACGAGGTCACCACCGTGCGCGTCGTTGCCCCCGAAACGCCCTCCGCCGTGGGCGGCGCATCGTAGCCCTCGAACACCGCGATCCAGGATACGGCGATGCCGAACACGAAGCTCTTGATGACGCCGTTCAGCACGTCCTCGCGCACATCGACGGCCGCCTGCATCTGCGACCAGAACGCGCCCTCGTCGACGCCGATCAGCTTGACGCCGACCAGATAGCCGCCGTAGATGCCCATCGCCGAGAACAGCGCGGCGAGCAGGGGCATCGAGAGCACCCCGCCCCAGAAGCGCGGCGCCACCACGCGCGCAATCGGATCGACCGCCATCATTTCCATCGCCGCGATCTGCTCGGTCGCCTTCATGAGGCCGATCTCGGCCGTGATCGCGCTGCCGGCGCGGCTCGCGAACAGCAGGCCCGCGACCACGGGCCCGAGCTCGCGCACCAGCGAGAGCGCGACGAGGACGCCGAGCGCCTCGCTCGAGCCATAGCGCTGCAGCGTGTGATAGCCCTGCAGCCCGAGCACCATGCCGACGAACAGCCCAGACACCAGGATGATGACGAGTGACAGCACCCCGGCGAAATAGATCTCGCGGATCGTGAGTCCGAAGCGCTGCAGCGCGGTGCCCGAGTGCAGCACCAGGTAGACGAGGAAGCGGCTCGCGAAGCCGAGCCGCCAGATGCGCGCGGTCACCTTGGCGCCGAGACGCTCGAAGAAGGCCCGTAGCGCGGATGCCGCCATCAGCGCTCCGCCAGCGCCAGGTCGGCCGCGAAGCTCGAGCCGGGGTAGTGGAACGGCACCGGACCGTCCGGCTTGCCGTGCACGAACTGATCGACGAACGGCTCCGCCGAGTCGTCGACCTCTTGCGGCGTGCCCTGCCAGACCACCTGGCCGTCAGCCATGAAGTAGACGTAGTCGACCACCGGGAGCGTCTCCTGCACGTCGTGGGTGACGATGATCGAGGTCGCGCCGAGCGCGTCGTTCAGGCTGCGCACCAGCCGCGCGATAACGCCGAAGGAGATCGGATCGAGACCGGTGAACGGCTCGTCGTAGAGCATGAGCTGCGGATCGAGCGCGATCGCCCGCGCCAGCGCGACGCGTCGCGCCATGCCGCCGGAGAGCTCGGCCGGCCTGAGCTGCGCCGCGCCGCGCAGGCCCACTGCTTCGAGCTTCATGAACACGAGGTCGCGGATCAGCGGCTCGGGCAGGTCGGTGTGCTCGCGCAGCGGGAAGGCGACGTTGTCATACACCGTCATATCGGTGAACAGCGCGCCGAACTGGAACAGCATGCCGAGCCGGCGTCGCATCGCGTACAACCCGTCGCGATCGAGCGTCCGCGTATCGCTGCCGAGCACGCGCGCCACGCCGCGCGAGGGCGTCATCGCCGCGCCGATAATGCGCAGCAGCGTCGTCTTGCCACAGCCCGACTGCCCCATGATGCCGACGACCTTGCCGCTCGGGATCGCGAGGCTGACGTCGCGCAGCACCGGCCGTGCGGGGTCGTAGCCGTACCAGATGTTCTCGATGCTGACGAGGGATGCTGCGTTCAAGGGTGCGCCGCACGACACAAAACGCCGCATTCTACTTGAGCGCTCTGCCGCTGGCGGGTTGAGGGCGCGGCGCGCGCCGAGGGCGCGTCGAGTTTCCCCTATATAGTGTCGGCCATGGCGCAGGACGAAGGAACGCCGACGCGTGGGGCGGAACCGGTCGCCGCGGTGCGCGTATCGGGCCTGACCAAGCGCTACGGCCGGCAACTCGTTCTCGACGCTGTCGACCTTGAGGTCGCCGCGGGCGCATCGTTCGGCTTGCTCGGCCTGAACGGCGCGGGCAAAACAACCCTGATCAAGTGCCTGCTCGACCTGTGCGCCCACGACGCCGGCCGGCTCGCACTGTACGGCGTTGCTGCCGGAGAGCCGCGCGCCCGCGCGCGCCTCGTTTACCTGCCCGAGCGCTTCGTCCCGCCGCACCACCTCTCCGGCCGGGAGTTCCTCGCACTGATGCTGGCGCTTGCCGGCAAGCGCTACGACGCCGCGCGCGTCGAGGCGCGCCTCGCCCAGCTCGAGCTCGAGCCGGCCGTGCTCGAACGCCGCGTCCGCGCGCTCTCCAAGGGCATGACGCAGAAACTCGGGCTCGCCGCCGTGCTGCTCGTCGAACGCGACCTGTACGTGCTCGACGAGCCCATGAGCGGCCTTGACCCTGCAAGTCGCATCGCGGTGAAATCAGCGCTGCAGGATTTGGTCGCCGGGGGACGGACGCTGTTTTTCACTTCGCACGTGCTGACCGACGTCGAGGAAATTTGCGACAGCATCGCGGTCCTCGATCGGGGCACGTTCCGTTTCCGCGGCACGCCCGGCGAGCTGTGCGCGCGCCACGGCGAAAACAACCTCGAGCGCGCCTTCTTGCGCTGCATCCGTCATGACGGCCAACCCGTCGCGCCCGTCCGCTGATCCCCGTCCGACGCTACTGATCGTCGACGACGATGCGCTGATCGCGGACACGCTCGGCTTCGCGCTCGGCAACGATTTTTCCGTCTACACCTGCGAGTCGCGCCCGCACACTGTCGAGCTGCTGCGCCAGCTGCAGGAGGCCCCGCAACTGGCGCTGGTCGATCTCGGGCTGCCGCCCACGCCCCACGCGCCCGACGAAGGCTTTCGCCTGATCGCGGATCTGCTGGCGCATTCGCCGAGCATGCAGATCTTCGTGCTTTCGGGCCAGAACGAGGCCGCCCATGCGCGCCATGCGCGCGCGCTCGGCGCCGCCGAGTTCATCGCCAAGCCCTGCGATCCCGCCCATCTCAAGCGTCTGCTGCTGGGCGCGCTCGAGCTGCGTGCGGCCGAGCTGCGTCGCCGCGAAACGCAGCCAGAGGGGCTGATCGGCGACAGCCCCGCAATCCGCAAGCTGAGGGATCAGGTGGCGCAGTTCGCGCAATCGCCTTTTTCGGTGCTGATCGAGGGCGAGTCCGGCAGCGGCAAGGAGCTGGTCGCGCAGAGCCTGCACCGGCTCTCGCCGCGCGGCGGCAAGCCTTTCTTCGCGCTCAACTGCGCGGCGATCGCGCCGACGCTCGTCGAGCCGACTTTGTTCGGCTACGTGAAGGGCGCTTTCACCGGGGCGGACGCCAACAAGTCCGGCTACTTCGAGGACGCTGGAGACGGCACGCTGTTTCTCGACGAGATCGGCGAGTTGCCGCTCGAAATGCAGGCCAAGCTGCTACGCGTGCTGGAAAACGGAGAATTCCAGCGCGTCGGCGAGACCCTGCGCCGCGTTTCCCGCGCGCGCGTGCTCGCGGCGACCAACCGCGACCTGCGGCAGGAGATCCGCCGCAGCGCGTTTCGCACCGATCTGTACCACCGCCTGTCGGTGCTGACGCTCTCGGTGCCGCCGCTGCGCGAGCTGGGCCGCGACAAGCTGGCGCTGCTTGAACATTTCCGCGCCATTTACGCCCAGCAATCGAGCGTACAGCCCTTCGAGCTCGATACCGCCGCCGAGCGACGCTGGCTGGCGTATCCGTTTCCCGGCAACGTGCGCGAGCTGCGCAACATCGTCATTCGCCTAACCACCAAGCATCCAGGGCAGAAACTGGGGGTCGAGGAACTCGAGCCGGAGTTCGACCTCGAAGCACAGGCCGGCCAGGTCCCGGGCGGCTCGCCCGACATGGACCGGGCCGCGGCCGCGCTCGAGGCGCTTGGCCGCGCGCCCAGCTTCAGTCTCGATCAGGCACTGAAGGCCTGGGAGCGTGCGTATGTCGATGCCGCGCTGAAGCTGACGCACGGCAACGTCAGCCAGGCGGCCAAGCTGCTCGGCATCAACCGCACGACGTTGTACAGCCGCATGTCGTCGGACGCAGGGGAACCTCAGGGCGGTTCCCCTGCGACCCCTCCCCCGAGAGCAGGCAAGTAACGATGTACCTCGATCACTTCGGCCTCGACGAACCGCCGTTCCGCATCACGCCGCATACCGATTTCTTCTTCGACGGCGCCGATCGGGGCGCGACGCTCGAAGGGCTGCTCTACGCCATCGAGTACGACGAGGGCATCGTCAAGGTGTCGGGCGAGGTTGGCAGCGGCAAGACCATGCTGTGCCGTGTGCTGATGGAGCGGTTGCCAGGGCACGTCGAAACCATCTACCTCGCCAACCCTTCGCTGACGCGCGACGAGATCCTGCGCGCCATCGCCGACGACCTGAAGCTGGAGACGCGCGGCGACAGCGCCCGGGTGCTGATGCGCGAGCTGCAGGACCATCTCATCGCCTCGCATGCCAGCGGCCGGCGCGTGGTGATCCTGATCGACGAGGCGCACGCCATGCCCGAAGACTCGCTCGAACAGGTGCGCCTGCTGTCGAATCTCGAGACCAGCCGCCACAAGCTGCTGCAGATCGTGCTCTTCGGCCAGCCCGAGCTCGACCAGATGCTCGCGGCGACGTCGCTGCGCCAGCTGCGCGACCGCATCACGCACAGCTTTCGCATGCGCCCGCTCGGCGAAGAAGAAGTGAGCCGCTATGTGACGTTCCGCCTGCGCGCCGCGGGCTATCGCGGGCCCGACCTGTTCACGCGCAAGGCGATCGTGCTGCTCACCCGCGCTTCGGGCGGGCTGACGCGACGCATCAACATCCTCGCCGACAAGGCCCTGCTCTCGGCGTTTGCGGCCGATACGCACGCCGTCGACGAAAAGCAGGTGCAGCGCGCGGTCGCGGACTCGGAGTTGCCGCCGATCGCCAAGGCCAAGCGCCCTCTCGCCTATGTCGCAGCAGCGCTAGCCATCGGGGCCTTGCTTGGCGTTATCATTCAGTGGGCGCTCACCAACGCAAATTCTTTTTCGCTACCTTTCAGGCAGGCGACGACCACGGCAGCGGGCCCTCCCACCAAGCCGCCGTCACAACAGACGCTGGAAGAGCCGGAGCCGGCCGCAGCGCGACCCGAGCCGCCAAAGGCACGCCACGTTGCGTCCGAGCAACGCCCTGCGCCGCGGGCTTCGGTCGCCACTCCGGTACAAACTGACCGGGCGCCGGTATCCGAGGCGTCGCCGCCCCGAGGGCAATCCGCGTCGAGTGCCCCGATCGCCAGCGGCGCGCTTTTGGCCAGAGCGCTTGCGCCCCCCGAGCCGGGCGCCGACAGCGTGCCGGCGCGGCTGCTGCCGAAGCAGATCGAGCGCATCGAGGCCTACTCGACGGGCGGCATGCCGCTCCTGGGCGAACGCATTGCTGCAGCGCGGGAAGTGCTTCAGAAGACGCCGGATGAGGCGCTCACCATCGAGCTGTACCGCAGCCTGAAAACGGACCCGGCGCGCGTCGAGCGCTTCCTCAGACGGGCGCAGCGGCTCGACACCCTGCCCGGTCTCTACGTCATCCCGCTGACCCGCAGCAGGCCGGCCCGGGTGTGGGTCGTCTACGGCGCGTTCCCGACCCGCGCCGAGGCCGAGGCGGCCCTTCGGCGCCTGCCCCAGGTGTACCACCAGGACTTCAAGCTGACCCTGCGGCCCGTTGGCGAGCTGCGGGAGGCCTTGTGAGAATGTGGAAATTTTCCGCAACTCAGGTAGTTAGCGGACTTTTCTAAAGTTAACAACGTGCTATCCTTCAACGCCTTAGGCTTAATTCAGGGGATCCTGATGCGGTTTCGCACTCTCGGCATGCTCGCGGTCGCGCTCGCGCTACTGAGCGGCTGTGGCCTCGCGCCACAACAGCCGTCGGATGCGCATCTGCGCGGGCCCGAAAAGCCGGCCGAAGGCACGATTCCGCCGCCGGTGCAGGTCGCGCCGCTGCTGCCCGAGCCGAAACCGACCGCGCGCGCCGAGACCTACAGCGTCGTCGTCCACAACGTGCCGGTGCAGGACCTGCTGTTCGCGCTGGCGCGCGACGCCCAGGTGCAGATCGACATCCACTCCGACGTCACCGGCAATGTGACGTTGAACGCGATCGACCAGACCCTGCCCCAGCTGCTCGAGCGCATCGCGCGCCAGGTCGACATGCGCTACGAGGTGAAGGCCGGCACGCTGGTGATCCAGCGCGACACCCCGTTCCTGCGCGTCTACCGCATCGATTACGTCAATCTGTCGCGCGAGGGCGGCGTCGAAGGGACGCTTTCCTCGCAGGTCACGGGGACCGTCACGAGCGCCGGGGCTTCCGGCGGAAGCAGTGCGGCACCGAGCAACACGACGACGAGCATTAAGGCCAAATCGGAGAACAAGTTCTGGGACTCGCTCGAGGAAAACGTGAAGGAGATCCTGCGCGAGACGGACAAGATCCTGCCTGCCGGGGGCGCGCAGGCGTCGGCCCCCATCAAGCCGGCAGCCGGCGCGCAGGCAACCCAGGTCGCCAGCGTCAGCACGGGCACCGTCTACCGCGAAGCGGCTTCTGTCATCGTCAACAAGGAAGCCGGGGTCATCACGGTACGCGCAACGGCGCGTCAGCACGAAAAGATCCAGGAGTTCCTCGATCGAGTGATGGTGAATGCCCGGCGCCAGGTTCAGATCGAGGCTACCGTCGTCGAGGTTCAGCTCAGCAACAACTACCAGCGTGGCATCGACTGGCAGATCCTGGGCAGTTCCCCCTGGGCGGGCACGGGCCAGAGCTCGGGCAACTTTCCTTTCACCCAGAATACGGGCGGTCTGACGATCGGCTACCTGAGCGGATCGATCAGCGTGAACATTCGCCTGCTCGAGCAGTTCGGTGATATCCGCGTCCTTTCGAGCCCGATGATCAGCGCCATCAACAACCAGATCGCGGTGCTCAAGGTGGTCGACAACGTGGTCTACTTCGAGGTCAAGTCGCAGGTGAGCCAGCAGGCGAACGCCGGCGCGATCACCACCTTCGACACCACCGCGCGCACCGTACCGGTCGGATTCGTCATGGGCGTCGTACCGCAGATCAGCGAGGACGGCACGGTTTCGCTGCTGGTGCGACCGTCGATCTCGCGCGTGCTGCGCTTCAAGCTGGATCCGAACCCGCAGCTCACCAACATTCCCAACCCGGTGCCCGAGATCCAGACGCGCGAAATGGAGTCGGTGCTGCGTCTGCAGGAGGGGCAGGTCGCCGTGCTCGGCGGCCTGATGCAGGATGAGCGCAACAATCAGGAGGGCGCCATCCCGGGCGTGCGCAGCATTCCGGGCATCGGCGAACTTTTCGCACAGCGCGACGACCAGAGCCGGAAATCCGAGCTCGTCATCTTCCTGCGCGCCACCATCATCCGTGATCCGAGCGTCGACGGCGACTATCGCGGCTACCGCAGCTACCTGCCCGACGAGGACTTCTTCAAGAAACCGAACCCGCAGCAGGTCGCCCCACCGGTCCCGCCGCGCGGCATGGAGCAGTAAACCGTGAGCCTGCTGCTCGATGCGCTGAAAAAGGCCGAGAAGGCCAAGGAAGCGGCGAAACGCGGCGACAAGAAGCCCGAGACGCCGGCCGCATCCGGGCTGAGCCTCGAGCCGACGCCGGAGGAAGGGAAACGCGTGATGACGCGCGACAAGCTGCCCGACATCTCGACGCCGCTCGACATCGGCAGCGAGGACCTCTCGCCATCGCGGGCGGCAACCCCCGAACTCGAGGGGGCGGCCGCGTCGGCGCCGCCCGCACAAACACCTCCGCCGGCGCGGGCACGGCCCGCCGCACCTCCGCCACCCGGCAACACCGCCGCGCAACGCGCCGCCGCGCAGAGCGTCTTCCAGGCGAAGTACAAGGAGCCTAACCCGCGGCTGCCGTTCTACTTCGCGCTCGGCGCACTCGGCGCGTTCGCCATCGGCACCATCGTGTACTTCTACGTCCAGCTGCGGCCGAGACCGCCACTGGTCAACCTGGACGCGAAGCCGCCCACGAGCGAACAACCGGCCGCGGTCGCGCAAGCGCCCGCAGCGGCGGCGCCGGTAGCGCCGAACGCGAGCGCGTCGGGACCGTCGATTCCCGGGCTACCCTCGGCGGCGACGCCGGCGGCGACCGGAACGCCGAAGCCCAGCGCCGTGCAAAACGCAACGCCCGCGCCGGCGATCGCAAGCACGCCCGAGAAACCGCGCGCCGCGGCGCCGGAGCAGGCGCCGCGCGTAGAAACCGCCGCACCGCCCGCCGCGTCACCGGCGCCGACACAGGCAACGGCGCAGGCTGGCATCACGCGCAGCGAAGCCTCGCCCGCGCCGCGCTCCTTCGGCCGGCGCAGCGTGGCGCGCGTCAATCCGGGCGTGGCGGCCGGTTACGCGGCGTATCAGGCGGGTGACCTCGAGCGCGCGCGCCTCGGCTACGGACAGGCGTTGCGCAGCGAACCGAAAAACATCGACGCGCTGCTCGGCATGGCGGCGGTCGAACTGCGTGCACAGCGCTACGCGAACGCGGACCGCTACTACCAGCGCGTGCTGCACCTCGACCCGCGCAATCCGCATGCGCATGCGGGCATGCTGGCGCTGCGCAACCAGGAAGTGGACCCGGTCGCGGCGGAAAGCCGTGTGAAGAGCCTGCTCGCGCGCGAACCCGACGCCGACGGGCTGCAGTTCACGCTCGGCAATCAGTACGCGCAGCAGGGACGCTGGGGCGAGGCGCAGCAGGCGTATTTCAAGGCGCTCGCCAGCGACCCGAAGAACGCCGATTTCGCCTACAACCTTGCGGTCAGCCTGGATCATTTGCGGCAGGTCAAACCGGCGCTGCAGCATTACCGGCTTGCGCTGCAGCTCGCCCAAGGCGGCCGCGGCGCGGGCTTCGACGCCCAGGCCGTGCGCGCCCGCATCGCGCAGCTCGAGCGCTGACAGATTCTGACGCCCCTTCGTACGCGGGCGCCGGGTAAGATCGAAACTGGATGAATTCGCCCACGAATCCGCAGGCAAAACGGCATCTCGGTCAGATCCTGATCGACCAGGGCATCCTCACCGAGGACCAGCTGCGCATCGCGTTGCTCGAGCAGATGAAGTCGCACCTGCCGGTGGGCCGCCTGCTGGTGCAGCTCGGCTTCGTGTCCGAAGCGACGCTGCGCGATGCGCTGTCGGAAAAGCTCGGGCTGCAGTCGGTCGACCTGGCGCACATCATCGTCGACCCGACCGCGCTTGCCGCCCTGCCGCGCGAGCTGGCGCGACGCTACCGCATGTTTCCGGTCGCGCTGGATCGCGCCGCCAAGCGCCTCATCGTCGCGCTCGCCGACACCAACAACATCGCCGCGATCGACCAGCTGCGCGTCCACCTCAAGGGCGACCTCGAGGTGGAACTGCGCCTCGCGGGCGACATCGAGATCGAGCGCGCAATCGAGCACTACTACGGCCACGAGTTCTCGATCGACGGCATCCTGCGCGAGATCGAGACCGGCGAGGTCGACTACACCTCGATTGCGGAAGGCGACGAGTACAGCCAGCCGGTGGTGCGCCTCATCTCGGCGCTGCTCGCCGATGCGGTCGAGCGCAGCGCCTCGGACATCCACTTCGAGCCGGAGCAGAACTTCCTGCGCATCCGCTACCGGATCGACGGCGTACTGCGCCAGATCCGCAGCCTGCACAAGACCTACTGGCCGGCGATGGCGGTGCGCCTCAAGGTGATGGCGAAGATGAACATCGCGGAGACGCGCGCGCCGCAGGACGGCCGCATCTCGGCAACGCTGTCGGGCCGCGGCATCGACTTCCGCGTCTCCAGCCTGCCGACCACGCACGGCGAGAATATCGTGCTGCGCATCCTCGACCGGCAGAAGGGCATCGTGCCGCTCGACAAGCTCGGCGTCGAGGAAAGCCAGCTCGAGATCCTCAAGCGCATGATCGCGCGGCCGGAGGGCATCATTCTGTGCACCGGACCGACCGGCAGCGGCAAGACGACGACGCTCTACTCGATCCTCAACCATATCAACTCGGACGGGGTCAACATCATGACCCTCGAGGATCCGGTCGAGTATCCGATGACCCTCATCCGTCAGACTTCGGTCGCCGAGGCGGCGAAGCTCGATTTCGCCAATGGCATCCGCGCCATGATGCGCCAGGACCCGGATGCCATCCTGGTGGGCGAAATCCGCGATACCGACACGGCCGAGATGGCGTTCCGTGCGGCGATGACGGGTCATCAGGTGTATTCCACGCTGCACACCAACTCGGCGGTCGGCGCCATCCCGCGCCTGCTCGACATCGGCATCGCGCCGGACATCATGGCGGGCAACATCATCGGCATCCTCGCCCAGCGCCTGGTGCGAAAGCTCTGTCCGACCTGCCGCCAGGCCTACGAACCGGAGGCCCGCGAGCGCCGCCTGGTGGGCCTGCGGCCGAACGAGACCGCGACGCTGTACCGCGCGGTGGGCTGCGAGCAGTGCGACTACCAAGGCTATCGCGGCCGCACCGGCATTCTCGAATTGCTGCGCGTCGACGGCGGCATCGATGAACTGATCGCGCGTCGCGCGACGGCCGTAGAGATCCTCACCGCCGCGCGCACGCGGGGTTTTCGCACGCTGGCCGACGACGGCGTGCGGCTGGTGCGCGCTGGCATGACGAGCGTCGACGAGCTCATGCGCGTCGTCGACCTGACCGACAGGATGGCCTGAGCGACGGCACGCGCACCGTGCCCGACGTCGAGACGAGGCGCAACCCACCGAGGCCCCCCACACCGCAGAACGATGCCGATGTTTACCTACAAGGCGATCGACGTTTCGGGCAAGGCGGTGCTCGGTCGCATCGACGCGGCCAACCTGTTCGACCTCGAGCAGCGCCTCGAGCGCATGGGGCTCGATCTCATCAACGGGGCGCAGAGCGCGCAGCATGCGCGCCTGATCGGCGGCGGCAGGGTCACGCGTCAGGATCTGATCAACTTCTGCTTTCACCTGGAACAGCTCTCGAGCGCCGGTGTGCCGATCGTCGAGGGGCTGACCGACCTGCGCGAGAGCGTCGAAAACCCGCGTTTTCGCGAGGTGATCTCCGGAATGATCGAATCGATCGAGGGCGGCGACAGCGTGTCGCAGGCGCTCGCCGACTATCCGCAGGTCTTCAGCCGCGTGTTCGTCAGCCTGGTGCGCTCCGGCGAGCAGACCGGGCGCCTGAGCGAAGTGCTGAGGAGCCTCACCGAGACGCTCAAGTGGGAGGACGAGCTCGCCGCGCAGACCAAGAAGCTGATGATGTATCCGGCGTTCGTCGGCGGCATCGTGGTGCTGGTCACCTTTTTTCTCATGACTTACCTGGTGCCGCAGATGACCGGGTTCCTGCGCAATATGGGGCAGGCGATTCCGCTGCAGACGCAGATTCTCATCGCGGTATCCAACTTCTTCGTTTCCTACTGGTGGGCGATCCTCGCCGCACCGTTCGTGCTGTGGTTCGGCCTCAAGTATGCGGCACACAGCTACCCGTCGATCGAGTACGCGCTCGACGACTACAAGCTGCGCGCCCCGATCATCGGGCCGATCCTGCGCAAGATCACGCTGTCGCGCTTCGCCTCGAGCTTCGCGATGATGTACAACTCGGGCATCACCGTGCTCGACGCGATCCGCTCCTGCGAGGAGATCGTCGGCAACAAGCCCCTGGAAAACGCGCTGCGCGTCGCCGGGCAGCAGATCGCCGAAGGCAAGAACCTGACGACGGCGTTCCAGGACGTCGATCTCTTTCCGCCGCTCGTCATCCGCATGCTGCGCATCGGCGAGAACACCGGCGCTCTGGACACCGCGCTGCTAAACGTCAGCTATTTCTACAACCGCGAGGTACGCGAATCGATCGGCAAGGTGCAGGCAATGATCGAACCGGCGCTGACGCTGGTGCTCGGCGCCATCCTGGGCTGGGTCATGCTCGCGGTGCTGGGGCCGGTATACGACACCATCTCGCAGATGAAATTCTGAGCGCAGAACAGTCCTGATCCGCTATGGCCACCAAGCGCCTCGTCTACTTCAGCAACACGGAGGTCCGCGTCTACCGGCGCACGCGCGCGACGCTCGCATCGGAGGCGCGCTTCAGCGCCGATGAAGCGGGGGTCGACGCCTTCCGCGGTTTCCTGACCCGCTACCGCGGCGGGCTGTTCTACGTCGTCGCCGACCTCCCGGGCGAGGACTTCCACGAGGACCAGATTCCGTTCCTGCGCGGCGCCGAGCGGCGCATCGTGGTCGAGCGACGCCTGGCGCAGCGCTACCGCGACACGCGGCTCGCCGCCGCGATTTCTCTCGGCATCGTCAAGACGGAGCGGCGCAACGAGCGGCTGCTGCTGGCCTCGTTCACCAACGCGCAGCAGTTCACGCCCTGGCTCGACGCGCTTGCCGAGGCCGGCACCAAGCTGGCCGGCGTGTTCTCGGTGCCGATGCTGGCGCCGGCGCTCGCCACCCGGCTGGGCGGCCGCCAGGAACGCTGCATCGTGGTCAGCGTCAACCGCGCCGGCCTGCGGCAGAGCTTCATCGAAAACGGCCGCTTGCGCTTCGCCCGCCTCGAGCCGACCGCCAACCTCGCGCCCGATACGCTCGCGCTGTTCGTGCGTTCCGAAACGGCGCGCCTTGCTCAATACCTCGGCACGCTGCGCGTCCTGCCGCGGGACGGCACGCCGCTCAAGGTGCTGGTCGTCGCACCCCGCGGCGAGCGCGCGCGCTTCGAGCAGACGCTCGCAACGGATGGGCAGCTCGATTTCGTCACGACCGAGCTGCCCGAGGCGCACGGCCGCGTCGGCCTGCGCAGCGCGCCCGAAGACAGCCTCGCGGAAGCGCTCTACCTGCACCTCGCCGCCCGCACCCCGCCGAAGGAGCAGTTCGCCAAGCAGGAAGAGCGGCGCGGATTCCTCGTCTGGCAGCTGCAGCGCGCGGTGACTGCGGCTGGTGTCGCCGGCCTCGCCGCCTGCGCCCTGTACGCCGGTGTGATCTGGATCGACATTCTCGGGGTCCGGGGACAGGTCGACATCCAGCAGCGCGAATCGCGCATCGCCGCCGACCGTTACGCCAGCATCACCCGCACCTTCCCGGTCACGCAGACCACCACCGACAACCTCAAGGCGGCAGTCAACGAGTTCAGAAAGATCGCCTCGCGCACCGCGTCGCCGGACGGCACGCTGGCGCATCTTTCGGGCGTGCTGGAGCAGTTCCCGGAGTTCGAACTCGACAACCTCGTCTGGCAGGTCGCCAAGACCGAGGCGCCTGAGGCCCGCTCGCCCCAGGCCGCGGCGGGTGCGAGATCCGCGCCAGCCGACAGCGGGCGCGCGGAGCTGCTGGAGATCAACGGCCGCGTGAATGCCGCGCAGCGTTCCGACTACCGCGAAATCACGGAAAAGGTCCAGCGCTTCGCCGAAGCGCTCGGCAGCAACCCAGCCTACCGCGTGGTACGCACCCGCCTGCCGTTCGACGTCGCCTCGGAGGGCACGCTGACCGGAGACGTTGGCTCGCAGGAAACCGGTGAGGCGCCCCGTTTCACCATCGTGCTCGCGAAGAAGCTGCCATGAACCCGGCTTCGCAGGAATTCAAGCGACTGCTGTTGCCGATCCTCGCATTCGCGCTGCTGGTCGGCGCCGGGGTCGCGCTCATTTGGTGGTCGCAGAAGGTTCTCGTCGGCGCGAAACAGCAGCTCGCGATCGTGAGCGCCGAGCGGGCGCAGAACACCCAGCGCCTTCTGCGCATTGCCGACGAGGAACGTGAGGTCAAGGAAAAGCTCGCCGTCTACCGCCGGCTGAAGGACCTCGGCATTCTCGGCCGCGAGCGCCGCCTGGAGTGGGCTGACGCGATCAAGCGCATCCGCGCGCAGCGCGGCCTGATCGATCTGCGCTACCGTGTCGAGCCGCAAAAGCCGCTCGTCTCAGTCCCCGGCAAGCCGGGCACCGTCGATTTCTATGCCAGCACCATGAAGGTCAACCTCGCGTTGCTGCATGAGGAGGATCTGTTCGGCTTCCTCGGCGACTTGCGCAACTCGGGCAACGCTTACTACGCGGTGCAGCGCTGCAGGCTCGGCCGCACCGGTGTGTCGCCGACCGCGGCCAACCTGGCGGCGCGCATCAATGCCGAGTGCGACATCGACCTCATTACCATCGTCGACCAAGGGGCAAAATCGTGACGCGCGCCCTCGGTCTGAGCGTGCTGCTGTTCCTGTCGGCGCTGCCGCCGACGCTCCATGCACAGTCGCTCGGCAGGCTGTTCCTCACCTCCGAGCAGCGCGCCGCGCGCGACCTGCGCAGGGCCTCGCGCGTGCCCGACAAGCCGGCCGCCGTCGTGGTCGAATCGCCCACCGCGCGCATCGATGGCCACGTGGTCCGCTCCGACGGGCGCTCGACGGTCTGGGTCAACGGCCAGCCGGTGCGTGAAGGCGGACAAAGCGAGGGGCTGCGCGTCGCGCCAGCCTCGTCGACGGCGGACAGCGTCTCTCTCGCCATCGGCGAGGGCACGCGGCGCGTCGAGCTCAAGGTCGGCGAATCGATGAACCGGGACACCGGCGAGGTGCGCGGCATGCTGGGCGAGGGCAAGGCCGGCAGATCGGCGACGGTTCGAGCCGCCGAACCGGGCGGCGCCCAGCGCTGAGGTCTCGGCATGCACGGGCGCCTACACCGTCATCGCCGCGCGCCATCGCGACACCGCCAGCGCGGCGTGGCGCTGCTGGTCATGGTGACCATCATCACGCTAGGCGCATCCTGGCTGCTCGTCAGCGCGTTAACCGATGCCGCGACGAGCCGCGAGGCGGCCAACCGGCACAACAACGCCCGCGTCCTCGCCGAGGCAAAGCACGCGCTCGCCGGCTGGATGATCCGCCAGGCGATCCAAGCCGGCGAGAACAATCCCGGGCGCCTGCCCTGCCCGGAAGCGGCGGGATACATCGGCACCGCGAACGAAGGCATTGCCGCCGGCAACTGCACGCTGCCGGCCGTCGGGCGCCTCCCCTGGCGCACGCTCGGGCTGCCGAAGCTGCGCGACGCGAGCGGCGAGCCGCTGTGGTACGTCGCCTCCCCCGGTTGGGCGCTGCCGACGGTGAGCTCGATGCTCACCATCAATTCGAACACGGCTGGCCAGCTGACGCTCGACGGGGCCGCCAACGCGGCCGTCGCGCTCGTCATCGCCCCCGGCCCCACCCTCAACGTGCAGGCCTCGGGCGGATGCACCGCGCGCGCGCAGTCGCGCAGCGCCGCATTGCCCGATTTCCGTGACTACCTCGAATGCGAGAACGCGGCCAGCCCCGTGGATGCAAGTTTCGTCACCAACGGGCCGCTCGGTTCGTTCAACGATCAGGTCGTTGCGCTGACCACGCGCGACGTCCTGCCCGGTCTCGAGGCCGCGATCAGCAAGCGCATTCAGCGCGAGATCGTTCCTGCACTGAAAACCGTCTATGGCGGCAATTTCGGCATCTCGGCGGCAACGCCGGTGTATCCCTACGCGGCCCCGTTTGACGACCCGGGTCCGGGCACTGGCACGTCAGACTTCCAGGGCGTCGCCGGCACCTATCAGGGTTTGCTGCCGTTCAATCAGACGCGCAACTGTACGGCGTCGGCGTCGAACCCGCGCTGCCTGCCGAGCCTCGTCGCGTGGGCCAACAACCCGTGGGCTTATGAAGCCGGCGGTTGGGGCACGATCGAAGGCGCCGACCCGCTCAACTGCTTCTGGGAGGGCGATGCACGCCTGTGCGAGGGGACATACAAGGAGGATTCCGTGTGCTCCGATCCCGCCTGCGGCGGGCTCGTCATCGGTCTGACGGCCACATTCAGCAACGTCGCGCTCGGCCTGCGCGCGCTGGACGGCACCAAGGTCGAAATCTTCGCGCACGACGATCCCCTGCCCTTCAACGAGGGGGATTCCGAGCTCGTATCGGGCCCCACGACTGCCAGCGTGATACTCAATTCAAACGGCACTGCGACAGTTACGGTCGACGGAACGGTACCCAACATCAACTCGCAGGGATGGGGGACACACGCCGTGTTCCGCATGCGCGTCCGGCGGGAAGTGATCGGCGACCACGCGCTGCTCGATGCGAACGACCCGATCACGGGCTGGTTCGTGCGCAACGAGTGGTACCGATTGCTGTACTACGCCGTTGCACAGGGCGAAACGGCCGCCTACAAGGCTTCTTTGCCCTGCACCGTGGGGACGAACTGCCTGCGCTACCGAAACGCCGGCGTGCAGCAGGATGGCAAGCGCTCGATCGTGCTGCTCGCCGGGCGCGGCCTGGGCAATCAGACGCGACCGAGCGCGACGCTCACCGACTTCCTGGATACCCCAGAGAATTACGACCTCGGCACGCTCTACGAGCAGGCGCGCATCGATCAAAGCGTCAACGATCGCGTGATCATCGTCGATCAGAACTGATGGCGAACGCGCGGTACACGCGTGGCTTCACGCTCACCGAGCTTGCGGTCGTCCTCGCGATCGTCGGGCTGTTGCTCGGCAGCATGATGCTCACCTTCTCGGTGCAGGTCGAGCAGCGCAACTTCGCCGAGACGCAGCGTCGGCTGGAAGAAGCCAAGGAGCTGTTGCTGGCGTTCGCCGTGGTGCGTGGTCGTCTGCCCTGCCCGGCCACGACTACGAGCAACGGCAACGAGTCGTTTTCCATCGGCGATGCGACGAGCGGCGGAACCTGCACGCTCACCACGCACGACGGTTTCCTTCCGGCGGCGGCGATCGGATTCTCGCCGGTCGACGCCTCGGGCTACGGACTCGACGCTTGGAATAACCGCATCCGCTACGCCGTCTCGCTCGCCACGCCGGTGAATTCGCAGACGCCGCGCATCTGCCGTCCGGTGAACGCCACCACGCCGCCGGTGACACCGCATTTCACGCAGCGCGACAACCTGAAGGCCAACGGGCTGGACTGCAGTCCGAACGATCTCGTCGTCTGCACCCAATCGCAGGCCGGCACGACCTGCGCCGCAGGCCAATCGGTCACCAACCAGAGCACGGTCATCGCCGTGGTGCTTTCCACCGGCAAGAACGGCAGTCTGGCCGCCACGGGTGCGAATGAACTCGAGAATCTCGACGGCGACGCGGTGTTTGCCTACCGCACGCCGGATCCGAGCGGCGCGCCCGGCGGCGAATACGACGACCTGACGGCGTGGATCCCGGTCGGGCTGCTCTACGGCCGGCTCACCGCGGCGGGCGTACTGCCCTGAGCCTCCGTCGCGAGCACGAAGCGCACGCAGCCGTCGCGATTCTCCTCGAGCGCCAGCCGGTAGCCCTGTTCCACGGCTTGGCGCGCGGCCTGGTAAAGGCCGATTCCCAGACCCTCGTCCGAGCGCACCGGCGCATGCAGCAGGCTGCCCACCACATCTGGCGGCACCGCCGCCCCGCTGTCCTCGACCGAAAGGCGAGGGGCGCCTTCTCTCACTTCGAAGCTGACGCGGATGCGCACGGACGGGTTCGCATTGCGCTTGGCGAGCGCGTTGTGCAGCAGATTGTCGATGACGTGATCGAACAGCAGTCCCGGCAGCTGCGCCCCGCTGTCCAGTGCGCCCCGAATGAATTCGATGCCGGGGTTCGGGTAGCGCGTCTGGATCGCCTCCCACCAGCCGCCGGCCTCCATCTGCCGTTCGGGCGTCACCGCCGGGCGGCGCAGCTTTTCCAGCGCGTCGGCGAGGCGCGACTCGATCGCCGGCAGCTGCTGCTCGAGGAACGCCACTGCGCGCGCAGCATCGGCCGGATCGTCACTGGCGCGCATGGCTGACAGCGCCCTCAGTGACTGCAGAATGTTTTTCACTTCGTGTGCCAGGCGCGCGCCTGTCTCGTGCACCGCCTGCAGATAGGCCATGTTCTGCAGCTGCTCCTCGCGCAGCTTGGCAGTATGGAACTCGGCGAGCAGCTGGCCGAGCAGCAGCAGGTGCCAGCGCAACGCGGCGCTGAGCGAAAAACGCGAGTAGATGATCAGCGTCAGGTCGTCCTTTTCGAGCTCGACGACATGGCGGCTGGATTCCCCGGCCGCGCCCTCGCCGCGCGCCCAGCGCCACGTCGCACCCATGACCCAGGGAATGCGTACGAGACCCTCGACCGCCTCGGCGAGAAAGCGCTCCGGGCGCGGCTGCGCCTGCGACAACCCCGCCAGAAAATACAGCCAGCGCTCGAGCGGCAGGCCGATCGACAGCAGGTAGCGCGAGAAAAACACGCTCAGGCCGGCGAAACCCGCCGGCGGATTCCAGGCCACGCCGAAGAGCAGCACGCCGGCGCCGACCCAGAGCACGGTGTAGGTGAGCGACTCGAGATAGCTCTTCTGGCCGAGCGTCATGAAAGCGAAGCTGCCCAGCACGATCACCGTCAACAGCAGCACCAGGAACAGGCTGTAGAAAAAATCGATCAGCTGCAGGGCCTGCCCGCGGTCATCGCCGGAGGGCAGCAGCATCGCGACGAGCAGGATGGCGGGCAGCCAGTACTCGGCCAGCTCACGGATCTCGGGCGACAATTCGCGGCGCGGCGCGATCTCCGGCAGGATCACGATGACCAGCAGCGCAATGAGGTAAGCGAACACCAGCAGATAGGCGCGCCGCTGCCAGCGCGTGCTGCGCTGATAGCTCGCGCTGCCGACGATGCCTGCCAGCGCAATTACCCAGGCGGCGAGCAGCCAGCCGCTCAGCCACTGCAGCACCGCGAGCGCAACCACCGCGATCGCAGCGGCCTGCCCGAGCGAGACATGCTCCTGGCGGCGCACGAAAGGCTGCCAGAGGAGCACCAGGCCGAGATGCGCGAGCAGCAACCCGCGTGCCCAGACATCCGTGGTGCCGCGCAGCGCGGCGAAGTGCAGCAGCAGGAGCATCGCCACGAGCACGGCGCGGCCGTGCCGGTCGCTGAAGTCGAGCACGGCGCGCGCGAGGCGTCGCGGCGGTGGTTCTGCAGCGCCGCTCGAGGCCTGCGCAGTGTGCGGCATCGGTGGTTGCATGGGAGTACCGTGACGACTAGTCTACCTGCCCATCGCGCACATGCACGCCACGCTTATCCTCGCCCGCAACGTATTCCTCGAGTCACGCCGCAGTGGCCTGCCGTGGCTCGGGCTGGCGAGCATCCTGGCCGCGATCGTGCTCGCCGCGTTCCTCGCGCAGGTCGCGCTGACCGAGAGCCTGCAGCTGCAGGCCGCGCTCGCCGCCGCGCTGTTGCGCGCCTGCGGCGTGTTTCTCGTGGCGCTCGCGGTCGCTTCGAGCACCGCGCGCGAGGTGGCCGACAAGGGGCTCGAATTCATGCTCTCGCTGCCCCTGTCGCGCGCAGTGCAGTACTTCGGCCGCTGGCTGGGGCACGTCTGGAGCGCCGTGCTGGTCGCCGCCGCGTTCAGCCTGCCGCTCCTGTTGTGGAGCGCGCCGGCCGCGGTCGTGCACTGGGGCATCTCGCTCGCGTTCGAGCTTGCGTTGGTCGCCGCGCTCGCGCTGTTCTTCTCCATGGCGTTCGGCCAGCTGCTGCCGGCAGTGGCCGCGAGCGCGGGGTTCTACCTGCTGGCGCGCGCACTGGGCACGGTCCAGGCGATCGCGCACGCGCCGCTGACCGAGATCGACTGGATGCAGCGCACCGCGCAGTGGCTGATCGATGCCATCGCCTTCGTGCTGCCGCACCTCGACGCGGTGACGCGCACGGACTGGCTGCTGTACGGCACGCCGCCTGCAGGCGAGTACCTCGCGACGCTCGGCAGCCTCGCGCTGTATGCCCTGCTGCTGCTCGCCGCCGGGCTGGTCGATTTGCACCGGCGCAACCTGTGAGACGCGACGAGCGCGCCTGGTCGAGCGTGCCGGGCTGGCTCGGCGCGGCCTTTGCGCTGCTCTTCGCCGCACAGATCACCTGGCACGGCGCACGCGCGCCATTGACGCGGGAGGCAAGCGGCAATCTTCCGCCCGCCCCGAAAGCGCAGGCGCTTCGGCTCGCCGCGCTCGGCGAGGATGCCGCGATGGCGCGGCTCGCCATGCTCTATCTGCAGTCGTTCGACCTGCGCGCGGGCAGCGCGACGCCCTACCAGCGGCTTGACTACCCGCGCCTCGTCGCCTGGCTCGACGCGATCCTCGCGACCGATCCGCGCAGCGGCTACCCGTTGTTTTCCGCCGCGCGCGTCTACGCGGAAACCCCGAACGCGGAGAAGGCTCGCATGGCACTCGAGTTCGTTTACCGCAAGTTTCTCGAGTCCCCCGATACGCGCTGGCCCTGGCTGGCGCACGCGGCCCTGCTCGCCAAGCATCGCCTGCAGGATCTCGCGCTGGCGCGCCGCTATGCCGCGGCGATCGACCGCTACACCACCGACCCGGGCGTGCCGTCCTGGGCGAAGCAGATGGAGATCTTCATCCTCGAGGACATGAACGAGCTCGAGGCGGCGAAGATCATGCTCGGCGGCCTGCTGGCGAGCGGCCGGATCAGGGACCCGGCGGAGGCCCGATTCCTGCGGGAACGGCTCGAGGCGCTCGAGGCGCGCCTTCGAAAACAGCCGGGCGGCTGAGCAACGAAACGCAAGAAACCGTCACGCCGACGACAGATGTGTCGACATCTCGACACTGGGAAACCCGGCACATGTCATATCTACCTGTTTTTACGTATTAATTTTTCTGGCACGGCATGTGCATTGAGCTAAGCACACCATGCACCCAAAACGGAGTCACGGCATGAGAAAACAACAGCAAGGCTTCACCCTGGTCGAGATCGCCATCGTTCTCGTCATCATCGGGCTGCTGCTCGGCGGCATCCTCAAGGGCCAAGAGATGATCACCCAGGCCAAGATCAAGAACGTGGTCGCCGATTTCAGCGGCATCTCCGCCGCCTACTACGGCTATCAGGATCGCTATCGCGCGATTCCGGGCGACGACTCGGCCGCGGCGCGCTGGACGGGCGCGGTTGCCGGAGATGGCGACGGCGTCGTCGAAGGTACGTATAACGCGGCGACGGCTTCGCCCGAGCCCGAGACGCGAGGGTGGTGGGATCATCTGCGCCGCGCGGGCTTTGTCGGCGGCACGGGGTTCCAGCAACCGACGAACGCGGTGGTCGGCATGATCGGCGTGCAGACGGGCGACGGTGCCGCGCCACCGGCGGCCGTGCTCGGCGGCTTCACCAGCCTGATCATGTGCTCGACGAACCTGCCGGACAAGATTGCGATCGCGGTTGACTCGCAGATGGACGACGGTCAGCCCGGCTCGGGGGGCGTGCGGTCGCAGCTGCAAGCCACGCCGAACCCGACCATCGGCGCCGCGGCTTCGGCGTACGCGGAAACCGGCACCAACATTTACGTACTCTGTCGCCAGATCTAAGACCCTCAGCAGTCAACCCAAAGGCCGGCCCTGCGCCGGCCTTTTTCTTTTCTAGCCGCCGCGCAACAGCTTTTCCTCCGCGGCCGCCAGCGCCGCGGGCACGCCGAGCAGCACCACCACGTCGCCCACCCGCAGCGCGCCCGCCTCCTCCGCCTCGAGGCGCGCCTTGACCCCCGGCCGGCGCACCGCGTGCACCTGCGCCGTCAGCCCGAGGTCGCCGAGGCCCCGGCCGATGGCATAGGCGCCCGGCGCGAGCGTGACGCCGTGCAGGCGCGGCTCGACCGCCTCGCTGTCAGGCTCGTCGCTCGCGCCGTGGTACAGGCCGCGCAGCAAGCCGTACTGCGCGTCGCGCACCTGGCGCATGCGGCGCACCACGCGCGTGAGCGGCACGCCGATCCAGACCAGCGCGTGCGAGGCGAGCATCAGGCCGGATTCGATCGCCTCGGGCACGACTTCGGAGGCGCCTGCCGCAGTGAGCCGCTCGATGTCGCGCTCCTCGGCGGCGCGCGCGATCACCGGCAGCGTCGGATTGAGCGCGCGCACATGCGCCAGCACGCGCTCCGCCGCGTGAATGTCGGCAAAGGTGATCACCACCGCCGCGGCGCGGCCGATACCCGCGGCGACCAGCGATTCGCGCCGCGTGCAGTCGGCGAACACCACCGAATCGCCGGCCATCACCGCCTCGCGCACGCGCTCCGGGTCGAGGTCGAGCGCAACGTAGCGTACGCTCTCGGCGTCGAGCAAGCGCGTAAGGCGCTGGCCGTTACGGCCATAGCCCAGCACCACCACGTGGCGCTCGGTGGCGAGCGACTGCACCGCCAGCTGATGCAGCTGCAGCGAGCGCATCATCCACTCCGAGCGCGCGAAGCGCAGCACGATGCGGTCGCTGGCGGCGATGACGAACGGCGTCGCCAGCATCGACAGAATCATCGCCGCGAGCAGCGCCTGCGCAAGCGAATCAGGCACCAGCTCGGCACCGCGCACCAGCACGAAAAGCACGAAGCCGAACTCGCCGCCCTGTGCCAGCGCGAGCGCCGTGCGCAGCGCCGTGCCCGGCGGCGCGCCGAAGGCGCGCGCCAGCAGGCCGATCAGCGCAAGCTTGCCGCCCATCAGACCCACCAGCAGGGCGAGCACCAGCAGCGGCTGGTTCGCCAGCGTGCGCAGGTCGAGCATGGCGCCCACCGTGATGAAGAACAGTCCGAGCAGCACGTCGCGAAACGGCTTGATGTCCTCCTCGACCTGGTAGCGGTACTCGGTCTCCGAGATGAGCATGCCGGCGAGGAAGGCGCCGAGCGCGAGCGACAGCCCTGCCATCCCGGTGACGAAGGCGAGGCCGAGCGTGATCAGCAGCACGTTCAGCACGAAGAGCTCGGTCGAGCGGCGACGCGCCACCACGCCGAACCAGGCGCGCATCACGCGCGGTCCGGCGACCACCACCACGGCGAGCACCACGGCGCCTTTCAACAGGGCGATGCCGATCTCGCGTCCGATGACGTCCGGCGGCTCGCCGAGCGCCGGGATCAGAATCAGCAGCGGCACCACCGCCAGGTCCTGAAACAGCAGCACGCCGATGATGTCGCGCCCGTGCGGCGTGTCGAGCTCGAGCCGCTCGGCGACGAGCTTCGAGACGATCGCCGTGGAGGACATGGCGACAACCGCGCCGAGGGCGAGCCCGCCTTCCCAGCGGAAACCGAGCGCCACCATCAGCGCGAAGGTGACGGCGATGGTGGCGACCACCTGCGTGAGACCGAGGCCGAACACGGCGCGGCGCATCACGCGCAGCTTGGAGAGGCTGAACTCCAGTCCGATCGAGAACATGAGGAACACCACGCCGAACTCGGCGAGGTGGCGCGTGGTCGCGGTCTCCGGCAGGAGACCGAGCGCGTACGGGCCGAGCAGCAGGCCAGTGGCGAGGTAGCCCACCATCGGCGGCAGCGCCAGGCGCCGACACAGGGCGACGCTCAGCACGCTCGCCGCAAGCAGCACCAGAACCGGCTGTAACGCGATGCCTGCGCTGTCCATTTTCAGAGTGTAATCAAAGGGGTTCGGCTATACTTGCCGGCTATGATAAGCGCACCGCGAACGCCCGGACAGACGGCGCTCGGCGACGTCGCGCCGGCGAGTGGGACGCGCGCCTCGCCCGCGGCGCTCGAGCTTGCGCGGCGCGTGCTGCAGATTGAGGCGGACGCGATCCGCGGCATGATGGAGCGGCTGGACGGCCGATTTCTCGACGCCATCTCGCTGGTACTGGCGCGCAGCGGCCGCGTCGTGGTGAGCGGCATCGGCAAATCCGGCCACGTCGCGCGCAAGATCGCCTCGACCCTCGCGAGCACCGGCACGCCGGCGTATTTCGTCCACCCGGCCGAGGCGAGCCACGGTGACCTCGGCATGGTGATGTCGGGCGACGTGTTCATCGGCATCTCCTACTCCGGCGAGAGCGACGAGCTGCTGGCGATCGTGCCCGTACTCAAGCGGCAGGGCGCGAAACTGATCGCCCTGACCGGCAACCCCGACTCGACGCTCGCGCGGGAGGCGGACGTGCATCTGGACGTCGCGGTGGCTCAGGAGGCCTGCCCGCTCAACCTCGCGCCGACCGCGAGCACCACTGCGTCGCTCGCGCTCGGCGACGCGCTCGCGGTCGCGCTGCTCGACGCGCGCGGCTTCTCGGCCGACGATTTCGCGCGCTCGCACCCGGGCGGATCGCTCGGACGCAAGCTGCTCACCCACGTGAGCGATGTCATGCGCACGGGCGACGCGATTCCCGCGGTGGCGCTCGGTGCCACGCTCGCCGAAGCGGTGATCGAGATCTCGCGCAAGGGCATGGGCATGACCGCGGTCATCGACGGGGGGCAACGTCTGATCGGCATCTTCACCGACGGCGATCTGCGGCGCAGCCTGGAACGCGACGTGAATCTGCGCGGCACGCGCGTCGACGACGTCATGACGCGCAACCCGCGCTGCGTGCGTCCAGATGCATTGGCCGCGGAGGCCGTCGAGATGATGGAGCGCACGAAGTCGACGCAGATCCCGGTGGTCGACGCCGAGGGACGCCTGGTCGGCGCGCTCAACATCCACGACCTGTTCCGCTCGAAGGTCGTCTGATCGCGTGAGCGCATCGACGGCAGCCAGCGCAGCAATCGCGAGCGGTGACGCGCTTGCCCGCGCGAAACGCGTGCAGCTGATGATCTTCGACGTCGACGGCGTGCTGACCGACGGACGGCTCTGGTACGGCCCAGAGGGCGAGACGCTCAAGGTGTTCCACGTCATCGACGGACACGGCATGAAGATGCTCGCCGCGAGCGGCGTCGTCACCGCACTGCTGAGCGGGCGCCGTTCGGCGGCGGTCGAGTGCCGCGGCGCCGAGCTCGGCGTCGCACACGTGCTGCAGGGCATCGAGGACAAGCGGCCGGCGTTCGAGCGGCTGCTCGCGCAGGTCGGCGTCAGTGCCGAGGCCGCCGGATTCATGGGCGACGAGGTGGTCGATCTTCCGGTGATGACGCGTTGCGGCTTCGCCTGCGCACCACCGGAGGCGCCGGCGTTCGTCCGCCGCCACGCGCAGTACGTGACCCGCGCGCCGGCAGGCGGCGGCGCGGTGCGCGAGCTTTGCGAACTCCTGATGCAGGCGCAGGGCACGCTCGAGGCGCGCCTTGCAGCCTACCTGGCATGACGGTCGCGCCGACCCGGTTGTTTCCGCTGCTCGTTGCGCTGGTACTCGCCGTGCTGAGCTATGCGCTCGAGCGCGCGGTGCGCGAGGGGCCGAGCGGCCCCGAACCCCGGCGTCACGATCCGGACTACATCGTCGACAATCTGGTGCTCACGGGCTACGGCGCCGACGGCGCCGTCGAAATGCGCGTCACGGCCGACAAGATCATCCACTACCCCGACGACGGCACCACCGACGTCACCGCGCCGCGCGTGCTGCTTGCCCAGCCCGGTCGTCCAAGCTACCGCGCGCGCGCCGCGCGCGGCTCGGTCGCCGACGATGGCGAGGAGGTGTTCCTCTACGGCGATGTCGTGCTGATCCGCGAAGCCGACGCCGTGCGGCCGCAGGCGCGGCTGGAAACGGATTTCCTGCACGTGGTCGGCGGTCCGGCGATTGCGCGCTCCGATCTCGAGGTGCGCCTGCAAGAAGGCGCCCGCCAGCTCGCCGGGCGAGGCATGGAATACCACCACGATCGGGGGCTGTTCATCCTGCGTGATCAGGTGCGCGGCCGGTTCGACGCCGAGGCAGGGCCGCGCCAGTGATGCCGCGCCGCGCGCACGGCATGCGTCGCCTCGCCGCGGTGACGCTCGGCACGCTGCTCCTCGCACCGCTTGGCGCAACCGCCGAGAGGGCCGATCGCGACAAACCGCTGCAGATCGAGGCCAATCGCATGAGCGCGGACGATGCGCGCAAGGTCGCGACCTTCGAAGGCGAGGTCGTGCTGACCAAGGGCACGATCCGCATGACCGCGGAGCGGATCGTGGTCACCGAGGGCGAAAAGGGCTTCCATCAGGCGACCGCGACCGGCAAGCCGGTGCGCTTTCGCCAACGCCTCGACCCGAAGGACGGCAAGGAAGCGGTGTGGGTCGACGGTGAAGCACTGCGCGCGGAGTACGACGAGCGAACCGAGCGCGTCGAATTGTTCGAGAACGCACGCGTGACGCGCGACCGCGACGAGGTGCGGGGCGAGTACATCCTTTACGACCAGCGCACGGAATTCTTCTCGGTGCGCGCCGGCAAGGAGTCGACCTCGGGCCGGGTGCGCGCGATCATCCAGCCGAAATCGTCCTCGGCACCCCCTGCACGATGAGCCTGCTGCGCGCGGAAAACCTGCGCAAGCGCTACAAGGGCCGCAGCGTGGTTCAGGACGTCGCGCTGGAGCTCTCCAGCGGCGAAGTCGTCGGCCTGCTCGGACCAAACGGTGCGGGCAAGACGACCTGCTTCTACATGATCGTCGGTCTGGTCGCGGTCGATGCCGGGCGCATCGAGCTCGACGGCGCCGAGCTGACCCACCTGCCGATCCATCGCCGCGCGCGGCTCGGCATTTCGTATCTGCCGCAGGAGAACTCGGTGTTCCGGCGCCTAAACGTCGAGGACAATGTGCGGGCCATCCTCGAACTGCAGGGCGTTGCCGTGGGCGACATGGAATCCCGCCTCGTCGAGCTGCTGGAGGACCTCGGCATCGCGCATCTGCGCAAGCACGCGGCGATTTCGCTTTCCGGCGGCGAGCGGCGGCGCCTCGAGATCGCGCGTGCGCTCGGCACGCGCCCCACCTTCATCCTGCTCGATGAGCCCTTCGCCGGCGTCGACCCGATCGCGGTGCTCGACATCCAGCGCATCATCCGCTTCCTCAAGGAACGCGGTATCGGCGTGCTCATCACGGACCACAACGTGCGCGAGACGCTGGGTATCTGCGATCGCGCCTACATCATCAATGAAGGCGCCGTTCTCGCCTCGGGCCACCCCGAGGAGATCGTCTACAATGAGCACGTTCGCCGCGTGTACCTCGGCGAGCATTTCCGCATGTGACGTGCGAGGCCCGCCGTCCCCAGCGATGAAGCCCACGCTTCAATTCCGGCTCTCCCAGCACCTCACGCTCACGCCGCAGCTGCAGCAGTCGATTCGACTGCTGCAGCTCTCCACGGTCGAACTCAATCAGGAGATCGAGCGCATCCTGATGGAGAACCCGATTCTCGAGCGCGACGAAGCCGACGGCGAGTCGGCAGCCATGCCCGGGTCGCCGGATGCGCAGGCGCCTGCGGCGCAAGCGCCGGCGGAGGGCGCGGCCGGGGACGCGGCGCCGGACGGCGGCGCGGGCACGGCCGATGCCTGGTCGGGGGAGCCCGCGACGTCGTGGCGCTCGAACGACGACGAGGACAGCGACCGCAGCTTCAGTGCGCCCGACCTGCCCACCCTGCGCGATCACCTCAACACGCAGCTCTCGCTCACCAATCTTGGGGAACGTGACCGCACGCTCGTCGCGCTGCTGATCGATGCGCTCGACGAAGACGGCTACCTGACACAGAACCTGGAAGAGATCGCCGCGCTGCTGCCCACCGAGGCCGAAGTCGAGCTTGACGAGCTGGCGATCGCATTGCGTCACCTGCAGAACTTCGATCCCTCGGGTGTCGGAGCGCGCTCGCCGCGCGAGTGCCTGGCGCTGCAGATTCGCGCACGCAGCGAGGCCGGCGCCGCTCAGCTACCCGCCGAGGGCGTACGCAAACTGGCACTCGCTATCGTCGAGCATCACCTCGAGCTGCTCGCCAAGCGCGACCTCGGGCGGCTGAAGTCCGCGACGCGGGCCAGCGACGAGGCGTTGCGCGCGGCACAGCAGTTCATCCGCAGCCTGAATCCGCGTCCGGGCGCCGAGTTCGCCCGGGTCGAGACGCGCTATGTCGTGCCGGACGTCGTGGTGCGCAAGGTGCGCAATGTCTGGCGTGCGAGCCTGAACCCCGAGGCGATGCCGCGCCTGCGCATCAACCGCCTCTACGCCGAGCTCACCGCAGGCACGCGCGGCGGCAATGCGCTTTCGACGCAGCTGCAGGAAGCACGCTGGCTGATCAAGAACGTGCAGCAGCGCTTCGAAACCATCCTGCGCGTTTCACAGGCGATCGTCGACCAGCAGCGCCACTTCCTGGAACACGGCGAGGTCGCCATGCGGCCGCTCGTGCTGCGCGAAATCGCCGAAACGCTGAGCCTGCACGAGAGCACGATCTCGCGCGTCACGACGCAGAAATTCATGGCGACGCCGCGCGGTACCTTCGAGCTCAAGTATTTCTTCGGCAGCCACGTATCCACCGACACGGGCGGCGCGGCCTCCTCGACCGCGATCCGCGCCCTCATCAAGCAGCTGGTGGCCGAGGAGGATGCGCGGGCACCGCTCTCCGACGGCCGCATCTCGCAAATCCTCGGCGAGCAGGGTATCGTGGTCGCACGGCGCACGATCGCAAAATATCGTGAATCGCTGCATATCCCGCCGGTCAGCCAGCGCAAGGGGTTGTAGGCTGTGCACAGGCAGGCGTCTTATCCCCCCGGCTTGAGCGCCGATTCTGAGGAGAGCAAGCGATGAACCTGAACGTCAGCGGACACCGCCTCGAAGTCACTCCCGCGATCCGCGCCTACGTGCACAGCAAGCTCGAGCGCGTGACGCGCCACTTCGATCATGTCATCGACGCACAGGTCATTCTCTCGGTGGGCAAGCTACAGCAGAAAGCCGAAGTCACGTTGCGCCTGCGCGGCAAGGATCTGCATTGCGCCGCGAGCGAGCCAGACCTGTACGCGGCGATCGATCGCCTGATCGACAAACTTGATCGCCAGGTACTCAAGCACAAGGGCAAGCGCTACGCGCCGGCGCACGACGCTCTCAAGAACCGCTCGGCAGAGGCCTGAGCGAAGCATGCTTGCGCTCGGTGCAGTTGGGTTTGCGCGGCGCAACAATGGGCTATAATCCGCGCCCACTGAAGTTTCCCGCCGATGGACGCGGATTTCGCGCGCTGCCGTGTTGCCCGCGACGCGCATTCGGACCGAAGCCGCTATGAGCCTCGTTGCACAACTGCTTCCGCCAACGAACGTCCTGCTCGACCTGGCGGTTTCGAGCAAGAAACGGCTGTTCGAGCAGATCGGCCTGCTGTTCGAGAACAACCACGGGCTCGCGCGCAACGTGGTGTTCGACAGCCTTTTTGCGCGCGAGCGGCTCGGCTCGACAGGACTGGGGCAGGAGGTCGCCATCCCGCACGGTCGCATCAAGGGCCTCAAGGAGGCGCTCGGCGCATTCGTGCGCCTCGAGCAGCCCGTTGCCTTCGACGCGCCCGACGGCCAGCCGGTACGGCTGGTCTTCGTCCTGCTGGTACCCGAACAGGCGACCGAGAAACACCTGCAGATCCTTTCCGAGCTTGCGCAGATGTTCAGCGATCGCTCGCTGCGCGAGCGCATGGTCGCCGCGGCCGACGCGGAGTCGCTGCACAAGCTGATCGCTACCTGGCAACCGGATGTCCCAGGTCAACATCGCGCGGTTGCATGAAGACAATGGCGCCGCGCTTTCCCTCGACTGGATCGCGGGGCAGGACGGCGCCGGCGCGCTGCAGCCCGAGGCTGCCAGCGCCGCGACCCTGATCGGACACCTCAACCTCACCCACCCCAACGCCATACAGGTCCTCGGCGCCTTCGAGGCCGAGTTGCTGGGTGCCGATGCGCCGGCGCGCACCGCGTTCGCCGTCCGCCTGTTCAATGCCTCCACGCTTGCGGTCGTTCTGGCCGACGGCGTTGCGCCGACCGACGAGGTGCGTGCGCGCGCGCGAGAGACGCGCACGCCGCTGTTCGCCACGCCGCGTGGCGCGGCCGAGGTCATCGAAAAACTCAACCGCTACCTGCTCAAGGCGCTCGCCGAGCGCATCGAGCGCCACGGTGTGTTCATGGACGTGCTCGGCCTCGGTGTGCTGATCACCGGCGAGTCGGGCGTCGGCAAGAGCGAGCTCGGCCTGGAGCTGATCAGCCGCGGCCACGGCCTCGTCGCTGACGACGTCGTGGAGATCGCGCAAATCGCGGCCAACACGCTCGAAGGCCGCTGTCCGGCCATGCTTAAGGACTTCATCGAGGTCCGCGGCCTCGGCCTGCTCAACATGCGCACCATCTTCGGCGAAACCGCGGTGCGCCCGAAGATGAAGCTCAAGCTGATCGCGCACCTCGAGAAGCCCTCGCAGAGCAGCCAGGACGCGGTCGGGCGACTGCCGCTTTCCGAGCTGTCCGAGGAGATCCTCGGCGTGACCATCCGCAAAGTCGTCATTCCGGTGGTCGCCGGACGCAACCTGGCGGTGCTGCTCGAGGCCGCGGTGCGCAACTACATCCTGCAGCTGCGCGGCATCGACTCGACCGCCGAGTTCCTGCAACGCCAGCGGCAGGCGCTGAAGAGCGGGCAATGACGCAATCGCGCGGCGCGGGCGGCGCGGCGCAGGCGGAAGAAGCGCCCGGCGAGCGGGGGTCATCGGCAGCCGGCATGCGTCTCGTGCTGATCAGCGGTCTTTCCGGATCCGGCAAGAGCGTGGTCCTCAAAGTGCTGGAGGACGACGGCTATTACTGCGTCGACAACCTGCCGGCCACCCTGCTGGACGACGTCAGCGCATTCCTGGCCGAGGCCGGCCACGCCCGCGTCGCGGTGAGTGTCGACGCCCGCAGCGCAGCGCTCGCCTCGCTGCCCGAGCGCATGACTGCCTTGCGCAAGCGCGGCGTCGACTGCCGTCTGCTGTTCCTCGAGGCCGCTTCGCAGACCCTGCTGCGGCGCTTTTCCGAGACGCGCCGGCGCCATCCGCTGCTCGGCCCCACGCGCACTCTCGCCGAAGCGATCGAGTACGAGCGCAGCCTGCTCGCCGAGGTCGCCGCCCTCGGTGAACGGATCGACACCAGCGAGGTGCGCGCGCAGGATCTGCGCCGCTGGGTGCGATCGCTGCTGGCGCTGAGCAGCGGCGCGCCCCTGTTGCTCATCGAATCCTTCGCCTTTCGCGACGGCCTGCCGCTCGACGCCGACTGGGTCGTGGACGTACGCATGCTGCCCAACCCGCACTATGTGGACGCGCTGCGTCCGCTTACCGGCCTGGACGCGCCGGTTGCCGAATTTCTCGCGCGCGAAGAGACCGTGCAACGCATGCTCGGCGATCTGCACGGCTTTCTCGAGCGCTGGCTGCCCGACATCCTGCGGGAAAACCGCAGCACGCTGACCGTCGCCATCGGCTGCACCGGCGGCCGGCACCGTTCGGTGTACGTCGCGGAGCGCCTGGCCGAGGCGCTGCGCCCGCAGGCGCAGGTGCTGGTACGGCACCGCGCGCTGGCACGCAGTGCACCGGGCGCATGAGCGCGCCGCAGCTCGAAGACGTCGCCCTGTTCCCGTTGCAGACGGTGCTGTTTCCGGACGGGCTGCTGCCGCTGCGCCTGTTCGAGCAGCGTTACCTCGAGATGGCGAAGGACTGCCTGCGCAACGGCCGACCGTTCGGTGTGTGCTGCATCCGCGAGGGCCGCGAGGTCGGCGCGCCGGCCACGCCGGCAGACGTCGGCTGCCTGGCGCGGATCGAGCACTGGGACATGGCGCAGCTCGGCGTGCTGAGCATCGTCGCGCAGGGCACGCAGCGCTTCCGCATCGTCGAGCGTCGCATCGAAAAGAACGGCCTGGCACGCGCCTCGATCGAACCGCTGCCCGACGTGCGTGACGCCGAGGTCGGCGAGGCGCAGCAGGGCTGCGTGCGCTTTCTTCGCGCCATCGTCGAACAGACCGAGGGCGCGCTGATCGCGCAGCCCTACCGCTACGAGTCCAGCGTCTGGGTGAGCGCGCGGCTGGCCGAACGCCTGCCGCTGCCGCTCACCTTCAAGCAGGCCTTGCTCCAGATGGACGACGGCGCCGAGCGCCTCGCGCGCCTCGACGCGGCGCTGGCCGAACTGGGGGCGCGCGTCGCCCGCTGACGAGCGCCTGCAGCAGGCGCGTGACGGGAGCGGGCTTTGCCGCGCGCCGCGCCTGCGCAGGCGACAGCCAGCGGCGGCGCAGCGAACGCGGCGCCGGCGGCGGTGCCGCGAGCGCACACTCGAGCGGCTGCACACGCAGCCGGAAATGCGTGAAGCCGTGCTCGAAAGCCGCACCCCGTACGATCTGCGCGGCTGCGGTGCCGAGTTCGCGCTGCACCGCGTCGGCCGCGCTGCCGCGCCGGTCGAGGCGCGGGAACGCCCACAAGCCGCCCCACAGACCCTGCGCCGGGCGGCGCTCGAGCAGCACGCGCCCGTCGTGCAGCGCGACCAGCCAGGTTTCTCGCCGCAGCGGCAGGCGCTTCTTCGGCCGCGGCGCCGGCAGACGGTGCACCCGCGCCTCGCGCAGGGCGACGCACTGCGCCTTGAGCGGACAGCGCACGCACTGTGGCCGGGCACGCGTACACAGCGTGGCGCCGAGGTCCATCAGTGCCTGGGTGTAGGTCTCGATCGCACGACGCGGCAGCAGCGATTCGGCGAGCGACCATAGTTGCGCCGCGACCCGTGGCGCGCCCGGGTAGCCGTCGACGCCGAAGCAGCGCGCGAGCAGGCGCTTGACGTTGCCGTCGAGAATCGCTGCACGCCGACCGAAGGCAAAGGCGGCAATCGCGCCGGCGGTCGAGCGGCCGACCCCGGGCAGCGCGGCGAGGCCATCGACCGTGTCGGGAAAGCGCCCGCCGTATTCGCGCACGACGACGCGCGCGGCACGATGCAGGTTACGCGCGCGCGCGTAGTATCCGAGGCCGCTCCACAGACGCAGCACGTCGTGCTGCGTGGCACGCGCCAGGCTGTGCACGTCGGGATAACGCGCCACGAAGCGTTCGTAGTAGGGGATCACGGCTGCGACCTGCGTCTGCTGCAGCATGATCTCGGAGAGCCAGATGCGGTACGCGTCGCGCGTGCCCTGCCAGGGCAGGTCGTGACGCCCGGCGCGGCGCTGCCAGGCAACAAGGGTGCGGGAAAAGCGGCTCATGACAGGGGAACGGGACCGGCGGCGCGCAGTTTGACGGCCCGGGGCGCGCGCGGCAACATGTTTGGCCCCGCGGCACCGCCCCTGTCGCCCTCATGCTCGCCTTCGTCGTTCGTCGCCTCGGCCAGGCCGTGCTGGTCATGCTGGCAGTCGGCCTGATCGCCTTCGCGCTGTTCCGCTACGTCGGCGACCCGGTGGTGTTCATGCTCGGCCAGGACGCGACGCCCGAGGACCGCCAGCGCATGACCGAGGCGCTCGACCTCGACAAGCCGTTCTACCTGCAGTACGCGAAGTTCGTCGGCCGCGCGCTGCAGGGCGAGTTCGGCCTCAGCCTGCACCAGCTGCGCCCGGTGTCGACGGTGGTGCTCGAGCGCCTGCCGGCGACGCTCGAGCTGTCGCTGGTGGCCGCGCTGCTGGCACTGGTCTCGGGCGTACTGCTCGGCGTCTACACCGCGCTCAAGCGCGACAGCTGGCTCGCCCATCTCATCCAGGCGCTGTCGCTCGTCGGCGTGTCGCTGCCGACTTTCCTCATCGGCATCCTGCTGATTCTGGTGTTTGCGGTGCTGCTCGGCTGGCTGCCGTCGTTCGGGCGCGGCGACACGGTGTCGGTCGGATGGTGGAGCACCGGCCTGCTCACCCTGTCCGGCCTCAAGGCGCTGATCCTGCCTTCCATCACGCTCGGGCTCTTCCAGATGACCCTGATCCAGCGCCTGGTGCGCTCGGAAATGCTCGAGGTGCTGCGCACCGACTACATCAAGTTCGCCCGCGCCCGCGGACTGACCGACCGCGCGATCCATTTCGGGCACGCGCTGAAGAACACCCTGGTGCCCGTCATCACCATCACCGGCCTGCAGCTCGGCGCGATCATCGCCTTTGCCATCATTACCGAAACGGTCTTCCAGTGGCCCGGCATGGGTCTGCTGTTCATCCAGTCGGTGACCGTCGCCGACGTCCCGGTGATGGCCGCCTATCTCTGCCTGATCGCACTGTTTTTCGTCGTTATCAACCTCGTGGTCGACCTGCTTTACTATATGGTCGATCCGCGCCTGCGCATCGAGCGCGCCGCCGCACACTAGGACAGCGCCCATGAACCGACCCGTTGAAACCGCACTTTCCGGCCCGGTCGAGCAGGTTCGCAAGTATCACGGCGAGCTGCAGACGATCCGGCGCGACCTGCACGCCCATCCCGAGCTCGGCTTCCACGAGAAGCGCACCTCGGACATCGTCGCCGAGAAGCTCGCCGCCTGGGGCATCGAGGCGCACCGCGGTCTGGCCAAGACCGGCGTGGTCGGCGTCATCGAGGGACGCCGTCGCACGAGCGGGCGCGCCATCGGGCTGCGTGCCGACATGGACTGCCTGCCGATGCACGAACTGGGCAACGTCCCGTATCGCTCGAAGCACGAAGGTCGCATGCACGCCTGCGGGCACGACGGTCACACCACAATGCTGCTCGGCTGCGGCCGCTATCTCGCCGAGACGCGAAATTTCGACGGCACGGTGTACCTGATCTTCCAGCCGGCCGAGGAAGGCGGCGGCGGCGGCCAGGTCATGGTGAAGGAAGGACTGTTCGAGCGCTTCCCGGCAAACGAGGTCTACGCGCTGCACAACTGGCCGAGCCTGCAGCCGGGGCAGATCGCCGTGCGGCCGGGGCCGATGATGGCCGCAACCGACGAGATTCAGATCACGGTGCGCGGACGTGGCGGGCACGGCGCGATGCCGCATCTGGCGGCCGACCCGGTGGTGGCGACGGCGCACATCATCAGCGCGCTGCAGACGATCGCCAGCCGCAATGCCAGCCCGGTCGATGCCGTGGTGGTCAGCGTGTGCTCGATGCAGACCAGCCAGCTCGGCGCCTTCAACGTCATCCCCGAGTTCGTCAAGCTGGTCGGCACGGTGCGCAGCTTCCGGCCCGAGACCCGCGAGCTCGCCGAGCGGCGGGTGCGCGAGATCGTGGCGGGGGTCGCGACGTCGCTCGGCGCAAGCGCCGAGATCGACTACCGCCACGGCTACCCGGCGACGGTGAACACGGAAAAGGAGGCCGAGTTCGCGGCGCGCGTCGGCGAGCGCATCTTCGGGGCGCAGAACGTGTTCCGCGACCTCGATGCGACGATGGGCGGCGAAGACTTCTCCTACATGCTGCAGGCGCGCCCCGGCGCCTACGTCTGGCTCGGCCAAGGCGGCGGGCCGCTCGGCTGCTCGCTGCACAACGCCAACTACGACTTCAACGACGACGTCATACCGCTCGGCGCGGGTTATCTCGCGGCGCTCGCCGAGGCAGCGCTGCCGCTCGACTGATTCCCTGGAGGAGGGTTTTATGAAGCACCGCTTGCTCGCCGGCCTGGCCGGCGTCGCGCTCGCCATCGCGTTCACCGGTGGTCAGGCCAAGACCTTCAAGTACGCCGACCAGGGCGACGCCCTGTCGATGGACCCGATGATGCTGAACGAGAGCCTGCTGCTCAATTTCACCGGCAACCTGTACGAGCCGCTGATCGAGCGCGGCAAGAAGCTCGAGCTGGTGCCGGGGCTCGCCACCGAGTGGAAGCAGACCGCGCCCACGGTGTGGCGCTTCAACCTGCGCAAGGGCGTGACCTTCCACGACGGCACGCCATTCACGGCAGAGGACGTCATCTTTTCCTACGAGCGGGCCAAGGGCGAGGGCTCCGACATCAAGTCCTATGTCGGCTCGGTAAAGGAAATCAAGAAGATCGACGATCACACCATCGACATCGTCACCGCGACCCCGTTTCCCATCCTGCCGCAGGTCATCACGCAGTGGCGCATGATGTCGAAGGCCTGGTGCGAGAAGAACAACGCGGTCAAACCGAGCGACGTGCGCAAGGGCGTCGAGAACTACGCCAGCACCCACGCCAACGGCACCGGTCCGTTCATGCTCAAGTCGCGCGAGCCGGGCGTGCGCACGGTGCTGGTGCCGAACCCGAACTGGTGGGGCAAGAAGGAGCACAACCTCACCGAGGTGATCTTCACGCCGATCGGCAACAACGCCACCCGCGTCGCCGCGCTGATCTCGGGCGAGATCGACATGATGCAGCCGGTCCCGCTGCAGGACGTCGCGCGCATCGACGCCAACCCGAAGCTCAAGGTGCTGCAGGGGCCGGAGCTGCGCACGATCTTCCTCGGCATGGACCAGGCGCGCGACGAGCTGCTGTTTTCCAGCGTCAAGGGCAAGAACCCGTTCAAGGACGTGCGCGTACGCAGGGCGTTCTACCAGGCGATCGACATCGCCGCCATCCAGAAGCGCATCATGCGCGGCGCTTCCGCCCCCACCGGCCTGATGGTCGCGCCGGGCATCAACGGCTTCGACAAGGCGCTCAACGGGCGCTACGCCTACGACCCGAACGCGGCGAAGAAGCTGCTTTCTGACGCGGGCTACCCCCAGGGCTTCGAGGTCGGCATGAACTGCCCGAACGACCGCTATGTCAACGACGCCGAAATCTGCCAGGCGGTCGCGGCGATGCTCGCCAAGATCGGCGTCAAGGTGAACCTGACCGCCGAGCCGAAGGCGACGTACTTTCCCAAGATCCTGAAGCGCGACACCTCGTTCTACCTGCTCGGCTGGACGCCCGGCTCCTACGATTCGCACAACCCGCTGTTCGCGCTGATGGCGACGCCCGCCGCGGAACCGAAGGGCCAGGGACAGTTCAACCTCGGCAGCTACTCGAACACGCGCGTGGATGAGCTGACCGCGCAGATTTCCTCGGAAACCGATCCGAAGAAGCGCCAGGCGATGATCAGCGAGGCCTTCAAGATCCACAAGGAAGCGTTCGGCCACATCCCGCTGCACCAGCAGGCGCTCAGCTGGGGCATGAAGAAGAACGTCAGCCTCGTGCAGCTCGCCGACAACTTCAACTATCTGCGCTGGGTGACGATCAAATAGGGTTTCGGCGCACGGCGCGGCGACGAGGGGCGGGTGACCGCCCCTTTTCGCGTTGGCCCCTGCGCCCGTAACAGGACATGCGCGCCGCCCTCGTTCGAGCCTGGGATTCGGACCTCGTCTACAGCTTCCGCCGCTCGCCGGTCACCATCGCAGCGGCCCTGCTGACGCTGATCTGTGCGGCGGGCGCGCTGTTCGCACCCTGGCTCGCACCGCACAACCCCTTCGATCTGGCCACCCTCGACCTGAACGACGCCTTTACGCCACCCGTATGGAGCGACGGCGGCGGCACCAAGTTCCTGCTCGGCACCGACGACCAGGGACGCGACGTGCTCTCCACCATCATGTACGGTGCGCGCGTCTCGCTCGGCGTCGGCATCGCCGCGGTGCTGTTCGCCATGCTGCTCGGCGTCGGCCTGGGCCTGCTCGCCGGCTATGGCGGCGGCCGGCTGGACGCCTTCATCATGCGCGTGGCCGACGTGCAGCTCTCCTTTCCGGCCATCCTCATCGCGCTATTGATCGACGGCGTGGCGCGCGTCGCGCTGCCCGCCGACGCGCACGCGCACATCGCCATCCCGGTGCTGATCCTGGCGATCGGCGTTTCCGGCTGGGTGCAGTACGCGCGCACCGTGCGCGGCTCGACGCTGGTCGAGCGCAACAAGGAGTACGTGCAGGCGGCACGCGTCATCGGCCGCGCGCCGGCGGCGATCATGCTGCGCCACGTGCTACCGAACGTGATGGGCCCGGTGCTGGTGCTGGCGACGATTCACATCGCCACCGCGATCATCACCGAAGCGACGCTGTCCTTCCTCGGCGTCGGCATGCCGCCGACGCAACCCTCGCTCGGCACCCTGATCCGCATCGGTAACGACTTCCTCTTTTCCGGCGAGTGGTGGATCACGATTTTCCCGGGGCTCGCGCTGGTGGTGCTGGTGCTCTCGGTCAACCTGCTCGGCGACTGGCTGCGTGACGCGCTCAACCCCAAGCTGCGCTGAGCCGATGCCGGCAACGACGCCGCCGCCCCTGCTCGACGTGCGCGCCCTGCGCGTCGAGTTCCCGACGCGGTTCGGCACGCTGGTCGCGGTCGACGACGTCTCGTTCTCCATCGCGCCGGGCGAGATTCTCGGCGTAGTCGGCGAGTCGGGGGCCGGCAAGTCGCTCACCGGTGCCGCCATCATCGGCCTGCTCGAAGCGCCCGGGCGCATCGCCGCGGGCCAGATCCGGCTCGAGGGCGAACGCATCGACGCTCTCCCGCCCGAGCGCATGCGGCGCGTGCGCGGCCGGCGCATCGGCGCGATCTTTCAGGATCCGCTGACCTCGCTCAACCCGCTCTACACGATCGGCCGCCAACTCGTCGAGACCATCACCACGCATCTCGATCTCGACGCCGTGCAGGCGCGGGCGCGCGCCATCGCGCTGCTCGGCGAGGTCGGCATCCCGGCCGCCGAGGCGCGCTTCGAGCATTACCCGCACCAGTTTTCCGGCGGCATGCGCCAACGCGTCGTGATCGCGCTGGCGCTCGCCGCCGAGCCGCGGCTGGTGATCGCGGACGAGCCGACCACCGCGCTCGACGTCTCCATCCAGGCGCAGATCATCGCGCTGCTCAAGCGCCTCGCGCGCCAGCACGGCACCGCAGTCATGCTGATCACGCACGACATGGGCGTGATCGCCGAGACCGCCGACCGCGTCGCCGTGATGTACGCCGGTCGCATCGTCGAGGTCGGCCCGGTGCGCGACGTGATCCATGCGCCGCGCCATCCCTACACGGTCGGGCTGATGGGCTCGATTCCGAAGCTTGGCCGCGGTGCGGGCAAACGCCACGCGCGGCTGGCGCAGATCGAGGGCGCCATGCCGCGCCTGAACGCCATTCCGCCGGGCTGCGCCTTCAACCCGCGCTGCCCGCAGCGCCTGGCGCGCTGCGAGGCCGAGCGCCCCGCGCTCGGCCCGGTCGGTTCGGGGCTCGTCGCCTGCTGGCTGTACGGAGCGTCCGATGACTGAGGTCGCCGGAGCGCGGCCGCTGGTGCAGCTCGACGGCGTGGGACGAGACTTCGACGTCTCGCGGCCTTGGCTGAATCGCGTGCTCGAGGGCGCGCCGCGCCAGCTGCTGCGCGCCGTCGACGGCGTTTCCTTCGACATCCGCCGCGGCGAGACCCTCGCCCTGGTCGGTGAGTCGGGCTGCGGCAAGTCGACCGTCGCGCGCCTCATCGTCGGTCTGCACGCGCCGTCGCGCGGACGCATCCGCTTCGACGGCGTCGTGCTCTCGGGTGCCGCGCAGGCCGCCGGCGCCCCCTCGCGGCGCGGCCGCGTGCAGATGATCTTCCAGGACCCGTACGCCAGCCTCAACCCGCGCTGGCGCGTGCGCGACATCGTCGCCGAGCCGCTGCGCGTGCTCGGCCTCGCCCGCCGGCGCGCCGACGTCGATGCGCGCGTCGCCGCGTTGCTCACGCAGGTGGGGCTGAACGCCGACGACGGCGGCAAGTACCCGCATGAATTCTCCGGCGGACAGCGTCAGCGCATCTCGATCGCCCGTGCCCTGTCGGGCAATCCCGAGTTCCTGGTCTGCGACGAGCCGACCTCTGCGCTCGACGTTTCGGTGCAGGCGCAGATCCTCAACCTGATGACCGAGCTGCAGGCGCGTCTCGGACTGACGGTGCTGTTCATCTCGCACAACCTCGCGGTGGTCGCGCACGTCGCCGACCGCGTCGGCGTGATGTACCTCGGCCGGCTGGTGGAGATCGCCGATGCCGACGCGCTGTTCGCCCGTCCGCGACACCCGTATACCCGCATGCTGCTCGATGCGCTGCCCGATCTCGGCATGACGGGGCGCGCGCGCACCCCGGTCGCCGGCGAAGTGCCGAATCCGCTCGACCCGCCGCGCGGCTGTGCCTTCCATCCGCGCTGCCCGCACGCCGACGCGCGCTGCCGCGCGGAACGACCGGCGCTCGCGGCGCGGCCCTCGGGACAAGTGGCCTGCCACGCCGTGATAGAGGGCCGGATCTGACGCCTATCTTCCGAACAGGCTTTTCAGCTTGTCGAGCGGCGAGACCGAGCCGCCATTGCCCGACTTGCCGGTGATCTGCTCGGTGATCTTCGACTTGGCCAGCGCGGTCGCCACCGCACCGTAGTCGACCTGGTACTTCACCGCGTCGAACGGTCCGACGAGCCGCACCGGCACGGTCACCCCGTTCAGCTCCGCCAACTCACGACCGCCCTGGCCTTTCGAGGTCGCGACGATGGTCGGCTTGGCGAGATAGTTGATGCGCGAGTTGCCGATGTCGATATCGCCCGCGCCGGCGAGGCGGAATAGCGGCGCCTTGCCCTGCAGGTCGTTGTTGCGCGCGACGCCGTTCTGGACGTTGAAGCTGCCGCTCAGCTCGGAGAAATCCGTCTTCTTGTCGCCCTGCGCAAGTTGCTCGCGCGCGTCCTTCGAGCCGAGCACCGCCTTCGCCTTGCGCAGCGTCTCGGCGAGGTCGATGCCTTTCACCGCGCCATCGCGCAGATTAACGCGCGCCGTGCCGGCAAGCGCCTTCTTCATCGTGCCAACCGTGCCGCCCGCGGTCCGCAGATCGAGCGTCACGTTGCCGCGGCCCTCGATCGCATCCTTCTGCGCGACGTCCCTCAGCAACGGCCCGACCGACACGTTACTGAGCGTCTGCTTGAGCGCGACGCGATTGCCGTTGGCATCCGCACTGAGCGCGCCCGACAGCGCTCCCTGGTACAGCTTCGCCGAGTGCGGACTGACGTCGAGGCGGCCGTTTGCCAGGCGGATATTCGCCGTGACGTCCGTGAGCTTGGCGTTCTGCACCTGCAACGCACCGATGTGCACGCGCCCCTGCGCGTCGATGCCCTTCAGCCCGGAAAGATCGACCTTCGGATCCGCTGCGCCGCCGCTGCCACCGCCGCCGGAGGCCGCCCCGCCTCCCTGGCCGCCGCTTGCGGCCGGCTTGCCGAGGTAGCGGTCGAGGTTCAAGCGATCGGCGTCGATGTCGAAGGTGACGGCCGGCGGCGAGAACTTGGCAAGACCGAGCTTTGCCTTGAGGTTGGTCTCGTCGAACTTCGAGGTCAGATCCGTCTGCAGCGTCTCTTTCTCGAGATTGGCCTGCAGCGTGCCCTTGAGCGGCACGCTCAGCGTCTTCATCGGCAATGCCGGGTCGCTCAGGTTGAGCTGCGCCGCGAGGCTGGAGATTTTCAATGCTTTCGCCGTGCCCTCGACGCCGGAGAGCTTGAGGGTGCCGTCCGCACTGCGCTGCGGGCTCTTCAACGTGAATGCGGCATCGACCGCCGCGCCGCTCGCCCTGTCCGGCGCGATCGCCAGCTTCGGCGCGGTGATCTTCGCCTCGAAGGCATCCTGCGCGCGCGCACCCTTGGCGTTCAGCGCGAAACCGTTTACCGCGTAGGTCTGCGCCGCGGGATCGGCGGCGACGTCGCCTTGCAGGGTGAGCAGCAGACCGCTAATGCCCGCCGCGGCGCCCTCCACCTTGGCGTCCAGACCGGAGAGCGCGAAGGCCTTCTTCGCCAGGTTGAAGCGGTAGCCGCCCGACAGCGCGACGCGTGCGTCGACGAGCGGAGTGTTGCTCTTCACCAGCGCGGTAAGCTCGAAGTTGCCCGGCGTGTCGTCGGCAATGCGGCCGGTGCGCAGGTCGAGCCCCGACACGTCGATCGCCTGCCCGCTTTTTGCGTCGCGGTAGCTGAGCGCCGAACGCGCGATGCGTACGCTGCCGATGTCGAAACGCACCGCACCCCCTGCGGCGGGCGGCTGCGGCGCAGGCGCACCGGGCTTGTCCGTCTTCGCCGCCGCCGGGGCGGCCAGCAGGTCGTCGAAGTTGAAGCGCCCCGCCTTGTCGCGCGTCACCGTCGCCTTGAGACCGTCGAGCCGCACGCCGCTCACCACGAGCTGCTTCGACAGCAGCGGCATCACCGCCACCGAGACGTGCGCCGACTCGAGCGCGAGGAAGCTGCCCTTGCCGTCGCGCTCGGAGAGCGAGGCACGGCCGAGCGACGCGCCGATGCTCGGCCAGAAAGCAAGCTCGAGATTGCCCTCCAGCTTCAGCGTGCGGCCCGTTTTCTCCTGCACCGTGCGCTCGATTTCGCCCTTCAGCGCGTTGGCATCGAACAGTACGGCCACCGCGATCAGACCGGCGACAACCAGCACCACCAGGCCGCCGAGCGCATAGAAAACAGTGCGCAACGCCTTCATGAGACCCTCCGCGTAACGTTTGCCACGCCGAACGGCACATGGCCCGACGCGACATGCTGACGCGCCGACTCGATGTGCCCCCGCTGGTCGTCGAAGTAGAAGTCGGGCTCGAAGGCCTTGAGGAATGCGCCCTTGTCGAGCCCGCCGAGAAACAGCGCTTCGTCGACGCCGATGTTCCAGTCCATCAGCGTGCGCACAGCGCGTTCGTGCGCCGGCGCGCTGCGCGCGGTGACCAGCGCCGTGCGGATGCGCATCGGCACGTCGGTGCCGGCGGCCATCTGCAGACGGTGCAATGCCTCGAGCAGCGGCTTGAACGGCCCGGGTGGCAACGGGCGCAGCGCATGCACCGTCTCGTGCGTCGTGAACGCCTCGAGCCCCTCGTCCTGGAATACGCGCTCGGCCTCGTCGGAGAACAGCACCGCGTCGCCGTCGAAGGCAATGCGCACCTCGTCCGCGTGCCGCTCGGCCGCCTGCGCCGACTCGGGAATGACGCGCGCCGCCGGCACGCGCGCTTCGAGCGCGCTCATGACGTCGTGCTCGTTGGCCGAGAGAAACAGGTTCGCCTGCAGCGCGTCGAGATAGCGGTACGGCGATCGCCCGCGCGTGAACACGCCACGCTCGAGCTTCAGGCCGGCGCGCTCCGCCGAGCGGAACACCCGCAACCCGCTCACCGGATCGTTCTTCGACAGGATCACCACCTCGACGCGCTGCGTTTCGGGGGTGTTGAAGGCGAGCATCTTCTTCACCAGCGCGAAGGCCACGCCGGTGCGCGCCGGCACGTCGAGGCGCGAGAACTGCAGATCGATGTACGCGCGTTCGCCCCGCGCATCGAAGATGCGGTTCTCCTCCTCGAAGTCGAACAGCGCGCGGGAGGAGATGGCGACGACAAGCTTGCCTTCAAAGGAGACCGGCATGTGGGCAATCCGACCCGGTTCCGAAAACGAGTCTCAATTTTAGCGGATCGCGCGGCCGCGCGATTCGCCAGCGCCGCCGAAGTGGGCTATCTTCCCCTGTTGCCGCCAGAAATCGCAAATTGCGTAACGCCATGAAACGACACCACATCCGTTTTCCCTCGGGCAATACCCAAGACCTCGCGCAGGACGAGGCCCACTTCACGCTGATCGAGCCGAACGGCACGCAGACGGAGCTGCGCTTCCACGACTACGACGCCATCTACGAGCGCCAGGGCCTGTACGAGCAGCTGTTCTACGACCGACTGAAGTGCCAGTCGCCGGAGAAGGTGGTGAGCATTCTGCGCTACGCGATGAGCGGCGAGCCCTGGCTGTTCAACGAACTGCGCGTACTCGACCTCGGCGCCGGCAACGGCATGGTCGGCGAAGTGCTGCAGAAGCACGGCGTGGCGCGCATCGTCGGCGTCGACATCTCGAAGCCGGCGGCAATCGCGGTGCAGCGCGATCGGCCGGGGGTCTACGACGAGTTCTACGCCATCGACATGTCGAACATGTCCCAGGATCAGCGCGAGGAGCTGATGAGCTGGCGCTTCAACTGCATGGTCACCGTCGCCGCGCTCGGCTTCGGCGACATTCCGGTGCGCGTGTTCGCCGAGGCCTACAACCTCGTCGAGGACGGCGGTTGGGTGGCGTTCAACATCAAGGAGACCTTCCTCGACAACCGGGACACGACCGGCTTCTCGGTGTTCATCAAGAACCTGATCCTGAGCGAATACCTCGATATCTACCACATGGAGCGCTACCGCCACCGCCTGTCGATGGACGGTCGGCCGCTGTATTACTTTGGCGTGGCGTGTCGCAAGAGTGGCTCGATCCCGGAATCGATGATCGAGCCGAGCGAGCACTAGGGCCGCTCGCCGCGCCCGCGCCATGCAGACCGCCCTGATCGTCAAGCACGCGCTGCTGCTGTTCGTGCTGCTCAACCCGTTCCTGCTCGCGATCTACCTGCTCAACCTGGTGCGCGAGCTGGATCTCAAGACCTTCGTGCGCGTGGTCAGCGCCGGCGCGTTCATCGCCTCGGCCGTGTTCTTTCCCTTCGCCTGGCTCGGCGACGCCATCTTCACCAACGTGCTGCAGGCGCGCTTCGCCGCGTTCCTCATCTTCGGCGGCATCGTGTTTCTCATCATCGGCATCCGCTTCGTGTTCGAAGGGCCGCATGCGATCGAGATGCTGAGCGGCCCGCCCGCGCGGCTGGCGAGCGCCATCGCCATGCCGTTCATGGTCGGCCCGGGGACGGTGAACGCCGCGGTGCTCGCAGGCTCGCGCATGCACCTGTTCTCGGCCTGCGTCGCAATCATCGGCGCGCTGGCCACCACCGTGGCGATCCTGGTGCTTCTCAAGCTGCTGCACGACTGGGCAAAAGGCCGCAGCGCGAACGTGGTCGAGCGCTACGTGTCGATCGCCGGCCGCATCTCGGCGCTGGTGGTCGGCACGCTGGCGGTCGAGATGATCTTCCAGGGCCTCGAGCAGTGGCTCGCCTCGAACCGCGTGATCGGGGGAGAGTGAGCCGACCACCGCGGCTTCGCTGGAGCGGGTGATGGGAATCGAACCCACGTTCACAGCTTGGGAAGCTGTTGTTCTGCCATTGAACTACACCCGCGGCGGGGGCCAATTTTACGGCGAAACGTGCTACACGTGACCCCGGGGACCACGCCAGGAGGCCATATGACCGGATCCACTGTGCGACGCCTGTTCGCCGTCATCCTTTTTTTCGCACTTGGCAGCGGCCAAGCGGCGCCGCGCTGCGAGCTCGAGCGGCCGATCCGCTTTGCGGGCAATGACTGGGCGAGCCATCAGTTCAACGTTGCCGTGGCGAGCCACATTCTCGCCAAGGGCTACGGCTGCGAGGTCAGCACCGTCCCGGGCACCTCGCAGCCGCTGCTAAACGCGCTCGCCAAGGGCGATGTCGACATCCTCATGGAGCTGTGGAAGGAGAACAACGTCGAAATCTGGAACAAGATGGAGCAGACCGGCCGCGCGATCGAAACCAAGGGCGTCTCCATCGAAGGTGCGATTCAGGCCTGGTGGGTGCCGCGCTACCTCGTCGAGGGCGACGCGAAACGCGGCATCAAGCCGGCGGCGCCCGGGCTCAAGTCGGTCGCCGACCTGCCGCAGTACAAGGCCCTGTTCCGCGACCCCGAGCAGCCGTCCAAAGGCCGCTTCTACAACTGCAAGCTGGGCTGGAACTGCGAGAAGGTCAATTCGCGCAAGCTCGAGGCCTACGGTTTGCTCGAGCACTACACCAACTTCAGGGCCGGCAGCGGCGCGGCGCTCGACGCAGCGATCGCCTCGGCCTACAAGCGCGGCCGGCCGATCGTTTTCTACTACTGGGGGCCGACCTGGGTGCTCGGCAAGTACGACCTGCTGCGGCTCGAAGAGCCCGCGTACGAGAAAGCGGTGTGGGACAAGCTCGACAAGGCGGCCTCGGGCGTCGGGCTCGAGGCCTGCGCCTACCCGAGCATCCGCGTGACGGTCGCGCTCAACAAGGCCTTCGCCGACGCCGCGCCGATGCTGGTCCGGTTTTTCGACCGCTACCGCATGCAGGACGGCCTGGTGAACCAGGCGCTCGTCCAGATGCGCGAACAGCGCGACCGCAGCGGCGCCAAGACAGCGCGCGACTTCCTGCACAAGCACCCGCAGGTCTGGAAGGACTGGGTACCGCCTGAGGTCGCAGCGCGCGTCGAGGCCTCGCTGTAGCCCGCTGCTCGGCGGCGACGTGGTCGACACCGCGTTCATCCCGCTGGTCGAGTGGATCGACCGCCTGGTCGAGTGGCTGGTCGTGCATTACGGCGATCGGCTGGGCGAGATCAACAACTGGATCGTCCACAAGATCGGCTTCTTCGAGCGATTTTTGCACCAGTCGATCGCCTGGCCGCTCATGATGCTCGGTTTCGCGGCGCTCGCCTATCACGCGAGCCGCAGCCTGCGGCTCGCCGCCGGGGTCGCCGCCGCCTTCGCGCTGATCTGGGCGCTCGACCTGTGGACGCCGACCATGCAGACACTGTCGCTGATGAGCGTGTCTCTCCTGGTGACCGTCGCGCTCGGCCTGCCGCTGGGCATCGTGATGTCGCAGAGCGACCGGGTGCGCGCCGTCACCATGCCGATCCTCGACTTCATGCAGACCATGCCGTCGTTCGTCTATCTCATTCCGGTGGTGATGCTCTTCGGCCTGGGCACCTTTTCCGGGGTGATCGCCACGACGATCTACGCCGCGCCGCCGCTGGTGCGCCTGACGGACCTCGGCATCCGCCTGGTCGACAAGGAGGTGATCGAGGCGGCCACCGCCTTCGGCGCGACGCGCCGCCAGACGCTGTTCGGCGTGCAGATCCCGCTCGCCCTGCCGAACATCATGGCCGGCGTGAACCAGTCCATCATGATGGCGCTGGCGATGGTGGTCATCGCCTCGATGATCGGCGTGCGCGGCCTCGGCCAGGAAGTGCTCTACGGCCTGCAGCGCCAGGAGCCCGGCACCGGTTTCGTCGCCGGGCTGTCGATCGTGCTGCTTGCGATCGTGCTCGATCGCATCACGCAGGCCTACGGCCGTCGCCTCGCCGCACATCGCCAGGCTGCCCACTGAGCGCCATGGGCGACATCGTCCTGCGCAATGTCACCAAGATCTTCGGGCCCACGCCCGAGCGTGTGCTCGAACAGGTACGCGCCGGCGTACGCAAGGAGGAATTGCTCGCGCAGACCGGCCACACGATTGGCGTGCGCGACGTTTCGCTCACCATCGAGGCCGGCAAGTGCTTCGTCGTCATGGGTCTGTCGGGCTCGGGCAAGTCGACGCTCATCCGCCACCTCAACCGCCTGATCGAGCCCACGGCAGGCGAGATTCTCTTCGGCGACCAGGACATCCTGCGTTTCGATGCCGAGGCGCTGCGGCGCTTCCGGCGCGACCGCACCAGCATGGTGTTTCAGCGCTTCGCGCTGTTTCCGCACAAGAGCGTGCTCGAGAACGCGGCCTACGGACTCAACGTGCAGGCACGCAGCCGCGCCGAACGGCACGCCAATCTGGAGAAGGCGCGGCGCTGGGTCGAGCGCGTCGGCCTCGCCGGTTACGAAGCGCAGTACCCGGCCCAGCTCTCCGGCGGCATGCAGCAGCGCGTCGGCCTCGCGCGCGCACTCGCCACCGAGGCCGAGGTCATGCTGATGGACGAGGCATTCAGCGCGCTCGACCCGCTCATCCGGCGTGAGATGCAGGACGAGTTGCTGCGCCTGCAGGCCGAGCTGCAGCGCACGATCGTGTTCATTACCCACGACCTCGACGAGGCGCTGCGGCTGGGCGATCGCATCGCGATCATGAACGACGGCGCCATCGAGCAGGTCGGCCGTCCGGAGGAGATCCTCGAGCAGCCGGCAAGCGAGTACGTCGCCCGCTTCATCGAAGACGTCAACCGTGGCCGCGTGCTGACCGCCGGCGCGGTGCGGCTCGAGGCGATCGTCGTTCAGGAACGCGACGCGCCGCAGGCCGTGCTCGAGCGCTTGCACGGGCAGGCGCTGCCGGTGGCCTATCTCGCCGACGCCGAGGGACGGCTCGCCGGCGTGCTCACCGCATCCATGCTGCGCGCGGCTGCGCCCGGCGCAACGCTGCGCACCCTGGCGCGGCCGGTGCCGTCAACGCCGCAGTCCATGGTGCTCGAGCGCGTGCTGCCGCTCACCCTGGAGAGCGAGTACCCCGTTGCGGTCGTCGACGATGCGGCGCGCATCCTGGGCATGTTGCCGAAGGACCGCATCATCGCCGCGCTCGCGGCCCGGGCGGCGCCCGCCGAGCGTCCGCCCGTCGTCTGAGCGGCGGCGTTCGCCTGCCTGCAGAGGTATTATTGGCTGCATGATTAACATCGTCGTCAACGGTGCCGCGCACCGCCTCGAGCAGCCGCTGCCGGTCACCGATCTGCTGCGCCGCCTCGAGCTGGCCGGCAAGAAGATCGCCGTGGAGCAAAACGGCGAGATCGTGCCGAAAAGCGCGCACGCCAGCACCGTGGTCAACGACGGCGACCGCCTCGAAATCGTGGTCGCCGTCGGCGGAGGTTGAAATGACACTGCATGATCCCCTGGTCATCGCCGGCAGGGCCTACGGCTCGCGCCTGCTGATCGGCACCGGCAAGTACAAGGACTTCGCGCAGACGCGCGAGGCGGTCGTTGCTTCGGGCGCCGAGATCGTCACCGTCGCGATCCGGCGCACCAACATCGGCCAGAACCGCGGCGAGCCGAGCCTGCTCGAGGCGCTGCCGCCGTCGCAGTTCACCTATCTGCCGAACACCGCGGGCTGCTACAGCGCCGAGGATGCGGTGCGCACGCTGCGCCTGGCGCGCGAACTGCTCGACGGCCACGACCTGGTCAAGCTCGAGGTGTTGGGCGACCCGCACACGCTGTTCCCCAACATGCCCGAGACGCTGCAGGCCGCGAAGCAGCTGGTGAAGGAAGGCTTCCAGGTCATGGTGTACTGCTCGGACGACCCGATCCAGGCGAAGATGCTCGAGGACATCGGCTGCGTCGCCGTCATGCCGCTCGCCTCGCTGATCGGCTCGGGCATGGGCATCCTCAACCCCTGGAACCTGAAGCTGATCCTGGAGGCCGCCAAGGTCCCGGTGCTGGTCGACGCCGGCGTCGGCACCGCCTCGGACGCCGCGATCGCCATGGAGCTCGGCTGCGACGGCGTGCTGATGAATACGGCCGTCGCCGCAGCGCAGAACCCGGTGTTGATGGCGCAGGCCATGAAGAAGGCCGTCGAGGCCGGGCGCGAAGCCTTCCTCGCCGGGCGCATGCCGAAGAAGCTCTACAGCGCGAGCCCGTCCTCGCCGGTCGGCGGCACCATCGCCGCCTCGCAGCCGAAAGCCGCTTGAGCCGCCCGATCCGGAGCTACGTCCTCCGGCAGGGACGCACGACCGCTGCGCAGCAGCGCGCGGTCGAGGCGCTGACTCCGAAGTACGGCATTGCCTATGCCGAGGCGCTGATCGACGCGCGCGCCGTGTTCGGCCGCGACGCGCCACTGGTCGTCGAGATCGGCTCGGGCATGGGCGAGACCACGCTCGAGATCGCCAAGGCCGATCCTGCCATCGACTTCATCGCCATCGAGGTGCACACCCCCGGCGTGGGAAGCCTCCTGCGCGGCATCCAGGCGGCGGAGCTCGCCAACCTGCGCGTCATCCGCCACGACGCGCTCGAGGTGCTCGAGCACATGATTCCCGACGGCTCGCTCGCCGGGATCCACCTATTCTTTCCGGATCCCTGGCCGAAGAAGCGCCACCACAAGCGCCGCATCGTGCAGCCGGCGTTCGCGGCGCTCGCCGCGCGCAAGCTCGCGCCCGGCGGGCTGCTGCACGCGGCGACCGACTGGCCGGACTACGCCGAGCAGATCCTCGGCGTGCTTGCCGCGGAACCCCTATTGGAAAATACGGCCGAAGCGTACGCGCCGCGGCCCGAGCGTCGTCCTCGAACCAAGTTCGAGGCCCGCGGCGAGCGGCTCGGACATCCCGTATTCGATCTCGTCTTCAAGCGGCGGGCAGAAAGCGCTCGATCAGCGCGTTGAGGAACAGTCGGCCGCGCTCCGTGGGTCGGATGCGCGTCGCCGAGCGCTCGATCAGGCCTTGTGCCTCTGCATCCGCAAGGCGAACTTCAATTGCACGAATCGGCAACCCGGTGCGCGCCGCGTAAAGCTCGGACTCGAAGCCCTCGACCAGTCGCAGCGCATTGAGCATGAATTCGAACGGCAGTTCCGCGGCGCCGACCGTCCGCTCCTCGACCAGTGAGGCCCCGCGCCGCGCCGCCACCATGTACTCGCGCGGCTGCTTGACGCGCGCATGGCGCGTGATGCGATCCGGAAAGCTGATCTTGCCGTGCGCGCCCGCGCCGATGCCGAGGTAATCGCCGAACTGCCAGTAGTTGAGGTTGTGGCGGCAGCGCCGGCCTGGCCTGGCGAACGCCGAGGTCTCGTAGTGCTCGAAGCCCGACGCCGCCAGCAGATCCTCGACCATGCGCTGCATGTCAGCGCAGGCATCGTGCTCGGGCAGCTGCGGCGGCTTGGAATAGAACGCGGTATTCGGCTCGATCGTCAGCTGGTACGCGGACAGGTGCGTGGTCTCCCAGCGCAGCGCCTCGGCAAGGTCAGCCTGCGCCATGGCCGGCGTCTGCCCGGGCAGGCCGTACATCAGGTCGAGATTGACGTTGTCGAAGACCGCACGCGCCATCTCCAGCGCACGACGCGCCTCGCCGCCGTCGTGAATGCGGCCGAGCCGCTGCAGCATGGCGTCGTCGAAGCTCTGCACGCCGATCGACAGGCGGTTGACGCCGGCTTCGCGATAGCCGCGAAAGCGCCCGGCCTCGGCCGTGCCCGGGTTCGCCTCCAGCGTCACTTCCGCGTCCGGCTCGAGCACCACACGCGCGCGAACTTCCGACAACAGCCGTTCGATCGCCGCGGCGGAAAAGAGGCTCGGCGTGCCGCCGCCGATGAACACGCTCGAGACGCGCCGCCCCCACACCGACGGCAGCAGGCCTTCGAGGTCGGCGACCAGCGCATCGACGTACTCGCCCTCCGGCAAGCCGTCATTTTTCTGGTGCGAATTGAAGTCGCAGTACGGGCACTTGCGCACGCACCACGGAATGTGAACGTAAAGCGCGAGCGGCGGCAGCGTGGCGAGATGCACTTCTCCCGGACGGCGCAAGGTGACGGGCTGCGTGCTCACCGTTCACTCTCCCTCGCGCAGCCGATCGAGCAGGCGCGCCAGCGCCTGGCCGCGATGGCTGATGCGGTTCTTCTCTGCGGCGGGCAGCTCGGCCGAGCTGCAGCTACGCCCAGGCAGCACGAACAGCGGGTCGTAGCCGAAGCCATTGGCGCCGCGCGCCGCCTGCCCGATCTCGCCGTGCCAGTTGCCCTCCGCCACCAACGGCTGCGGGTCGTCGGCGTGGCGCATCAGCACCATGACGCAGGCGAAATGCGCGCGCCGGTCGCTCTGCGTTTCGAGCGCAGCCAGCAGCTTGGCGTTGTTCGCCGCATCGCGCTGCTCGCGCGAACCCTGTTTGCCCGCGTAGTAGGCGGAATGCACCCCCGGCTCGCCGCCCAGCGCCTCCACGCACAGCCCCGAATCGTCGCCCAGCGCCGGCAGCCCGCTGGCGCGGCTCGCATGGCGTGCCTTGGCGAGCGCGTTTTCCAGGAACGTCTCGTGCGGCTCCTCCGCCTCGGCGATGCCGAGCGCGGCCTGCGCCACGACCTCGATGCCGAGCGGCGCGAGCAGCGCGCCGATCTCGCGCAGCTTGCCGGGATTGCCGCTCGCGAGGACGAGCTTCTCCAGCCCCTTCACGCCCGCGCCAGGCCGAGCGCCGCACGCTGCGCGGCGACCAGCTCTCGCACGCCCTTCTCCGCGAGCAGCATCAGCGCGTCGACCTGCGCGCGCGAGAATGGCTCGCCTTCGGCCGTCCCCTGCAGCTCGATAAAGCGCCCCTCGCCGGTCATCACCACGTTCATGTCGCAGTCGCAGGCCGAATCCTCGGCATAGTCCAGGTCGAGCACCGGCACGCCCTGGTACAGACCGACCGAGACCGCGGCGACGAAGTCGCGCACCGGCCGCCGCTCGAGCAGTGCCTGGCCCTGCATCCAGCCGAGCGCGTCGTACACGGCGACGAAGGCGCCGGTGATCGATGCGGTGCGCGTGCCGCCGTCGGCCTGCAGCACGTCGCAGTCGATCTTGATGGTGCGCTCGCCGAGCGCGCCGAGGTCGAACGCCGCGCGCAGCGCGCGGCCGATCAGGCGCTGGATCTCCTGCGTGCGGCCCGACTGCCTTCCGCGCGCCGCCTCGCGGTCGGTGCGGGTGTGCGTCGAGCGCGGCAGCATGCCGTACTCGGCGGTGATCCAGCCGCGGCCCTGGTCCTTGAGAAAGGCCGGCACGCGTTCTTCGACGCTGGCCGTGCACAGCACGCGCGTCTCGCCGAACTCGACCAGCACCGAGCCTTCGGCGTGGCGCGTGAAGGCGCGCGTAAAGCGTACCGGGCGCAGCGCGTCGGGCGCGCGCCCGCTCGGCCGGCTTGCCCTCTCGGCTGTGCTCATAACGGATTCCTATGCTTCGGTCGGCAGGTCGCCTGCGGCTTTCGTGCGCCGGAAGCGACGCCCGCGGCGCTGGCGCTCGTTCCAGGCGAGCGCGACGACCGAGACATTATCGCACTGCACGCCGCTGCGCTTCTCCGCCAGCGCGACGAGCGTGTCGACCTCGCCCTGCAGATCCTGGCCGCGCAACCCGGCGGCGAGCTCGCTGGGCGAAAGCGGGCCCCAGAAGCCGTCCGAGCACAGCACCATGATGTCGTTCGGCTCGAGCACCACGCGCACGGGCTGGCGTGGCCGCGGCGCCTCGTTGCCGCCGACACAGCGAACGACGATGTTGCGATCCGGATGAATTGCGGCGTCCTCCTCGCGCAGCCAGCCCATGTCGACGAGCTGCTGGATGAACGAATCGTCGCGCGAGCGGACCGCCACCTTGTCGCCGCGCAGCAGATAGAAGCGCGAATCGCCGACGTGCAGCCAGGTCGCCGCGCCGTCCTGCACGACGCAGGCGACGAGCACGGTGCGCGGCGCGTCGGCCAGGCGCAGCGCACGCGTCTCACGCGCGATGCGCCAGTGCGCCCGGTTGAACGCCGCCTGCAGGAAAGTCTCCGGCTGCGCGAGGCGCGGCTGCGCCTCGCGTTCGAAATCCTCGACCAGCTGGTCGACCGCGAGCTGCGCGGCGAGCTCGCCGCGCGGATGCCCGCCCATGCCGTCGGCGACGACCATCAGCAGCGCCGCGTCGCTCGCCGAATGGCCGACGCGGTCCTGGTTGCTTTGCCGCGCGCCGATGCGGCAGGCCTGCGCAATGCTGTACTTCAATCCCATCCGGTAACCGATCACGCTCCGCAGCGGCCACCCACGCTTCGGCGCACGCAGCGCTGCGCAGCTGGTTGGCTCGCGCCGATAATCGCCCTATGATACGCGCTCCTTCGAAGCGAACGATCGCGCGGGCGCCGCTTCGACGCCATGAGCGCCGCGCATCGCACCCGATTCGGCCCGCGCGCACACCATGATTCACAGCATGACCGGCTATGCCGCCGTCGCCGTCGACGCGCCGCGCGGACGCCTTAGCCTCGAGCTGCGCTCGGTGAACGGGCGCTTTCTCGACCTGCAGTTCCGCATTGCCGAGGAGTTGCGCATCCACGAGCCGCTGCTGCGCGAAGTGCTCTCGGCGCGCCTCGCGCGCGGCAAGGTCGAGTGCCGGCTGCAGTTCGCCCCCGGCACGGCGGGCATGCCGCGCGGCGCGCTGAATGCAGAGGCGCTGGCCGAGCTCGCGCGCCTGGCCGGCGAAGTCAAAAAAGCCGTGCCCGACGCCGCGCCGCTGCGTGTCGCCGACATCCTGCGCTGGCCAGGCGTGATGAGCGACGACGCGCCGAGCGAGAGCGAAATGCGCGAGCGCATCGAGCAGCTGGCCGCGCAAGGCATCGACGAGCTGGTCGCGGCGCGCGCCCGCGAGGGCGCCAGGCTGGCCGAGGCGATCCGTTCGCGCGTCGCCGAGATGCACGAGCGCGTCACCGAGGCGGCGCCGCTGGTGCCGCAGGCGATCGCCGCCTACCAGGAGAAAATCGCGCAGCGCCTGCGTGACGCGCTCGGCTCGGCCGACGACGACCGCGTGCGCACCGAGCTGGCGCTGTTCGGCACGCGCGTCGACGTCGACGAGGAGCTGACGCGGCTCGGCACGCACCTGGACGAGGTGCTGCGCGTGCTCGGCCAGCGCGGTCCTGCCGGCAAGCGGCTCGACTTCCTCGCCCAGGAGCTCAACCGCGAAGCCAACACGCTCGCCTCGAAGGCAGCCTCGCAGGGGCTCGCGGATGCCGCGCTCGCCCTCAAGCTGCTGGTCGAGCAGATGCGCGAACAGGTGCAGAACATCGAATGAACGGCTTGCTCTACGTCGTCACGGCGCCCTCGGGCGCGGGTAAGAGCTCTCTGATCCGCGCCGCGCTCGAAGAGGAACGGTCCATCCGGATTTCGGTGTCGTACACCACGCGCGCGCCGCGCGCGGGGGAGCAGAACGGCCGCGAGTACCACTTCGTCGACCCGCAAACCTTCGAGGCGATGGTGCAGCGTGGCGAGTTCCTCGAGTGCGCCGAGGTGCACGGTAACCGTTACGGCACCTCGCAGCGCATCATCGACGAGAGCCTCGCGCGGGGCGAGGACCTGCTGCTCGAGATCGACTGGCAGGGGGCGGCGCAGGTGCGCCGCCTCTACCCCGCGAGCGTGGGGATTTTCATCCTGCCACCCTCGGTCGACGAACTTGGGCGCCGCATGCGCACGCGCGGGCTTGATGCCGAGGCGGTCATCGAGCGCCGCCTGGCGAACGCGCGCGAGGAGCTGAGCCACGCGCCGGAATTCGACTACGTTATAATCAACGACGTTTTTGAGACGGCCCGGCGCGACCTGCTGGGCGTCCTGCGCGCCGAGCGTGTCCGCACTGCCCGACAGCTCGCGCGGCACCCCGGGCTGTTCAGGGCCTGACCCGGTGCCCCGGGCGCGCAGCGCATTCAACACAGGTCACCAACCGGAACGCGACACATGGCCAGAATCACCGTAGACGACGCCCTCGAGAACATCGGCAACCGCTTTCAGCTCACCCTTGCCGCGACCTACCGCGCGCGCCAGCTCGGCGCGGGCGCCTCGCCGCTGGTTGAACCGAACAAGGACAAGTTCACCGTGATCGCGCTGCGCGAGATCGCGGCCGGCAAGGTCGGCACCGAGGTCCTGAAGCGCAACGCGAGCGCCGGCGTCGCCGCCCCGGCGCCGTCCAGCAGCCCGCTGTAAGCCGCTGACCTGCCTTGCGGACCCGCCCTCGGGCCGGGTCCGCGCACCGCCCCCAGGGGGCGCGGCTTCGGGTACGCTCACCCCATGGCCGCTGTTTCACTGCTCGATGAGACCCGTTTCGGGTACCTGACACCCGAGGACATCGAGCGCCTTGCCGAGGCCTACCGCTTCTCGGACGCCGCCCACGCCGGCCAGAAACGCCAGTCCGGAGATCCCTATATCTCCCACCCGCTGGCGGTTGCCGAAATCCTGGCCGAGTGGCGTCTCGACAGCCAGACCTTGATCGCCGCCCTGCTGCACGACGTGCTGGAGGATGCGGCCATCACCAAGGACGAGATCTCGGACGCCTTCGGCCCGCCGGTGGCCGAGCTGGTCGACGGCGTATCCAAGCTCGATCGCATCGAGCTGCAGTCGGCCGAGGAGGCCCAGGCCGAAAATTTCCGCAAGATGCTGCTGGCGATGGCGCGCGACGTGCGCGTCATTCTCATCAAGCTCGCCGACCGACTGCACAACATGCGCACCCTCGGCGCGGTGCCGCCGGCCAAGCGCCGCCGCATCGCGCGCGAGACCATGGAAATCTACGCGCCCATCGCCAACCGGCTCGGACTGAACGCGCTGTACCACGAGCTGCAGGAGCTCGCCTTCTCGCACCAGTACCCGCTGCGCTACGCAACCCTCGCCAAGGCGACGCGCGCCGCGCGCGGCAACCGGCGCGAAGCGATCAGCAAGATCGAGTCGGCGATCAAGGCGCGGCTCGTGGCGAGCGGCATCGAAGCGAGCGTCACCGGGCGCGAGAAGCACGTCTACTCGACCTACCGCAAGATGATCGAGAAGCACCTCTCTTTTTCCGAGGTGCACGATATCCATGGCGTGCGCGTCATCGTCAAGGACGTGCCCGCCTGCTACGTGGCGCTGGGCGCGCTGCATTCGCTCTACAAGCCGATCCCGGGCAAGTTCAAGGACTACATCGCCATCCCGAAGGCGAACGGCTACCAGTCCCTGCACACCGCGCTGCTCGGCCCTTACGGCGGTCCGGTGGAAGTGCAGATCCGCACCGAGGAGATGCACCGGCTGGCCGATTCGGGGGTGGCGTCGCACTGGATGTACAAGGACGATGCGGAGTCCCTGTCCGCGGTGCAGAGGCAGACGCACCGTTGGCTGCAGTCGCTGCTCGAGATCCAGAACCAGTCGGGCGATCCGCGCGAGTTCCTCGAGCACGTCAAGGTCGACCTGTTCCCGGACGAGGTCTACGTCTTCACGCCCAAGGGGTTGATCCTGTCGCTGCCGCGCGGGGCGACGGCGGTCGATTTCGCCTACGCGGTGCACACCGACATCGGCAATCGCTGCGTCGCCGCGAAGGTGAACGGCGAGCTGGTGCCGCTGCGCAGCGAGCTGCGCAATGGCGACCGCGTCGAGATCATCACCGCCAGCCACGCCAAGCCCAACCCGGCCTGGCTGCAGTTCGTGCGTAGCGGCAAGGCGCGCTCCAACATCCGCCACTTCCTCAAGACGATGCAGTACGAGGAATCGGTACGCCTCGGCGAGCGGCTGCTCGACCTCGCGCTGCGCGCGCTGGGCACCGCACTGGAGGAGATCGACGAGGCGAGCTGGGAGCGCGTGGTGCGCGACGGCGGCTCCGAATCGCGCGCGTCCGTGCTCGCCGACATCGGTCTCGGCAAGCGCCTGCCGGCCGTGGTTGCGCGGCGGCTGCTGCGGCATGCCGAGGGACAGGCGGAAGCCAAGCCGGGCGCGGTGGTGATGATCCGGGGCACCGAGGGCATGGCGGTGCAGCTGGCGCGCTGCTGCCGGGCGATTCCCGGGGACCAGGTCATCGGCTCGATCAAGAAGGGGCTCGGGCTAGTGGTGCACGCCGCGACCTGCCGCGTCGCGTTGCGCTCGCGTCGCACCGAGCCCGAGCAGTGGATCGACGTCGAATGGGCGCCCGACAAAACGCGGCTCTACCAAGCAGAGATCCGCGTGACCGTCGCCAACCAGCGCGGCGTGCTCGGCCGCGTGGCCTCCGAAATTGCCGAGGCCAGCTCGAACATCGACTCGATCAGCATGGAAGACGATCGCGCGGTCTACACCAGCATGCACTTCGTACTCGAGGTGTCCGACCGCCAGCATCTGGCGCGCGTCATGCGCGCGCTGCGCCGCCTGCCGGACGTCAAGAAACTGGCGCGCGTAAGCGAGAGCTAGCGGGCCGTCGCGCGCCGCTGCCCCGCTCAGCCGATGACGATGGTCAGCAGGAAGTCGCCGCGCAGCACGTTGAGCGCAATCGGCCCGCGGCCGCGCAGCCGCTGCGCCAGCGCCTCCACTGAATCGACGCGGCGCCGATTGACGCCGACGATCAGGTCGCCCGGCCGCAGGCCGTGCTCGAAGGCGGGCGTGCCCGCCGCGACCGAAACCACCAGCACGCCGCCGTTGTTCCCGGGACCACCGCGTCGCGCGGCAGCGAGGGTCGCGCCCTCGAGCTCCGGGATGCGGCGGCCCTCCCGCGCGTGGCGCGACTCGATCTCGCCGATGCGCGCGCGGATCGTGCGTGAACCGTCTTCGCGGCGCACGCTCAGCTCGACCGTTTCGCCCACCGGCAGGACACCGAGCCGGGCGCGCAGGCCCGAGGCGGTGGTGACCGGGCGGCCGTTCACCGCCGTGACGACGTCTCCGGCACCCAGCCCGGCGCGCGCCGCGGGCGAACCGGGCTGTACTTCGGCGATCACCGCGCCCTGGTTCGCGCTCAGCCCGAGCGCATGTGCACGTTCGGGCGTGAGGTCCTGCATGCTGATGCCGAGCCGGCCGCGACGCACCTCGCCAAAGCGGATCAGCTGGCGCATCACCGCGCGCGCCATGTTGACCGGCACCGCAAAGCCGATGCCGACGTTGCCGCCCGCCGGGCCGATGATCGCCGTGTTGATGCCAACCAGCTCACCCCTCAGGTTGACCAGCGCGCCGCCCGAATTGCCGGGGTTGATGGGCGCGTCGGTCTGAATGAACTCCTCGTAGCCTTCGCTCGACAGTCCCGCGCGGCCGAGGGCCGAGACGATGCCCGAGGTGACGGTCTGGCCGATGCCGAACGGGTTGCCGATGGCGACGACGAAATCGCCCACCTGCAGCGCGTCCGAGTCCGCGGGCGCGGCCGCGACGAGGTTCTCGGCCTCGATCTTGAGCAGCGCGATGTCGGTCCCGGCATCCGAGCCGACGACGCGCGCCTCGAAGCGACGGTTGTCTTTCAGCGTCACCACCACTTCGCTGGCATCCTTGATGACGTGATGGTTGGTGAGGACGTAACCCTGCGTCGCGTCCATGATCACGCCCGAGCCGGCCGACATCTGCGGCCGCGCCTGGTCCGGCAGGCCGAAGAAGCGGCGGAAGAACGGATCGCGCAGCAGCGGGTTCTGCGCCTCGGGCCGACGCTGGATGACAGCGATGTTGACCACCGCCGGCGTGACCTGCGCGAGCATCGGCGCGAGCGACGGCATGCCGTCGCGCAGCGCCACGAGCGGCGGCGCGGCCTGCGCGGCGGAGCCGCTGCCGATCGCGGCCAGCACCGCCATCCCAACGAGCAAGTGACGAGCGAATCCGACGGGTTTCATTTTTCGGTCGTCGCGCAGTGTATCGCAGGCCCTGACGCGGCCGCGCCGACGACGCGGGCCCGTCACGCGAAAGACCGGAGGCGCGAGAGGTTTGTGCTAAAGTCCAAGGCGCCTGCTGCGCCTTCGGCCTCTGCGCCCCGGCCGCGTGAACGCCCGAAGGCGATAGCAGGAAGTCGGCATGAGCCAATTCGACAAACTGGAAGATCCGAGGCGCCGTCTGCTGGTCGAGGCGCTCGCCCTCGGCCTGTTCTCGACCGCGATGCCCGCGCGCGTCGGTCTGGCGCAGGGCATCTTCGGCAACCGCTTGGAGCGGCTGCCGCCCGGGCAGTCGGTTTACAGGCTATCGGGAACCGTGACAGTCAACGGCACGGCGGCCACGCTGCAAACGAAAGTACGACCGGGCGACACGGTCGAGACCGGGGAACGAAGCGAGATCATTTTTGTAGTCGGTGGCCACGCAATGATCCTGCGCGACCAGGGTCGCCTTGAGATCGAGGGTACGAAGCAGGCGTCGGCATCGCTACTGATTCGCGGCCTGCGGCTGCTGACCGGCAAGCTGCTTTCGGTTTCACGCAATACCACGATGCGCGTCATCACTGCGACGGCCACCATCGGGATTCGCGGCACCGGCTGGTACGCGGAATCGGAGCCCGCGCAGACCTACTTTTGTAACTGCTACGGCGTCATCGACGTCACCGCGAAGCGGGACCCGCAGAGCCGCACGACCGTCCAATCCACGCACCACGATCGGCCACTGTACATCCTCGGGTCTTCTGCCGAAGGAAAGGCAATTCGCGACGCACCGTTCATCAACCATACCGACCAGGAGCTGATGCTGATCGAGCGCCTGGTCGGGCGCACGCCGCCGTTCGTGTTCCCGCGCGGCGACTACGGCAGTCCGCGACGCGACTATTAGGCCGCGCTAGAAGCGCATCAAGTAGACGAGTGAGAACTGGTTGACGCGGTAGCGTTGCGTACCGCCCGTGCCGGGCGCGAGCGTGACGCCATAGTAGCTCGGCGGCCCCGCGTAGACTCCGCCGGGAGCCGCGCTCGGCTGTTGCGTCGCGGTCGAGCGAACGTTGCGCCAGGAGAAATCGATCGAGTCGCGCGGCCCGAGCGGCCAGTTGTAGCCCAGGGTCCACAGAACCGTTTCCGCGTCGAAGCGATATGCGAACAATCGGCGGCCTGGATAGGCGTCGTCCGGTACCAGCGATTTCGCGATCGATGCGCTGTCCTGCGTCGGTGGCCCGCTCGATACGGCATCGCCGCGCCGATACTCGCCGCCCAGGTAAAGCGTGCCCTCCCAGTCGAAGGAAACGTCGAGATTGAGCCGCGCCCCCCAATCGGTGCCATCGAACACCGTATTGCGCGCGCTGCGCCAGCGGGCATCGAGCGCGCCGAACAACTCCAGACGGTCGGTAACTGCCTGTCGCGCGTTCACGCCGAGCGTGTAGCGAAACCCGTCGCGTAGGCTAGAGCTGTAACCTTCGTAGGCCGCGCGCCCGAAGACGCCGAAAGTCGGTGCATCGATATCGCCCGACGCGCGATACTGGAATTCGCCGTACGCGCCGGCCGTGAGGTGATCGAGACCCGAGAACCTATGCAGCTTCTCGCCACCGACAAAGCCGCGCAGGATCGCGCGTGTATTCTCGGTGAGCGGAATGACCGTGCTTTTGGCCACATTTGCGCTGTAGACGTGATCCGAAAGCTGGTCGGCGCTGCGCGCCCGGTTGACGTTGTCATCGAAAACGTAGCCCGCCTCGACGCGCACCGGATCTTCCAGCAGCGTGGACGATGCGACCGACCCGAGTGGCGATGCGGTCGCCTCCGGATCCGCCGCAACCCAGAAGCGGATCGCTTGCGCGCTGTCGAGGCCCGATTGATACTGGGTCTGGTAGTCGATGCCCAGCTGCCAGCCACGGCGCAAGACGAAATCGCCGCCGATCCCGAGCACGAGCGCATCGCGATCCAGTCCCGCCGGCGTGACGGAATAAGTCGGGCCGGCGAACTGGTCGGCGTAACGCACGGTGGCTGCACGCGCACCCTCGAAGTCGTGCCGGTATTCGAGACGTAGCCGCGGCCGCACCCAACCGAAGTTCGTCGCGTGCACCGACTCGACACGCACGCCCGCGCCAAGCTGCAGCGACGGCAGCGTCTGGCCCGAGTAGCGCAGCGCATTCAGCCCGGCGCCGATTTCCGTAAACGCGCCGAGCCGATCGCTCGCGTAGTCGAGTCTTGCATAGGGTGACAGCAGCACGCCGTTGCGATGGAACTCATAGCCCGCAGCGAGGGAGGCGAAGAGCTGCCGCCCCTTGCGCGTGCCCGAAGCGTAATCGTTGGCCGCGGCAACGTAGCGTACGCTGTCGTAGGTCGTCTCCCCGTAGCCGAGCAGGCCATCGACATAGGCATCGGCGAAGGGCTGGTAGCTGCCGTAGGCCGCGATCGACCAGCCGCGCGCCTTGCTGCGCGTTCCGTCGAGCCCAATCGAGGTCTCGTCGCGCGCATAGCCGAGGCCGACGCCGAGCGCGAGCGCCGAGTTCAAACGACGGTCGATGCCGACACTGATGCCGTCGGTGCTAAAGCGCGATCCACCACTCGCACTCCCCTGATCGCGGTTGCCGAAGCTGACGTTACCTGCGATCCAGATCCCGGTCCCCGGCGGCAGTGGCGACGCACCGTCGCCGCCGTCGCCGCTGCTGGACAGCCTGAGGGAGCGCGTGTTCGCCGCACTCAACAGCGGCGCCAGGAGCGACGTCGGGACGATCCCGCTGCCCGCGTCGGTCATCGTCGGCGGCTGCGTCGCCACCCCAGCATTACTTGCGAGCCGCGCGCCATCCTCGGATCGAGGCGCCGGCGCACTCCGGTGGAGCGATTCCATGCGCCGCTGGAAATTGAAGATCTGCGCGCGCCAAAAGCGCCGCGCCGTCGCGATCTGCGCGCCGAGCAGACCAGTGACGTTTGGATCGTCTGATGGGTCGGCGCGACTGCCCACTGACACGCTCACCGCAGCAGGCGCCGACGCAGTGATCGCGTTGAACGATTCGTAGAAGAACGTATCGCTGCCGACGTAATTGGCATTCGGCGTGTAGGTCACGCGCGTGCCGCTCACGCTCACGCTGCCGTTCCCCGGAGGCACGGTGATGCGGATCCCGAGCAGGTTGGCGCCGGAGATGAAAGGCGCGAGATCGAGCGTCGCCGGCGTGCCTATCGCCGTCGTCAGCGTTGCGGGCGAGGCCGCTGGCAGCGGATCGACGCCGGTTCCGGTGAGCATCGCCGTGCGGCCGGTGATGCAGCCGCCGCAGCCGGGCGGCGGATTCAACGGGACGTTCAGCGTCGCATCCTTCGCGCCGAGGCTCGTCGGCGCAAATGCGACCGTAATCGTACAGTTCGCCCCACCGTGCACCGGCCCATTGGTCGTCGAGCAGCTGCCACCGGTGACGGTGAATTCCGCCGCGTTCGTTCCGGTGATCGTGATCGGACCGAGCGTCGCCATTCCCACACCGCCCTGGACCGCTGCGACGTACAGCGTCCGCGACGCGCTGGTCGTCGCGGTGACCTGGTTGCCGAACGCCATGGTCGGCGTCGCTGGCGCCGGTCCGCCGTGGTGCGCAACCGCCGCGTCGCCCGGCGTCAGTCCGATCGCGATGCACTGCGTGGAGCCACCGCACTCCGCATGGGCTGGTGCCGCAGCGAGCGCCGCCGCAAGCGCAAGTCCCAGTATCGCTATCCGCATCCGCAGGCTTCCCATCGACCTGTCTCCTCCGTCCCGTGCCGAACTCCTCTCAGATCGGCATCGCGAGTCGCGTTAGGGTATGACGAAGTATCGATCCAGAACAACTCGGGCCCGGCGATCGCGTCTCGGTTCGGCGGTTACCCATGGGACCGGCGGCAGTTCAGCAGCATCTGCCGCGCGGCGCAAGAACGGCTCGCGCCCACGCGAACACATACTCCGGCCGGGCGTTTGGGTCTTCGACACCGTGCGGGGCAATGCGCGGCGCGCCCAGAAGCATCGGCCATCGGGCATCCAGCTGACTGTCTCACTGGCCCGGTCCCCGCGCTTGCCACCGTCGTCGGTCTGGCGGTGCGCCCGGGTTTTGTCGAGCAGCATTACGCCACGACCGTGGGCGAGGCCACCGCGACAGGAGCCCATTCACGGCATCGCCTGCGCGCGGCGGTCGGCGCGAATGTGACAGGGCTCGGCGTGAATGCGCTGATCCTCGTCGTGCCCGCTGGCAGTCAGGATGCGCGTCCGGGAGCGGTATCGCAACGAGTGAGCGCAACATGGACGCGTTGTAGTGAATCGCCCAGGCGCCCCGCCGCCACAGGTGCGTCGTGTGCGCGACGGCGAGTCTCGTGCTGATCGATCCAACGCTCTCAATCGAAATCCCACCGGATGCCGAAGGCCGCACTATCGCCGATCGGCGAACCGTCCGCGTTGCGGCTCTTGTCGTAGCGCGCTTCGAGGTAAACGAGGCGGCGGAACTCCTTGATCGAGTAACGCAGGCCAAGCACGCCGTATTTCACACGGTACAGCCCGGCGAGCGGCTGTCCGCGATCGGGCTTGAGCCAGTTCCAGCCGCCCACCGCCCACAGCTTGCCGAACAGGCGGTAGCGGGCGTACAGCTCCCAGCCCCAGGCATCGACATACAGCTTCTGGTCGGTGGTCTCGTGGTTGAGCAGCCGCGCGACGGTGCTCGCCAGGTACCAGCGATCGCTGATGCGGCGCGCGGCGATCGCGAGCGCATGGTCGTCGCCGTCGATGCCGGCCGCGGACACCGCGGGCGCGTTCTCGTCGCGCACGTCGGCGTAGTTGTAGGCGAAGCCGACCTCGGTGTCATCCTTCGTCTTGAACACCGCGCTCATGCCGAGCGCGAGACCGTAGCGCGCGCCCTCGACATTCGGAATCTTTCGCTCGTACTGCAACTGCACGTTCATGTCGAACGGCTTGACGTGAAACGAATCCGGGAACCAGTCGACCGTGAGGCGCGTCTGCAACACCGAATCGGCGCGTCCGGTGCCGCTCGGGCCGCCGTCGGTCTGTGCGTTGTAGGTACCCGATGCGCTGCCGCCGGTACTGTCGAACAAATCGGTAAAGGCGGTGACCTGGTAGTAGGTCGACCATATCTTGCCGAACGACGCGATCAGCCTGGGGGTTTCCACGCCGGCGTAATAGAGTCGCGGCGTGATCAATGCAGCATCGCTTGCGCCGCGGCTGCCTGGACTGAACACGCGGTCGAAAGCATCGAGCACGTTGAAGCCCGCCTCGACGCGACCATGCAGCCAGCTTTGCGGGCGGTACTGCCAGTTGGCCTCCAGTCCGATGCGCGAGCCGCCGTCGCCGAGCACCGTGTCGCCGCCCGCCTTGCGGTAACGCAACCGCACGCTGCCGTACAGGTCAACGCCGCTCGGCTCGTCGCTCCACAGATCCGGACGGTCGACCTTCTCCGCCTGGCGCTGCTTGAGCGGGTCCTCCGACGCCTCGGCCTCGCGCTTGCGCGCTTGCTGCTGCTCGGGCGTGACGGTCTCCTCGCCGACGGCCATCGCCGGCAGCAGCGCAGTGGCGAGCACCAGCGAGCCGACACTGAAAAGGCGCAGCCAATGGGGCTGCGGCAGCGCGATCAGCGATTGCCCTCCGCGGGCAGCGACCGTCGGACCAGCATGGGCGTCACAGCGTGCGCAGGTAGTGCACCAGCCTCCAGATGTCGTCTTCCTTGAGCACCGACTTGTAGGGCGGCATCGCGCTCTTCACCGGTGCGCCGCCCTCGGCGATCGTCCAGTAGTAAAACGCGTCGCCCGCCATGGGCATGCGGCTCAGGCCGCGCAAGTCGCCTGGCGGCGGGTTGAGCGCCTTGCCGCCCTCGCCGTCGCCCGCACCTTTCGCGCCATGGCAGACGGCACAGTTCTGCGTGAAAAGCGCCTTGCCCGCGGCCACGTTGTCCGCCGATGCCTTGAGCGGGTTCTTCTTCGAGGCGTATTCCGAAGGCAGGCCGCCGTGCATCGCCATGCGGTGACGCGCCATGGGGCCGCCCATCATGCCGCCACCCTGCATCATGCCGCGGCCGCCCATTTGAGCCTGTGACGGGATCGACAGCAAAACCAGAGCACCGGCGATCCCCAGGATCAGAAAAACGCGCATGGTCCGACTCCTCGTTTGGGCTGAGGCGCAAAGTCTACCGAGTCCCCCGAGAACCGGCGCACGATGCAGTCGCCGCGGACGGCTGCACGGCGTTCGCGCTCGGCTCGTCTGACCCGCGGGCAGAAAAAAGAAAGCCCCTGGTTATTGCCAGGGGCCAGTCTCTGCCGAGGAGCCCGAGAGGAGGAGGAGGAGGGTACTTCGGGCAGTTTCCGCGGCCTTCTTGGTGAGCCGCTGGAAAGTGACTCTAGAATGCGCTTGTCGCGCCACCCTGTCAACATCCATTTACCTTGTTTAATTAATGGGATGCTCGTTGTTGTTGATCTGCAACGTCGTTAAAAAGTATTAAGTTATTGAACTAAAACATATAAATTTAATGGTGAGCGCTTGAAGGAAGGGAGTCCATGAAATATCGGCGGTTCGGCCGCACCGGCCTCAAGGTCTCGCAGGTCGTGTTCGGCGGCGGCTACGTCGGCGGCGTCATCATCCTCGCCGACGACGACACGCGCCGCCGCGTGCTGCGCCGTGCGCTAGACGCCGGCATCAACTGGATCGACACCGCGCCGCTGTACGGCCAGGGTCGCTCGGAGGAAGCGCTCGGCTGGCTGCTCGCCGAGGTCGAGGACAAGCCTTACCTCTCGACCAAGGTGCGGCTCGACCTAAACGACTTGTCGGACATCCCGGGCACCATCGAGCGCAGCGTGCATGAGAGCCTGCGCCGCCTGAAGCGCGACTCGGTGGACCTGCTGCAGCTGCACAACCAGATCGGCGCGCGCACCGGCAGCGGGGTGCTGGGCGCCATCAGCGTCGAGGACGTGCTGCGCAAGGGCGGCGTCGCCGACGGCCTCGAGCGCATGCGTAAAGAAGGCCTGACGCGTTTCATCGGGCTGACCGCGCTGGGCGAGGCGACGGCGATCGTCCGCGCGCTCGACAGCGGACGCTTCGACTCGGCGCAGGTGTACTACAACCTGCTCAACCCGAGCGCGGCGCGCATCATGCCGGTCGGCTGGAGCGGGCACCGTTTTTCCGGCGTGGCGGCCGCCTGCGCGCGGCACGACGTGGCGATGATGGGCATCCGGGTTTTCGCCTCCGGCGTGCTCGCCACCGACCTGCGTCACGGGCGCGAGATGGTGCTCACCGAGAAAAGCGCGCTCGACGTCGAGACGCAGCGCGCCCATGCCGCGCTCGCTGCGCTCGGCCCCGGGCACGGCACGCGCGCGCAGACGGCGCTGCGCTTTGCCCTCGCGCATCCGGATTTCGCCTGCTTCGTCGTCGGTCTCGGTGAGCCGACGCACCTCGAGGAAGTCATCGCGGCCGAGGCCCAGGGGCCCCTGCCGGCGGAGGTCGTCGACCGGCTGGAGTCCGTGTACGCACGAGGCTTCACCGCGGGCGGCTGAGCGCGCCCGAAGCGCGCCGCAATAACCCTGGCTTTGCCGCTGTCTTGAGTTGCTATAGTGCGTGTCGGCCCAAGGCCTCGACACAAGCTGGTATGGACGGAAATTCCCCACAACCCACCGAGATCAAGCTGCACCAGAAGTCGCGCGTGCTGGAGATCTCGTTCGCCGACGGCAAAACGTTTCAGCTGCCCTGCGAGTTCCTGCGCGTGCATTCGCCTTCTGCAGAAGTGCGCGGCCACGGACCGGGACAGGAGGTGCTGCAGACCGGCAAGCAGGACGTTGGCATCACGCATATCGAGCCGGTGGGCACCTACGCGATCCAGCTCGTATTTTCGGACGGTCACGACACCGGAATCTATTCATGGGACCTCCTGTACCAGTACGGCCTGCACCAGGAGGAGATGTGGCAGGACTATCTCCGTCGCCTGGCCGAGGCCGGAGCGAGCCGCGAGCCGGGCCCGGCGCCCTACGCGCAGCGGCCGCGCGCGAAGTAGCTGCACCGCTCAGCGTCGTCCTCGTCAACCCCTACGAGCTGGGCCGACAGCCGTTCGCGCTCGCCCAGCCCGCGGCGCAGCTCAGGCGGGCGGGCTTCGTCGTGCGCGCGCTCGACCTGTCGCTCGAGACGCTAGACGCGGAAGTACTGCGCGACGCCCGCGTGGTGGCGATCTCCCTCGGCATGCATACCGCGACCCGTATCGCGATCGAGGCGCTGCCGCGCATCCGCCAGCTCGCGCCGCAGGCGGAGCTCTGCGCCTACGGGCTGTATGCGCCGATGAACGCGGCGCTGCTGCGCGATCTCGGTGTCAACACGGTGCTCGACGCCGAGCCCGAGACGGCGCTGCTCGAGCTGTGCCGGCGCCTGCAGGATGCCGGCTCGACGCGCGCAGGCGACGCGCCGGAAGAGACCGTGCGCAGGCTCAGCTTCGTGGTGCCGGACCGCAGCGTGCTGCCGAGGCTGGCGCGCTATGCGCACCTCGTGCTGCCCGATGGCACGACGCGCGTCGCCGGCTTTGCAGAAGGCAGCCGCGGCTGCAAACACCTGTGCCGGCACTGCCCGGTGGTTCCCGTTTACCAGGGACGCTTTCGCGCCGTGCCGCCGGACATCGTGATCGAAGACATCCGGCAGCAGGTTGCCGAGGGTGCGCAGCACATCTCCTTCGGCGATCCGGATTTCCTCAACGGGCCCACCCATGGCCTGCGTCTGGCCCGCGCCCTGCACGCCGCGTTTCCGGAAGTCACCTTCGACGCAACCATCAAGATTCAGCACCTGATCAATCACGCCGCACTGCTGCCGGAACTGCGCGCCAGCGGCTGTCTGTTTATCACGTCCGCGGTCGAAGCGGTCGATGACGACATTCTCCGTCTGCTCGACAAGCACCACCGCAGCGCGGACTTCGACCGCGCGGTGGCCCTGACGCGCGCCGCCGGCATCGCCCTGGCACCGACCTTTGTCGCCTTCACGCCCTGGACGACGCTCGAGGGCTACCTCGCACTGCTCGAGCGCCTGGTGCAGCTGCGGCTGGTGGAGAGCGTGCCGCCGGTGCAGCTCACGATCCGGCTACTGGTGCCGCAGGGTTCCTGGCTGCTTGCGCTGCCCGGCTTCAGGGAGATGCTGCAACCGTTCGATGCGGCACTGCTCGGTTATCCCTGGGCGCACCGCGACGCTCGCGTCGACCGGCTGCAGCGGGAACTGCAAGCGCTGGTCGCGCACTGCGAAGCCGACAGTGTTGCGCGCCGCGACGCCTTCGCCGCGATCTGGGAGCAGGCGCACGCCGCTGCGGGCCGCGGCGGGCCGCCGCTGCCCGGTGACCTCGGCGCGCCGATTCCGCGCCTCTCCGAACCTTGGTACTGCTGCGCCGAGCCGACCGCACAGCAGCTGCAGTCGTTCTGAGCGACGCGATGAAGCGCGTCCTGCTGCTCTTGCCGACAACCGGCTACCGCAACCGCGACTTCCGCGCGGCGGCGCAGGCGCTCGGCGTCGAAATCGTCGCAGCGGCGAATTACTGCCACCAGCTTGCGCCCGCCTGGGGCATGGCACCGATCATGGCGCTGCACTTCGACCGCGCCGAGCAAGCGGCCGACACCGTGCTGCGCGAGATCGGCCGTGCACCCGACGCCGTGCTGGCGGTCGACGATTCGGGACTCGAACTTGCGGCGCTGCTCTGCGCGCGATTCGGTCTCGCCGGCAACAGCGCGCAGGCGGTGCGCGTGTTGCGCGACAAGCTGGCGTTTCGCGGGCTGCTGCGGCGCCACGGCCTGCCCTGCCCGGCGTTCCATCATCTGCCGAGCGACGCCGAACCCGAGGCGCTGTTGCCGCAGCTCGTCTTTCCAGTGGTCGTGAAGCCGCGGCGCCTTTCCGCGAGCCGCGGCGTGATCCGCGCCGACGATGCCGCTGAGCTCCAGCGCGCCGTGCAGCGCGTGCGCGCGATCCAGGCACGCGCCGACCGTGACGCACAATCGCTCGGCCTCGTGGTCGAGGAATTCATTCCGGGCCGCGAACTCGCCCTCGAGGGCATGCTGCAGGCGGGCGCGCTCACCACCCTCGCCTTGTTCGACAAGCCCGATCCCCTCGACGGGCCGACTTTCGAGGAAACACTTTACGTCACGCCGTCGCGGCTCCCCGCGGAACTGCAGTCGCACATCCGCGCCGAGACCGCGCAGCTCTGCGCGCTCGCCGGCCTGCGCGAAGGCCCGGTGCACGCCGAACTGCGCGTCAATGAGGGCGGCGTCTGGTTTCTCGAAGTTGCCGCGCGCTCGATCGGCGGCCTGTGCAGCCGCGCCCTAACGCATCTACTCGGCCAGAGCCTGGAAGCGCTCATCCTGCGCCGCGCGCTCGGCGAGCGGCTCGCGATCGAGCCTGGGGCGAAGGCCGCCGGCGTGATGATGATCCCGATTCCGCGCCGCGGGCTGCTGCACGGTATTGAAGGACTCGAGGCGGCGCGCGCCGTGCCAGGCGTCAGCGAGGTCACGATTTCGGCCGAGCGCGGGCAGCTCGTCGCACCGCCACCGGAAGGTTCGAGCTACCTCGGCTTCATCTTTTCGCGCGCCGAGCGGCCAGCCGAGGCGGAAACCGCGCTGCGCGCCGCGCACGCGCAATTGCGCATCGACATCCGCGCCGAGTATCCGGCGCGCGTGCAGCGAACTGGCGATGCGCCGCCCATGGCCTCCCTGGCGGGCTAGGAGCGGATGTTGAGCATCGTGCCCGGCAGCCATAGCGCGATCTGCGGCCAGATCATCACCAGCGCCAGACAGAGGATCATCAGCAGCGCATAGGGCAGCGCCCCGCGGATCACTTCGCCGATCGGCGCCTGCGTCACCGCCTTGATGGTGAACAGGTTCATCCCCACCGGTGGCGTGATCATGGCGAGCTCGAGGTTGATGGTGAGCAGCACGCCGTACCAGATCGGATTGATGCCGAGATGCGCCATTACCGGCAGGATCACCGGCGTGGTGATGAGGATGATTGCGATCGACTCGAGGAACATGCCGAGCACCACGATGAGCACCATCATCGCAACCAGGAAACCGGCCACCCCGATGTTCATGGCGACCACCAACTCGACGATCTGGTGTGGGATGCGCAGTTTGGTGAGCACGAAGCCGAGCACCGATGCGCCGGCGAGGATCATGAACAGCATCGCCGAGGTGCGGCTCGCGTCGAGCGCCGAGTCCCAGATGTCGCGCCAGCCAAGGCTGCGATAGACGAGCGTCGCGACGGCGAGCGCGAGCGCGGCGCCTGCGGCCGCCGCCTCGGTCGCGGTGAACACCCCGGCGTACATGCCACCGAGCACGAACACCGGAAGCGAGAGCGCCCAGAGCGACTTGCGGATCGCAACCGCAGCCTCGCCGAGCGAGGCGCGTGGCGCGCGCCGCGTCCTGGGCGCGCCGAGCGCCGTCGAGCCCATGCACCAGGCCGAGAAGATGAGTGCCATCAGCAGCCCGGGAAGCAGCCCCGCCATGAACAGGCCACCGATCGAAGTCTCGGCGACCACACCGTAGAGCACCATCGGGCCCGAGGGCGGGATCAGGATGCCGAGCGTGCCGCCGGCGGCGACGACGCCGTAGGCCGCCCGCGGTGGATAGCCGAAGCGGATCATCTGCGGGATCGCCACCGACCCGATCGTCAGCGCGGTCGCCACGCTGGAGCCGGAAATCGCGGCGAAGATCGTGCAGGCGGCGACCGTGGCGATCGCCACGCCGCCCGGCAGATGACGCGTCAGCGTGTACGCGGTGTTGTACAGGTCGTCGACGATCCTGCCGCGGATCATGACGTGCGCCATGAACGCGAACAGCGGGATCGCCACCAGTAGATAACGGTTCAGCTCGCCGAAGATCACCTCGCTGATCGAGCCGAGCCCGCCCTGGGTGGCAACCAGCAACGCCCCGCCGAACAGCGCCAGGCCGGCGAAGATCGGCAGCCCGGTGAACAGCAGCAGCACCAGGCCAGCGAGAATCAGCGCAACCGTCATTCGATCCTCTCGCCGTGCGGCAGCTGCGAGCCCTGCGCCGCGAGCGACGGCAGGCCCGCGAGCAGCCGCGCGATCGCCTCGAGCGAAACGAGCAGCATCATCAGTCCACCGAGCGGCAGGAAGAGCTGCAGCCAGAAGACCGGAATCTCGAGATTGCCCTCGGTCAGCACGCCGATCTGGCGCGAGAACATGGCCGTGCGCCAGCCGTTGACGATGAAGATGAGCGCGACGACGAGCACCGAGACCGACGACCAGAGCTGCGCCCAGAACGAGCCGCGCGGCCCGAGCCGGGCGATGAGGATATCGACGCCAATGTGCTCGCCACGGCGCAAAGACTGCGCCGCAGCGAGCATGACGATCGCCACGAGCAGGAAGCCGACGACCTCGTCGGTCCACACCGGTGGACGGTTGAACACATAGCGCATCACCACCGCCCAGGCGATCAGCCCGAGCGAGACGAGGATGCACGCCGCCGAGACCGCGACGGCGGCGGCATTGATCGCGCCGATCGCGCGCGCGATGAGCGCGAGCGCGCGGTTCACCGGTTCACCGGTTCACGACGCGGCGCTTACAGCTTCTTCAGCGTCTCGATGAGCTTGACCGCATCCGGGCCAGAGGCCTCGAAGGCCTTGATCACGGCGGGCTGCATCGCATCCGCCATCACCTTTTCCTGCGCCGGCGTGAGCACCGTCACGTTCATGCCCTTGTCGCGCAGCACGGTGATGCGCTCGACGGGGATGTCGTCGCTCTTCGGCATGGCGCGCGCTTCGGCTTTCTTCACGGCCTCCTCGATCGCCTTGCGATTCTGCGGCGAAAGCTTCGCCCACCACTCCGGGTTCACCACCAGGATGTCGTAGGCCAGGATGATCGACGAAGCGACCCCGTACTTCTGCACCTCGTAGAAGCGCCGGCTGTTGGCCGCCTGCACGCCGGTGAAGCCGGCATCGATCACGCCCGTCTGCAGCGCCTGGTAGACCTCCGAGCCCGGCATCGGCGTGGGCGATGCGCCCATCGCCGCCAGGCCGGCGTCGAACAGCTTGTTCAGTCCGCGGATCTTCACGCCCTTGAAGTCCTCGGGCTTGATGAGCGGCTTCTTGGCCGAGGTGAAGATGCCGTCGTTCGCGTCGACGAACCAGGCGAGGTTCTTGACGCCCTTCGCTTCCATCTTCGCGTCGAGCAGCTTGGCCGCGTCGGAGCCGACGAACTTCTTCATCAGCGCAACGCGCGACATGAGATAGGGAATCAGCGTCACGCTCATCTCCGGGATCGCACCGCCCCACTGGAAGTTGAGCATGATGGCCGACTCGATCTTGCCGCCGGCGACCGCGGCATGGTGCTGGTTGGGCTTGAACAGCTGCGCGGCGCCGAAGATCTGCACTTCGACCTTGCCGCCCGAGAGCCCCTTCACGTCGGCCGCGAACTGGTCCATGTTCTTAGCCGAGTGATGTGCCGGCGGGAACTGGTGGCTCATGCGCATCGTGACATCGGCGGCCTGCGCGCCGAACGTGGCGCAGGCGGCGAGCACGGCGACGCCAGGAATCAGCTTGTGCTTCATGACTTCTCCTCCCCTTTGGGTTGCGATGGGACCGCCAGCCACGGCTGCGTCCGAGGGTGCGATTCTAATTCCTCGCGCGACGCCGGTTCACCGACCGCCGGCGAAACGAAAAAGGGCCGGGCGATCGAGCCCGGCCCCGGTACTGCGCGCCGCGGCGGAGGGTAAGTGCTTGATTTCGAGCCGCTACGTGGCCTTCTTCGCCCAGTGCTCTAGGGCTTCCCAGTCACCGATGTGCCTGCCGTTGATGAAGACCTGCGGCACGGTGCCCTGGCCGGTGATGGCGCCGACGGCGCGACTGCGCGTGCGGTGCTCGAGCGGAATTTCGGCGTAGGCATAGCCGAGTTCCTCGAGCAGCGCCTTCGCCTTGGCGCAGTAGCTGCAGCCCTCGCGCGTCAGGATGGCCACCTGATCGGGCTTCTTTGCCCGCGGGTTGATGTAGGCGAGCATGGTGTCGGCGTCCGACACTTCGAAGGGGTCGCCCGGCTTCTGCGGCTCGATGAACATCTTTTCGACAACGCCGTCCTTCACCAGCATCGAATAGCGCCACGCGCGCTTGCCGAAGCCGAGATCGGCCTTGTCGACCAGCATGCCCATCTTTTCGGTGAATTCGCCGTTGCCGTCCGGCAGCAGCATGACCTGGTCGGCGTCCTGATCCTTGGCCCACTCGTTCATGACGAAGGGGTCGTTGACCGAGACGCAGACGATGGCATCGACGCCGTTGGCGCGGAACGCCGGCGCGAGCTCGTTGTAGCGCGGCAGGTGCGTCGACGAGCAGGTCGGGGTGAATGCGCCCGGCAGCGAGAACACCACCACCGTCTTGCCCTTGAAGATGTCGTCGCTCGAGATGCTGGTCCAGTCGTTGTTCACGCGGATGCGGAACGTGACCTGTGGGACTTTCTTGCCTTCCTGGTTCTGCATGGTTGGTTCTGTGTGGGGGTTGAATGCGATGTCCACAATCTACGGCCCCTCCCCGCGCGGGGAGAGAGTTTATCAGCATGCGAACCCAAAGGGGTATTCGTTAAAACTGCAATGCCCCTTACCGAGCTGCGCTACATCGTCGCGGTGGCCGAGACGCGCCACTTCGGCCGTGCCGCCGAGCGCTGCCATGTCAGCCAGCCGAGCCTGTCGGCGTCGGTCGCCAAGCTCGAGGACGAGCTCGGCGTGAAGCTGTTCGAGCGCAGCCGGCGCGGCGCAAAGACGACGCCGGCAGGCGAAGAGGTGATTGCACAGGCGCGCCGCACGCTGGAGGAGGCGGCGCGTGTCAAGTCCGTGGCGCAGCAGGGCCGCAACCCGCTCAAGGGCACGCTGCGGCTCGGCGTCATCCACACCATCGCGCCCTACCTGCTGCCCGACCTGGTCGCGGCCCTGCGCCGCAGCGCGCCCGAGATGCCGCTCGACATCGAGGAGAACACCACCGCGGCGCTCGATGGCCTGCTCAGGGCCGGCACGCTCGACGTCGTCGTACTCGCGCTGCCGTACGAAGAAACCGGCGTCCTCACGCGCGCGCTCTACGACGAGCCGTTCAAGGTGGTGGTACCGCGCGGCCACCCGCTTGCCCGGCGCAAGACCATCGCCGCCGACGCGCTCGATGCCGCCGAGCTGCTGCTGCTGCCGGTCGGGCATTGCCTGCGCGACCAGGTACTCGATGCCTGCCGCGAGTTCACGCGCCCGCCGCCGCCCGGGCGCCAGGGCAACTCGCTCGAGACGCTGCGCAGCATGGTCGCCTCGGGCGCCGGCATCAGCGTGCTGCCGGCGAGCGCACTGACCGCGCGCTACGCCAACCCCCTCGTCAAGGTGATCGAGTTCGTAGCGCCGGTGCCGATGCGCCGCGTCGCGCTTGCCTGGCGCAAGGGCTTTGCGCGCCCCGCGGCGGTAGAGAAGCTGGCGGCCACCATCGGGGGTCTCGATTTACCGGTACAGCGGCTCGACGCGCGCCGCACCGCCTGACCGCCTCGGTCGCGACGGACCTGCCTAGCGCCGGCTGCCGGCCGCGCCCGCGGTCGTCGGCCCCGGACGGGCAGACTTCACACCCAAACCGTAGTGCGTCGACAGGTAATCCAGTACCAGATTTCGAGTCGCCGGCTCCAACTCGGGCATCCCTTGCTCCTCGACCATCCACTTCAGCGTGTCATCCCAGGAAGCGCGACTCAGGCCCTGCTGCTTGACGATGGCGAGCGAGTGACAAGCCTGGCACAGACCGAAAACCACCTCGCGCCCCTTGCCGACGGGCAGGCCCTGCCAGGTATCCATTTCGGCACCGAAATGGGTGGTGAGGTAGTTCAGCACCCGCCGGCGCGCCCATGGTTGCAGCGGATGCATGTTGTTGCGCGCCACCATCTGGTCGAGCACCTCGTCCCATTGCTCGCGCGACAGCCGCTGCTGACTGAATTGTTTTACGGAGTGACAGGCCGTGCAGTTGAAGTAGACGGCCGTGCGACCCACGCCGTCAGGCAGGCCGCCGTAGTCCTCGGCCGCCTCGGCGGCCGTGGATGCCGGCTCGGCAGCCGACGCGGCCAGGGACAGCACGCCCTGGCCGGCCAGCGCGACCGCGAGAACCGCGGCCGATAGGCAAAGGCTTTTCCGTCTCAGGACGCGTACACCGAGATGCGATGCATGGAGTTGTTCAAGTAACCCTTCGGGTTCCACGCGATCGCGAAGGGTTGTGCGCGTCCCTGGTCGTCGGTGGCCCGCGCCCAGATTTCGTAGTAGCCCTCCTGCGGCAGGCGCAGGGTCTGCGAGAAGCTCTGCCACGCGTACGGATTGGGCGGATCGTCGAGCTTCGCCTGGACCCAGGTAACGCCGAAGTCGAACGAGAGATCGACGCGCGTGACCTTGTTGTCTCCGGCCCAGGCATGTCCGCGGACCGTGACCGAGCGCTCCCCCTTGGGCAGCTTGACGCCGCTTGCCGGTGCGGTGATCAGCGATTTGACCGGCATCGACTCGATGAACACCATTTCTTCGGTCTTGACCTTGGCGCCCGGCGCAACCGGATGGGGCGGCATCCGATACGCCGAACCGGTCATTTTCGGGCCGTCGTGCACGACGTCGCGCAGTTGCATGCGGGTGAACCACTTGTGAGAGACCGAACCCGGCCACCCCGGTATGTGGAGCCTCAGCGGCGCCCCGTTCATCGGATGAATCGCTTCCCCGTTCATGGCGAAGGCGATCAGGTTGTTCGGATCCATCGCCTTCTTGATCGGCACGCCCCTCGAAATGGGCAGCTTGTCGGCCTTTCCGGAAAGGTGCGTGTCGGCGCCGTAGTGCGCGGTGTAGATCGCCTTGTCCTTGACGCCGGCGGCCTTCAACACGTCGACCAGGCGTACACCCGTCCACTCGGAGCAAGCCACCGCGCCCAGGGTCCATTGGTTGCCCTTCGCCTTGGGGTCGAAGAACGCCCGCCCGTTGCCGCCGCATTCGATGCAGATCTTGCGGCTCACCACTTCGAACTTGCTCTTGAGATCGGCGATCGAAAGTTTCAGCGGCTTGTCGACCAGGCCGTCGATCGTCAGAACCCATTTGTCGGGGTTCACGCTTTCCGGCGGGACGCCGTTGTTGCGGATGAAATGTCGTGCGGTGGGCGTCACATCGTCGTCAAGCAGATGCGCCGGCGTTTCCGCGTTGACCGGGCGGTCGTTCAGGATCGTCAGTCCCTGCTTGCCCTTGATCGTCATGTCGGTCGCAGCCATGGCCTCCGGAATGAACCCGGCAGGCATGTTGCGATGGAACGGGATGGCAGCCCCGACCAGAGCGCCCATCGTCGCGAGGCCCGCGCCCTTCAGGAACCCCCGTCGGTCCGGGTAGGGGATGCGGCCGAAGACCAGTTTGTCAGCGCGCTCGGGGTCGCGGGCATAGATCTCGAAGAGGTCGAGCTTCGATTCGGAAAAGATCGGGTCGTCCTTGGATTCCTTCGACATGGCAGCCTCCTCCTGGTTGTCGGTTTGTCGTGCGCCGGTTACCGAGCGTCTCACAAGAGCCGAGAGACGCGCGGCCGACACCCTTCTTTTAGAGTGGGATACCGGATTCCGGCACCGCGTACAAGCAGCAGATTTGATCAGCGGATAGATTTGATCAAACCTCACTCTGGCGGCCAGTGCCTCCAGCGCGCGACACGGCACCGATGCACATGCTGCAGAGAGACTGCGGCCGCGCCGAGGCGGGTGCCGATCGGAGGCAGCGGGTTGAAGCAGAAGGAAAAAGGCCCCAGCAACCGCTGGGGCCTTCGGCATTTGGTAGGTCGTGGCGGATTCGAACCGCCGACCAACGGATTAAAAGTCCGCTGCTCTACCAGCTGAGCTAACGACCCGACGGGAAGGGCGGGATTTTAAGGCTTCGCGCGAGGTGGTGCAACGCAGCGCGCTATGCCTCGCGCATCATGCGCCAGTACTGCCACTTCATCGTCGCCGCAGCACCCGCGACGATGGCGACGAAGGTGATGATCGAGCCCAGAGCGAGCGTCGAAAACCCCGTGATGCCCTGGCCCACGGTGCAGCCGAGCGCCGTGATGCCGCCGAAGCCCATCAGAATGCCGCCGATGATGTGGTTGGCGGTGTCCTCGGCGTTGATGAAGCCTTCCCAGCGGAATTGCTTCGTGGCGAGCGCGTAGGCCGCCGAGCCGGCGACCACGCCGAGCGCCGAAGCGATGCCGTAAGTCACGATCTTGGTGGTGTCGGTCCACAGCATGAGGTACTCGAGCCCGAACGCCGCCGGCGCGACAAAGGAGAACGACTCCATGCGGCCGGTGTTGGTCGCGATGAACGCCTCCTGCAGCGTTTCCGGGTGCTCGGCGATGTGGCCGAGCGAGCCGCTCACCCACCAGCCGCCGATCACCACCAGGCCGGTGACGACGCCACCCAGGGTGTAGTCGAAGCTCGAGCGGAAGTCGCGGCTGGCGTAGACGAAGGAGACGAGGCCTAGACCGACGATGAGCGAGAGCGCGGTGACCCAGGTGCCTTTGGCGCCGCCGACGGTGCGCGCGACGATGGAAGGCAGGTCCTGCCCGCCGGCCAACGCGACCGAGGCCTGTTCGAGCACGCCGACGCGGAACGCGCCGAACAGTCCGCGCAGCGTCATGTAGGCGGCGATGCCGAGGAAGACGAACACGACGAGCGATTTCAGGTTGCCGCCGCCGATGCGGACCAGCGTCTTCGAGCCGCAGCCCGAGCCCAGGGTCATGCCGACGCCGAAGAGGAAGCCGCCGACGACATAGGAGAGCCAGGTGAAGTTCGGCGCCTGATAGATGCTCTTCGACAGGTCGACGACGCCGGCGAGCTGCAGGCCGTTCGCGCCGAGCACTGCCACGGCGATCGCCAGCAGCCACATGCGCATGCGGCTGGTGTCGCCCATGTTGACCCAGTCGGAAACCGCGCCCATGGTGCAGAAGTTGGTCTTGTTGGCGACCGCGCCGAAGACGAAAGCGAGGACGAACGCGCCCCAGGTGACGTACGTGGCGATCTGGTCAGGATTGGCTTCGGTCACGGGCTCCCCCTCCCGCTGGCTCGAAAAACCCGGCGACTATAGCGGATCGCTGCGCAGGCCGCGCGGCACGCGCCTCGAATCGGCCTAGGCGCCAATCAACGTGGCTTATCCGGCCACGCGATAGCGCGTGGGGTCGTCGACACCCGCGGCCTCGAAACCCGCGCGCCGGATGCGGCAGGCGTCGCAGCGTCCGCAGGCACGGCCTTCGTCATCGGCCTGGTAGCAGCTCACCGTCACCGCCGGGTCGATGCCGAATGCGATCGCGCGGCGCACGATCTCGGCCTTGGGCAGGTCGATGAGCGGCGCGCGGATCTCGATGTGACGTCCCTCGAGGGCCGCCTTGGTCGCCAGGTTCGCCATGGCCTCGAACGCGTGCAGGTACTCGGGCCGGCAGTCGGGATAGCCCGAGTAGTCGACCGCGTTCGCGCCGATGAAGATGTGGCGCGCATCGAGCACCTCGGCCCAGCCGAGGGCGAGCGCGAGCAGGATCGTGTTGCGCGCCGGCACGTAGGTGACCGGAATGCCGCCGCCGGCACCGTCGACCGGCACCGCGACCGCCGCATCGGTGAGCGCCGAGCCCTGGAAGATCGACGCGTCGAGCCGCGCGACGCGGTGCTCGCGCGCACCGAGCACCCTGGCGATGTTTGCGGCCGCGGCCAGTTCCGCGGCATGACGCTGGCCGTAGTCGACGCTCAGTGCATGGCAGGCATAGCCTTCGCGCCGCGCCCAGGCGAGCGTGGTCGCCGAATCGAGCCCGCCCGAGAGAAGGACGACGGCGTTCAGCGCCGTGCGTTCCGTTCCAGCCGCTGCTTCGCGCTTGCCGCGGCCGGGCTCGCCGGATAGCGCTGGATCAGGTCCTTGAGCGTCTCCTGCGCGCCGCGCCGATCGCCGAGCGCCTCCTGCGAGCTCGCGATGTTGAGCATCGCATCCGCCGCCTTCGGGTTGTCCGGCCAGTCGCTCAGCACCTTCTGCTGCGCGGCAAGGGAATTCTTGTAGTCGCGCTTGGCGAAATAGGAATTGCCGATCCAGTACTGCGCCGACGGCGCGAGCGGACTGGTGGGAAAGGTCTTGAGGAAGACCTCGAACGCGGAAATCGCGGTCGAGTACTTGCCAAGCTTGAACTGGTTGAGCGCTTCCTCGTACGCCTTCGCTTCATTGGGCGTGGCCTGCGCTTCACCGCCGGGCGAGCCGCCGGGCACCGGCGGCTCGAGCTTGCGCAGGCGCGTATCGATGTCCAGATACAGGTCCTTCTGGCGCTTCTCCAGCGTGTCGATGCGATGCACCAGCAGCTCGACCTCGCCCCGCATGCGCGCCACGTCGGCGCGCAACAGATCGATCTGGTTCGCCAGATCGATCAGCAGGCGCCGCTCGGCGGAGTTCGCTTCGAGCTTGTCGAGACGCGAGCGGACTTCTTTCTGGAATGCTTCGTCGCTGCCGAACAGCTGCGCCACCGCCGGCAGCGGCAGCGTCAAGGCCACGAACACCAGTGCGGCGGCACGCTGGCGCATCAATATTCGCCCTGATAGAGGATGTCGCTGCGCCGGTTCTGCGCCCAGGCGTCCTCGCTCGAGCCCTGCGCGCGCGGCTTCTCCTCGCCCAGGCTGACGGACTCGACCTGGTCCTCGCGCGCGCCGAGCAGCAGCAGCATGCGCTTTACGCCGTCCGAGCGGCGCTGGCCGAGCGCGATGTTGTACTCGCGACTGCCGCGCTCGTCGGTGTTGCCCAGGATCAGCATCTTCATGCCAGGATTGTCGCGCAGAAACCTGGCGTGCGCCTCCACCAGCGGGCGGTACTCCGGCTTCACGTCGTATTTGTCGAAGTCGTAGAAGATCGAACGCTTGGAAAGTGGGCTCGACGGGTCGGTCAGCGCGGCGCGCTGACCGGCGGTGAGATCGACGCTGCCCGGGCCGCCGCCCTCGGCGCCGCGCGCCTCGGCGCCCGGTTTGCGATCCTCGACGCCCGCCGGCGATTGTTCCGACGTGCTCGCACAGGCGGCGAGCAAGGCGCAAAGGACGGCAATCCAGAAAGCGCGCATAGTGGTTCTCCTTGTCACTGAATAAAGGGGCCCCAGGCGGGCTCGCGCACGTCGCCTGCGGTGACGCTGAGTCGCTGCTTGACGCGACCATCGGCCGACACGGCGGAAAGCACACCGCGTCCGCCGATGACCGTGGCGAGCAGAATCATTCGGCCGTTCGGCGCGAAGCTCGGCGACTCGTCGCGCGCGCTGTCGGTCAGGATCTGCATCTGCCGCGTTTCCAGGTCGAGCAGCGCGGCCTGGAAACGGCCCTCGTTGCGGTGGATGAAGGCAAGCCGCCGGCCGTCCGGGCTGATGCGCGGCGACACGTTGTAGCTGCCCTCGAAGGTGACGCGCTGCGCGGATCCGCCGGCAACCGGCATGCGGTAGATCTGCGGGCTTCCGCCACGGTCGGACGTGAAGTACAGGAACTGCCCATCGGGCGAGAAGCGCGGCTCGGTGTCGATCGCGCTCGTGCGCGTCAGCCGCCGCACGTTGCTGCCGTCCGGGTTGACGAGGAACAGCTGTGACCCGCCTTCACGCGACAGCGACACGGCAAGCGTGTTGCCGTCCGGTGACCAGGCCGGCGCCGAATTCGAACCCTTGAAATTCGCCGCCACGCGGCGCCGTCCGTCGCGCAGCGAGTGCACGTAGACGATGGGCTTCTTCTGCTCGAAGGACACATAGGCGAGCTGGCTGCCATCCGGCGACCAGACCGGCGACAGGATCGGCTCGTTCGAGCGCAACACGAAGAAACCGTTCGCGCCATCCGCGTCGGCGATCTGCAGCTCGTAGACGGTGCCGCGCTTGACCACGTAGGCGACCTTGGTCGAGAACACGCCTTTCTCGCCGGTAAGCTTTTCGTAAACGTAGTCGGCGATGCGATGCGCGGTGGCCCGCGCCTGTTCGCGCGTCAGCGTATAGGCGACGCCGCCGATGGCCGTCTGCTTCACGACATCGAACAGCCGGAAGCGCACTTCGAACTTGCCGTCCGGCCGGTTCGCGACCGATCCGAGCACCAGCGCGTCGGCCAGCCGCGCGCGCCACTCCGCGTAGTCGACGTTCGACGCCTCCGTGGGATGCGGCTTCAGGATCGGCGTCTCGATGCCGCGGAACAGGCCACTGCGCTCGAGGTCTGCGCGCACGATCGACGAGATGCTCGAGGACAGCACGCCTTCGCCGGCGAGCGGCACGATCGCGATCGGCAGGCGCTTTTCGCCCGCGCCGGTAATCTCGATGGTGAGCTGTGCAACAGCCGGTTGCGCCGCGAGTGCGAGCAGCAGACTCAACAAAACGCAGACGGCGCGCAGCGGCACGTACGCTGCGACGGCGGTTCGATGCTTCGCGCGTTTTATCACAGCGCGTAATTCTAACGTGGCCATGCGGATCAATCCTGCGGTCGGAAACGCAGCTCGAGGTTGCGTGTGAAGACGTTCGGGTCGTCGGGACGCGGCAACGGCGAGGATTTCAGGATCGCGCGCAGCACGGCGTCGTCGTAGCGCGGGTCGCCGCTCGAGCGGCGCAGGCGCGGCGTGCCGAGCACGTCGCCCGTCGGCAACAGCACCACGTCGAAAATCGCCTCCGGATTTCCGGTCATCGCCGGCGGCAGAATGATATTGCCGCGGATCTTGGCGCGGATCTTGTCGGTCCAGCTCGCCAGCGCGCGCGCGCGCGCCTCGCGGGCGAGCAGCGCGCGCAGCTCCGCCTCCTGGCGCTGCGCGCGTATCGCCGCCTCTTCGCGCGCCAGCTCCGCGCGCATCTCATTGCGTGCCGCCACACTGGGCGACGGCTGCGGCTTGGGTTTGGGCTTGGCTTCGACCTTGGGCGCCGGCTTCGGCTTGGGCTTCGGTTCCACCTTGGCCACCGGTTTCGGCTTCGGCTTGGGTTCCGGCTTCGGCGCCGCCTGCTGCGCGATGTCGGGCTTTTCGATGCGCGGCTCCGGTTTTGGCGCGATCTTCGGCTCCGGTCGCGGCGCCGGCGCCTCGACCTTCGGCACGGGTTTGGGCGGCTCGGGCTTTGGTGGCGCGGGCTTCGGCGGTTCCACCTTGACGACGGGCCTGGGCGCCGGTGCCGGCGCCGCCCGGAACAGCTCCACCGTCACGGGCGTGGGGCGGTGGCTCTGCCAGCGCACACCGACGAACAGGATGCCGAGCAGCACCAGATGGACGATCAGCGCGAAGACCAGTGCGCGGCCGATCCCCGGCTCGTAGCGCTGCTCGAATCGCGCGTAGAACTCCGCGGTCCCCATCTATTTCGCGGGCTGCACCAGCAGTCCGACGCGGCGCACGGCGCTGCGCTGCAACTGGTCCATCACCTTGAGCACCGCTTCGTAGCGCACGTCCTTGTCTGCGGCGATGATTACCGGGCTGTCCGGCGTAGACGCCTGCCGCTCGCGTACCAGCTGCGCAAGTTCCTCGTGCCGGACGACGCGCTCGTCCTGCTCGCCGGTTTTCGCGTCGCGCGTGCGCAGCAACAGGGTCTGGTCGCGCTTGACGACCACCTCGATCGGCGCCGCCGGTACGACCGGCGCCTTGGACACCGAGGGCAGGTCGATGACCCCCGGCGTGATGAGCGGCGCGGTCACCATGAAGATGACCAGCAGCACCAGCATCACGTCGATGTACGGCACGACGTTGATGTCGTGCATCGGCCTGCGCCGGCGGCGCAGCGGCAGGGACGCCATGCGCCGCTACCTCGGCCCCTGCCGGTGCAGGATGTTGGAAAACTCGCCCATGAAGCTCTCGAAGCGAATCGACAGGCGGTCGATGTCGTGCGAAAAGCGGTTGTAGGCGACGACCGCGGGGATCGCGGCGAACAGGCCGATGGCGGTCGCGATCAGCGCTTCCGCAATGCCCGGCGCCACCAGGGAAAGCGTCGCCTGCTGCACGTTCGCCAGGCTGCGAAAGGCGTGCATGATGCCCCACACCGTGCCGAACAGTCCCACGTAGGGGCTCACCGAGCCGGTCGAGGCGAGAAACGACAGGTGGCGCTCGAGGTGGTCCATTTCGCGCTGGAAGGTGGCGCGCATCGCGCGCTCGGCACCCTCGACCAGCGCCGAGGCGTCGTTAGCGCGCTGGTTGCGCAGCTTGGAGAACTCGCGGAAGCCGGCTTCGAAAATGCGTTCCAGGCTGCCGATGCTGTGCCGGCTGCTGACCGCGCCCTGGTAGAGGGAGTTCAGGTCGTTGCCGCTCCAGAAATCGCGCTCGAACTGCTCGGTCTGCGAGCGCGCCCGACGGATCGCGATCCATTTGCTGAAGATGAAGGTCCACGACAGGAAGGAAACCACCATCAGTAGCAGCATCACCAGCTTGACCACCAAGCTGGCGTTGATGATGAGCGTCCAGAGTTCGAGGTCCTGCGTTACATTCACGATGCGTCCAGCGCGTTTCTGAGTTCTTGTGGCATCCGCGCCGGCTTGAGCCGCTCGCGGTCTACCAGCGCCAATGTCACCTCGGCTTCGACCAGCAGTTCGCGCCCGCGTTCCACGCGCTGGCGAAAATCCAGGCTTGCACGGCGCATTTTAGCGACTTCGGCGCTGATCGAGATCATCTCGTTGAGCCGCGCCGGCGCGTGGAAGGTCGCCCTCAGCGAGTGCACCATGAACAGGATGCCGTGCGACTCGGCGAAGCGCGCGAGGTCGTAACCGAGGGAATTGAGCAGCTCGGTGCGCGCGCGCTCCATGAAGGCGAAGTACTGTCCATGGAAGACGACGCCGCCCGCGTCGGTGTCCTGGTAGTAGACGCGCAGCGGAATCGAGAAGGGTGTCGCCATTAGGGGGCATGCTACCGCGGCGTCGCCGGCGTGCGTCGCCAGACCGGGCGCGCCCCCGGCCAGAGCCGATCGAGCAGGGGCACCAGGGGGGCGCAGAGAAACAGCGCCCAGAGCGGGCCATTGGGCGCGTACAACAGGTACTGCCAGGCATAGGCCAGCGCCGCCACCCCGGCGGCGTAGGCGACGCGCGCCGCCCGGCGGCTGGGGATCGTCATCGGGTCGGAAATCATGAAGAAGGCGAACACCAGCAGCGCGCCCGATTGCAGCTGGTGGGCGAATACGCTCCAGTCCTGGCCGAGCCAGGCCACCCGCGCCGCGAGGGCGCCGACGTAGAAGCTGAGGAACGCGGCGCTCATGTCGAAGCTGCGCGCGCGGTTGGCGACGACGCCGCCGAGCGCCACCACCCAGCAGGCAACCAGCAGGTCCGCGCCCCACTGTCCGGGGGACACCCAGGCCCCGGGCAGCAGCAGCACCGCCAGCACGACGCCGAGGTTGGTCGGGTTGAACAGGTGCTTGCCGTTCGCCCGCAGGACGAACTTGGCCGACAGGCAGGCCGCGGCGGCGAGCGGGTGCACCCACAGGCTGTCCGCACGCAACAGCACCGAGAGCCCGAAGCAGGTGATGACCGCGCTCAGCACCCCCACGCCCCGCAGGCCGAGCACGCGCAGCCAGACGCGCTGCGTGGCGATGCCCGCGGCGAAGGCGAGCGCCACCTGCCCGGGCTGCAGGCTGAAATCGCGCATCAGCACGCCGCCGCCGAGCAGCAGGGCGAGAAAGACGATCTGGTAAAGGCGTGCGTCAAATCGGGCGAGCGCGCCGAGCCCGGCGCGCAGCCCCCCTGCGTCGGCGAGCGTGCCGGCAGCGAGGGCCGGCGGTCTCACGGCCGCCCTCCGCCGCCCTGCAGCCAGCGCCACAGGCGCGCAAATGGCGCCTCGAGCGCGCCCTGCGGCCCGACCGGCGCGATCTGCTGCGCCTCGCCGTCAGGGGCGGTAACCGCCTTGGCGCGGATTGTGTCGACGTCCCAGCCGGTCAGCGTGGCGAGCGTTTGCGCTTCCCGCTCCTGGCGCCGGGCGAGCTCGACAAGGTAGCGCTCGGCGTTGGCGCGGTTAGGGCAATCCTCGAGATCGAGCTTTGCCGGGTGGCGCAGCACGTAGCGCGTCTGCCAGTTGCGGCGGTCGGCAGTCTCCTGGAACACCAGGTCTTCCGGGAAGGTCTCCGGCGTGTAGCGCAGGTGCAGGCGCGTGAGCATCACGCGCGCGCCGCGCCGCGTGTCGCCGCGCACGCCCTCGACGCCGAGGTTGGCGAGCTCCTGCGCGCTGAGCGGATTCGCCGCGCAGGGATCGCACCAGCTCATGTCCCAGAAGTACTCGGTGAACACGACACGGTAGTCCTCGCGCTTCGCCTGCGCGTCGAACATCGTGCGGTAGAAGCGCGCGAAGCTGTGGTCCGCGTCGAACTTCACGTAGGGCGGCAGCTCGACGTTCGCCGGCAGCTTGACGGTGCGGTAGTTGGTCGTTTCGACCCGGCCCTTCTTCGACAGCACCCAGAGCACCAGGTCCTGCGGGCCGCGCGCGTTGATCATGCCCAGCCGGATGGGCAGCATGAACTTCTCGCTGCGGAACGCGAACTGCAGCGGGGCGAGCGTCTGTGCACCGGACCTGGCGTGCTCTTCGAGGTTTATCTTGGCGACGAAGAACTTCATGTCCTGGCGGATGTACGGCGCGAGCGCCTGCGAGGCGCCGGCCGGGATGCGGTAGCCGTTCTCGCGCAACCAGGTCTCCAGCCCGTCGGACTGTTCGGCGGACAGAATGACCATGTCGTAGGGCCCGACCGTGTACTGCGCTTCGACCCGCACGCCGAGCGCCTGCGCACGGTCCACGGCCACCTCGTTGCGTCCGCTTTTAAGCGCCGCGCTGGGCGCTGCGAGCGCCCTCGGGTATTGCGGATGACAGGGATTCGGATCGTAGTATTCGGCCAACCGCGGCGCGCTATAGGCGTCGATGCGGTCGAACAGCGCGCGCAAGGGGGTCTTCACGTCCTCCTTTTGCAGCACCACCGGCACCGGCACGACGAGCGCGAACTCGCTCAGCTCGCCCTGGTAGTCGTTCAGCATGTTGATCACGGTGCGATCGCCGTCGCGCACCATGACCACCTTGGAGGCCTCGTTGAACAGGCTGGCGTCGGCCTTGCCGACGTAAAAGCCGCAGAAGGCCTGCGCCACCGCCGGAACGCCGGCCAGGGCCGCGGCGAAGGCCAATGTGAGGAAGTTGCGCTTCATGTGCGCTCCTTGGGTGTTGGACACCCCCCGTTGAACGGGGCGGAGCGCGATTCGGGTTAAGCGCCGGTCTGCGCCCCGCCCTGGGCCCTGTCGGCGTCGGAGAGCAGATCGCGCATCTCGGCCGGCGCGACGACGCCGAAATGCCGGTACGCGGCCAGCGTCGCCACGCGTCCGCGCGGCGTGCGCTGCAGGTAGCCCTGCTGGATGAGATAAGGCTCGAGCACGTCCTCGATCGTGTCGCGCTCCTCGCCGATCGCCGCGGCCAGATTCTCGATGCCGACCGGGCCGCCGGAGAACTTCTCGATCACCGCAAGCAGCAGATTGCGGTCCATCAGGTCGAGACCGAGCACGTCGACCTCGAGCATCGCCAGGGCGGCGTCCGCGACCTCGCGCGACACGGCGCCCTCGGCCTTCACCTGCGCGTAGTCGCGCACCCGCCGCAGCAGGCGGTTGGCGATCCGCGGCGTGCCGCGCGCGCGCGATGCGATCTCGCGCGCGCCGGCCTCGTCGATCGCCACATCGAGCAGTTGCGCCGAGCGATGCACGATACGCGCCAGGTCGTCGGTGTCGTAGAACTCGAGCCGCGCGACGATGCCGAAGCGGTCGCGCAGCGGGTTGGTGAGCATGCCCGCGCGCGTGGTCGCGCCGACCAGCGTGAACGGCGGCAGGTCGAGCTTGATCGAGCGCGCGGCCGGGCCCTCGCCGATCATGATGTCGATCTGGTAGTCCTCGAGCGCGGGATAGAGGATCTCCTCGACCACCGGCGAGAGGCGGTGGATCTCGTCGATGAACAGCACGTCGCGCGGCTCGAGGTTGGTGAGCAGCGCAGCCAGATCGCCCGGGCGCTCGAGCACCGGGCCCGAGGTCTGGCGCAGATTGACGCCCATCTCGCGCGCGACGATGTGCGCAAGCGTGGTCTTGCCCAGTCCGGGCGGGCCGAACAGCAGCACGTGGTCGAGCGCTTCGCCGCGCGCGCGCGCCGCCTCGATGAAGATCTCGAACTGGCCGCGCACCTTCGCCTGCCCGACGTAGTCCGCGAGCGAGGTCGGGCGCAGCGAGCGCTCGAAGCGCTCTTCCTCGCCCGAGGCCGGCTGCGCCGAGATCAACCGATCCGTTTCGACCGCCACGTCAGGATTTTGCCAGAGCCTTGAGCGCCGCCCGGATGCCCTCGGCCACGCCGAGGCCCGGCACAAGCCCCTTGATCGCCGCGCTTGCCTCCTTCTCGCTGTAGCCAAGCGCGAGCAGCGCATTCAGAATGTCGGCCGCGTCGCCCCCCTTCGGCGCGAAGGCGGTGGCGCCCGGCAGCGGCTCGGCGAGGCGTCCCTTCAGCTCGAGCAGCAGCCGCTCGGCCGTCTTCTTGCCAATACCCGGCACCTTCACCAGCCGGCCGGTCTCCTGCGCGGCCACGGCGTGGGCGAGGTCGGCGACCGACATGCCGGAGAGCACCGCGAGGGCGGTGCGCGCGCCGACCCCCGAGATGCGGATCAGCTCGCGAAAGGCGGTGCGCTCCTCCAGCGTGGCAAAGCCGTAGAGCACCTGCGCGTCTTCGCGCACCAGGAAGTGCGTGTGCAGCGTCACCTCGGCCCCCGTCGCCGGCAGGTGGTAGAACGTGCTCATCGGCACGTCGACCTCGTAGGCCACGCCGCCGACGTCGACCAGCACCTGCGGCGGGTGCTTGGAGCGCAGCGTGCCGCGCAACTGTCCGATCATGCCAATGCCCCGAGTCTGCGATCGAACAAGCATGCCAGAGCGCGCCGCGACGCGCTGCGCATTCGTCGCTCGCGGCTCATACCAGCCGCCCACGGCGCATGTGCATGCGCCGCGTCGACAGCGCGCCGAGCCCCTGGCCGCCGTGGGCGTGGCAGATCGCGCAGGCGAGCGCATCGGCGGCGTCGGGGCTCGGATCGCCCGGCAGCGAAAGCAGGCGACGCACCATCGACTGCACCTGCTCCTTGCGCGCGTGCCCTGTGCCGACCACTGCCTGCTTGACCTGCAGCGCGGTGTACTCCGACACCGGCAGGCGCTTGAGGACCAGCGCCGAGATGGCCGCGCCGCGCGCCTGGCCGAGCGCGAGCGTGGAGCTCGGATTGACGTTGACGAACACGCGCTCGACCGCCGCCTGCGCCGGGCGGTGCTCGGCGATCACCTGTGCGAGCCCGTCCAGAATCGCCGCCAGCCGCTCGGGCAGCTCGCTGCCCGGCGTGCGGATGCAGCCGCTCGTCACGTAGCGCAGCGTCGCGCCGCGCTTGTCGATCACGCCGAAGCCGGTGACCCGCAGGCCGGGGTCGATGCCGAGGATGCGCAGGCTGCGGTCGGCGCTCAAGCGGCTGCTTCGGTCTCGAGCGCGGCGTTGGTGTAGACGTCCTGCACGTCGTCGAGCTCGTCGAGCGCATCGAGCAGCCGGCGCATGCGCACCGCCTCCTCGCCGGCGAGCACGCTTTCGCTCGACGCCTTCATGGTGATCTCCGCGCCCGCCGGCTTGAGCCCGGCCTTGGCAAAGGCATCGCGCAGCGTGCCGAAATCGCCGGGCGCGCAAAGCACCTCGATCGAGCCGTCTTCGTCGCTCGTCACATCCTCCGCCCCTGCGTCGAGGGCCACCTCCATGACCTTGTCCTCGCTCGTACCGGGGGCGAAGATGAACTGCCCGCAGCGCTTGAACAGGTAGGCCACCGAGCCGTCCGAGCCCAGGTTGCCGCCGTTCTTGGTGAAGGCGTGGCGAACCTCGGCGACGCAGCGCGTGCGGTTGTCCGTGGTGCAGTCGACGATCACCGCGGCCCCGCCGACGCCATAGCCCTCGTAGCGGATCTCCTCATAGGCCACGCCCTCCAGCTCGCCCGTGCCGCGCTGTATCGCGCGCTGGATGTTGTCGTTCGGCATGTTCTGGTCGCGCGCCTTGTCGATCGCGAGCCGCAGCCGCGGATTGGTCGAGGCATCACCGCCCCCGAGCCGCGCGGAGATCGTGATCTCCTTGATCAGCTTGGTGAAGATCTTGCCGCGCTTGGCATCCTGGCGACCCTTGCGGTGCTGGATGTTGGCCCATTTGCTGTGTCCGGCCATGGTGCTGAACGGCTCAGTTAAGATTGCAGAAAAACCGTCGAATTTTAACGCCCCGGCGACCCGCATGGCTGACCCATTATTGATCGCGAAGCACGGCACGACCGAGCTTTGCCTGCTGCCGGGTCTCGCCAACCGCCACGGCCTGGTCACCGGCGCCACCGGCACCGGCAAGACGGTCACCCTGCAGGCGATGGCACAGCGCTTTTCGGCGATCGGGGTGCCGGTTTTCATGGCTGACGTGAAAGGCGATCTCTCGGGCATCGCCCAGCCCGGCGGTGGCAACGCCAAGGTCGACGCGCGCGCCACGCTGCTCGGCCTCGAGCTCGCCTTCGAGGGCTGCCCGGTGGCGTTCTGGGATGTCTTCGGCAAGGACGGCCATCCGGTACGCGCCACGATCTCCGACATGGGGCCGCTGCTCCTCGCGCGCATGCTCGGCCTCAACCCGACGCAGGAGGGGGTGCTCAACATCGTCTTCCGCGTCGCCGACGACAGCGGCCTGCTGCTGCTCGACCTGAAGGATCTGCGCGCGATGCTCGCCTTCGTCGCCGACAATGCGCGCACGGTCAAGGTGGAATACGGCAACGTCTCGCCCGCCTCGGTCGGCGCCATCCAGCGCGGCCTGCTCGCCCTCGAGAGCCAGGGCGCGGAGCGTTTCTTCGGCGAGCCGATGCTCGACATCGCCGACCTGATGCAGACCGACGGCAAGGGGCGCGGCGTCGTCAACATTCTCGCCGCCGACCAGCTGATGACCGCGCCGAAGCTCTACGCGACCTTCCTGCTGTGGATGCTGGCCGAGCTGTTCGAGAACCTGCCCGAGGTCGGCGACCCCGAGAAGCCGCGGCTCGTGTTCTTCTTCGACGAGGCGCACTTGCTGTTCGATGACGCGCCCAAAGCCCTGCTCGATCGCATCGAACAGGTGGTGCGGCTGATCCGCTCCAAAGGCGTCGGCGTCTACTTCGTCACCCAGAATCCGCTCGACATCCCCGATGCGGTGCTCGGCCAGCTCGGCAACCGCGTGCAGCACGCGCTGCGCGCGTTCACGCCGCGCGACCAGAAGGCGGTGCGCGCGGCGGCCGAGACCATGCGTCCGAACCCGAAGCTCGACGTCGCCGCGGCGATCACCGAGCTCGGCGTGGGTGAGGCGCTGGTGTCGTTTCTCGACCCCAAGGGCCGCCCGCAGATCGTCGAGCGTGCGCTGATCGTGCCGCCCGGCAGCCAGCTCGGCCCGATCAGCCCCGCGCAGCGCAAGCGCCTGATCGAGTCGTCCGTCGTCTTCGGTCATTACGAGAAGGCGGTCGACCGCGTGTCGGCGTACGAGAAACTGCGCGAACGCGCGGCGCAGGCGATCCCCGCGGAGGGGCCGGCACGCCGTGCACCCGAGCCGTCCGCACAGCCACCGCAACCGGCGCGCAACCAACGTGGCATCGACGACGACATCCGCGACATCGTCTTCGGGCGCACCGGGCCGCGCGGCGGCCGGCAATCGCAAGGCGCGCTCGAAGCGATGGCGAAGAGCGCGGCGCGCTCGATCGGCTCGGGCATCGGTCGCTCGATCCTGCGCGGCGTTCTCGGCTCGATCCTCGGCGGCAAGAAGCGTTGAGCGCGCCGCAGCGCGCCTGGGGCGTGACGCTGGCGCTGGTCGGTGTCGTCGCGTTTTCGTTCCGCCCGATTCTCATCAAGCTGGCCTACGCCGCGCACCCGGTCGGACCGGTCACGCTACTGTTCCTGCGCATGCTGCTCGCGCTGCCGTTCTTCCTGGCGATGGCGTGGTGGCTGCGCGGCGCAGAACCGCGCCTGACGGCGAAGGACTGGGCCGGCGTCGCCGGCCTCGGCTTCATCGGCTATTACCTGGCGAGCTTCCTCGATTTCCTCGGCCTGGTGCACGTCGGTGCCGGCGTCGGACGGCTGATCCAGTTCCTCTACCCGACGCTGGTGCTGCTGCTGTCGTTCCTGTTCCTGCATAAGCGCCCGACGCGGCGCGAGATCGGCGCGCTGCTGACGTGCTACCTCGGCATCGCGCTCGTCGTGTCGAATCAGCTCGACGCCACGCCGCAGGGCAAGGCGTTCCTGTTCGGCGCCCTACTCATCCTCGGCTCGGCACTGTGCTACGCGATCTATCTCGTCGCCGGCAGCCAGCTGGTGCAGCGCATCGGCTCGCTGCGCTTCACCGCCTACACTATGGTCGTCGCGACCGCGCCCGCGGTGGTCCAGTTCTTCGCACTCGAGCCGCTCGCCGCACTGGAGCTGCCGGCCGCGGTGTGGGGCTACGCGATCGTGATGGCAACCTTCAGCACCGTGCTGCCCGTGTTCTGCGTCGCCGAGGCGCTGCGCCGCATCGGCGCCAACCAGTTCGCGCTCATCGCGGCAGTCGGACCGGTGAGCGTCGCGCTCACCAGCGCGCTCGGGCTGGACGAACCCTTCGGCTGGCTGCAGGCGCTCGGCGGGCTGCTCGTCATCGGCGGCGTTCTGCTAGTCTCGCTCAAATCGAAAGCAAGGAGGACATGATGGATCTCGGCATTCGCGGCAAGACCGCGCTGGTCTGCGCAGCATCCAAGGGCCTGGGCAAGGGATGCGCGCTGGCGCTCGCGCGCGACGGCGTCAACCTGGTGATCACGGCGCGCGGCAAGGACGCGCTCGAGGCCACGGCGGCGGAGATTCGCGGCGCGAGCGGCGTGAACGTCACCGCCGTCGCGGGCGATATCACGACGGCAGAAGGGCGCGCGGCGGCGCTCAAGGCGGCCGGCGCGGTCGACATCCTGGTCAACAACGCCGGGGGGCCGCCGCCGGGGGACTTCCGTGACTGGTCGCGCGAGGACTGGATCAAGGCGCTGGAGGCCAATATGCTCACGCCGATCGAGCTCATCAAGGCGGTGGTCGACGGCATGATCGAGCGCAAGTTCGGCCGTATCGTCAACATCACCTCGGGCGCGGTGAAGATGCCGATTCCGGAGCTCGGACTGTCGAACGGCGCACGCACCGGCCTGCATGGCTTCATCGCCGGCCTGTCGCGCAAGACCGTGCGCCACAACGTCACCATCAACAACCTGCTGCCCGGGCCGTTCGACACCGACCGGCTGCGCTCGAATTTCGCCTTCAACGCGAAGAAGACCGGCACCACGCCGGAGGCGCTCGCCAAGGCACGCGCCGACGCCAACCCGGCGGGGCGCTTCGGCACGATCGAGGAGTTCGGCGACTGCTGCGCCTACCTATGCAGCGCGCAGGCCGGCTACATCACCGGACAGAACTTCCTGCTGGACGGCGGCGCCTACCCGGGCACGTTCTGAGCGGCGGGTGCCGCTGCGACGTCGGCGGCGCTGAATCCGGCGATGCGCTTGTAGTTCTCGGAAAGCGCGCGCAGTTCCTCCTGCGTCACGTAGCGCTCCAGGTCGTCGAACGGCCGGTCGCCGACGCATTCCTCGACCCTGGCGATGATGTAATCGGGCGGATGCGCGCGGTTGGTGCGCACGATCTTCGCCGTCACCTCGCGGCGCGCCGCCTCGTAGGCCCGTAGCGCGTCGCGCGGATCGACGGCCGCCGCCAGGCAGTCGGCCAGCGTGCGCGCGTCGATCACCGCCTGCGCCGCGCCGTTCGAGCCGCGCGGGTACATCGGGTGCGCGGCGTCGCCGGCGAGCGTGACGCGATCGAAGGTCCAGCGATCGACCGGATCGCGATCGACCATCGGGTACTCGAGAATCTGCTCGGCGTTGCGAATCAGTGCCGGCACGTCGAGCCAGTCGAAACGCCAGCTTTCGTACAGGCCGATGAAGTCCGTCAACTCGCCCGGCTGGTTCCAGTCGTTGCGCGCGAAGTCCTCGCGCTGTACCTCGGCGACCCAGTTGATCAGCTGCCGACCGCTGCCGTCGCCGTCGATATCGTCGACGATCGGATAGATCACCATCTTGCCGCTGCGCAGCGAGCCAACGCGCAGGTAGCTGCGCCCGGTGAGGATCGGCGCGTGGCGCGTCACCCCGCGCCAGGTGTTGATGCCGGCGAAGGCCAGGTGTTCGGCGGGGTAGAACTGCGCGCGCAGCGCCGAGTTGACGCCCTCGCAGTCGACGACGACCTCGGCACGCGCGGGCGCCAGCGGCGCCTGCGTCGCGCTCGAGACGAAGCGCAAGCTGGCGCCCTGCGCGTCCTGCTCGACGCCCGTGCACTGGTGGCCGAGGCGGATGCGCGCCGCACCGAGACGCGCGAGCGCCGCCGCGTACAGAATTCCGTGCAGCCGCCCGCGGTGGATGCCGACCTCGGGCAGCGGGTAGCCGGCGTAGCGGCCGCGGTCTTCGCGGTAGATCAGCTGGCCAAAGCGGTTGAAAAAGCAGCTTTCGCGGTTCTCGATGCCGGCGGCGAGGATCGCCTCGGACAGGCCGAGCGCGGCGAACTCGCGCATTGCATGCGGCAGCAGCGTGATGCCGACGCCGAGCGGCCGGATCTCCTCCGCGCGCTCGAAGACCGTGCAGCCGATGCCGCGCGCGTGCAGATTCATGGCGAGCGCCAGCCCGCAGAGACCGCCGCCGACGATGGCGACCTTATCCATGCCGGCTTGTCCTGCCGTGCACCACGCTGGACACGCCGTTCAGAAGGGGAACGGCGTCGCCTTGTCTTGCATCGTCACCCACTGCCACTGGGTGAACTCCTCCCAGTTGGCGACGCCGCCATGCCGGCCGCCGTTGCCGGAGGCGCCGGTGCCGCCGAACGGTACCCAGGGTTCGTCGCCGACGGTCTGGTCGTTGACGTGGATGATGCCGGTCGTGAGGCGCGCGGTGAAGCTCATCGCGCGCTCGAGCGAGGTGGTGATCACGCCGGTCGACAGGCCGTACTGCGAGGCATTGTTCATCGCGATCGCCTCGTCGTCGGAATCGAAGGCCACGATCGCCACCACCGGCCCGAACACCTCCTCCTCCAGCACGCGCATGCCCGGTCGCACTTCCTCCAGCACGGTCGGCTTGTAGAACAGGTTCTCGTGCTCGCCGCCGGCGCGCAGCACCGCGCCCTTGGCCACCGCGTCGCGGACGATGCCGTCGACCCGCTCGAGCTGCTGCGCGTTGATCAGCGGCCCCAGCGCCACCTTGCCGCTGGTCGGATCGCCCACCGGCAGGTGCTTGGCCTTGCGCACCAGGCGCTCGGTGAGGTCGCGCGCAATACTGCGATGCGCGTAGACGTTGCCCGTCGCCATGCAGATCTGCCCCTGGTGCAGATAAGCGCCCCAGGCGACGCAGGACGCGGCGACATCGAGGTCGGCGTCGTCCAGCACGATGGTCGAATTCTTGCCGCCGAGTTCGAGCGTCACCTTCTTCAGGTGCTTGCTCGCCAGCTCGCCGACGCGCCGCCCGGCCGCGGTCGAGCCGGTGAACGAGATCATGGCGATGTCCGGGTCGCTGACGATCGCCTCGCCGGTCTGCGCGCCGCCCGGCAGGACGTGCAGCAGGCCCGCGGGCAGCCCGGCCGCCTCGAAAATACGCGCCAGGATGAAGCCGCCGGTCACCGGCGTCTGCGGATCGGGCTTGAGGATGACCGCGTTGCCGAGCGCCAGCGCCGGCGCGACCGCACGCGTCGACAGGATCAGCGGGAAGTTGAACGGCGAGATGACGCCAACCACGCCGTGCGGCACGCGCCGCGCGAAGCTCATGCGCTTCGGTCCGGAGGGCAGCATCACGCCGGGCGGCTGGGTCGCAATCGCCGCCGCCTCGATCAGGATCTCGGTCGCAAAATGCAGCTCCTTGTCGGCCTTGGGCGCGATGCCGCCAGTTTCGCGCATGATCCAGGGGCGCAGCGTGTCGCTCTGCGCTTCGAGAAACTGCGCGGCGCGGCGCAGCACCGCGGCACGCTGATCGGCCGGCGTGTTCGCCCATTCGATCTGCGCCGCCTTGGCCGTCGCCGCCGCCTCGCGCACGTCCTCTGCGTCGGCGATGCCGACCTCGGTCAGCACGTTGCCGGTGGCCGGCTCGATCACTTCGCGCGAGCCGCCCTTCGGCATCATCCAGCGCCCGGAAAAGACTTTCCCCTTCCAAGCGTTCTCCGCGGCGATGGTCACCGCAGTGGTCTGTTCCGTGGTCATGAAAAGCCCTCCTTTCCAGATCAGCATTCCGGGTTTCGTTTCGGTTCCGAGATACGACGCGCGCAGCCGCTCCGAGCCGAGCAGGCTGCGCGCGGCCCCCTTCATCACGACCGCGCCGCGTTCCAGCACGTAGGCGCTTTCCGCGATCGCCAGCGCCTTGGCGACGTTCTGCTCGACCAGCAGCACGGTCACGCCCTCGTCACGGATGCGGCGCACGATCGCCAGCAGCTCGTCGACCATCCTCGGCGCGAGACCGAGCGAAGGCTCGTCGAGCATCAGCAGCTTCGGCTTGCCCATCAGCGCGCGCCCGACGGCGAGCATCTGCTGCTCGCCGCCCGACATGGTACCGGCGAGCTGATGACGCCGCTCGGCGAGCCGCGGAAAAAGCTCGAGCACCCGCGCGAGGCGTCCGGCGCGCTCGGCGCGGCGGACGAGGTAGGCGCCGAGCTCGAGGTTCTCGAGGACCGTCATCTGCGGAAACAGCTGTCGCCCCTCGGGCACCTGCGCCAGGCCGCGCGAAACGATCGCCGAGGCGCGCGTCGGCAGCGGCTCACCGTCGAACAGCACTTCGCCCGCGCGCGGGATGATGCCCGAGATCGCACGCAGCAGCGTGCTCTTGCCGGCGCCGTTCGGGCCGACAACGACCGTGAGCTCACCGCTCGGCGCCTCGAGCGCGACGTTCTCCAGCACTCGCATCGGGCCGTAACCCGCCGAGAGGTTGCGCACCACGAGCGCGGCGCTCATGCCGCGATCCTTTCCGGCCCGCCTTCCTCGCCCAGGTAGGCTTCGATCACCGTCGATTGCTTCGCCACGGCGCGCGGATCGCCGTCCGCGATCTTGGCGCCCTGATGCAGCACGGCGACACGCTCGACGGTGTCCATCAGCGCGCGCACCGCGTGCTCGATCCAGATCACCGCCACGCCGAGCTCGTCGCGCACCCGGCGGACGAGCTGCGCGGTGGCGTCGACTTCGGTGTGGGTGAGTCCGGCTGCGACCTCGTCGAGCAGCAGCACGCGCGGGCGCGCGCCGAGCGCGACGCCGATCTCGAGCAGGCGCTGGCGCGCCGGTGTGAGCGCCCCGGCCGGCATCGCCGCCACCTCGGCCAGACCGAGAAAGCCGAGGATCGTTTCGGCGTCGTCGAAGGCGTCGTGCGCGTGCCTGCGCAGGCGGCCGGCGAACTCGAGCGCGAAGCGCACGTTGTCCCCCGCCGGCATGTCGCGGAATACGCGCGGCGTCTGGAAGGTGCGTGCGACGCCGTGCGCCGCGTAGACATGCGGCGCGCATCCGGTGAGATCGTCGCCCGCCACGATCAGCCGGCCCTCGGTCGGTCTGAGCACGCCCGACAGCGTATGGAAGAAGGTCGTCTTGCCTGCGCCATTCGGGCCGATGATGCCGACCAGCTCACCCGCACGCACGTCGAGGTCGACCGCATTCACGGCGGTCAGGCCGCCGAAGCGCACGCTCACGCCGCGCGCGGACAGCAGCGCCTCAGCCATGCTGCCTCGCTCGGCGCACGAACAGCGACGCCAGGCCGCCCGGCAGGTACAGCACCAGCACCACCAGCAACAGCCCGAGGACGAGCAGGAAAGCGTAGGGGAAGCGCAGGCGCAGGAATTCTGTAAGCAGGCTGAAGAACACCGATGACACGATGGGCCCGAGCAGGGTCTGTGCGCCACCGACCATGGCGATGAGCACGGTCTGAAAGCCGATGAAGGGATTGAACACCGACAGCGGCTCGATGTAGGTCCAGCGCACCGCCATCGCCGCACCGAGCGCGCCCGGGAAGAACGCCGACAGCGTAAACGCGATGACCTTCACACGGCGCGTGTTCACGCCGAGCGTCTGCGCGCGCTCTTCGTCGCCGCCGATGCCGGAAAGCGCGAAGCCGAGGCGGCTGGCGCGCACCAGGATCGCCGTGGCGATGGCGAGCAGCGTGATGCCGAGCACGGTCCAGTAGATCACCGTGTTCTCGGGGGCTTCGCTGATGATCCGCCCTGCGGTATTGGCGTAGGTTTTTTCGAAATAGGTCACCGAGTGCAGCGTCAGCTCGGTCAGGCCGAAGGTGATGACGGCGAAATAGGCACCGCGCAGGTGCAGCACGAGCATCCCGATGAGCGCGGCGAATGCCGCGCCGACCAGCCCGCCGCCGAGCACCGCCAGGCCGTAGGGCATGGACTCCAGCCCCCAGGCGGTGACGTAGGCACCGAGGCCGAAAAAGGCCGAGGTGGCGAGCGACAGGTATTGCGTCGGACCGCAGAACATCGACCAGCTCACCGCAAGCGCGGCGAACATCAGGCAGCTGAGCGCCAGCGCCAGCAGGAAGTCCGACAGCAGCCAGGGCAGCAGCGCCAGCACGACGCCGCCGCCCGCAGTCAATGCCAGGGCGAGCGGCACGCCGCGCATCTTCGATGTCACCGCTGCGTTCATCGTGCGAACAGCCCCTTCGGACGGGCGATCAGCACCGCGACCAGCACGCCGTAGGACAGCACCATCTTCAGCGAGGGATTGGTGAAGTGCATGCCGAAGGCCTCGACCAGCCCGAGCAGAAAGCCGCCGAGCAGGCTGCCGATCGCGCTACCGAGACCACCGAGCGTGATCACGATCAGCGCGGTGACGGTGTAGGGTTCACCCATCGTCGGCGAGATCTCGTACACCATCGACAGCAATCCGCCGGCGACGCCGGCCAGCGCCAGACCGGCACCGAACACCAGCGGGTGCAGGGTCCCCGTGTCGACACCGACCAGCTGCGCCCCGGTCGGCGACTGCATCATCGCGCGCACTGCCTTGCCGAACAGGGTCCAGCGCAACAGCGCAAGCAGGCCGAGGCTCGCCGCCACCGCGAAACCGAACACCAGCAGCCGGTTCGCCATGAAGCGCGCGCCGGCGATGTCGACCGGCTCGGCCATGAAGGAATAGCCGCGCAGATCGGCACCCCAGACGAGGTACACGGCGTTCTGCACGAAGAACATCAGGCCAAAGCCGACGAGCAGGCTTCTCGCCTCGATCACCTCCACCGTCGGCGCCGCGCGCGCGATGCGCCGAAAGCACAGGCGATAGACCACGACACCGAGCAGGAACAGCGCCACGGCGACCACCGGCAGCAGCACCACGGGATTGATTCTCAGCGTGGTGTGCGCGAGCCAGGTGAGGTAGGCGCCGAGCATCAGGAACTCGCCGTGCGAGATGTTCAGAATGCGCATCAACCCGTACTGCAGGTTGAGGCCGATCGCGACCACGGCATAGATCCCGCCGGTGATCAGTCCGGACGCCGCGAGCTCGAGCCAAAATCCCATGGGAGGATGAAAAAAAGCCCCGCGGAGCCCGCGACGCGCTTCGCGTCAAGGCCCGCGGGGCGCGGATTGCGTGCTTAGATTATTTCCAATTGGGTTTCGGGAACAGCGCCGCCGAGGTTGCCCGCTGCGGCGGCCACACCACCTCGAACTCGCCGTTCTGCCACTGGCTCACGACGCCCGGCGTCGATACGTTCTCGCTGCCCTTGAAACGCATCTTGCCGATGATGGTGTCGTGTTCCGTGTTCGCGATGTAGTCGCGGATCTTTCTGCGATCGAGGCCGACCTTTCCGACCGCGGCCTGCAGGATCTGCAACCCGGCCCAGCAGTGCGCGCTCGCCCAGCGATCGGGCTCCTTCTTCCAGCGCTTTACGTGCGCGTCGAAGTAGTCCTTTGCCGCCGGGCTCGTCTTCGGGTTCCAGCTGCCGATGCCCATCACGCCCTCGACCGTCGCCGGCGTCATCTTGTCGCGATACACCGGAAAGGCTGCCGCAACCGCAACGTAGAAGATCTTCGGGTTGAAGCCGATCGCTTTCGATTGCCCGGTCGACAGGAAGGTGCCCGGCGGGTAGGTCAGCCCGACGAAGGCATCGGGGTTCTTCGCCTGCATGCCCTTCAGCACCGGCGAGAGGTCCTTGATGCCGAGCGGATAGCTCTTCTTCTCGACGATCCGGATGCCCTTGCGCTTCATCGACGCCTCGAGCCCGTTGTACATCGCGAGACCGAACAGCTCGTCGACGTGAATCACGGCCGCGGTCTTCACGTTGCGTGCGACCATGTACTCGGCGAGCGCATCCATGATGGTGTCGGGCTGCTGCAGCAAGCCGAAAAAGTAAGGGTTCTTCATGCCGATCAGCTTGCGCCCGGCGGCCGTGCACGACAGCATCGGATAGCCGTGCTTCTTGGCGAGCGGCATGATCGCGAAGTTCGCGCCTGTGCCCCAGGGCGGCAGGATGAGATCCACCTTGTCGCTGGTCATGAGCTTTTCGTAGGTGCGCACGACCGTTTCCATGTTGCTGCGGTCGTCGTAGGCGACGAGCTCGATCTTGCGCTTCTTGCCGCCGACGTTTAGGCCACCGGCGGCGTTCACCTGCTCGGCCCACATGACGTAGTTCGGCTCCTGCGTCACCTGCGCGCCCACCGACCACGGTCCGGTACGCGCAATGGCGTAGCCGATGCGCACGTCCTGCGCGGATGCCGGTGCCAGCGGCGCGAGTACTGCGGCTGCCGTCAGCGCGACGGCGATCCCTTTGATGGGCGTGCTGCGTTTCATTGCGCTCTCCTCATGTTCGAAACGACGGAACGGCCTCGCGCCGCGTTCTGCTGAACGCATCGGAGGTCCTTGTTTATGCTGGTTTTTCCAAGGCACTGTACGCACCCACGCAGGGCACTGTCAATCATAAAGTTTGTCGCCCGAATGATCGCAAATGCGACATCGGCGCGCCGAAGCCACTAGAATTTCCGCATTGCAGCGCAACAGGAGGACACCGTCATGAATGCACCGGGCAAATCAGGGCTCCCGCCGATCTCGCTAAAGGACCCGCAACTGTTCCGCACACAGGCTTATGTCGACGGCGCCTGGGCGGACGCGGAAGGCGGCAAGACGTTCAGCATCAGCAACCCCGCCACCGGCGAAGTGCTCGCCGCGGTGCCCGACATGGGCGCCACCGAGACGCGGCGTGCCATCGAGGCCGCCGACCGCGCCTGGCCGGCGTGGCGCGCGAAGACGGCGAAGGAGCGCCACGCCATCCTGCTCAAGTGGTTCAACCTCATGATGCAGAACCAGGAGGACCTGGCGCAGATCCTCACCGCCGAGCAGGGCAAGCCGTTGACGGAAGCGCGCGGCGAAATCGCCTACGGCGCTTCGTTCATCGAGTGGTTCGCCGAGGAAGGCAAGCGCGCCTACGGCGACGTCATCCCCTCGCACATGGCCGACCGGCGCGTGCTGGTGATGAAGGAGCCGATCGGCGTGTCGGCGATGATCACGCCGTGGAACTTTCCCAATGCGATGATCACGCGCAAGGCGGGGCCCGCGCTCGCCGCGGGCTGTACCGTGGTGCTCAAGCCCGCCGAGCAGACGCCGCTTTCCGCACTCGCCATGGCCGAGCTCGCCGAACGCGCCGGCATCCCGCAAGGCGTGCTCAACATCGTCACCGGCAGCGGCGAATCGGCGCCGGCGATCGGCCAGGAGCTGTGCGCCAATCCGACGGTGCGCAAGCTCTCCTTCACCGGCTCGACCGAGGTCGGCCGTATCCTGATGCGCCAGTCGGCCGACACCATCAAGAAGCTCTCGCTCGAGCTCGGCGGCAACGCACCGTTCATCATCTTCGACGACGCGGACCTGGATGCCGCGGTAGAGGGCGCCATCGCCAGCAAGTACCGCAACGCCGGCCAGACCTGCGTCTGCGCGAACCGCATCTACGTGCAGGACGGCGTCTACGACGCCTTCGCCGCAAAGCTCGCTGAAAAGGTCAAGAGCTTCAAGGTCGGCGCAGGCACGGAGGCCGGCGTGGTAATCGGGCCGCTGATCGACGAGCAGGGCATGAAGAAGGTCGAGCAGCATGTCTCGGATGCCCTGGGCAAGGGCGCCAAGGTGATGCTCGGCGGCAAACGCCACGCCAAGGGCGGCCTGTTTTTCGAGCCGACGGTGATCACCGGCGTCACGCCGGAGATGATCGTGTCCTACGAGGAAACCTTCGGCCCGGTGGCGCCGCTCATCCGCTTCAAGACCGAGGAAGAGGCGATCAAGCTCGCCAACAACACCGAGTTCGGCCTGGCCGGCTACTTCTACAGCCGCGACGTCGGTCGCATCTTCCGCGTCGCCGAAAAGATCGAGACCGGCATGGTCTGCGTCAACTCGGGCATCCTGTCGACGGAGGTCGCGCCGTTTGGCGGCGTGAAGCAGTCCGGCCTCGGCCGCGAGGGCTCGAAGTACGGCATCGAGGAGTACCTCGAGGTGAAGTACGTGCTGATCGCCGGGCTCGACAAGTAGCCGAGCGAGGGGAATCCGCGCCGATGGCACGCCACCACGCGTGCCGTCGGTCCAGCGCGGCTGATAAAATCGCGCCCTTTTGCGCAACCCCTATGCCGCGTTCCGTCCGTAACATCGCCATCATCGCGCACGTCGACCACGGCAAGACCACGCTGGTCGACAAGCTGCTGCACCAGGCCGGCGCCTTCGCCGCACACGAGCGCGTCGCCGAGCGAGTGATGGACTCGAACGATCTCGAGCGCGAGCGCGGCATCACGATCCTGGCGAAGAACTGCGCGATCGACTACGCCGGCGTCCACATCAACATCGTCGACACGCCGGGGCACGCCGACTTTGGCGGCGAGGTGGAGCGGGTGCTGGGCATGGTCGATGGCGTGCTGCTGCTGGTGGATGCGGTGGAAGGACCGATGCCGCAGACCCGCTTCGTCACGCGCAAGGCGCTCGCGCTCGGCCTGCGGCCGATCGTGGTGGTGAACAAGGTCGATCGCGACGGCGCGCGGCCCGACTGGGTGGTCAACCACACCTTCGACCTGTTCGACCGGCTGGGTGCCAGCGAAGCGCAGCTCGACTTTCCGGTGGTCTACGCCTCCGCGCTGCAGGGCTGGGCGTCGCTCGATGGGCACGCGCGTGGCAGCGACCTGCGCCCGCTGTTCGACGTCATCCTCGAGCGCGTGCCACCGCCGTCGGACGACGACGCTGACGGCCCGTTGCAGCTGCGCATCGCGGCGCTCGATTACTCAAGCTACGTCGGCCGCATCGGCATCGGCTGCATTCGCCGCGGTCGTCTGCGCACCGGCATGGAGGTCGTGCTGGCGCATCCCGAGCGCGCAGCGCTACGTGCCAAGGTCGGCCAGGTCTTCGGCTTTCGCGGTCTCGAGCGCGTGCCGCTGGAAGAGGCGCGCGCGGGCGACATCGTGCAGGTCACCGGCATCGATGCCGTCGCGATCGGCGCGACGCTGTGCGCCCCCGAGTGCCCGGAGCCACTGCCCGCGCTCAAGGTCGACGAGCCGACGCTGACGATGAATTTTCAGGTCAACACCTCGCCACTGGCCGGGCGCGACGGCCGTTTCGTCACCAGCCGTCAGCTGCGCGAGCGACTGATGCGTGAGCTGAACGTCAACGTCGCGCTGCGCGTCGAGGACACTGCGGATGCCGACGTGTTCCTCGTCTCGGGACGCGGTGAGCTGCACCTCACGATTCTCGCCGAGAACATGCGGCGCGAGGGCTACGAACTCGCACTCGGCCGTCCGCGGGTCATCACCAAGATGGTCGACGGCGTGCTGCAGGAGCCGGTCGAGCTGCTGACGCTCGACGTCGAGGAGGCGCACCAGGGCCCGGTGATGGAATCGCTCGCCGCGCGGCGCGGCGAGCTGGTCGAGCTGCTGCCCGATGGGCGGGGACGCGTGCGACTCGATTACCGCGTCGCCGCGCGCGGCCTGATCGGATTCCAGGGCGAATTCATGAACCTGACGCGCGGCAACGGCATCATGAGCCACGTGTTCGACGGCTACGACGCCTGGAAGGGCGAGCTGCCCGGGCGACGCAACGGCGCGATGTGCTCGCAGGAAGACGGCGAAGCGGTCGCCTACGCGCTGTTCAACCTGCAGGAGCGCGGGCGCCTGTTCGTCTCGCCGGGCGACAAGGTCTATGAAGGCATGATCGTCGGCATCCACAGCCGATCGAGCGATCTGGTGGTCAATCCGATCAAGACCAAGAAGCTCACCAACGTGCGCGCCTCCGGCAAGGATGACAACGTGCTGCTCACTCCGCCGGTACGGCTGACGCTCGAGACGGCGATCGAATTCATCGAGGACGACGAGCTGGTCGAGGTCACGCCGCGCGCGATCCGCGTGCGCAAGCGCCATCTCGCCGAGCACGAGCGGCGCCGCGCGGCGCGCGGTGTTGCGCAGGAGCCAGGTGCAGAGGCGCTCGCGCGCTAGGCGGCCGATCGTGCTCGTGCGCCTGTTCCCTTCGATCGGTCTGACCCTCGCACTCGCGGCCTGCGCTGCGGATACTGCGGTGCACGCTGAAGCGCAGGCGCAGGCCGGCTGCGTTGCGCCCAGCGCCTGGTACCGGCTCGACGGCACCGCGCGGCAGGCCACGCCGGCGCCGGAGATCATCCGGGCAGCGGCCGAGAGCGACGTCGTGCTGCTCGGCGAACGGCACGACGACGAAGACCACCATCGCTGGCAGCTGCACACGCTCGCCGCGCTGCACGCGCAGCGTCCCGACATGGCGATTGGCTTCGAGGCCTTCCCGCGCCGCGTGCAGCCGGTGCTCGATCGCTGGGTGGCCGGCAAGCTCGACGCGGCGGCGTTCCTGGCGCAGGCCGAGTGGCAGAAGGTCTGGAATATGCCGCCACAGCTGTACCTGCCGCTGTTCGAGTTCGCGCGCATTCACCGCATCCCGATATTCGCGATGAACGTGGAGCGCGAGCTGACGCGTGCGATCGCCGCCGAAGGCTGGGACGCAGTGCCCGAGACGCGCAAGGAGGGCGTCGGTCGCCCCGCGACGCCGAGTTTGGCTTACGTCGACGCGCTGTTCGAGATCTATCGCCAGCATCCATTGGCCGAGCAAGGCAAGTCGAAAACGCCCTCGCGCGACGACTCCGCCTTTCAGCGCTTCGTGGAGTCGCAGACCACCTGGGACCGCGCCATGGCGGAAGCCGCGGCCGACCGGCTCCGAAATGCAACCACCGGCCGGCAGCCGCTCGTCGTCGGCATCGCCGGCAGCGGCCATCTGCGCAACGGCTTCGGCATTCCGCACCAGTTGCGCGATCTCGGCATCGGCCGCGTGACCACCCTACTGCCGGTCGATGTGCCGCGGGACTGCAAGGCCCTGGTCGCCGGATTTGCCGATGCCGTGTTCGCCCTGCCGGCGGGTCGCGAAGCACCCCGGCCGAAGCCTCGGCTCGGCGTACAGCTCACGCAGAAAGACAAGACGGTGATCATCGTCAACGTCATAAAGGACAGCCTCGCCGCATCGATGGACCTGCGCGCGGGCGATGCCATCGTCTCGATCGCCGGCGCACCAGTCGGCGGCCTGGAAGCCGTCATCTCGGCGGTGCGGGCACAGCCGCCGGGCACCTGGCTGCCGATCGCACTGCGCCGCGGCGACGAAACCTTCGAGCGCGTCATCAAGTTTCCGCCGGCGACGCCGCAGTAATGTCGATGCGCCTGCGTGCGGCGCTCGCCGCCGCGCTGCTCGTTGCCTGCGGCGTACAGGCGGCGCCCCCTCGCCTCGAGCTCGACGTGGCGCTCGATCCGGCGACGCGCCGGCTGCGCGTTGAGGCGACGCTGCCGGCCGAAGCATCGCGCGCGATCGTCCTGCACCAGAACCTGCGGATCACCGCCGCCCGGGTCGACGGGAAACCCGTCGTCGCGCGCGCCGACCCGATCGCGCAGGGCGTACGCGAGTGGCGTCTGCCACGGGCTGCGCGTGGCGGGCGCGAACTGCGCATCGCCTACGAAGGTGCGCTCGCACCGCTCGATCGGGGCGCCGATCACCGCCGCGTGCTGCGCGCACTGCCGCCGATGGCGGCGCCCGAGGGCAGCTTCCTGCCCTCCGCCAGCGCCTGGTATCCGTGGCCAGGCGCGCTGTTTACCTACCGCGTGCGGCTCTCGCTCCCCTCGGGACAGCGCGGCCTCGTCGCCGGCGACCTCGTCGAGGAGTCGGTCGCCGCCGGCGGTGCCGCGCGCACGGTGGCGACGTTCGACATGCCGGTGCCGACCGACGGCATCGACCTGATGGCGGGGCCCTATGTCGTGAGCGAGCGTATCGTCGAACGCGAGGACGCGCCGCCACTGCGCCTGCGCACCTACTTCAGCCCGGCCATCGCGACGCTCGCCGAGGGCTACCTCGACGACAGCCGGGGCTATATCGCGCGCTATGCAGAACGCATCGGACCGTATCCCTTCAGATCCTTCTCGGTCGTCGCCAGCCCCCTGCCGACTGGCTTCGGCATGCCGACGCTCACCTACATCGGCGAGGCGGTGCTGCGGCTGCCGTTCATCCGCGCGACCTCGCTCGGCCACGAAGTGCTGCACAACTGGTGGGGCAACGGAGTCTACGTCGACACCGCTGGCGGAAACTGGGCCGAGGGCCTGACCACCTTCATGGCCGACTACGCCTTCAAGGAGGACACTTCGGCCGACGCAGCGCGCGAGATGCGGCTCGGCTGGCTGCGCGATCTCGCCGCGCTGCCGCCAGGCGCCGCGAAGCCGCTCACCGCGTTCCGCTCGCGCGCGCACGGCGCCGACGCCGCGACCGGCTACGGCAAGGCGGCCATGCTGTTCCTCATGTTGCGCGATCTGATCGGCGAGACCGCGTTCGACGCGGGGCTGCGCGGCTTCTGGCGCGCGCAGCGCTTTCGCTCGGCCTCGTGGAACGATCTGCGCACGGCGTTCGAAGCCGCCTCCGGACGCGATCTGTCGACGTTCTTCGCGCAGTGGCTCAGGCGCGCGGATGCGCCGGCGCCACGCGTCGTCGCCGCGCGCGCGCGCGGCGACGGGGTCGAGGTGACGCTAGAACAGCCCTCGCCACCCTACGCGCTGGGGGTTCCGCTCGAGTTCGACACGACCGAGGGTACGGTGCGACGCATCGTGGCGTTTGCCGACGCGCGGCAGACCCTCACCGTGTCCGCCCCCGGTTCTGCCACCGCCGTTCGCCTCGATCCCGACCTGCGCCTGTGGCGCGCGCTCGACCCGCAGACGCTGCCGCCGATCCTGCGCCAGTGGATCCTGGCGCGCGCGCCGCGCTTCGCGGTCGTCAGCGAGACGGTGGACGTGCGCGTGGCCGCGCGCCGAATCGCCACGCGGCTGTTCGAGTCGCCCGCGCGCGAGGTCGCTCTCCGCGACGACGGCAAAAGTCCGCTTCTCATCGTCGGCGTGCATGCGGATGTCGATGCGGCGCTCGCACGCCTGCACCTGCCGAGGCGGCCCAGCGAACTTGAAGGGCGCGGGACCGCCCAGGTTTGGGCCGTGGTACGCAAACCCGACGCCACGCCGATTGCCGTCATCTCGGCCCGCGATGGCGCGGCGATCGAGGCGCTCGAGCGGCCGCTGCCGCACTATGGCGCCCAGAGCTTCCTTGCGTTCGACGGGCGGCGCGCGATCCTGCGCGGCGTCTGGCCGATCCAGGCCAGGCCCGTCGCGGTGAAACGCTAGACGTCAGCGCCGGTGCACGGGAACCTTTACCGCCGCGACGGGTCTGCTGGACGATCCCTCTCGAGGCGCGCAGGCTCTGCGAGCCCGAATCGATGACCCTCCCACGCCTGCCCCGGCGCGGCCTGACCGCCAATACGCTGATCGTTGTCGTCGCCGTTTTCCTGACGGCATTCGGCAACGGCGCGTTCATCTCCAACCTGCTGAAGACGTACGCGCTCGACGGCAGCACGGCAGTGCCGCTGCTGTCGCTGATCGTCGTGTTCGGTGGGACCACCATCGTGCTGCTCGCCGCGCTGTGCATCTGGCGCGCCACCAAGCCGGTCCTCATCCTCTTTTTGCTGCTGTCGTCGCTGGCGGCCTATTTCATGGACAGCTATGGCGTCGTCATCAGCGACGAAATGCTGCACAACGCTGCCCTGACGAACGTGGCCGAAGTGCGCGATCTGCTCAACGTCAAGCTGCTCGCCTATTTCGTCGTGCTTGGCCTCGTGCCGGCAGTCCTGGTCGCCCGTCTGCCGCTGCGCTGGCGCGGCCTGCGCAGCGAGCTGCTCGCGCGCCTTAAGCTGCTGGGGTTCACGCTGGCGACCATGGCGGGCGTGGTGCTTGCCTTCGGCAGCTTCTATGCCTCGTTCTTCCGCGAGCACAAGGCGCTGCGCGCTTACGCGAATCCGACCTACTACAGCTACGCCGCGATCCAATACCTGCGCCAGCGCCTGACGCCGGAAGTCGATACCGCGCTCGCGCCCGTGGGCAGGGACGCGAAGATCCCCGCAACCGATCCGCACCGGGAGCTCATCATCATGGTGCTCGGTGAAACGGCCCGCGCGGACCGCTTTTCGCTGAACGGCTACGCACGCGACACGAACCCGCAGCTGCGCAAGGCCGGCGCGATCAGCCTCACGAACGTCTGGGCCTGCGGTACCTCGACTGCCGTTTCGGTGCCCTGCATGTTCGCGCTCGATGGCGAGAGCCGAAGCGCTGCGCGGGGCACGGGGCGCGAGAACCTTCTCGACGTGCTGCAACACGCGGGCGTAAACGTGCTCTGGCGCGACAACAACTCGGATTCGAAGGGCGTCGCGCTGCGCGTGCCGTATGAGGACTACCGCTCACCGAAGCTGAATCCGGTCTGCGACCTCGAGTGCCGTGATGAGGGCATGCTCGGCGATCTGCAGCGCTACATCGACGCGCATCCGAGCGGGGATACCTTCATCGTGCTGCACCAGATGGGGAACCACGGGCCGGCCTACTACCGGCGCTATCCCGCGGCTTTCGAACGATTCAAGCCCGCCTGTCGTGACGACGACCTGAGCCGCTGCAGCCGGGATGAGATCGACAACGCCTACGACAACGCGATTCTGTATACCGACCATTTCCTGGCGCAAACCATCGCGCTGCTCGAGCGCAACGATGCGCACTTCGAGACGGCGCTGTTCTATGTCAGCGATCACGGTGAATCGCTCGGCGAGGGCGGGCTCTATCTGCATGGCATGCCCAAGCTGATCGCGCCCGATACGCAGGTGCGCGTGCCCGTCGTGCTTTGGTTCGGCAAGAACTTCGACGACGTCGATCTGCCCGCACTGCAGAAGAAGCGGGACGTGCGTTTCACGCATGCCAACATCTTCCACACGGTGCTCGGCTTTCTCGAGATCGAGACCAGCGTCTACCAGGCCGGGCTCGACATCCTGCAGGATGCGCGCCCGCCGCATGAGCACATGGCCACCCGGTCCACCGCGCGCTGAAGCGCGCGGAAAGGGCGCTCAGACGTTGAAGCGAAAGTGCATGACGTCGCCGTCGCGGACGACGTAGTCCTTGCCTTCCACCCGCATCTTGCCCGCCTCCTTCGCCTTTTGCTCGCCCTCGAGGCGCAGGTAGTCATCGATCGCGATCACCTCGGCACGGATGAAGCCGTGCTGGAAGTCGGTGTGGATGACGCCGGCGGCCTCGGGCGCAGTCGCGCCGACCCGCACGGTCCAGGCGCGCACCTCCTTCGGTCCGGCGGTGAAATAGGTCTGCAGGCCGAGAAGTTCGTAGCCGGCGCGAATGACGCGGTTCAGCCCGGGCTCGTCCATGTTCATGTCGGCAAGGAACAGCTTCTTGTCCTCGTCGCTCAGGTCGGCGATCTGCGCCTCGATCGCCGCGCAGATCGCGACCACCGGCGCGCCTTCCTTCGCCGCGTGCGCCTCGACCGCCGCAAGCAGCGGGTTGTCGCGAAAGCCGTTCTCGGCGACGTTGGCCACGTACGTCGTCGGTTTCATGGTGAGCAGGAACAGCGGCTTCAGCACCGCCAGCTCCTCGCGCGCCAGTTCGACCGAGCGTGCCGGGCGCCCCTCGTCTAGCGCCGCCTGCACCTTGTGCAGTACGGCCACCAGCCGCTGCGCCTCCTTGTCGCCGCCGGCCTTCGCCACTTTCTCGTTCTTGGCCAGCTGCTTTTCCACCGCGGCGAGATCGGCAAGTGCGAGTTCGGTGTTGATGGTTTCAATGTCCGACACCGGGTCGACCTTGCCCGCGACGTGCACCACGTTCGGGTCCTCGAAGCAGCGCACCACGTGCGCAATCGCGTCGGTCTCGCGGATGTTGGCGAGAAACTGGTTGCCGAGGCCCTCGCCCTTGGACGCGCCGGCGACCAGGCCCGCGATGTCGACGAACTCGACCACCGCCGGAATGACCTTCTGTGGCTTCGCGATGCGCGCAAGCTCCGCCAGCCGCGGATCGGGCACCTCGACGATGCCGACGTTGGGCTCAATCGTGCAAAACGGATAGTTTTCCGCCGAGATCGACGCCTTGGTCAGGGCATTGAAGAGCGTCGACTTGCCGACGTTCGGCAAGCCGACGATACCGCACTTCAGGCTCATTTCTTGGTGCCAGTCAGGCCCTTGAGCAGGCCCTTCAGCAGGCCGGTGCTCTTTTCCTTCGGCGGGGGAGGCGGCGTCTGAGGCTTGTTCGCCTCCTTCGATTCGGGCGTCTTCTTTTCCGGTTTCTGCGCCGCTTTCTGCTCCACTTCTTTATCCGGCTTCTTCTCTTTGGCCTTCTTTTCCTCGGCTTTCCTCTCGACCGGCTTGTCGCGCGTGTGCAGCTTCTGCATCGTGCTCTGCAGGTCGCCCTCCAGCATTTGCGGAACGAGTTCGAGCGCGCGCGCGATCGCCCCCTCGATCGCCTCGCGCTCCTCGGCTGGGGGCTTCTCCAGCACGTAGTCCCCGCCGTCGCGCCCGGCCGGCGGCCGTCCCACGCCGATGCGCAGGCGCCAGTAGTCGTGCGACCCGAGACGCTGCGAGATGTCCCTCAGACCGTTGTGCCCAGCGATGCCCCCGCCCTGCTTGAGGCGCGCGGTACCCGGCGCGAAGTCGAGCTCATCATGTACCACGAGGATCTCCGCGGGCTGGACCTTGAAGAAGTGGGCGAGCATCTGCACCGCCCGTCCCGAGGCGTTCATGAAGGTCTGCGGCATCACCAGCCACAGCGCGCCGTCCTTGCCCACCAGCGCCTGATAGTGGTTGTCCTTTTTGAGCGCGACGCCGCGAGCGAGGGCGAGCCGCTCCACGAACCAGAATCCGGCGTTGTGCCGGGTGCGTTCGTATTCCTTGCCCGGATTGCCCAGGCCGACGACTATGCGGATGCTCGACATGCGGTGTCTCGCGTGATCGGCGCGCGCCGGAAGCAACGCGGTGGAAGGCGGCAAGCCCTCCGCCGCGACCGGCGCTGCAGCGACGCGTTACTTGCCCTTCTCCTCGCCGCCTTCGCCTTCCTCGGGTTTGGCGCCCTGCTCCGTGGTCGGCACCTCGCCTGCAGCCGGCGCGCCTTCCGCCGCAGCCGTCTCTTCCTCTTCGCTGACCAGCGCCGGGAGGATCACGGTCGCGACCACCGGGTTTTCAGTCCGGTGCAGCACCAGCTCGACGCCCTTGGGCAGGGCGAGGTCGCGCACATGGATCGAGTGCCCCACCGTCAGATTGCCCAAGTCGACTTCGATGAACTCCGGCAGGTCGTCGGGCAGGCAGCTGATGTCGAGGTCATTCATGACGTGGTTGGCCACACCGCCCTGCTCCTTCACGCCCGGCGAAATCTCGGCGTTGACGAAGTGCAGAGGCACCTTCATGTGGATCTTCTTGTCTTTCGAGACGCGCTGAAAGTCCACGTGCTGCACGCGGGTCTTGAAGGGGTGCATGTTGAAGGCTCGCAGCAGCACCTGCTCGCTCTGGCCGTCGAGCTTGAGCGTCAGGATCGAGGCGTGGAACGCCTCGCGCATCAGGTTCTGCAGCATCTCCTTGTGGTCCAGCTCGATATTGACGGGCGGATGCTCCCCGCCATAGACGATGCCGGGCACCTTGCCCACGCGACGCAGGCGGCGGCTCGCACCCGTTCCCTGCACGTCGCGCTTTTGCGCATTTACTTCGATTTTCATCGCTTGCTCCTTGTGAATCCGTCAGGCCCGCGACCAGGCACAGACGGGGTTGGAAAAATACTCTATTCGGTAAACAGCGAGCTCACCGACTCTTCCGTGAAAATCCGCAGAATCGTTTCGGCCAGCAGGCCGGCCACGGACAGCTGGCGGATCTTGCTGCAGGCCTGCCCCTGCTCGCTCAGCGGGATCGTATCGGTCACGACCAACTCGTCCAGGTCGCTCGACGCAATGCGCTCGACGGCGCCGCCCGAGAGCACGGGATGGGTACAGTAGGCGACGACCCGCGTCGCGCCCTCTTCCTTGAGCACCTGGGCGGCCTTGCACAGCGTGCCCGCAGTGTCGACCATGTCGTCCATGATCACGCAGGTGCGCCCGGAGACGTCGCCGATGACATTCATCACTTCCGCGACATTCGCCTTCGGCCGGCGCTTGTCGATGATGGCAAGATCGGATTCGAGCCGCTTCGCCAGGGCGCGGGCGCGCACCACGCCGCCGACGTCCGGCGAAACCACGATCAAGTCGTCGTAGCGCTGCTTCCAGACGTCGCCCAGCAACACCGGCGCCGCGTAGATGTTGTCGACCGGCAGGTCAAAGAAGCCCTGGATCTGATCGGCATGCAGGTCCATGGTCAGCACGCGCGCCACGCCGACCGAGGTCAGCATGTTGGCCACCACCTTGGCGCTGATCGCGACCCGCGCCGAGCGCGGCCGTCGATCCTGGCGCGCGTAGCCGAAGTACGGGATCGCCGCAGTGACGCGCGCCGCCGACGAGCGCTTGAGCGCGTCGACCATCACGAGCAGCTCCATCAGATTGTCGTTGGTCGGCGCGCAGGTGGACTGCAGGACGAAGACGTCCTTGCCGCGCACGTTCTCCAGCAGTTCGACCAGCACCTCGCCGTCGGAAAATCGCCCCACGATCGCGCGCCCGAGGCCGATGTTCAGCTGCTTGACGACGTCCTGCGCGAGACGCGCATTCGCGTTCCCGGTGAACACCATCAAGCGCTCGAGCGGCAGGTTGGTCATCGGACGTCCTGTGCGGGTGAAAGAGCGGCCTCGGGTCCGAGCCGAAGCTGCGTGGTTGTGTGGCTGGGGCGCTAGGATTCGAACCTAGGAATGCCGGAATCAAAATCCGGTGCCTTAACCAGCTTGGCGACGCCCCAGTGGTTGTTTCGTCTCGAACCTCAATCCTGCGCCCAGTCGTGCAGCGGGTGATGGGCAAGTCCCTCGGCGAGGAACCCGTGCATCGACGCCGGCAGGCGCGACTGTAGCGCCCGCGCCTTCGCAGCGGAATCGAATGCTGCGAACACGCACCCCCCACTGCCCGTCATCCGCGCCCCCGGACACTGCCGTCTGAGCCAATCCAGCTGCGCGGCGACCTCGGGATATCGGGCGGTCACGACCGGCTCGAGGTCGTTTCTCCCAAGCCCCTGAAAAAAGGGCATTATTTTGAGAGGTTTCGTGTCCCGTGTCAACGCGGGCGAAGCAAAGACCTCGCGCGTCGACACGCTGACGGGCGGTACCAGCACCAGGTACCAGGCCGGGCGCAGATCGAGGGCGCGCAGGCGCTCGCCGATGCCCTCGCCGAGGGCGTTGCGGCCAAAGACGAACAGTGGCACATCGGCGCCCAGCCGTGCGGCTTCGGCGATGAGCGCCGCGCGGTCGAGGTTCAGGTTCCAGAGCCGGTTCAGCACCAGCAACACCGTGGCAGCATCCGACGAGCCCCCGCCGAGCCCACCCCCTATCGGCAGATGCTTTTCCAGCGCGATCGCAGCGCCGAGTCGCGCCGCCGCCGAGGGCCCCAGCCGCGCCTCCGCGAGCGCCTTCATGCGCAGGGCAGCGCGCAGGCAGAGATCGCTCTCCGGCGGCACGCCAGGCAACGCGTCCAGCCGCTGCAGCACGCCGTCCTCGCGCAGCGCCACGCCGACGCGATCGGCCCGGTCGATAAGCTGAAACACCGTCTGCAGCTCGTGATAGCCGTCCGCGCGGCGTGCGAGCACGTGCAGAAAAAGATTCAGCTTGCCAGGTGCGGGATACCACTGCACGGCCGATCAGTTGGTGTCCGGCGCCGTGCGCCACTCTGCGATGACAAGGCGCAGTTCGAGCGCGGGATAGGTCAGCCGCAGGCGCGTCGGCCGCGCAGCGTCGTCTGCGTAGGCGAGGAATTCGATGCGCCAGCCGGCCTGCTCGAGCAGAACGAGGCGCCCCTGCGCGTCGCGCTGTGCTTGCGTCACCGCCATGTCGCGCGCCGCTCTTCCCTGCACCCAGTCGGGAAGCGCCGCCAGCGGCACGCGAAATCCCAGCACGCGATGCGTGAGTTCTTCCGCGTCGGCCGCACGGTACTCACGGCCGTCGGCGGTCGTCAGCTTCACGGCCTCGCCGTCGCGCTGGATGCGCGCGAGGCCTTGGCCCAGCGGCGAGCTGATCAGCATCTCATCGCCGCCGCGGTCGTGCCGCCAGCGCAGCTGCCCGCCCGCGGCCTCCGCGCCGTAGCGCACCGCGATTCGCCCGGAAAGCTCGAAGCCGCGCGCATCCGCGGCGCGCTCGAATTCGAGCGCCGCGCAGCCAGCCAGCACGAGGAGCGCGACGAGCGCGAGCGCCCGGGCCATGCAATTCACGGCCGGAAGCGCCGTAGCGTCTTTAGAAGAGTCTCGTTGTCCGGATGTTCGCGCAGCGTTTCATCCCAAATGCGGTTCGCTTCCTCGCGTTCGCCCGTCGACCACAATACTTCGCCGAGGTGCGCGCCGATTTCCGCATCCGGGCGCAGCAACCAGGCGCGGCGCAATTGGGTGACCGCACCCTTTGCGTCGCCCTGCCGGTACAGCACCCAGCCCATGGAATCGATGATGAATGCGTCGTTCGGCGCGAGTTCCAGCGCATGCTCGATCAGCGTGCGCGCCTCCTCGAGCCGCGTGTTGCGGTCGGCGAAGGAGTACCCCAGCGCGTTATAGGCGTGGGCGTGGTCGGGCCGCACTGCAATCAGTTTGCGCAGGTTGGTCTCCAGCACGTCGAAGCGCCCGAGCTTTTCGGCGGTCAAGGCGTGGTCGTAGAGCAGGTCCGGCTCGTCTGGGTTCTGCTCAAGCGCGCGGCCGAGAATGTTGAACGCTTCGTCGAGGCGGTTTGCTTCGCGCAGGATCTGCGCCTCGGCAACCAGGATCTGCACCTTCTGCTGCTCGTCTTTCACGACGATGCCGCGCAAGTAGGCGCGCGCCTCCTCCAGCCGGCCCTGCTTCGCCTTCACGCTGGCCACGCGCAGCTGGGCCGGCAGCGATTGCTGGCCCGCACCGACGCTCTCGTACCAACGAATCGCCTTCGGCCAGTCCTTCTGCTCCTCGGCGATCTGACCGAGCGTGTAGCGCGCGGTGTTGACGTCGCGAAAGTTGATCTCGAGCAGACGCTCCAGGTTGCTTTCCGCAACCGCGTAGTCCTTGAGCTGGAACGCGAGCAGACCGACGGCGTAGATCACGTCGGGGTTTCCGGGGTTGTCCGCCAGCAGGCGCTCGAACTGTGCGCGCGCTTCGGGAAAGCGCTTGCCCAGCACCAGCAGGCGTGCGTAGTTCATGCGCACGTCGCGCTTGTCAGGATACTTCTCGAGATACCGCTCGAGACGCTCGGCCGCCTTGGCCGGAGACTTCGTCTGCAGGATCTGCGCCTCGAACAGCGGCGCGGCTTCCCATTCGGGTCGCAGGTCGGAGGCACGCCGAATCGCCTCCAGCGCCGCCGCTTCGTCGCCGGCCTCCAGCGCGGCCTGTGACACCGCGAAGTGCGCCTCTGGCAGCTTGGGGTACGGCTCGGCGAGCCGCCGGACCACGCGCAACGAGGCGGCCTTGTCGGGGCTGCGCGCGAGCAGGCGGTTGAGCTGCATGAAACCGCTCGCCGTGTTGGTGCCTTTCGCGGCAAGCAGCTTGGCGAGATAGGGCTCTGCGTCCTCTACCTTGCCGGTCGCAACCACCAGCGCCGTCACGGTCTGCAGGGCGCGCGTCGATTCCGGATCGGTTTCGTACCAGAGGCGCGCCGCCTCGAGCGCAAGTTCCTGCTGTCGTGCGGCACTCGCCAGTTCCACTGCGCGGCGCGCGACGCGCGGATCACGCGTGCGCCGCGCGAGCTCGATGTAGGTTTGTGCGGCAAGCGCCGGATCGCCGCGCTGCGCGGCGATCTCGCCGAGCAGGAATTCGTACAGCATCGCTTCGGAGAGCGACTGCTCGGCCGGTGCACTCGCCACGATCGTCGTGCTCGACGCAGCGGGGGCGGTCGGCGCCGCGGGCGCCTCTCGGGTGGCGTCAAACTGCACACAGCCCCCCGCCGCCGCCAGCACGGGAATCAACGCGAGAGGCAGGAAAATTCGCCGGAAAAACATGGGGCTGTCAGTGTAGGTATATTCGGTGCGCCGCACAAGCCAGCGCCAACCGACCACGCGAGACTTTTGACCGCATGACCGCCACGCGGGTTCATTGAATGCACCGCATGCACGATGCCTGAACTGCCCGAGGTCGAAGTCACACGCCGTGGCATTGCAGCCTACGTCACGGGCCGCAGAATCAGTGCCACCGTGGCGCGCGATCGTCGCCTGCGCTGGCCGCTGCCGCGCGCTTTCGATTCCCTGGCGGGCCGCGTGGTGCGCACCGTGGTCAGACGCGGCAAATACCTTCTGTTCGAGTGCGACGGCGGTCACCTGATCGTGCACCTCGGCATGTCCGGCAGCCTGCGGCTTCTGCCGCGTGGCACGCCGCCCGGCAAGCACGACCACATCGACCTCGTGTTCGGCGACCAGATCCTTCGGCTACGCGATCCGCGCCGCTTCGGCGCGGTGCTCTGGACCGAGGCGCCGCCCGCGAGCCATCCACTGCTCGCGCATCTCGGCCTCGAGCCCCTGTCACGTGCGTTCGACGGGCCGGCGCTCTACGCGATGACGCGCGGCCATCGCAGCGCCATCAAGCAGCTGCTCATGGACGGGCACCGTATCGTCGGCGTAGGCAACATCTACGCGAGCGAGAGCCTGTTCGTCGCAGGCATTCATCCGCGCACGTCGGCTGGACGCCTGTCGCGCCAGCGCTGCGCGCGGCTCGCCGCGGCGATCAAACAGACGCTGCGCAAGGCCATTCGTGCCGGCGGCGCATCGTTGCGCGACTTCGTCCGCAGCGACGGCGCGCCGGGCTATTTCCAGCTGCGTGCGTGGGTGTACGACCGGGAAGGGTTGCCCTGCCGGCGCTGCGGGACGCAGGTCCGCCGCATCCTGCAGGGCCAGCGCGCGACCTATTACTGTCCGCGCTGCCAGCACTAGGCGGCGCCGGGGTCAGCCGCCCAGCGTCCTCACTTTCTCCGTCAGGTGCCGCTGCACCAGCGGATGCACGAACTTCGAGACGTCGCCGCCCAGAGTCGCAATCTCGCGCACCAGGGTCGCCGAGATGAACATGTGCTGTTCCGACGGCGTGAGGAATACCGTCTCGACGTCCGGGTACAGGTTGCGGTTCATGCCCGCAAGCTGAAATTCATACTCAAAATCCGAAACCGCCCGCAGGCCGCGCAGGATCACGCGCGCACCGTGCTCGCGGATGAAATTGATCAGCAGCCCCGAAAACCCCACCACCGTGACGTTCTTGAACGGCGCGAGGACTTCCTGCGCGAGGTCGACCCGTTCGTGCAGCTGAAAGAAGGGGCGTTTCGCCCGACTGTCGGCGACACCGACGATCACCGCGTCAAACAGCAGGCTCGCGCGTCGCACGAGATCCTCGTGGCCGCGGGTCAGCGGATCGAATGTGCCGGGATAGACCGCTCGATTCATTTCGCATCCCACTGTATGAGCTGGAGACTCACTTGGCCGGCGCGCAGGCGGCGCAGCTCACGCCAGCCCTGCGGTGCGTCCTGCGGTGCCGACGCCTCGAGGCTCACGCGCGCGCCGGGTGCCAGGCAGCGCGGCAGCCGCTCGAACAACGCCGGCCACGCATTCTGCCTGAAGGGTGGATCGAGGAAAACCACGTCGAAGCGCATGTCGACCCCCTCCAGATAGCGCAACGCATCGGCAGCGACGATCCTGACCTGCTGCGCCCCGAGCGCGGCGCGCGTCGCGTGCAGCGTGGCCAGCGCCGCGCGTGCATGCTCGACCAGCACGACCTGCGCTGCACCGCGCGACGCCGCCTCGAAGCCGAGTACGCCGCTGCCCGCATAGAGATCGAGACAGACCGCGCCGTCGAGCGACTGGCCCAGCCAGTTGAACAGGGTTTCGCGCACCCGATCGGGCGTCGGGCGCAGCTCCGGCCCGGCGGGCACCTCGATGCGCCGGCCGCGCCACGCACCGCCGACGATCCGTACTCGTCCCGGATGGATCGATGGCTTGCGGCGCTTGCGTGGATTCGCGGCAGGCATGTGGACTGCCTTTGATAAAATCGTCCGCATCTTAGCGGCAGATGCGCCGCACGCCGTGCTCGGTCTCGCAAACAAATCCCCGAACGAAAAATCCTCCTGGACATTGCGTCTCAAGGCGGGGCTCGCGCGCACGCGCGGCGCGCTGGGCGGCGGTCTGGGCGCCCTGCTCGGCCGTCGCAAGGTTGACGAGGCGCTGTTCGAGGACCTGGAAACCGCCCTGCTGACGGCAGATTGTGGCGTCGAGGCCACGCAGAGCCTGCTCGAGCAGCTGCGCAAGCGGGCGCGCCGGGAGCGCATCGAGGACGGCGCGGCGCTGAAGGAGGCGCTCAGCGAGGCGCTCGTCGAACTGCTCGCGCCGCTGGAGCGTCCGCTGGAGGTGCTGCCCAAGCAGCCGTTCGTCATCATGGTGGCGGGCGTCAATGGCTCGGGAAAGACGACCTCGATCGGCAAGCTGACGAAGTGGCTGCGGGCACAGGGCAAGAGCGTGCTGCTGGCCGCCGGCGACACCTTTCGTGCAGCGGCGCACGAGCAGCTGGTGGCCTGGGGCGAACGCAACGGCGTCACCGTCATCGGTCAGGCGGACGCCGACCCGGGCGCGGTGGTGTTCGACGCCATCCAGGCAGCGCGCGCACGCGGCGTCGATGTGGTCATCGCCGATACGGCAGGACGACTGCCGACGCAGCTGCATCTGATGGAGGAGATCAAGAAGGTCAAGCGCGTGGCGGCAAAGGCACTTGCGGACGCACCGCACGAGGTGCTGCTCGTGCTGGATGCGAACACGGGGCAGAACGCGCTTGCCCAGGTGAAGGCGTTTGACGAGGCCATTGGACTCACCGGACTGGTGCTGACCAAGCTCGATGGAACGGCCAAGGGCGGCGTGGTTGCAGCGATCGCCCGAGCGCGGGGCGCGTCCGCGGATGCACTGCCGCTGCGATTCGTCGGCGTCGGTGAAGGCGTCGATGACCTGCGGCCCTTTTCGGCGCGCGATTTCGTCGAGGGACTGGTTGATTAGTTTCTCGGCCGTCTCCAAGCGCTTCCCCGGCGGCAAGGATGCGCTGCGCGGCCTGACCTTCGCGGTCGACGACGGCGAACTGCTGTTCGTGACCGGCCATTCGGGCGCCGGAAAATCCACGCTGCTGAAGCTGATCGCGGCAATCGAGCGGCCGAGCAGCGGCACTGTGCTGGTGAACGGACAGAACGTGGGCGCGCTCAAGCCCGCGGCGATTCCCTACCTGCGGCGCAACCTCGGGCTGGTGTTCCAGGACCAGAAGCTGCTCTACGACCGCAGCGTGTACGACAACGTGATGTTGCCGCTGGCGTTTTCCGATCATCCGCCCCGCGAGGCGGCGCGCCGCGTGCGCGCCGCGCTCGACAAGGTGGGTCTGCTGGAACGCGAGCGCGCCAACCCGATTCAGCTCTCCGGCGGAGAGCAGCAGCGCCTCGCCATCGCGCGTGCGGTGGTCAACCGCCCGTCGATCCTTCTTGCCGACGAACCGACGGCAAACCTGGACGTCGACTCGGCCGGTCGCATCCTTGACATCTTCGTCGCCTTCAATCGCGTCGGCGTGAGTGTGCTGATCGCGACCCATGACCTGGCGCTGGTCGAGCGCTACGGCACGCGCGTGCTGCGCCTCGCCGATGGGCGGCTGCTCGCCGCGGGCGAGGCGGCATGAGGGCCTGGCTGCGCCAACATCGGCTCGCGTTCACCGCGGCAGCGCGCAAGTGGCGCGCGCAGCGCGCGGCCGCATTGCTCAACGCCATCGCGCTCGGCGTTGCACTGGCGCTGCCTGCTGGCGGTTACGTGATCCTCGAGGGCCTACAGAGCCTGTCGACGCGCAGTGCCATCGACCCGCAGGTCTCGGTGTTCATGCGCACCGACGCCGAACCGTCAGCGGCGCGCCGGCTCGCGACCCGGCTGAGCAGCGACCCGCGGATTCATCGCGTGCGCCTCATTCCGCGCGAGGACGCGCTCACCGCGCTGCGCGAGACGAGCGGTCTGGCCGACGTCGTCGCGGCACTGGGCAGCAACCCGCTGCCCGACACGCTGGTGGTAACGGTTGCCGGCGACGCCGACCGGGTGATGGATCAGCTGACCGAGGAACTCGGACGTGCTCCGGGGGTCGCGCTGGCCCAGGTCGATGCGCTCTGGGTGCGGCGCCTGGTGGCCTTCGAGCGCGTCGGCCGCCTCGCACTCGCCCTGCTCGCCGCCATTCTCGGCGTGGGCCTCGTGGCGATCGCGTTCAACACGATCCGGCTGCAGATCCTGACCCAGCGCGACGAAATCGAGGTCTCGAAGCTGATCGGCGCAACCGACGGCTTTATTCAGCGACCGTTCCTCTATCTCGGGCTGCTGCAGGCCCTGTCCGGGGTGCTGATCGCGCTTGCGCTGGTTTGGGTCGGCCTCGCGCTGATGAACAGCGAGATCGCCGAACTGGCGCGCAGCTATGGCAGCGAATACCGCCTGCCGTTCTTCAGCGCCGGGGAGGTGACCGCCCTCGCAGTCCTCGCCGGAGGGCTCGGATGGGTTGGCGCATATATGTCAGTGAGCAGGTACTTACGACAAATAGAGCCAAAATAAAGGGAAAATTTAAGTTCCCGCAGGAACTCCGCACCCCCCTTAGCACTCTAATAGCGTGAGTGCTAGACTGCGGACTTGGGAGGTTATTGCAATGCACAGCAATTCCTACGCCATGGCGCTTCCGGTCCCCTCGGCGAGCGGAAGCCTGGAGGCCTACATACAAGCCGCGAACCGGTTTCCGATCCTCAGCGCAGAGGAAGAGGACCGCTACGCGCGTCGCTACCGCGACGAAAACGACCTTGAGGCAGCCCGTGCGCTGGTGCTGTCGCACCTGCGCCTGGTCGTCGCGATCGCGCGCGGGTACCTGGGCTACGGCCTGCCGCACGCCGACCTGATCCAAGAAGGCAACGTCGGCTTGATGAAGGCGGTCAAGCGCTTTGACCCGGAACGGGGCGTGCGCCTGGTGTCGTTCGCGATCCACTGGATCAAGGCCGAGATCCACGAATACATTCTGCGCAACTGGCGGTTGGTCAAGGTCGCAACGACCAAGGCACAGCGCAAGCTGTTTTTCAACCTGCGCTCCATGAAGAGCGGCCTGGCGCCGCTCACGGGTGAAGAGATCGAGCGCGTGGCCAACGCGCTCAAGGTCAAGCCGGCCGAGGTTGTCGAGATGGAGACCCGGCTCTCCGGTCGCGATCTGGCGTTCGAGGCGGACGACGACGACGAGTCCTACGCACCGGCGCAGTTTCTCGCCGATGACGACGCCGAGCCCTCGCGGCTGCTCGAGGCCAAGCAGACCGAACGGGTCCGGGCGCATGGTCTTGCCAAGGCGCTCGATGGTCTGGATGACCGCAGCCGTCGCATCATCGAAGCGCGCTGGCTGCGCGAGAAGGACGCCGCCACCCTGCACGAACTGGCCGACGAGTTTGGCGTGTCCGCCGAGCGTATCCGCCAGATCGAGAGCAAGGCACTCGAAAAAATGCGCAAGGCGATCGCTGCGGCAGAAACGCCGCTCAGGCTGCCCGCACCCTCTGCGGGCTGAGCGTGCGCCGGGGCTGCCCCCCGCGCATGGTTCCCTGGCGGCCGCGCGAGCGGCCGCTTCTGTTTTCAGCCGGCCTGTTGCAGCAGCAGGCGCACGTCGTGCGGCAGATCCGAGGCGATGCGCTGGTGCCGCACGAACAACCGCAGCCGTCCCTCGGTATCGAACACGTAGGTCTGCGCGCTGTGATCGATCGAATAGCTGTCCGGCGTGCTCCCCGGCCGCTTCTCGAAGAAGACCTTGAATTCCTTAGCCGCGACGCGCGTCGCGGCGAGATCGCCGTAGAGGCCGAGAAAACGGGGATCGAACGCCGGCACGTAGCGCGCAAGAATCTCCGCCGTGTCGCGTTCCGGGTCGAGCGTGACGAAGAGCACCTGCACGCGCTCGGCATGCGCACCGAGTGTCTGCATGGCGCGCGCCATTTCGGCAAGGGCGGTCGGGCAGATATCGGGGCACTGCGTGAACCCGAAAAACAGCACCACCACCTTGCCGCGGAAGTCCGTCAGCGTGTAGGCCCGGCCGTCGTGTCCGGTGAGCGCGAACGTCTTGCCGTACGGCGCGCCAGTGATGTCCGTGCTCTTGAACTGGGGCGCTGCGCTATCGCAGGCGGCGAGCCCCGCCAGCGCCAGGCAGGCCGCGATACAGAGCGCGGCCGATCGCAGAACCCTCACGCCGGCAGAATCAGCAGATAGTGATCGAGCAGCAGCGCGGCGAACAACGCCGCCAGGTAGAAAATCGAGAAGCGGAACGCGCGCTGCGCGACGTGGTCGCTGTAGGCGAAGCGCACGCGCAACGCGTGCACCATGTACCACCCGCCGAGCACGCAGGCGGCGACCAGATAGATCAGGCCGCTCATGCGCACCACGAAGGGCAGAAGACTGACGCCGAACAGGATCAGGGTGTAGAGCAGAACCTGCTGTCGCGTGTAGGCCTTGCCGTGCGTCACCGGCAGCATCGGCAGTCCGGCGCGCGCGTAATCTGCCGTGCGGTACAGCGCCAGCGACCAGAAATGCGGCGGAGTCCAGGCGAAGATGATGAGAAACAGCAGCATCGGCTCGATCGTGACTTCGCCGGTAACCGCCGCCCAGCCGAGGACAGGCGGCATGGCGCCCGAAGCGCCTCCGATGACGATGTTCTGCGGCGTCGCCGGCTTTAGCACCACCGTGTAGATCACGGCATAGCCGACAAACGTGGCCAGCGTGAGCCACATGGTGAGCGGGTTGACGAAGCGCATCAGCAGCCACAATCCCAGGGTGCCAACGGCGGCCGCGAACACCAGCGTCTGAGCCGCCGACAGTTCGCCACGCGGCAGCGGGCGCGTCCTCGTGCGCTGCATGCGCGCGTCGATGCGCTGCTCGACCAAGCAATTGACGGCGGCCGCTGCACCGGCCACGAGCGCGATACCGATCACAGCCGCGAACAGCACGGGTGCCGGCACCATCCCCGGGACCGCAAGAAACATCCCGATCATCGCGGTGAACACGATGAGCGAGACGACGCGCGGCTTGGTCAGGGCATAAAACGCGCGGGCACGGCGCGCCAAAAGGCGCGTCACGTTGGGGGTAAGAACCTGGGTATTCACGACGTCAGGAGGCCAACAAAGGCATTCGGCGACGGCCAGAAATGCGCGCGCAGTCTATCACGTCACTGCCTCGGTCCGCAGCGGGACCGGCCGACAATGTGCCGTTCAGCCGACCGCGGAGTATTTGAGCAGGCGCTGCAGGTCCTTGATGACGCGCGCGGGTTCGGGGTCCGGGGGAAAGCGCAGCATGAGGTTGCCACGCGGGTCGATCAGGAAGACGTGGTCACGCAGGTCTGTGCGTGCGGGAAACGCGGCCGCGAAAGAGGTCTCCGCGGCTCGCAGCACGTAAGTGCCCTCGATCGCACCGAGCAGGCGCGGCGGCGGCGGTCCTTCGCCGGTCAGAATCCAGACGCGTTCGACGCGCGATTGGTCGCGCCCGAGCGCTTTGCGCGCCTGGCGCATGACGTAGAGCTTGCGCTCGCAGCGCGCGTCGCAGGCGGGCGCATCGAACTGCAGCAGTATCCACTTTCCTCGAATGGCGTCCAGGCGCAGCGTTCCCCCGTCGAGCGTGCCGAGCGTACTCCGCGGCACTTGCCGCGGCTCGATCAGCTCGCCGTAATTGCCCGTCTGCCCCGTAGACCAGTCGAGCCAGTAGGCCAATCCACTGCCCGCCAGCGGCAGGAGAAACGCGGCAATAAGCAGCAAGAGCTGCAGACGCCCGCGCTTGACCGGATCTTCAGGCAGCAGGCGCATCGCGGCGGAAAGAAAGCACCAGCCAGAGAACGACGCAGAGCGCGGCGAGCGAGAACCATTGCAGTGCATAGTTCTCGTTCTTCTCCGCCCCGGCACCGCGCTGCGGCCAGTCGCGCGACAGGCCGTCGTCCACCTCGGAGCGCTGTTCCAGCAGGAGGGGCTGGAACGCGAGACGCGTGGCGGCCGCGACGCGCGCTACCGAAAGGTTCTGCCACACGCGCCCCTCGGGCTGCGCGCCCTCAGGCTCGAAGCGCTGCGGTATCGTCAGCAGCGCGATGCCTTCTATGCGTTGCTCTCCCTCCGGCGTTGCCACGCGCGGCAGCGCGCTGCGGCTCCCCGTGCCCGCGATCCAGCCCCGCAGGATCGCCACGTGCAGCGCACTGCCGGACAGACGCAGCGGCGTGACGATCTCGTACCCCACCCGCCCCTGCCGGATGCGGTTATCGAGGTAGATGGTCTGCGCCGGGATGAAGTGCCCGTGCGCCACCACCCGGCGCAAGGCATATGCAGCGGCGTCGACGGGCTGCGCTGGCAGCGTCACTGGCGCCGCCTCGAGCGCCGTCCGGTGCGCGGCGGCGAGCGCCCGCCGCTCTTCCGCGCGCCGCAACTGCCAGTTGCCGAGCGCAACGAAAACAACCACGCCGACCAACGCGATCGGGAGCCAGCGCCAAAGCGGCTGAAAGCGCCGTCCGCCGACAGTCATCACCATGGGCGCCGTACCGCGCGTCGCCGGCCGCCAGCCGCGGTACACTCCGCCGTCGCGCGCCGAATATGCGTGCGCCGCATCACCCCCCCGCAGCCAAGCGGCGCTTCCGCCGACAGATTGACCGGATCGTCATGCGATACATCGTGATCGGAATGCTCGTTCTCATCGTCGCGAGCCTGGGCTCGGCGTTGGTGTTCATTTACCGCGATCAGAGCGGCTCCAAGCGCGCGGTCAAGGCGCTCGCCGTCCGCGTCGGCCTGTCGATCGCGCTGTTCCTGTTTCTCATGGCCGGTTTCTACTTCGGTCTGATTCCCGGACGGCTGTCCGGATAGTCGGAAAAAAAATGCCGCACCGAGTGCGGCATCCAAGAGGCTCCTCCAAGGCACTTGCGTAGCCGGCTGCTGCGCACGGGCGCCGCGCCGGTCTTTCGTGCCTCCTCCTCGTTGTCGCGTCGGATGGCCCTCGTCTACAGCCAGTACACGAAGATGAAAAGGCCCAGCCACACCACGTCGACGAAGTGCCAGTACCAGGCAACACCCTCGAACGCAAAGTGATGATCCGGTTTGAAATGCCCCGACAGGCAGCGCGCGAGAATGACAGCCAGCATGATCGCGCCCACGGTGACGTGAAAGCCGTGGAAGCCGGTGAGCATGAAGAAGGTCGAGCCGAATACGCCCGTCGTCAGCTTCAGGTTGAGGTCACTGTAGGCGTGGCCGTACTCGTAGGCCTGCACGCCGAGGAAGATCACGCCCAGCGCGATCGTCAGAAACAGGAACAGGTTGAGCATGCCCCGCTTGTTTTCCTTGAGTGCCCAGTGCGCGATGGTGACCGTGACGCCCGAGGTCAGCAGCAGCATGGTGTTGATCGCAGGCAGGCCCCAGGCGCCCATCGGCGAGAACTTCTCTTCGAAGGTCGGGCCCGCAGACGGCCACTGCGAACTGAATCCGGGCCAGAGCAGCTCGTTGTGCTGCAGGCTTGCCAGATCGGGGACCGACAGTACGCGGATGTAGAACAGAGCGCCAAAGAATGCCGCGAAGAACATCACCTCCGAGAAAATGAAGAAGCTCATTCCCCAGCGGAACGACACGTCCTCCCAGCGCCCATACTTTCCGCTCTCGGACTCGCGAATCACGTCGCCGAACCAGCGGAACATCATGTAGAGCATCACCATGAAGCCCGCTGCGATCGAAATCCAGCCGCCCGAAATGTCGTTGAACACGAATACCGCGCCGAGCGCCATGAGCCAGAGCGCGACGGAGCCCAGAATCGGCCACGGCATTGGCTGCGGAACGTAATAGTGGTGATGCGGAGCGGCGGCTGCGTCGTGTGCCATGTTTTTCCCTCTCGAATTCCTGTCTTGCCGTCCTTAGCCTGCCACAACGAATCGCACGATGGCGACGAGCGTGAGAATGAACAGCGCCGCGGCAACCAGACCCGCAATGATGATGTGTAACGGCCTGATCGGTGCGGTCTCGCGTTCGTGATCCGCTCGCCGGCGCACGCCGAGCGCGCCGAAGGCGATCGTCCTGAGTACGTCGAGAAACGAAGCCTGCTTCATTGCCTGCGCCATGCTCAACTGCGACCCCCGCGCCCAGCGACTTCGAAGAACGTGTACGACAGCGTGATCGTGTTGACGTCCTTGGGCAACGACGGGTCGACGACGAACACCACCGGCATGCGCCGCACTTCTCCGGCCGCCAGCGTCTGTTGCTCGAAGCAGAAACATTCGACCTTCTTGAAAAATTCGCCGGCCCGCGACGGGCCATAGCTCGGCACCGCCTGGCCCGTTACCGCATGCGGGCGTACGTTGACCACCTCGTACTCGATGGTGGCGAGCTCGCCTGGATGCACCTGAAGGTGTCGCACCAGCGGCCGGAAGCGCCATGGCAGGTCGTGCGAGTTGGCGTCGAACTCGATGGAGACGGTGCGTGCGCGATCGATCTGCGTATTTTTCGCCGCTGCCCGCTCGATCGGCACCAGCGAGTTCACCCCGAGCGCAGCGCAGATCTGCTCGTAGAACGGCACCAGCGCGAAGCCGAAGCCGAACATCAGCACGGCGACGACCGACAGGCGCAGCAGCATGCGCCGGTTATCACGCTGGCGCGGATCGACGGTTACCGGCTTCGGCTCAGTTTCGTGCATGACGTGCCGCGGATCAGCTGCCGCGGAGGATCCAGAACTTGACAATGATCCCGATGAACGAAATCAGCGAGATCGTCGCCAGCGCCAGCGCGGTTTTCAGATTGCGGCTCACCCTGCCGCCTACTTCAGCACCGGCTGGGTTTCAAACGAGTGGTACGGTACCGGCGTCGGCAGGTGCGTCCACTCAAGCGAGTCGGCCCCCTCCCATTGCTTGTCCTTCGCCTTCTCGCCACTGCGGATGGCCTTCAGTACGATGTACAGGAACAGCAGTTGCGACAGACCGAAGCCAAAGGCGCCGATCGAGCTGATCTTGTTCCAGGTCTCGAACATCAGCGGATAGTCCGGGATGCGGCGCGGCATGCCGGCCAGGCCGGAGAAGTGCTGCACGAAGAAGGTCACGTTGATGAAGATCGTCGACAGCCAGAAGTGCCACTTGCCGAGCGTCTCGTCGTACATGCGCCCGATCCACTTCGGCAGCCAGAAGTAGACGCCGGCAAACCCGGCGAACACCGCGCCGATCGCCATCACGTAGTGGAAGTGCGCGACCACGTAGTAGGTGTCGTGCAGCTGGATGTCGATCGCGACGAGCGAGAGCACGAGCCCTGTCATCCCGCCCAGCGTGAACAGGAACACGAAGCCAATCGCGAACAGCATTGGCGTCTCGAACGAGAGCGCCCCTTTCCACATCGTCGCGACCCAGTTGAACACCTTGACGCCTGTGGGCACCGCGATAAGCGTGGTCGCGTACATGAAGAACAGCTGCCCGGTGATCGGCATGCCGACCGTGTACATGTGGTGCGCCCAGACGATGAACGACAGGATCGCGATCGCCGACGTCGCGTACACCATCGACGCGTAGCCGAACAGGGGCTTGCGCGAGAACGCCGGGATCACCTGCGAGATTACGCCGAAGGCCGGCAGCGCGATGATGTACACCTCGGGGTGGCCAAAGAACCAGAAGATGTGCTGGTAGAGCACCGGGTCGCCGCCGCCCGCGGCGTTGAAAAAGGTCGTGCCGAAGTGGCGGTCAGTGAGCGTCATCGTCACCGCGCCGGCGAGCACCGGCATCGCCGCGACCAGCAGGTAGGCGGTGATCAGCCATGTCCAGCAGAACAGCGGCATGCGCATCAGCGTCATGCCCGGCGCGCGCAGGTTGAGGATCGTGGTGATGATGTTGATCGACCCCATGATCGAGCTCATTCCGAGCAGGTGCACGGCGAAGATCGTCAGGTCCATGCCGACGCCCATCTGCACCGTGAGCGGCGCGTACAGCGTCCAGCCCACGCCCGGCGCACCGCCCGGCATGAAGAACGAGATCACCAGCAGCGACGCGGCGAAGGGCAGGATCCAGAACGACCAGTTGTTCATGCGCGCGAACGCCATGTCGGGCGCGCCGATTTGCATCGGGATCAGCCAGTTCGCGAAGCCGACAAATGCGGGCATGATCGCGCCGAAAACCATGATTAGGCCGTGCATGGTGGTCATCTGGTTGAAGAAGTCCGGATCGACCCATTGCAGCCCCGGCGAAAAAAGCTCGAGGCGGATCACCATCGCCATCGCGCCGCCGACCATAAACATGATGAAGCTGAACCACAGGTACAGCGTGCCGATGTCCTTGTGGTTGGTCGTTGTGATCCAGCGCATGATGCCGCTGTATCCGCCGTGATGGTCGTGGTGGTGCTCGTGCCCGTGACCGTGGCTATCCACAACTGCGCTCATTCTCGATCTCCTAAACGCTGAATTCGGTGCTTACTGCCGCGGCGTCTCGGCCGCCGCCGCCGCAATCTTCTTCGGCGCTTCGGCTGCCGCGGTGGCCTTCGCCTTTTGCTCACCGACCCACTTCGTGTACTCCTCGGCGCTCACGACGCGCACGACGATCGGCATGTAGCCATGGTCCTTGCCGCACAGCTCGGTGCACTGCCCGCGGAACACGCCGGTCTGCTTCGCGGTGAAGTGAATGTCGCGGATAAACCCCGGAATCGCGTCCTGCTTGGCGCCGAAGGCAGGGATCCACCAGGCGTGGATCACGTCGGCGGCGGTCGTGAGGACGCGCACCTTCTTTTTGACCGGCACCACCATCTCGTTGTCGACCTCGAGCAGGTAGTTCTCGCCCTTCGGCGCGCGTCCCTCGATCTGGTCGCGCGGCGTCGCCAGCGTGGAAACGAAGCGAATGCCCTCGCCCTCGCCCTTCACGTAGTCGTAGCCCCACTTCCACTGGTAGCCCGTGACCTTGATCGTGAGATCCGGCTGCGAGGTGTCCTTCTGCGCGATGACGACCTTGGTCGCCGGCCAGGCGATGATGACCAGGATGATGAGCGGGATCACCGTCCACAGGATCTCGACCGTCGTGCTCTCGTGGAACTGTGCCGCCTTGTGCCCCTTGTCCTTACGGTGCGCGTAAACCGCATAGAACATCGCGCCGAAAACGCCAACGAAGATCACCGTCACGAGGATCATCACGTACTCGTGCAGGCCGTGGATGTCTGCCGCGATTGGCGTCGCCGGCGCCTGCAGGTTCCACGGCGCCGCGAGCGCGAGACCGGCTGCCGTCAGCCCTGCCACGCCCGCCGCGCACACCGCGAGATTGCGCACCCAGTTGCTTGCCATTGTTACTGTCTCCCGCATCAGAGGCTAAATGTCTTTTCCAGCTTGTCCGCCAGCGCGACGCGCGCCTGCGCATCGAGGTGGCGGCCGAGTTCGATCTCGTCCACGTCCGCACCGCTCACGACAATCCGCGCTCGCTCGGGCGCGTAAACCACCCTCAGCGCACCGCGCTTTAGTTCACGCCGCCGCAGCAAGCGCCCCTCGGCAACCTCCACCCGCAGCGATCCAGGGGCAACCTCGATGCGCTCGTAATCCGAGGCGTGGCGGGCCGTCATCAGGAAGGCGATTACCAGCGCCGCGACCTCCAGTCCGGCGAACGGCAGCACCAGCCAGGCACCCGCAAGCGCGAAGCCGGTGGCAATGCCGAGCGTCGCGAACGACAACCCCGCAAACACCAGGATCATGCCTTTCGGCGAGATCGAGCAGTTGCGCTTGAGGAGCAGACTGAATTCGTGCGAGGAACCCAGAAACGCCCGTTCGCGCTGCGGACTTTGCATTAAATTTCACGCTCCACAGCGGGCGGCCGCGGGCCGCGCCATTAGGGCCGCGAAGTTACCACAGTCAACCCCCCTGCCTCAAGAAACTCGACAACGAGCGCCGCTGATAACCGTCCCCCGCGTTTGCGATACGCACCTCAGCGGTTTTTATGGCGCAGCTGGTCGGTGCGGATCACCGCACGCCCGTCTGCGGGGTGCCGTTTCTCGCCCTTCCACGCGTGGCCGTACACCACCTCGTAGGTCAGCGGGATGCGCCCGCCGCGCGCCTGCGCGACGAGCGCGGTGCGCGTCCTCTCGAGGAAATGCCGCCCGCGCAGTCCGCGTGGGCGGTCGGCGCGTGCCGAGGTCTGGCCGCTGCGGCGCAGATCGGCGAACAGTCCGTCGGGATCCGGGTACGTCAACGTGACGAACTCGGCGTCCATGACCGGGGCGGCGAACCCCGCGGCGACCAGCGCGTCACCCAGGTCATGCATGTCGATGAACGCGTGCACCTGCGCGGCGCCCGCGGCCTCACGCAGCTCCTTCAAAGTATCGGGCCCGAGCGTGCTGAACATCAGCAGCCCGCTCGGCGCGAGCACCCGCGCGAACTCGCGCAGTACCGCGTCCGGGGCTTGCGCCCAGTGCAGCGCCATGTTCGACCACAGCAGATCGACGCAGCCGTCCGCGAGCGGCATGCGCGCAAAATCGGCAACCAGCGGCAGGGCGCGCGGCATGCGCAGCAGCCAGCCGCGCCAGCCGCGACGCCGGCGGCCGGCCTGCAGCAGTGCGACGGATGCGTCGAGCGTGACGAGCGTGGCGCCCGCGTAGTGGCGCAGCAGCGCCGGCGCTTCGCGCGCCGGCCCGGCGCCCGCATCGAGAATGCGCCGCGGCGCGGCGCGCACGTAGGCTAGCCGCTCGAGCATGCGCGCGCCGATCTCGGCCTCCAGCGGCGAGGCGGCGGCGTAGCTTCGTGCCGCGCGCGCGAAGCGCCGGCGCACCTGCGCCGGATCGAGGCTCGGCGCTGGCTCAGCCACCCCGTGCGAGCACGCGCTCAAGGCTCGCCGCGACAGCCAGAACGTGCCGGTCGGCGAGCGCGCTGCCCGCTACCATCAGTCCGACCGGCGCAGTGCCCGGCGCATGACAGGGCAGCGTCGCAGCGCAGCCGTCGAGGAAGTTGATGAGGCCGACATTGCGCATGACGCGCAGGATCCAACGGAAATAGTCCTCGTCGCGCGCCCCGGCCTCCTCGAGGGTCGGCGCAATGCTGGGCACTGTCGGCATGAGCATCGCGTCATAGGGCGCGGCCAGGGCGCCCACCTCGCGCATGAAGGCCTCGCGCAGCAGGCCGAGCTCGACGTAGTCGCCCGCCGAGTAGTCCTTGAAAAGCAGAATGCGCTTGCCGACGCGCGGATCGAACTCGTCGATGCGGTCGAGGCGCGAGCGGTGAATCGCATACGATTCTGCGCCGGCGAACCCCCCGCCCTTGAAATACTGGTCCTGTCGATCGAAGGCCGGCACCGGCACCTCGTTCAGCACCACGCCAGCCGCCGACAGGCGCTTGAGTGCCGCCTCGAAATCCGCAGCGACCTTTGTGTCGAGATCGTCGAGTGCGCTCGAGCGCGGCAGGAGCAGACGCAGGCCCTTGGCCGGCAGCGCAATCGGGGGCGCGGGCGGCCCGCCCGCGAGAATCGCGTCGTAGACCGCACAGCAGGCAATGCTGTTCGCCAGAGGCCCGATCGAGTCGAGCGTGAAGGAAAGCGGAAACACACCCTCGCGCGGGATGCGCCGCGCCGTCGGCTTGAAGCCGGCCAGGCCGCACAGCGCCGCCGGCACGCGCACCGAGCCCCGCGTATCGCTGCCAAGCGCCATCACGCACATGCCGTCAGCCTGCGCGACCGCGGCACCGGAAGAGGATCCGCCCGGCACGCGCCCCGTACCGCGGTCCCAGGGATTACGCGGCGTACCGTAGTGCGGGTTAAAGCCGAGCGGCCCAAACGCGAACTCCACCATGTTGGTGCGCCCGACGATGACCGCGCCGGCCGCCCGCAGGCGCGCAACAACCGGCGCGTCGGCGCGCGCGGGCGCCGCACCGTCGAGGATCTTGGAGCCTGCGCGCGTCACGTCGCCGCATACGTCGAACAGATCCTTGACCGAAACCGGGAGGCCGTCGATGGGTGAGCGCACCACACCCGCGGCGCGCAGGCGGTCGGAGCATTCCGCCTCCGCGCGCGCCGCTTCGCCATACACCTTGAGGAAGGCGCGTGCGCCCTCGCCCGCCGGATCGGCAATGCGCGCCAGCGCCTCTTCGAGCAAGGCGCGGCTCGACGTCCTGCCGGCGGCCAGGTCGGCGCTCAGCTGGGCAACAGTCCACATCCTGTGGCTTCCTTTCCTGCGATCGGCGTTCGGTGGTGACGCATAATCGTGCACCATTCGCGGGTCCCTGTCTCGCCGATGCTCGCCAACCCCGTTCGAAGATTTACCTCGATGCTTTTCGGTGGACGCTGCTTTTTGTGTCGCGGCGCGTCGCCGCGCGGCGAGGTGCTGTGCCCGCCCTGTCTCGCCGACCTGCCACGGCTGCCCGCGCCATGCTGCCCGCGCTGCGCGGTACCGAGCCCGGACGGCGTGTTGTGCGGGCGCTGCCTTTCCCATCCACCGCGGTTCGACGCCACCGTCGCCGCGCTGACCTACGCTTTTCCGGCCGACGTCCTCGTCCAATCCCTCAAGTACCGCGGCGAGCTCGCGCTCGCCCCGCTGCTTGGCCGGCTGCTTGCGGCTGCGCTGCCGACCGACGCCGAGATCGACATTGCGCTACCGGTACCGCTGTCGGCTCAGCGACTGCGCATGCGCGGTTATAACCAGGCCATGGAGATCGCCCGCAGCCTGTCCGCCACGACACGGCTCGAACCCGGGCTCTGTGCGCGCGTGCGCGACACGCCGGCGCAGAGCGAGCTGCCCTGGACCGCGCGTGCGCGAAACGTGCGCGACGCGTTTCGCTGTGCGCGCCGCCTAGAGGGGCAGAGCGTGGCAGTGGTCGACGACGTCATGACCACGGGCGCGACGCTCGATGCGGTGGCCGCCGCGCTCAAAGAGGCGGGGGCCGGGCGCGTCGTCAACTGGGTCGTCGCTCGCACGCTGCCGCCGACGGATGCCTGATCATGTTCGACATCGTCCTTGTCAATCCGGAGATTCCGCCCAACACGGGCAACGTCATTCGACTTGCTGCGAACACCGGCACCCGCCTGCATCTGGTCGAGCCGCTCGGCTTCTCCTTCGAGGACCGGCAGCTCAAGCGTGCGGGGCTCGACTACCATGATCTCGCCGAGTTGCGGCGCCACGTCTCCTGGGCCGCGTGTCGCGACGCGCTCGCCGGCCGACGACTGTTCGCCCTGACGACGCGCGGCACGCGGCGCTATAGCGATGCGGCCTACGCCGTCGGCGACGTCTTTGTGTTCGGGCCGGAAACACGCGGGCTGCCGGACCCGATCCTCGCCGAGTTCGATGTCGCGCGAAGGCTGCGGCTGCCGATGCGCGCGGCGAACCGCAGCGTGAATCTGTCGAACGCGGTCGCGGTGGTCGTCTTCGAGGCCTGGCGCCAGCTCGGCTTTTCCGGCGCCGTGGACGCCTGACGCCTACCGCTCGAAGCCTTCGCCGCGCGCGTCGCGGGCCATCAGACGCTCGACCGCGCCCCCGGGATCCAGCCGCCCCTCCAGCACGTCGAGCACTGCCGCGGTAATCGGCATGTCGACGCCGGCGCGCGCCGCGAGGCGCGAGGCCTCGCGCGCGCTACGCACGCCCTCGGCGACGTGGCCCAGCCCCTGCAGGACGGTATCGAGTGTCTTTCCGCGCGCCAGCTCAAGCCCGACGCGGCGGTTGCGCGACAGGTCGCCGGTCGCGGTCAGGATCAGATCGCCGGCGCCGGCGAGGCCCTGAAACGTCTCCGCCCGCCCGCCAAGCGCGATCCCGAGGCGGGTGATCTCTGCCAGGCCGCGCGTAATGAGCGCCGCGCGGGCGTTCTGGCCGAGGGCCAGGCCGTCGCACAGGCCGACCGCAATCGCGATGACGTTCTTCAACGCGCCGCCAAGCTCGACGCCGATCAAGTCATCGCTGAAATAGACGCGGATGCGGCCGCCGTGCACGCGCGCCGCCGCCTGGCGTGCGAATTCGGCGTCGCGCGCGGCGAGCGTGAGCGCACAGGGCAGCCCGCGCGCCACCTCGAGCGCAAACGACGGTCCCGACAGGGCGCCGCAACGCGCGCCCGCACCGATCGCCGCCTCGACGATTTGGTGCGGCAGCTGTCCGCTGTCCTGCTCGAAGCCCTTGCACAGCCACACCAGTCCCGGCATTGCCGCGCGCTGCAGTCCCGCCAGCCGCGTCAGCAGTTCACGCAAACCCGCCACCGGCGTGGCCAGCAGCAGCAGATCCGCGCCCCTCGCTGCGGCGGCAAGGTCACCGCTGACTTCGAGGCGCGGTGGAAACGCGATCTCCGGCAGATAGCGCACGTTGCGCCGCGCGGCGGCCATCGTTTCCGCCTGTGCAGCATCGCGCGCCCACAGGACCACGGGGTGACGCGCCGCGAGGGCGCAGGCGAGGCCCGTCCCCCAGGCGCCCGCACCGAGCACCGCGACCCGCTTGCCCGCCTCGGCCATCGCGGCGGCGGATCAGCCCCCCCAGACCTGAGTCGCGCGCAGGTAGCCGTTTGCGCCGTCGGCGTGGCGCACGCGTAGCCAGCCGCCGGGCGCGCTGCCAAGCAGCTCGAGCGCGACGTTCTGCGCGGCGACGAAGGCGAGCGGCGCCCCCGCGTCCGGCCGGCTGCGCACCTCGACCGAGGGCGGAGTGACCAGCACGGTGCGCTTGTCCGACAACTGGCGCTTTTCCACCCAGCTGAGCGCGCCCGTGTGATCACGCACCTTGACCCAGGCCTCGAGATTGACGATCACTTCGAGCGGGTAGTCGCGCGAGACGACCCACATCGGCGTGGCCGCGCGCGAGGGCGCGTCGTACAGCACCACGGCATCCTCGGCGACGGTGCGGAAATCGGCCGCGGCGGCGAGCGGTGCGCCGATCAGGCCGAGCAGGAGCAGCAGCGTGCGCATGGCGCTAGCTCGCGACCTCGATGCGCGAGTCGCCGCCGCCTTCCTGCGTGCGCTGTGCGTAGATCGCTTCGAACGACACCGGCGCCAGCACCACGGGCGGGAAGCCGGCCCGCGTGACCATGTCCGAGACCGTTTCGCGTGCGTAAGGATAGATGATCGTCGGGCAGCCGATGCCGAGCAGCGGGCCCATCTCCGCGTCGGGCACGCCGACGATCTGAAAAAGCCCGGCCTGTACCGCCTCGACTAGGAACACCGTGCGCTCGCCGGCACGCGCCGTCACCGTGACGCCCACCGTGACCTCGAAAATGCCCTCACTGATCCTCGAGGCGTCGTTGGCAATCTGCACTTCCAGCTGCGGCTGCTCAGCCTGCAGGAATACCTGGGGGGCGTTCGGCAGTTCGAGCGAAAGATCCTTGACGTAGATCTTTTCGATTTGAAAGGTGGCTTCGCCGTTGCTCATCGTGATGCTCCTCGCACGGGGTTCTCAATAGTGTTCGACACGGGGCCGCCGCGTGGCCCGCGCGTGCTCACGCCGCCAGTAACGCGTCCAGCGCGCCGTCGGCTTCCAGCTCGTAAAGGTCGTCGCAGCCGCCGACATGGCGCGCGCCGATCCAGATCTGCGGCACGGTGCGCCGTCCGGCGCGCTGCATCATCTCGGCGCGCCGTGCGGGCTCAAGATCGACGCGAATCTTTTCGATCCCGCGTACGCCCTTTTTCTCAAGCAGCCGTTCCGCCTGATGGCAGTAGGGACAGCTGCCAGTGCAATACATCAGCACCCGCGCCATGTCATTTCTCGACCGGCAGGCCGGCCTGCTGCCAGGCCGCAAAACCGCCCGCCAGATTGAACACGTTCGCATAGCCATGCTTGCGCAGGATCGCCGCGGCCTGCTGCGATTGGTTGCCTCGCGCGCAGTACACGATGATCGGTTTTTCCTTGTTCTTGCGCAGCTCCGGCGCGCGCTCGGTAAGCTGCGCGAACGGCACGGACCGGGCACCGAGAATCTTGCCCTGGGCGGCCTCGGCCGCATCGCGCACATCGATCACCATCGCATCCTCGCGATTAATGCGTTGCGTCGCCTGCAGCGTATCGAGCGACTGGCCGCCGGCGCCGCGGCGCAGCGACGGCAGGATCAGCATCACGCCCGAGACGACCGCGACCGCGATCAACAGGATGTTGTCACGCGCAAATTCGATCATTCGACCTGTCCCGGCGAGCGCCGGGCGCTCAGGGCTGCGGTTCGCCGCAGTACACCTCGCGCATCATGCCGAGCAACTGCAGGGTGCGTTCGTCACCCACTCGGTAGAAGACGCGGTTGGCATCCTTGCGGGCACGCAGGACACCCTTGTCGCGCAGTATCGCGAGGTGCTGGGAAATGTTCGACTGCGACGTGCCGACGGCCTCGACGATGTCCTGCACGCTCACCTCTTTGCCACCGAGTACGCACAGAATCTTGAGACGCAGCGGGTGCGCCATCGCCTTCATGGCCCGGGCAGCCAGCTCGATGTGCTCAGCCTTCTCGATCAGGTCGAAGCCTTCGATTTCGCGCTTCATGGGGCACGCCAGCGTTAAAGCGCACATTATAGAATACGGCGTTGCCAGGAACGCCCGAACATGCCCGCACCCGCCCATACCCTCGTGCTGCTGCGCCACGGCGAATCCGACTGGAACCGCGAAAACCGATTCACCGGCTGGACCGACGTCGACCTGTCGCCGGCCGGCGTGAAGGAGGCGCGCACCGCGGGCGAGCTGCTGCGCGGGGAGGGCTTCCACTTCGATCTTGCGTACACCTCGGTCCTCAAGCGGGCGATCCGCACCCTGTGGCTGGCGCTCGACGTCATGGACCTGATGTGGATCCCGGTGGAGAAGAGCTGGCGCCTGAACGAGCGCCACTACGGCGCGCTGCAGGGGCTGAACAAGGCCGAGACGGCGGCCAAATTCGGTGACACCCAGGTACTCACCTGGCGGCGCAGCTACGACACCCCGCCGCCTGCGCTCGAGCCGGGCGATCCGCGCCATGCCGGCAGCGACCCGCGCTATGCGAGCCTTGCGACACAGGATGTGCCGCTCACCGAATGCCTCAAGGACACCGTCGCGCGCGTGCTGCCCTACTGGGAATCGACGATTGCGCCGTCGATCCGGGCGGGCCGCCGGGTGCTGATCGCCGCGCACGGCAACTCGCTGCGCGCCCTGGTGAAGTACCTGGACGGCATCGGCGATGCCGAGATCGTCGGCCTCAACATTCCGACCGGCGTGCCGCTCGTCTACGAGCTCGACGGGTCGCTCCGGCCGCTCGGTCACCGATATCTCGGCAATGCCGACGAGATCGCTCAGCGCATCGCGGCGGTCTCCGCACAGGGCAAGGCGAAGGCCTGAGTTTCGCGCACGCCATCGTCCTGCTCCTCGCTGCCGTGCCGCTTGCGGTGGTGCTCGACGCCACTGCGCAGGCACCGCGGACGGAGGCCGAGGCACGCGAGCGCGATTTGGCGGAACTGCGCAAGCGCATCGCGCGGCTGAAATCCGACCTGGAGCAGAAGCAAGCCTCGCAGCGCGAGGCGCGCGACGCCTTGCGCGACTCGGAACGCGCGATTTCGGAAATCAACCGCGCACTGGCCGCGCTCGACACTGAGGCGAAGTCGCTGCGCGGCGCGATGGCGTCGATCGGCGCACGCCGACAGGCGCTGCAGGCGAAGATCGCCCAGCAGCAGCAGGCGATCGGACGCCTGCTCGCCGCACGTCACGCCGCCGGTGCGCCCGATGCGCTGCGCCTGGTGCTCTCGGGAGACGACCCGGGCGACCTCGCGCGCAAGCTCTACTACCTGTCGCAGCTCTCGCGCGCCGGTGCCGCGATTCTGGCGTCCTACCGCGCGGACGTCGCCGAACTCGAGGGGCTGCGAGCGGCGGCGTCCGCCAAGGCAGAGCGCCTGCGCGCCGTGCAGCAGCACCAGCGCGGCGATCGTGAAAAATTGTTCGCGGAGCAGCGCACGCGGCGTCGCGTGCTGGAGAATGTCGCCGTGGAAATCCGGCGCAACCGCAAGGAAATGCGGGTGCTGCGTGCGGACGAGGCGCGCCTGGCCAAATTGATCGAGGAGATCGGCCGCGTGCTCGCCGCACGCCCCGGGGCGAGTGTTGTGACCATTCAGAAACTGCCACAGGCCGGCGCCGGCGCCGGCCGCTTCGAGGCGCAGCGCGGCCGCCTGCGGCTGCCGGTGCGGGGGGAACTTGTTGGCCGCTACGGCGCTCGAACGGAAGCGTCCGGTGCCTCCTCGAAAGGCCTGTTCATCCGCGCCAAGGAGGGTACGCCCGTGCACGCGATCGCCAATGGCCAGGTCGTGTTCGCCGACTGGATGCGGGGTTTTGGCAACCTGCTCATCGTCGACCACGGAGACGCCTACATGTCGGTCTACGCCTACAATGAAACCCTGCTCAAGCAGGTGGGTGACCCGGTCGCGACGGGCGAACCCGTTGCCATGGTCGGGGCGACGGGTGGGCGCGAGCAATCGGGTTTATACTTTGAAATGCGGCACTTGGGTAAAACGTTCGACCCGATGCACTGGGTCGAGACGAACTGATTCCGGCGCCTTTCGGCGGCGAGGAAACGCGACATGAGCATCAAGCTTCGCAACATCGGTCTGATCCTGCTGGGCGCCTTGGCGGGTGTCCTGATCAGTCTCAATTTCCAGGCCATTGCCGAGCGCGCAGCACGCGCGCCTCTGCCGGTCGAAGAGCTGCGTGCCTTCTCCGAAGTCTTCGGCGCCATCAAGCAAAACTACGTCGAGAGCGTCGAGGACAAGAAGCTCATTACCGAAGCCATCAACGGCATGCTCACCGGCCTCGATCCGCACTCCGCCTACCTCGACGCCGAGGCCTTCAAGGAGCTGCAGGTCGGGACCCAGGGACAGTTCGGCGGACTCGGCATCGAGGTCGGCATGGAAGACGGCTTCGTCAAGGTCGTTTCCCCGATCGAGGACACGCCCGCGTTCCGTGCCGGCGTCAAGCCGGGCGACCTCATCGTCAAGATCGACGAAACGCCGGTCAAGGGCATGACGCTGTCGGATGCGGTCAAGCGCATGCGCGGCAAGCCGGGCACGCAGATCACCCTCACGATCTCGCGTCGCGGTGAGGCGCAGCCGCTGCAGGTCACGCTGACGCGCGCAGTCATCCGTGTACGCAGCGTGAAGTCGAGAATCATCGAGCCCGGCTACGGCTGGGTGCGCGTGTCGCAGTTTCAGGAATCGACCTCCGAGTATCTCGTGCGTCACGTCAACGCGCTGTACAAGCAGGGGACTCTGAAGGGCCTGGTGCTCGACCTGCGCAACGATCCCGGCGGGCTGCTGCACGGTGCCGTGGCGATTTCGGCCGCATTCCTGCCCGCCGACGTAGTGGTCGTGTCCACCGATGGTCGCGCGACCGACGCCAAGCGGAAGTACCACGCGAGCCCGGACGATTACACGCGCAGCGGCGATGACGTGCTGCGCGGCCTGCCGCCGGAAATCAAGACCGTGCCGATGGTGGTGCTGGTCAACGGCGGCTCGGCCTCGGCGTCGGAGATCGTCGCCGGCGCGCTGCAGGATCACAAGCGCGCCACGGTGATGGGCACGCAGACCTTCGGCAAGGGATCGGTGCAAACGATCATGCCGCTGGGCAACAACACCGCGATCAAGCTCACCACGGCGCGCTACTTCACGCCCAGCGGCCGCTCGATTCAGGCCAAGGGCATCACGCCGGACATCATCGTGAAAGAGCCGGGCGACCCGGGCGGCCGGGTTCGCGAGGCCGATCTGCAGCGTCACCTCGAAGGCGAGGGGGAGGGCAAGCCGGCGCAGGATGCGAAGCCCGCGGCCCCTGGCGAAAAGACCGGCACGGCGACCCCGGCTGCGCCGCGCAAGCCGATCGAACTCGGCTCGCCACAGGACTTCCAGCTGCAGCAGGCGCTGGCGCATCTCAAGGGCCAGCCTGTGCTCGCGGAGCCGAAGAAGAAAACGGTCGCGCAGAACAAGCCGACTCGATAGCGGCGCAAGCCCACAGGGGCCGCGGCTGCGGCCCCGGTTGTCGTGAACGACGAGCAGCTCCTCCGCTACAGCCGCCACCTGCTTCTGACGGAACTCGGCGTCGAAGGCCAGACGCGTCTGGCTGCGGCGCAGGTGCTTATCGTGGGCGCGGGCGGACTGGGCTGCCCTGCGGCCCTGTACCTGGCCTCCGGCGGCGTCGGCCGCCTGACCATCGCCGACCCCGACGTCATCGACGCCACCAATCTGCAGCGACAGATCCTGTACCGCGCCGAATCGATCGGCGCCGCTAAGGTCGAGTCCGCGCGCGCGGCGCTGCACGCGGTCAACCCGGACGTCGAGGTGCGGCCGCTCGCCGTACGCCTCGAAGGAGCGGCGCTCGAGCAGGCCGTCGAGGCCGCGGATGTCGTACTCGACTGTTCGGACAATTTCGAGACCCGTCATGCGGTGAATCGCGCCTGCGTGCGCGTCGGCCGTCCATTGGTGTCCGGCGCGGCCATCCGCTTCGACGGCCAGCTTGCGGTATTCGATCCGCGTCGGCCCGACGCCCCCTGCTACGCCTGCCTGTTTCCGGAAGACGCGCAGGCCGAGGAATTACGTTGCGCGGTGATGGGTGTGCTCGCGCCGCTTACCGGCGTGATCGGCGCAATGCAGGCCGTCGAGGCCATGAAGCTGATCGCGGGCGTCGGCGAGTCGCTCGCCGGCCGGCTGCTGCTGCTCGATGCGCTGCACGGCGAGTCGCGCACGGTGCGTATCGCCAAGGATCCCCGTTGCCCCGTGTGCGGCGGCGCGGGCGCAGGCACTAGCGGGTCGATGCGATCAGCTGACCCTGCTGCGTGTTGAACGCCTCGAGCGGCGCACGCGCGAAGCCGCTTTTCGCGTACAACTGCAGGCTGCCCATGGCATAGCGCAGCATGACGGCCGCGCGCGCCGCCGCGTCTGCATCGGAGGCCAGGCGTAGCGAGTGCTTGAGCGTGGTTTCGAAGCGGTCAAAGAATTGATTGACGCGCGTCTGCAGCCGCTCGTGCTCTCCGACCAGGGCCTCGCCGGTCAGCACGCGAACCAGTCCAGGGTTTTTCTCGGCGAAGGCGAGCAGCATGCGCACTAGCGCAAGCGCCTGGCCCGGCCCCTCGGGCTCCTCGCTCGCGATCCGGTTCGCCAGCCCGAACACGCTGCTCTCGATGAACTCGATCAGGCCTTCGTACATCTGCGCCTTCGAGGCAAAGTGACGGTAGAGCGCCGCCTCGGAAACCTGCAGGCGCTCGGCGAGCGCCGCGGTCGTGATGCGCGCCCAGCGCGCCTCGCCCAGCATGAGCGCGAGCACTTTGAGGATCTCGAGGCGGCGTTCGCCTTTTTTGCGGGGCATGGTGGCGGTGGCAGCTGCGGTGAAATTCTAGCGCGATCGGCCACAGCTGCGCCGCATGCCGCGTCAGCCGCGACGAAAAACGCTGCGCGGCAACTCGATCACCGACGCCACGCGCAGGTCGACGAACGGCGCACGCCGCTTGCTGCGGCTGACCCAGACCGTCGACAGGCCGAGGCGCTTCGCGGTACGCAGGTTCTCGAGCGCATCGTCGATGAACGCGCAGCGATGCGGATCGAGGTCGTGCGCGCGCAGCAGCACATGGAATCCCATCTGCGCAGGCTTAGGCCGGAAGCGCGTGCTCTCGATCGTATAGACACCGTCGAACCAGCGCGCGATGCCCATCACGCGCAGCACCGACTCGACGTAGTGGCGCGGCGCGTTGGAGAACACCAGCTTGCGTCCTCCGAGGCGGGCGAGCGCATGACGCAGCGCATTTTCGTGCTCGACCATGCCCTCCAGCTCGGGAAACTGATGTGTCTCGCGCAGAAAGTGGTGCGGATCGGTGCCGTAGTGCCGCATCAGCCCTTTCAACGTCGTGCCGTAACGCTGCCAGAAGCGCTGGCGCATGACGTTGGCGCCGTGGTCGTCGACGCCGAGGTGGCGTTTTAGGTACGCGTTGATCTGGTCGTGCATCGAGGGAAAGATCTTGCGGCTCGCGTCGTGCAGCGTGTTGTCGAGATCGAAGATCCAGACGCGGCGGTGCGGGGGCAGCTTGGCGATGCGCATGGGTCAGGCCGTGCCGGGCGCCACCGTGGCGCGCCGGGGCAGCCGCTCCTTCACTTGCTGCGAATCAGCGTGCCGACGCCCTGATCGGTCAGCACTTCGAGCAGCAGCGCGTGCGGTACGCGCCCGTCGATGACGTGTACGCTCTTCACGCCGCTGCGGGCCGCATCGAGCGCCGACGCGATCTTCGGCAGCATGCCGCCGGAGAGCGCACCGGAGGCAACCATCGCATCGATTTCGCGCGGCGTCACGCCGGTGAGCAGCGCGCCCTTTTCGTCCAGCACGCCCGGCGTGTTGGTCAGCAGGATCAGCTTTTCCGCGCGCAGCACTTCGGCGAGCTTGCCGGCGACCAGATCCGCGTTGATGTTGTAGCTGTGTCCGTCGTCACCGATGCCGATCGGGGCCACCACCGGAATGAATCCGCCGTCCTCGAGCGTCGCGATGACCCGCGGATCGATCACCTCAATCTCGCCCACCTGGCCGATGTCGAGAAATTCATTCGGCCGGCCCCTGGCCGGCATCATCATCTTGCGTGCGCGGATGAAGCCGCCGTCCTGACCGGTCAGACCCACGGCGCGGCCGCCCGCCTGGTTGATCAGCGTGACGATGTCCTTGTTGACCGCGCCGCCGAGCACCATCTCGACGACGTCCATCGTCGCCGCGTCGGTCACGCGCATGCCCTCGACGAATTCACTCTTGATACCGAGCTGGGTCAGCAGCTTCTCGATCTGCGGCCCGCCGCCGTGCACGACGACCGGGTTCATGCCCACCAGCTTGAGCAGGACGACGTCGCGCGCGAACCCGGCCTGCAACGCTTCGTCCACCATGGCGTTGCCGCCGAACTTGACGACGATCGTCTTGCCGTGGAAGCGCCGGATGTAGGGCAGCGCTTCGGCAAGCGTGCGGGCTTTTTCGGCAGCGGGACTCGGCTTGTTCATACGCGCCACGATTGTACGGGATCGCGTGCGCGGCTAAAGTGCCCAGATGGTGAGAGATCACCGGCCCCGAGAAGGCGACTTTCGGGCGCAGCTCGAGCAGCAGCGGCCCTACCTGCTGCGCTTTGCCGCCCTTCAGCTGCGCGACCCGAGCGCGGCGGAGGACGTGGTCCAGGAGACGCTGCTCGCGGCGCTCGCCGGCGAGGCGAATTTCGCCGGCCGCTCGAATCTGCGCACCTGGCTGACCGGGATCCTCAAGCACAAGATCATCGACAGCATCCGGCGCGCCGCACGTGAGCCTAGGGCGGGGCCGGAACTCGAGGACGACGCCGCTTTCGACGACCTGTTCCGGGCCAACGGCCACTGGAAGGACCGTCCGTCGGCCTGGGACGAACCGCACGGCGCGCTGGAGCAAAAGCAGTTCCTCGGCGTGCTCGAGCAATGCCTCGCGCGCCTGCCGGAGAAGACGGCGCGGGTCTTCATGCTGCGTGAGCATCTGGGCCTGGATACGGGGGAGATCTGTAAGGAACTCGACATCACGCCGACCTATTGCTGGGTTCTGCTCTACCGTGCACGCATGGCCTTGCGGCTGTGCCTGGACGAGCGATGGTTCGGCAAGGGGAGCGACAAGACAGCCGATAAACGATGATGATGCCTTCTTGCAAGGAAGTGACGCGCCTCGTTTCCGAGGGGCTCGACCGCGAGCTGCGCTTCGGCGAGCGCGTCGCGCTGCGCGTGCACTTCGTGATGTGCAGGGGATGCCGCAACTTCGAGGACGAGATGGCCCGCCTGCGCAAGGCAATGCAGGACCTCGCTCGCACCGACGATGAACGCCCCGCCTGAGACGCCGCCCGCGGGCAGCCGCTGCGCGCGCTGCGGCGCGCGCTTCGAATGCGGCCTGCAGGCCGGCGCCGAACGCTGCTGGTGCGCCGAGCTGCCGCCCCTGGAGCCGGCGCCGGGCGAAGGCTGCCTGTGTCCTGCCTGCCTGCGGGCGGCACTCGCCGCCCAGCACGCGCGCGGCCCCGCGGCCGCCTAGAGCACGTAGCGCGCCAGGTCTTCGTTCTTCGCCAGCTCAGCGAGGCGCGCGTCGACGTAGGCCGCGTCGATCACGATCGTCCCGACACTGCGCGTGCCCGCTTCGAAGGAGATCGATTCGAGCAGCTTCTCGAGGACGGTGTAGAGGCGTCGTGCGCCGATGTTCTCGGTGCCCTCGTTGACCTGAAACGAGATCTCCGCGAGCCGTCGGATCGCGGCCGGTTCGAACTCGAGGCTGACGCCCTCGGTCTCGAGCAGCGCACGGTACTGCTTGACCAGGCTCGCGTCGGTCGACGTAAGAATGCGCTCAAAGTCGTCCACCGACAGCGAGTCGAGCTCGACCCGGATCGGGAAACGCCCCTGCAGCTCGGGAATCAGGTCCGAGGGCTTGGAGAGATGGAACGCGCCCGAGGCGATGAACAGGATATGGTCGGTCTTGACCATGCCGTACTTCGTCGCCACCGTCGTGCCCTCGACTAACGGCAGCAGATCGCGCTGCACGCCCTGACGCGAAACGTCGGCGCCCGCAAGCTCGCTGCGCGAAGCAATCTTGTCGACCTCGTCGAGAAACACGATGCCGTTCTGCTCGACGTTCGCCAGCGCGCGGGTCTTCAGATCCTCGTCATTGACCAGCTTCGCCGCCTCCTCGTCGGTCAGCAGCTGCATGGCCTCGCGGATCTTGAGCTTGCGCAGCCTGCGCCGGCCGCCGGCCACGTTCTGGAACATGCCCTGGATCTGCGCCGTGAGCTCCTCCATGCCGGGCGGCGCAAGGATCTCCATCTGCGGCGAGGCCGCGGAGACCTCGATCTCGATCTCCTTGTCGTCGAGGTCACCCTCGCGCAGCTTCTTGCGGAACTTCTGGCGCGTCGCGCTTTCCTCGCCCGCCGGTTCCGCCGGCCCGAAGCCGGCGCTGCGCGCCGGCGGCAGCAGCGCATCGAGAATGCGCTCCTCGGCGGCGTCCTGGGCACGCATACGCACGCGACGCATCGCCTGCTCGCGGGTCTGCTTGAAGCTGGTTTCGACCAGGTCGCGCACGATGGTGTCGACGTCCCGCCCGACGTAGCCGACTTCGGTGAACTTGGTCGCCTCCACCTTGACGAACGGTGCGTCGGCGAGCCGCGCCAGGCGTCGGGCGATCTCGGTCTTGCCCACGCCGGTCGGCCCGATCATGAGGATGTTCTTCGGCGTGATCTCCTGACGCAGCGGCTCGGCTACCTGCTGCCGGCGCCAGCGATTGCGCAGCGCAATCGCGACGGCACGCTTGGCGCGGTCCTGGCCGACGATGTTCTTGTCGAGCTCATGCACGATCTCCTGCGGGGTCATCGAAGACATCGCCCTACTCCAGGACTTCGATCGAACGTTGGTGGTTGGTGTAGATGCACAGGTCGGCAGCGATCGCGAGGGAACGTTCGACGATCTCGCGCGGCTCGAGCGCCGTGTTCTCGAGCAGGGCGCGCGCCGCGCTCTGTGCGTACGGCCCGCCGGAGCCGATCGCGACGATGCCGTGCTCCGGCTCGAGCACGTCGCCCGCGCCCGTAATGACCAGCGAGTGCTCGCGGTCGGCGACCGCCAGCATGGCCTCCAGACGCCGCAGAACCCGGTCGGTGCGCCAATCCTTGGCCAACTCGACGGCCGAGCGCATGAGGTTGCCCTGGTGCTTGTCGAGCTTGCCTTCGAAGCGCTCGAACAGGGTGAAGGCATCCGCGGTGCCGCCGGCAAAGCCGGCGAGGATCCGGTCCTGGTAAAGCCGGCGGATCTTGCGCGCGCCGCCCTTCAGCACGACCTGGCCGAGCGTCACCTGGCCATCGCCGCCGAGCGCCACTTTCGCACCGCGGCGTACCGAGAGGATGGTCGTGCCGTGCAATGTCTCCATCAGCGCCGCTCCCTCAGCCGGCGAGGCACTGCTCAAGCCCGGCGATGAACAGGTCGCGTGGCAGCTTTTTGCCGATGAACACCATGATCGACGCCTTCTTTTCGCCCTTCGTCCAGGGTTTGCCGAGATCACCCCCCATCATCATGTGCACGCCCTGGAAGACGACGCGCCGCGCGTTGCCCTTCATCCACAACACGCCCTTGTAGCGCAGCAGGTCGGGCCCGTAGACCTGAATCATGCCGGAGAGAAACTGCTCAAGCTTGTCACCGTCGAACGGTTTGTCGCTGCGGAACACGAACGACTCCACCTCGTCGTGATGCTCGTGCGCGACACTGGTGAGGAACTCCGGATCGATCTCGAGAATGGCGTTCAGGTTGAAGCCGCGCAGATCCAGCACCTCCTCGAGTGGCGCATTGCCGAAATGCACCGGCTTGATCGGGGCGCGCGGGTTCATGTGCTTGATGCGCCCCGCGAGCCGCGCGACGTCCGCCTCGCTCACCAGGTCGGTCTTCGACATCAGCACCTTGTCGGCGAAGCCGACCTGCTCCTGCGCTTCGTGGAATTCATCGAGCTGCTTCTCCGCATGCTTGGCGTCGACCAGCGTGAGGATCGAGTCGAGCAGGTAGTAGCTGCCGATCTCCTCGTCGGTGAAGAAGGTCTGCGCCACCGGCCCCGGATCGGCCATGCCGGTGGTCTCGATCACCACCCGGTCGAACGCGAGCGTGCCTTTTTCACGGCGCATCTTCAGGTCGCCGAGAATGCGGATCAGGTCGCCGCGCACGGTGCAGCAGATGCAGCCGTTGTTCATCTCGACGATCTGCTCGTCCGACTTTTCGATGATGTCGTTATCGACGCCGACCTCACCGAATTCGTTCTCGATCACCGCGATGCGGTGGCCGTGATCCTCCTGGAGGATACGGTTTAGCAGCGTCGTCTTACCGCTGCCCAGAAATCCGGTCAGGATGGTGACCGGGACCATGTCCTGCTGGTTCATGTCTCAACTCCCACGCAATCTCGCCTGCTAGTGGCCATGCCCCTGGCCTGCGACCACCACGACCGCGACGCCGAGCCCGATCAAGGCGACCTGTGATAGCGCATCCTTCACCGCAAACCGGCGGTGCAGGTTCGGAATCAGGTCGGCAACCGCGATGTAGATGAAGCCCGCCGCGGCGAGGGCAAGGATATAGGGTAGCGCATGCTGCGTGGTGCGCAGCGCGAAATAGCCCAGCAGCCCGCCGGCGACCGACGCCAGGCTGGACAGCGCGTTCAGCATCAGTGCCCGGCGTCGGGTATACCCGGCATCGAGCAGCACCATGAAGTCGCCGACCTCTTGCGGGACCTCGTGGGCGATCACCGCGACCGCCGTCGTCCAGCCGAGCGCCGGATCGGTCAGAAAGGCCGCCGCGATCAGCACGCCGTCGACGAAGTTGTGCAGCGAATCACCCAGTACGATGAGCGCGCCCACCGGACTGGAGGCGCTCGCGGAGCCGTGCGCGTGATGTCCGTGGGCACGCTCGCCCGAACCGTGCGAGTGGCGCCACAGCGCCAGCTTCTCGAGCAGGAAAAACACCAGCAGGCCGATGAGCAAGGTGCCAAATACCGCCTGCGCACTGGCCTGCGAGGCGATCGCCTCCGGCAGCAGCTTGAGCAGCGCGACGCCGAGCAGCGCGCCGACCGCAAAGCTCACGAGACGCGGTACCCAGCGCTCGAGCACCGAGAACGCAACCAGCGCGGCGGCGAGGACCGAAAGCAGGCCGCCAGCGAGGTTTGCCGCGATGATCGAAGCAAGCACCATATGAATCAGACGCGGAGAGGTGTGCGGCGCCGCGCGTCCACACGGCGCGCCACCGAAGGGGTCAACGAGACCGCATTCTACTTGCAGACACGCTCAGCCGAGCGGACCGCTACTTCTTCTTGGCCCGCGGATGCGCGGCGTCGTACACCTTGGCCAGCGCCTGGTAATCCAGGTGGGTGTAGATCTGGGTCGTCGAGACGCTCGCGTGGCCCAGCATCTCCTGCACTGCGCGCAGGTCCTGCGAGGACTGCAGCACGTGGCTGGCGAAGGAGTGGCGCAGCATGTGCGGGTGCACCGCATCGATCCCCTGGCGCAGCGCCCAGGCACGCAGCCGCGCACGGACGCTGCCCGGCGCGATGCGCGCACCGCGCGCGCCGACGAAAAGCGCGGCTTCGCCCGGGCGCGCGAGCCGCACCCGTAACGCCAGCCAGCGCTGCAGCGCATCGCGCGCCCGCGCGCCCACGGGCACGGTGCGCGTCTTGCGGCCCTTGCCGGTGACCGTGACTTCCCCCGCTGCCAAGTCGAGACGGCCGTCGCGCAGGTCGAGCGCGACAATCTCGCCGAGGCGCAGTCCGGACGAGTACATCAGCTCGAACATGGCGGCGTCGCGCGCCTGTGCCGCGTCGCCTTCCGCGCCGATGTCGAGCAGACGCTGCGCCTGCTCGACGGACAGCGCCTTGGGCAGTCCGCGCGGCGATTTCGGTGCGCGCACACCCTGCACCGGGTTGCTGCGGAAGCCGCGATGCCGTAGCAACCAGCGATACAGGCTGCGCCAGGCCGACAAGGTCAATGCAAGACTGCGGCCGGAGAGGCCGCGTGCGTGCAGCGTCGCAACGTAGCGCCGCAGCTGCTGCGGGTCTAGCGCATCGAGCCGCGCATCCCCGGCCAGGGCGAGCAGCGCCGTCGCCGCGTGGCGGTAGTTGCCGATCGTCGCAGGCGAAAGATGGCGCTGCACGCGCAGCGATTCGAGCCAGTCCACGACCAGACCCTGATCGGGGTGCGCGGGCATCGGCTGCGCCGCCACGCCGGTGCGTCGCTTCAGGTACAGCCGCCGACGCCCGCGGCGCAGAGCTCGCCAATGCGCCGCAGGTACAGCGTGCCCATCTCGGGATAGAAGCGGCCGCTATCCTCACTGCCCAGCGCGAGCAGGCCGAAGATGCTCGTGCCGCCCAGCGGCACAAGCGCCAGCGAGCGCAGGTGCGACGCGGTTTCCCCGAACCACGCGAGGAACGGGCTACCCTCCGCGGAGCCGCACTGCGGCCCGCCCATCGTCTCGGCCGCCTCGCGCTGCGCGTCGCTCACCGCCTCGGCCTCGACGCAGTCGGCCGGCAGCCCCCGGCCCCAGACGCGCAGCACCACGTGCGGCACGGAAAAGTCCTCTCGCAGGTTGAAGTACAGCACCTGCGCGAGCGCGGCAAAATCGCGTGCCGCGAGCAGCGCGACGGCCAGCCGGTGCACCCGCTCGCTGATCGCCTCGTTTTCCTCGCTGGTGCGGATCAGCTCACCGAGCTTGGCTTCGAGCGCGCGCGTGCGCTCGCGCAGCGACAGCATCTGGCGCTCGGCAAGTGAAATTGCGCGCCCGCCGTGGGGATGCGGCACGCGTATGGCCTCGAGCAGTTCGGGGCGCTGGTCGAAGAACTGCGGGTGGCTGCGCAGGAATACGGCGACGTCTTCCTCGTTCATCAGTCCGTCAGCTCCATCGTGCCCTCAAACACCGTCATTGCAGGTCCCTTCATCCACACCGAATTGTCGCCGCCGGCCCAAGACACGGTCAACGCGCCGCCGCGCGCCTCGACGCGCACGGCCGAGTCGAGCAGGCCTTGCGCAATGCCGGCCACGACCGCGGCGCAGGCGCCCGTGCCGCAGGCGAGCGTCTCGCCGACGCCGCGCTCCCAGACGCGCAGGCGGATGCGATGCCGGTCGACGACCTGCATGTAGCCCGCGTTGACGCGTTTGGGAAAACGCGCATGCCGCTCGAGGCGCGGCCCTTCGCTCTGGACCGGCGCGGCATCGACGTCGTCAACAACCTGCACCGCATGCGGATTGCCCATCGAGAGCACGGCCATCGCGAGCGGTCGACCGTCCAGCTCGAGCGACTGCAGCAGGCCTGGCCGATCGGTGGTGAACGGCACGCGCCGGGCATCGAGGATCGGTGCCCCCATGTCCACGGAGACTTCGCCGTCGTCTTCGAGCCGCGGCACGATGATCCCGGTCATGATCTCGACGCGGATCTCGCGCTTGTTGGTCAACCCGCGTTCGCGCACGTAACGCACGAAACAGCGTGCGCCATTGCCGCAATGCTCCACCTCCGCGCCATCGGCATTGAAGATCCGGTAACGGAAGTCGGCGTCGGGACGCGAGCTGCGCTCGACGACCAGCACCTGGTCGCAACCCACGCCGAAATGGCGATCCGCGAGCCGCCGCAGCTGCGCCGCGTTCAGTGCGAAGGGCGTCCGCGTCGCGTCGATCACGACGAAGTCGTTGCCGGCGCCCTCCATCTTGGTGAAGGCAAGCTGCGTCACGGCCTTAGGCCTCGACCGCCGGCATGAGCCGGCGGTAGTCGACCGAGATGCAGCGGTCCATGACGACGAACAGGCCAGCAGACTGCGCACGCGCCGCGGCCGCCTCGTTGACGATGCCCAGCTGGATCCAGACCGCGGGAATGCCGAGCGCGATGCACTGCTCGACGATAGGCCCCACCTGGTCGGCTGCACGGAACACGTCGACCAGGTCGATCTTCTGCGGCACGTCGGCCAACCGTGCGTAGGCCTTTTCGCCGAGCACCTCGCTCACTGCGGGCCGTACCGGGATCACGCGATAGCCCCACTGCTGCAGGCGACGGGCAATGCGATGGCTCGGACGATCGGGACGCGGCGACAGGCCGACGACCGCGATCGTCTTCGTGCGCGCCAGGCAGGCGCGCACCGCGGCGTCGGACGGATTGGCGAACACGAACGAATTCTACGGCCTGGCGCTGCGCAGTACCGCGCACACCCGGTCGACGTCCGCGTCGCGCAGGTAGGGATGAATCGGCAACGAGAGCACGCTTGCGGCCGCGGCATCGGATGCCGGCAGATCGAGCGCGCCGACGCTCGCCGCGTAGGCCGGCTGGCGGTGCACGGGCAAAGGGTAGTACACCGCGCTCGCGATACCGGCATCGCCGAGCGCCTTGCGCAGCGTATCGCGCCGGTCACTGCGAATCGTGAACTGGTGGTAGACGTGCCTGCCGCGACCGTGCTCGGCCGGCAGTGCAACGGACGTGCCTTCGAGCCCCGCACGATAGCGTGCTGCCGCGCGGCGCCGCGCATCGTTAAAGCGCAGGAGGTGCGGCAGCTTCGCGCGCAAGATCGCTGCCTGCAACTCATCGAGACGGCTGTTGTAGCCCACGAACTCGTGCTGGTAGGTCTGTCGGCTGCCGTGGTGGCGCAGCATGCGCACGCGCTCCGCGTCGCCCACGTCGTGCACCGTCACCAGGCCGGCGTCACCGTAGGCGCCCAGGTTCTTCGTCGGATAGAACGAAAAGCAGCCGAACGCGCCCCAAGCGCCCGCCGCACGGCCGTCAAAGTCGGCGCCGATCGCCTGTGCGCAGTCCTCGATCAGCGTCATGCCGCGCGCCTCGCAAAGTGCGGCGATGGCCGGCATCTCCGCGCATTGTCCGTAGAGATGCACCACGATTACGGCACGCGTGGCCGGCGTGAGTGCCGCCTGCAGCGTCGCGGCTGTGACGTTGAAGCTCGCCAGGTCGATGTCGGCGAACACCGGTCGCGCGCCGGTGTAGGACACCGCCTCGGCGGTTGCGATGAACGTGAAGGCCGGCAGCACGACGTCGTCGCCCGGGCCGATCCCCGCGGCGCGCAGCGCCAGATGCAGCGCGTCCGTGCCGGAAGCAACCGCGACGGCATGCGCCGCCCCGGTCAGCGCCGCCAGCTCGGATTCGAGCGCGGCGCCTTCCGGTCCGAGGATGAAGTGTCCCGAAGTCAGAACGCGCTGTACCGCTTGGTCGATCGCGCCGCGCAGCTCGGCGTACTCCGCGCGCAGGTCCAGCATGCCGATCGCGCTCATCGCGCCACTCCTGCGGCCGCGGCGAAGTGCTCGGCACGCTCGCGCACGAGGCGGCCGATCTCCAGGGCGAGGGCGAGCGCGCGGCGTCCGTCGTCGCCGCTCACCAGCGCCGGCCCGCGGCCGGTGACGGCCGCGACGAAGGCCTCGATCTCGACGCGCAGCTCGTCGCGCTCGTCGAAGGTGACCTCCTCCTGCTGCATGTCGCCCGCTGCGGCGCCGCGCTTGACGAGTCGCAGCCGGCCGGCCTGCAGGTCCGCGGACAGGTAGCCCTCGGCGTGAAACGCGCGCAGCTTGCGCACCGCACCCTGGCTGGCGCGGCTCGCCGAGAGGTTCGCCACGCAGCCGTCGCCAAACTCGAGCCGCGCGTTCGCCAGGTCGATCGAGTCGGTCATGACGCTCGCGCCGCAGGCGCTGACCGAAACCGGATCGCTTTTCGTCATCGTCAGCACGAGATCGAGGTCGTGGATCATCAGGTCGAGCACCACGTCGACGTCGACGCCGCGCTGCTTGAACGGCGCGAGACGCTCGGTCTCGATGAAGATCGGTCGGCCGATCGAGCGCTCGAGCGCGCGGAACGCGGGGTTGAAGCGCTGCAGGTGGCCCACCTGCAACACGCGCCCCTGCGCTTTCGCGAGAGCCACCAGGTCGTCGGCCTCGGCGAGCGTGCGCGCAATCGGCTTCTCCACGAGAACATGCGCCCCCGCGCGCAGGAAGTCGCCCGCCACCGCATGATGCATCTCGGTCGGCACCACCACGCAGACCGCGTCGACCGCATCGAGCAGCGCGCGATGATCGGCCTGTGCTTCGCAGCCGAAGGCGGCAGCGATCGCCTGCGCGCGCTCGAAGTTAGTGTCGGCCACGGCCACCAGCTGAACCCCCGGCATCGAGGCAAGCTTCTCGGCGTGAAACCGCCCGAGATAGCCCACGCCGACCACCGCCGTTCGCAATGTCGTCATGTCCCGCCTCTCATGCGTAGAAACCGGCCTCGCCCGGAGGCCGCGTCTTGAAGCGCTTGTGCATCCAGTTGTACTGCTCGGGCATCTCGAGGATGCGCTGCTCGATGTATGCGTTCATGCGTCGCGTATCCGCCATCGGGTCGCCGGACGGGAAATCCTGCCACGGCGGCTCGATGTGCACCACGTAGCCTGCGCCGCGCGGCAGCATGCGTGGCACGACGGGCAGGACCTGCGCGCCGCTCAGCCGAGCGAGTCGGGACAGTCCGGCTACGGTCGCCGCGGGGACGCCGAAGAACGGCACGAACAATGCGTCGCGCGGACCGTAATCCTGATCCGGCAAGTAGAACAGCGGCCGCCCCTCGCGCATCCCGCGCAGCAGCGGCCGGATGCCTTGCTGGCGCGAGACCAGCCGCTGGTCGCCGAAGCGCGAACGGCCGCGTCGCAGCACCTCGGACAGGGCGCGGTCCTTTTGCTGGGAATACATCGCGACCGAATCGCCCTCGCAGCTGAGGCGCGTCGCCGCCGCGTCGAGACCGACGAAATGCGGCACGAGCAGGATCAGCGGTTTGCCCAGCCGCGCGCGCAGGTGCTCGAGGCCCTCGATTCGCACGAGCTGCTCGATGCGCGCACGCGGCGACCACCACAGCCAGGCGTGGTCGATCAAGGCGCGGGCGACGGCACGGAAGTGCGCGCGCGCAAGGCGCTCGCGCAACGCAGGGTCCATCTGCGGAAAGCATTTCGCCAGATTGGTTCGCGTCACGCGCCGACGCTCGGCAACGAGCCCCCAAAGCAGCGTGCCGATCGCATCGCCCAGCGCCGCGAGCAGCCGCGTCGGCAGGCCGTGCAGCAGCCAGAGCAGCGCGAGCGCGATGCGACTCATGCACGCGCAGCCCCGCGCGGCGTCTTGTAGCGGTTGTAGCCCCAGAGGTACTGCCCGGGATGTGAGCGGATCAGATCCTCGAGCGCGCGGTTGAGCCAGCGCGCCGGCGACTCGTCCGGGCGCTGCGCCGGCATCGGCCGCACGTGCACCACGTAGCCGGCGCCGCGCGGCAGCCGCTCGCCGAAGGCAAGCAGCGTGACGCTATCCGCGCGCGCCGCGAGCCGGATCGCGAGCGTCATGGTGTAGGCGGGTCGCCCGAAAAAATCGGCCCACGCGCCCTCGCCCGCGCTCGGCACCTGGTCGGGCAGGATCCCCACGGCCTCGCCGCGCTTGAGCGCCGCGATCAGCTCGCGCACGCCGCCAAGGCTCGCCGGGGCGAGACGCACGTTGTGCTGCGCGCGGCCCTGCTCGATGAGCGGCTGCAGGAAGTCCTGCTTCGGCGGCCGGTACAGAACCGTAATCGGCATGCGCGTGGCCGCGAGCTGCGCGGTGACCTCGAAGCAGCCGAGATGCGCCGTCAAAAAAATGACCCCCTTGCCCGCCGCGCGCGCGGCCTCGATATGGCTTTCGCCCTCGATGCCGTGCACGCGCGCGAGCAGCGCGGCGCGCGGCCGGAACCAAATTGCGGGCAGCTCGCTCACCATCTTGCCGGCGGCAGCGATTGCCGCATGCCGCACTGCGGCGTCCTGATAGCCCGCGGCCGCGAGGTTCTCGCGCAGATGGCGCCGGTAGGTCGGCGAGACGAAATACACGAGCCAGCCGAGCAGCGCGCCGACCGCATGCAGCGCTCTAAGCGGCAGCACCGCGATTGCGCGCATCAGCACGTTGAGCATGCGTTTGGCGAGGCGGAGCGATGCGGCAATCTTTGGTATCCTTGCGCCCTTCTCGCAACTGCGCCGGGCCTTCAGCGTGGCGCATCTTTCAAACGAGGCGCACACGCAATGAGCGATTTCCTATTCACGTCGGAGTCGGTGTCGGAAGGGCATCCCGACAAGGTTTCCGACCAGATTTCGGACGCAGTACTCGACGCAATTCTAGCCAAAGACCCGCGCGCCCGCGTCGCGGCGGAAACCCTGGTCAAGGACAACCTGGTCGTGCTCGCCGGCGAGATCACGACGACCGCGGACGTGAAATATCAGGACGTCGTGCGCCAAACCATCCGGCGCATCGGTTACACCGACCCATCGATCGGCTTCGATGCCGAAACCTGCACCATCCTTACCGTCTACGGCCAGCAATCGCCGGACATCGCGCAGGGCGTGAACGAGGACCAGGGCCTCGATCATGAGCAGGGCGCCGGCGACCAGGGACTGATGTTCGGTTATGCCTGCGACGAGACGCCGTCGCTCATGCCGCTGCCGATCTATCTTGCGCACCGACTCGTCGAGCGCCAATCGGAGACACGACGCGACGGCCGTCTGCCCTGGCTGCGCCCGGACGCGAAGTCGCAGGTCACGGTGCGCTACGTCGACGGCAGGCCGGACGCGATCGACACCGTGCTCATTTCGACGCAGCACGCACCGGGTATCAAGCACGAGCAACTGGCGGAGGGTGTCATCGAGGAGATCATCAAGCCGGTCCTGCCGAAGAACCTGGTCAAGGGTGACCTGCGCTATCTGGTGAATCCCACCGGCGCGTTCGAGATCGGCGGACCGAAGGGCGACTGCGGCCTCACCGGCCGCAAGATCATCGTCGACACCTATGGTGGCTCGGCGCCGCACGGCGGCGGCGCATTCTCCGGCAAGGATCCGTCGAAGGTGGACCGCTCGGCCGCCTACGCGGGGCGCTACGTGGCAAAAAACATCGTCGCCGCGGGCCTGGCGAGGAAATGTCTGGTGCAGGTGTCCTACGCGATCGGCGTTGCGCGGCCGACCTCGGTGATGGTGACGACCGAAGGCACCGGCAAGCTGTCGGATGACAAGCTTTCGAAACTGGTTCTCGAGCACTTCGACCTGCGGCCCAAGGGGATCGTGACGATGCTCGATTTGCTGCGACCGATTTACGAAAAAACAGCGGCTTACGGGCATTTCGGGCGCGAGGACCCCGAGTTCACCTGGGAAGCCACGGATCGCGCACTCGCCCTGAAAGAGGCCGCCTGACCGGGTATAATTTCGATCCTGCTGAGGAGCGCTGCATCCCCTGTGCACCGGGGGTCAGGCTCAGCGAAATCAACGGCGCTCGCATCGAATCCGGTGCGGGCGCTTTGTTTTTGGGGCTCCCCCCGGACAGTCATTATTCGATAGGAGCTTCTCGCCATGAACGCACCCAACCCGAAGTTCACCGACTACAAGGTCGCCGACCTCGCGCTCGCTGACTGGGGCCGCAAGGAAATGACCATCGCCGAGCACGAGATGCCGGCGCTGATGGCGATGCGTGAGGAATTCGCCAAGTCCAAGCCCCTCCAGGGCGCGCGCGTCGCCGGCTCGTTGCACATGACGATCCAGACCGCCGTATTGATCGAGACGCTGAGCGCGCTCGGTGCCGAAGTGCGCTGGGCCTCGTGCAATATCTTCTCGACCCAGGACCACGCAGCAGCGGCGATCGCCGCTGGCGGCACCCCCGTGTTCGCCTACAAGGGCGAATCGCTCGACGAGTACTGGGAGTTTACCCACCGCATCTTCGAGTTCGGCAGCGGCAAGGGCCCCAACATGATCCTCGATGACGGCGGCGACGCCACGCTGCTCATGCACCTTGGCGTCAAGGCGGAAAAGGATCCTTCGGTACTCGCCAAGCCGACGAGCGAGGAAGAAACCGCGCTGTTCGCGGCGATCAAGAAGCGCCTCGCCGCACAGCCGAACTGGTACTCGAAAATCGCGAAGGAAATCAAGGGCGTCACCGAGGAGACGACCACCGGCGTACACCGCCTGTACCAGATGGCGAAAGATGGCCAGCTGATGTTCCCCGCGATCAACGTCAACGATTCGGTGACCAAGTCGAAGTTCGACAACATCTACGGCTGCCGCGAATCGCTGGTCGACGGTATCAAGCGCGCCACCGACGTCATGGTCGCCGGCAAAGTGGCAGTGGTTTGCGGCTACGGCGAGGTCGGCAAGGGCTCGGCGCAGGCGCTGCGCGGCCTGCAGGCCCAGGTTTGGGTCACCGAGATCGACCCGATCTGCGCGCTGCAGGCGGCGATGGAAGGCTACAAGGTCGTGACGATGGACTGGGCGGCAGACAAGGCCGACATCTTCGTCACCGCGACGGGTAATGTGAACGTCGTTACCCAGGCGCATATGAAGGCGATGAAGAACAATGCCATCGTCTGCAACATCGGCCACTTCGACAACGAGATCGACGTTGCCGGCCTGAAGGATTGCACCTGGGAAGAGATCAAGCCACAGGTCGACCACGTCATCTTCCCCGACGGCAAGCGCATCATCATGCTGGCCAAGGGGCGGCTGGTAAACCTGGGCTGTGCGACCGGGCACCCGTCCTACGTGATGAGCTCCTCGTTCGCCAACCAGGTGCTGGCGCAGATCGAGCTGTTCAGCAATACGGCGAAGTACCCGGTCGGCGTGTACATCCTGCCCAAGCACCTCGACGAGAAAGTCGCGCGCCTGCAGCTGTCCAAGCTCGGCGCGTCGCTCACCGAGCTGAGCGACGAGCAGGCCGCGTACCTCGGCCTGCCGAAGAACGGCCCGTACAAGAGCGACAATTACCGCTACTGAGCGTCGGCACTCGACGATCGACGTGGTGAGCAGCGCGCGCGAGGTCAGCTTCGAGTTCTTTCCGCCCAAAACACCGGCCGGGCAGGACAAGCTGCGCAGCACCTGGCGCGCGCTCGCGGCGTTCAAGCCGCGCTTCTTTTCGGTCACCTTCGGCGCCGGCGGCTCGACGCGCGAGGGCACGCTCGAGACGGTGCTCGCGATCCGCGCAGAGGGCCACGAGGCGGCGCCGCACCTGTCCTGCGTCGCCTCGTCGCGGGCGGAGGTGGCGGCGCAGCTCGAGCGCTACCGGGCGCATGACATCCGGCACCTGGTGGCGCTGCGCGGCGATCTGCCCTCGGGCTTCGCGGCGGCTGGCGAATTCCGTCACGCCAATGAACTCGTCGCCTTCATTCGCGAGACGATGGGCGACTGGTTTACGATCGATGTCGCCTGCTACCCCGAGTACCACCCGCAGACGCGCAACGCGGCCGACGAGATCCGCAATTTCAAGAAGAAAATCGACGCCGGCGCCGACGCGGCGATCACGCAGTATTTCTTCAGCGCCGATCCCTATTTCCGTTTTGTCGAGGAGTGCCGGGCCGCGGGCATCGAGGTCCCCATCATCGCCGGCGTCATGCCGATTCTTAATTTCTCGCAGCTCGCCCGCTTTTCGGATGTCTGCGGCGCGGAGATCCCGCGCTGGATCCGCTTCAAGCTCGAATCGTTTCGTGACGACAGTGCGTCGATCCAGGCCTTCGGGATCGACGTGGTGGCCGCCATGTGCGAGCGATTGCTCGCCGGCGGCGCGCCGGGACTGCACTTCTACACGCTCAATCAGGCACCGCTGTCGGCCGAAATCTGCAAACGGCTCGGCGTGTAGCACGGTGATCCCCGGGGCGACCAGGCCATGAGGGCTGCAGCGCGCGGCACACTCGGCTGGCTCGCCGCAGCGGTGCTCGTCGCCGCTGCCCTCGAACTCTTCACGTTGCAGCTGTTCCGGCCGCTCGAGTACGGCCTGCTCGACGCCTTCGTCCGCAGCCATGCGGCGCGGCTTGCGCCCGACCCGGACATCGTCCTCGTCGACATCGACGAGAAAAGCCTGGTAAAGATGCAGGACATCGCCGGCCGCTGGCCCTGGCCGCGCGCAGTCCACGGCGAGCTGATCGAGGGGCTGGCCGCGCAGCGGCCGCGCGCCATCGTCTTCGACATCATGTTCTCCGAGCCCGATCGCTTCCGCCCGGAGAGCGATGAGGCGTTCGTCGAAGCCGTCGCCAGGCACCCGAACACCTACTTTCCTCTGCTGCGCCTCGACACACGCGACGATCCGCGCGGCGTTGCCGCACGCGAGCTCGCCAAGCTGGTCGGCCTGCTTCCGGGGCCGGACGCCGACCCCGATGCGCGCATCGCCCTCGTCCCGCCACTGGTGCTGCCGCCCGAGCACTGGCGCGCCGGGACGATCAACTTTCTCGAAGATGCAGACGGCGTGGGCCGGCGCTACGCGCTGCGCACGCCCCTCTACGGCTGGACGCTGCTGTCATTGCCCGCGCGCGTCGCACACGACCTGGGCTGGACGCTGCCCGCTGGCGAAGACATGGTGCTCGCCTGGCGCGGGCAAGCGGGCGACTTTCCGCGCGTTTCGTACAGCGATCTGTACGAGGACTTTAACCGCGCCACGCGTCAGCGCGCCGCGGACGAGTTCACCGGGAAGATCGTGCTGGTGGGGGCCGGTGCCCCCGGCCTGAAGGACCTGCGCGTGACGCCGCTCGCCAGCCTGCACGCCGGCGCCGAGATCCTCGGCACCGCACTCGAGAACCTGAAGAACGATCGCCACATGCGCATGGCCGGCCAACTGTGGCCGGCGCTGACGACGGGATTGCTTCTGGCGCTGCTCGCGGCGGCGTTCCTGCGCAACCTCGATGCGCGCCTGACCGGCGCGGCGCTCCTGGCTGCAAGCCTCACGCTGCTCGCCGCCGCGTATGCCGCTGCCGGACGACTCGTCCTGCTGCCCCTGCTCACTCCGCTGATCGCGGGTTGGCTGTTCTATTTCGCGGCCGCACTCGCCGCCTACCTGCGCGAGCGGCGTAGCCGCGAGGAAGCGATTGCGCAGTTCTCGCGCTTCGTCAACCCGCACGTCGTCAACCAGCTGCTCGAACGCGGTGGCCTCGAGGGTAGCGGGCAGACGCGCGAAGTGACGCTGCTGTTTTCCGACATCCGCGGCTTCACAACGCTTTCCGAGACGCGCCCCCCCGCGGAAGTCGTCGACCTGCTTAACCGCTACTTCACCCGGCAGGTTGCCGTCGTCTTCCGGCATGGCGGCACGCTGGACAAGTTCATCGGCGACGCCATCATGGCGGTCTGGGGTGCGCCGCTCGAGGATCCGGAGCACGCCGTGCACGCCGTGCACTGCGCGCTCGCCATGGCCGACACGCTCGAGCAGTTCAAGCGCGAAATCGGGGACATCGGCGCCGAGTTCGACGTCGGCATCGGGATTCACTCCGGCCCCGCCGTGGTCGGCCTGATCGGCTCGGACCAGCGGCGCGAATACACCTCGATCGGCGACACCGTGAACCTCGCGAGCCGCATCGAAAGTTTGACCAAGGAAGCCGGACGCAGAATCCTCGTTTCGAGGGATACCATGTTGCGCTGCGGCGAGGCTTTTGACTTCGCGTCCTGCGGTTCGTATAAAGTCAAGGGACGCGCGCAGGAAGTCGAACTCTTCGAGCCGAGACGAAAGACGATATGACGCTCACCCGCAGACTCGCAATGGCCCTGGCACTCAGTCTGTTTTGGGCACTGGCCGTGCAGGCCAGTCCCGCGACCGTGATACGCGCCACCGAGCTGAAGAAGGCGCCGGCGACGGACGCCGATACGCTCGCCGCACTCGAGGAGAACGCAACGGTGCAGACTGCCGAGCGCCGCGGTGGCTGGGTCCAGGTCAAGACCGAGGCGGGAGAAACAGGCTGGGTCAAGTTTCTCGCGCTGCGCTTCAGCGGCGGGGGCGCGGCCAGGACGGGAGACAGCGGCGTCGCGCAGCTATTCAACGTGGCGCGCGGCGGCACCTCAGGTTCGCAGGTCACCACCGGCGTGCGCGGGCTCGATGCGGAAGACATCTCGGCGGCACAACCCAACCCGGCCGCCGTGCAGCGGATGGACAGCTTTGCGGTGAGCGCGGACGAAGCCGGCCGCTTCGCGGCGCAAGGTCCACTGCAGGCGCAACGGGTCGACTACCCGCCCGAGCAATGAAATGACACGCCTGCTGCTGTTCGTCGGCCTGTCCTGCCTCGCGGTGGCGAGCGCGCAGGCGCAGTTCAATCTCGACATCAACCGCCTGATCGACACGGCGAAAAGCCTCAGCCAGGCGACCACCGAAATCGACCAAGCGGGCGAGGTCGAGATCGGGCGCGACGTGGCATCCCGCCTGCTCGGCGCGGCGCCGCTGCATCCAAACCCGAGCCTGCAGCGCTACGTCAACCAGATCGGCCGCTGGCTCGCCTCGCAGACCGAGCGCCCCGACCTGCCGTGGCGCTTCGCGGTGCTCGACGCGCCGCAGGTCAACGCCTTCGCCACGCCCGGCGGCTACATCTTCGTGACTGGTGGACTCGTCGCGCGCATGACAACCGAGGCCGAGCTCGCCGGCGTGCTGGCGCACGAGATTGTCCACGTGCTGCGCAAGCATCACCTGCAGGCGATCCAGAAAGGGGCGCTGGCCAACGTGGCCGGCAACGTCGTAGCGCTCGCCATGCAGGACCGCAATTCCGAGCTGCGCAACCGGCTGGTGGCCTTCGGCACGGAACTCTACGTGCGCGGTCTCGACAAGGCCGACGAACTGGAAGCGGACCGTCTCGGGGTGGTGATCGCCGCGCGCGGCGGCTACGACCCCTGGGGGCTGCCGGTGGTGCTGCAGACCCTGCAGGCGATCAATCCCGAGGACTCGGCGGTGGCACTGATGTTCAAGACCCACCCCGCGCCGAGCGAGCGACTCGACGCGCTCGAGCAAGGCATGCTGCCGACGCTCGAGGCCTACGCGGCGCAACCGCAGCTCGGCGAGCGCTTTCTCGCACGCCTCGGCGGCGAGCGCGCGACGCGCCGGCGCTAATCGAGGGGTTCGATGCGCGTGCGGCCGGTCGGCCCGGCCCGCTGGTAGGCCGCCCAGAGCGCATCCTCGCGGGCGCGGCACACGCCGTAGCGAAACGGCACGTTGCTGCGCCCCGGCGTGAGGAAACGCAGGTCGGTGAACCACACGCAGGTCGAGCCCTGGCTGATGCCGTCGAACGCCGGCTTGTCGGCAAACCAGCGAAAGAATGCGAAGGCCGGCGCGTTCCACGCTTCGCGTACGAGCCGGCGGGTTTGCACGCTTTCACCAAAGCGCGAACGCGTCTCCCACTGCGCCTGTGCGACCGGCAGGTAGGCCGCATCGAGCCGCGCGACGAAACCGTCGTCTGCGGCGAGCGCGCGCGGCTCGCGGCGCAGGAGGTTGATGTGCGCGAAGTGATGCGCGGAGGCATCGCTCACGAACACCGTCCAGTTGAAGGGCGAGACGGGTCGCGGCAGCGCGTGCACCACCGCCCCTGAAAGGCCGCGCGCAGCGGCATACTGCCGCCCGATCTCCTCGGCGCGCTGCTTCTGTACCCATTGCAGGCCGACGTAGCCCGCCAGCAGCACGCTGGCCGCGACGGCCGGAATGCGGGTGCGCCGAAACAGCGCTGCGGCGATCAGCCCGCCGACGATGATGCCGCTGAACCACAGGTCGATGATGAACGTCGTGCCGAGCGAGATGCGCCAGTTCGACAGCGGTGCGAACACCATCGTGCCGAAGCTGGTAATCACGTCGCCGACGATATGCATGGCGAGCGCCAGCGCGCAGACACCGTAAAGTGCACGCCAGCCGCCCGGCTCGCGCAGCAGCTTGGCGAACAGCCAAGCAAGCGCCAGGGCCCAGAGCGGCAGCATGAGCAGCGAGTGGGTGACGCCGCGGTGGAACTGCAGGAACTCGACCGGACCGAGGAAGCGGATGACGAAATCCAGGTCCGGCGCGGCGCAGGCGAAGAATCCGGCCGCCACACGACGCGGCACGGCGCGCAACGGCGCTGCCGACGGCGCGGTTGCGCGCGCCGCGAGCGCGCCGGAGAGCGCGTGGGTGAGGGTGTCCACGCGCGAAGGGTACCCGGGTTAAGCGGCCCGTTTCTTGCGCCGCGCGTCGCTCGCGTGCATCTGTGCGTAGGCGGCGTGCGCCGCCGCTTCGGCGTCGCCGACGTGCACCGGATAGCCCATGTCGTCGAGCACCGAGCCCAGTGCCGACAGGCACAGCATGACGTTGTCGGGACGGCAGGAATAGCCCATCAGGCCGAAGCGCCAGATCTTGCCCTTGAGCGGACCGAGTCCAGCGCCGATTTCGAGGCCGAACTCGGCGAGCAGCGTCGCGCGCAGCTGCGCCTCGTCGATGCCTTCGGGGCACAGCACGGCGTTCATCTGCGGCAGCTGATGCTCTTCCTTGACGAGGAATTTGAGGCCCATCGCCTCGAGCCCCGCCTTCAGCGCGACGTGGTGGCGCTGGTGGCGCGCCCAGGAATTCTCCAGCCCTTCCTCGCGGATCAGCAGCAGCGCTTCGTGCAGGCCGAGCAGCGAGTTCGTCGGCGCGGTATGGTGATAGGTGCGCGTCGACTCGCCCCAGTAGCCGAGCAGCAGGTTCATGTCCATGAACCAGCTGTGGATCTTGTCCTTGCGTTTCTTGACGTGCTCGACGACGCGCTCGGAAAACGAGACTGGAGCAAGGCCCGGCGTGCACGACAGGCACTTCTGGCTCGCCGAATAGATCGCGTCGATCTCCCATTCGTCGACCTTGACCGGGGTGCCGGCGAGCGAGGTCACGGCGTCGACGATGACCATCGCGCCATACTGGTGTGCGATCTCGGTCAGGCGCTTGGCGTCGGACGCGCAGCCGGTCGAAGTTTCGGCCTGCACGAAGGCGACGATCTTGGCGTCCTTGTTCTTTTTCAGCGCGTCCTCGACCTTCTGCGGATCGACAGGCTCGCCCCAGCTGTCCTCGACCACGACCGGCACGCCGCCCATGCGCACGACGTTCTCGAGCATGCGGCCGCCGAACACGCCGTTCACGCACACGATCACCTTGTCGCCGGGCGCGACCATGTTGACAAAGCAGTACTCCATGCCGACGGAGCCTGGGCCCGAGAGTGGAAAGGTGAGCGGGTTCCTCGTCTGGTAGACATAGCGCAGCAGGCTCTTTAGCTCTTCCATCATCTCGACGAATACCGGGTCGAGATAGCCGATCGCCGGTTGGCTCATGGTCGTCAGCACGCGCGGGTGAATCTCCGTCGGTCCGGGGCCCATCAGCGTGCGCTGCGGCGGATGGAACGACTGGATGCGTTTCGACGGGGCGTACGAGCTCATGGCATTGGACTCCGGGACGATGCCGAAGGGCGCGTCGTCCGGGCGTGATTTCACGCGCACCGGCTTCTTCGCGCTCGCTTCGCTGACGATGTCGGCCGCGGGAATGCGGCCCTGTGTGACGCGCTCGACCTCGCTTGCCCAGCGCGCCGGGATGTAACCCACCTTGACCCAGTGATTGACCACGGCACGGTCGAGCTGGAAGGCGCGCGCGACTTCGGCCTGGCTCCCAAATAGGGCTACCAGCCGCGAAACGCAGGCCGCGTCGTCGGGAGCCGTAGCGGGGCGAGCGGGCATTGGGATGCGAGAATATCTTGTCAAGATAAATTTGACAAGCTATTCCCGACGAAGGCTGCTTCCTCCCGGGGGAACGGTCCAGCGGTACAGCGTGCGGTTGCCGAACCGGCGCTCAGCGTCGGGCAACCAGCGCCCCATGTCGTACTGATGCGAGACGATGCGCGTACCGGGAACCAGCACCTCCAGCAGGCGCGGGCGCAGGCGGAGGTTGAGCTCGGCGCCGAGAAACAGCGTCACCACGGAGGCGTCGCCGATCTCGGCCGTCAACAGGTCCCCAACGCGAAATTCCGCACTTGCGCCGACGCCTGCGCGCTCGGCATTGTCGCGCGCGCGCGCCACGAGTTCGGCATCGATGTCGATGCCGACCGCGCGCACGCCCGGGCGTCGCGCCGCCGCGATCACGATGCGCCCGTCGCCGGAGCCGAGGTCGTAGAGCACGTCGCCGGGCTGCAGCTCCGCCAGATCGAGCATCGCCTCGACCACTTCGGCCGGCGTGGGGTCGTAGACCACGTCCGGCTCGCGCACACGGGTGTCCGGGCCGAGCCAAGCGCTCAGGTCGACGCAGGCGGTCAGTGCGAGGACGAGCAGCGCCCAGGCGCCCTTCCAGAGTTGCGATCGATGCATCCGTCGAGTCTTCCCACAGGGGCTGCGAACATCCCGATTATCGCCGCAGCGACCGCACTAGAATCGACGCTCGCCGCTTTGCCGAACGCGGCGCAACCGAAGGGGAGCCGCATGCGGATCAAGTCCGTGGACGCGCACTGGCTGCACTCGCCGATCGCCGAGGCCAAGCAGCATGTCAGTGATTTCGGTCGGCATACGTCGTTCGATACCGCGCTGGTCAGAATCGAGACGGACGACGGCATCGTCGGCTGGGGCGAGGCGAAGGCCGCGGTCGGCGGCACCGGCGTGTACCGCGCGTTGGTAGGCATCATCCGCGACGAGATTGCGCCCCTGCTCATCGGCCGCGACCCACGCGACCCGGCGCGCGTTTGGGAAGAGCTCTACAACCGGGTGCGCGCGCATTACGCGCTCGCCGCGGGGCATGTGTTCCCGGACCTGGCGCGACGCGGGCTGACCATCTCGGCGCTGAGCGGCATCGACATCGCACTGTGGGACATCCTCGGCAAGTCGCTCGGCGCACCGGTGTGGCGGCTGCTCGGCGGACGCACGCACGACTGGCTCCCCGCCTACGCTTCGGGCGGCTGGGCGGCGGAGGATGCCATCGGCGCGCAGCTCAACAGCTACGTCGAACGCGGCTTCAAGTCGGTGAAGATGCGCGTCGGCGCGATGGACGGCGCGGTCCAGCTGTCGGCCGCGCGCGTCAACGCCGCGCGCCGCGCGCTCGGCCCGTCGATCGGACTGATGGCGGACGCGCACGGCACCTACCATGCGCGCGACGCGCGGCGCCTCTGCCGCCTGGTCGAGGCCGCCGACCTCGCCTGGTTCGAGGAACCGGTCGCGGCCGACGACCTGGCGGGCCAGGCCGAGGTGCGTGCGGCGACCGACATCCCGATCGCCTGCGGCGAGAGCCTGTTCACACGCTTCGACTTCCGCGACGTGCTCGCCGCGCGCGCCGCCGACGTGCTGCAGCCGGATCCCGCGATCTGTGGCGGCATCACCGAGACCAGCCGCATCGCCGCGCTTGCCGCGACGCACCAGGTGCGGCTCGCACCGCACCTCTGGGGCGGTGCGGTCATGTTCGCCGCAGGACTGCAGGTCTGCATCGCCTCGCCCGCCGCGTTCATTCTGGAGTACTCGCTCGGCGAAAACGCGATGCTGCACGAGCTGGCACGCTCGAAGTTCCCGATCGTCGACGGCGGCATCGCCGCACCCGAGGCGCCGGGCCTCGGCGTCGATATCGACGAATCGTTCGTCGCGCGCACCGCGGTGCGCGCCTGAGCGGCGCCGCGCTTCCTCTGTTTACTCGGCGAGCGCCGCCGGCGGTGGCGCCTCGGCGCCGAGGCGGCGCGCCGGCCCGATGCGGCCGACGAGCGGCAGCTTGAGCGAAAAGTCGAAGGGGTTCACGCCGAAGGACAACCCAAGGATGTTGACCTCCAGTCCCTCGACGTCACTCGCCAGGATGCCAAGCAGACCAGCAAGCGAAAGTTGCACGCCGCTGCCGCTCGGCGCAGTCGCCACGACGTGGCTACCGAGATAGTCCTTGCCGATCGCCGTCGGTGGCAGATCCGTTTCCATTTCCGGCACCTGGCGCAGCAGCCAGGCGGTGAAGGTGTTCGAGTTGGGCCCGGGCCAGACACGATATTCGGCGGCGTAGGGATAGGCCTGCGCCGCTGCTTCGATGCGGTCGATGAGAGGCGCGACGTCCGCACCGCGTTTGTCGGCCAGCAGCTCGGGCGCTGACCCGTACCAGCGCGCGTCCGGCGCGCGCGCGCTCACCACCACCGCCGAATCGCTCCAGCGCAGGCGCCAGCCGACCACCTCGTAGATGGTGAACGCGGGCGCGCCCGCGCGCTTGGCCGCGACCCAGGTGTGCACCCCGAAGGTGCCGCGCCAGCCCCAGGTGCGCGCGGCGTACACCTGCACCACCGGCTCGGGCGTCTGCGCGGGGTCGGGCGCAAGGCCGACCGGCTCATGGCTCGCATCACGCCAATCGGCCGCGCGCGCGCTGGTCGCGACCACGGCGGCCAGCGCGAGCACGCTCAGGGTCGCTCGGAACTTCATCTCAGTCTTCGGCAAACAGAGGCTCGCCGAGTTCCTCCGGATCGAAGGCGCGGTCACCTTCCCCTGGCGGCGGCGGTCCGCCCGCGCGCAGCCCCGCGAAGTCGAAAAGCTTTCGATCCATGAGATGCGAAGGCCGCACGTCCGACAGCGCCCGCAGGATCGACTCGATACGCCCGGGATGGCGCTTTTCCCAGTCGCGCAGCATGCCGCGCACGACCTGGCGCTGCAGATTCTCCTGCGAGCCGCACAGGCTGCAGGGAATGATGGGAAAGCCGCGCTGCGCGGCATGGGCGGCGAGGTCGTCCTCGCGCACGTAGGCCAGGGGTCGGATGACGACGTGGCGGCCGTCGTCCGAGACCAGTTTCGCCGGCATTGCCTTCAGCTTGCCGCCGTAGAACAGATTGAGAAAAAACGTCGCCAGGATGTCATCGCGGTGGTGCCCGAGCGCAATCTTCGTCGCACCGAGCTCGCCCGCAACGCGATAGAGCACGCCGCGCCGCAGCCGCGAGCACAATCCGCACAGCGTCTTGCCTTCCGGCACCACGCGCTTGACCACCGCGTACGTATCCTGCTCGACGATGCGATGCGCCACGCCGCGCGCGGCGAGGTAGTTCGGCAGCACCTCCTGCGGAAAACCCGGCTGCTTCTGGTCGAGGTTGACGGCAATCAGCTCGAACGGCACCGGCGCCTTGGCGCGCAGCGCGAGCAGCACGTCGAGCAGGCCGTAGCTGTCCTTGCCGCCCGACAGGCAGACCATCACCCGGTCGCCGGCCTCGATGAGCTTGAAGTGCGCAATCGCCTCGCCGACCTGGCGGCGCAGGCGCTTGGCGAGCTTGTTGGCTTCGTAGCTCTGCTTGCGCGACGCGGGGCGACGAATGACGTGCATGCGGGACTTTACCTGCTCGTCGGGCGACGGCCTACAGGAACACCGAGCGGCCGCCATCGACCGCGACCGTTTGACCGGTGACGAAGGAGGCGCGCGCGAGGAATTCGACGACGCGCGCAATGTCCTCGGGTGCACCGATGCGCCCAAGCGGCGTGGTTGAGACGATGCGCTTGCGCTCGGCGGTCGGGAACTGGTCGTCCTCGGGCCAGGCGATCGCGCCCGGCGCAACCGCGTTCACCCGCACTGCCGGACCGAGCTCGAGCGCAAGCGATTTCGTCAGCGCGGCAAGTCCCGCCTTGGCGATCGTGTAGACGACGTAATCTTTCAGCGGACGCTCGGCATGAATGTCGGTGATGTTGACGATCGCACCACGCGTCTCGGCGAGATGCGGCGCGGCGCACTGGGCGAGGAACAGCGGTGCGCGCAGGTTGCTGCCCAGGAGCTCGTCCCAGTGGCGCGCCTCGATTTCGCCGAAGCGCGTCGGGTAGAACGTCGAGGCGTTGTTCACCAGAAGATCCAGCCGCGCGAAGCGGGTCAGCGACGCACGCACCAGCGCCTCGGGGGCATCGGCTTCGAGCAGCTCTGCGCACACGCAGGCGGCGCTGCCGGCCCGCTCCGCATTCAGTGCCTGCTCCAGCGCGCGCGCATCCTTTTCCGACTGGCGGTAATGCAGCATGACCTGCATGCCCGCCGCGTGCAGGCGGCGCGCGATCGCCGCCCCCACGCGCCGCGCCGCGCCGGTGACCAGTACCACCTTGTCCTGCAGGGATGCTTCCATGCAATTGCGGATTTTACCGACCCGGGTCACCATGCCGCGCCATGCCTGTGCACAGCCTGCCGGAGCCCGACGCCGCCGCGCGCGCGGCGAGCGCCGCGCTGCTCGCCCGCATCGCGCAGGAACTGGAGGCGAGCGGCCACTGGATGAGCTTCGCGCGCTACATGACGCTTGCGCTGCATGCACCGGGGCTGGGCTACTACGCGAGCGGCAACGCCAATTTCGGCGCCGCAGGCGATTATGTCACCGCACCGGAACTCGGCACGCTGTTCGCGCGCACGCTCGCGCGCCAGGTCGCCGAGTTGCTCGCGCCCGGCGACGCGGTGCTCGAATTCGGCGCCGGCAGCGGCGCGCTTGCCGCAGCGCTGATAGAGGCGCTCGCCGCGCTCGGGGCGCGGCCGGAGTACCTGATCCTCGAGCCGAGCGCCGAGCTCGCGGCGCGCCAGCGCGCTCGGCTGCGCGCGCCCGCGCGCTGGATCCATGCCCTGCCGGAGACGTTCCGTGGCGTGGTGATCGCAAACGAGGTGCTCGACGTCATGCCGGCGCATGCGCTCGCCTGGACGCCGCAGGGCGTGCTCGAGCGCGGCGTGTGCCTCAACGAGGGCCAGCTGGCCTGGTGCGAGCGCCCGGCCGAGGGCGAGGTGCTCGCAGCGGCGCAGGCGCTGCACGTGGAGGTCCACGGACGCTACGAGAGCGAGCTCAACCTCGCGGCCCGCGCGTGGATTCGCACCCTCGCCGACCGCCTTCTGCGTGGCGCGGTGCTCGTCATCGACTACGGTTTTCCGGCGCGCGAGTATTACCATCCGCAGCGCAGCCGTGGCACCCTGATGTGCCATTATCGGCACCGCGCGCATGGCGACCCCTTTTTCCTGCCAGGGTTGCAGGACATCACCGCGCATGTCGACTTCAGCGCCCTGGCACAGGCGGCGGCCGACGCCGGACTCGATGTGCTGGGGTACACCGGCCAAGCCCAGTTTCTGATCAACTGTGGCATTACCGAGCTGCTCGGCGAAGCCGACGCGAGCGATGTGCGGCGCTATGCACCGCTCGCCGCGGAGGCCCAGACGCTGCTATCGCCCACGGAGATGGGAGAACTCTTCAAGGTGATCGCGTTCGGCCGCGGCATCGACGCACCGCTGCGCGGCTTTACCTCCGGCGGTCGCGCGCATACGCTGTGACCATGATCCACGCCACCTGTCTCGCGCTGCTCGCGGCCGTCCTCGTGGCGCCGGTGGCGCTCGCCGACGCGTCGCGCGGCGATACCGCGGTGGCCATGGCAAAGCAGCGCTGGAGCGACAGCCCGCACGGGCCGATGCTCGAGCGCATCCTGCCGCCTGGCGTCGAGCCCGCGCAGCTGCCCCAATCGGAGTCCGAAGGCGCACGGCTGACACTGCGCTACTGCGTGCAGTGCCACAATCTGCCGAACCCGGCCATGCATCATGCGGCAAAGTGGCCGAGGGTCGTCAACCGCATGGTCGAACGCATGCGTGGGCGTGGCAATATGGGCCGGCTGATGGCCGACATGATGGCCGGTGTGGAGGCGCCGAGCGATGCCGAGGTCGATCGGCTGGTCGCCTACCTGCAGCGCCACGCCCAGACACCGCTCGATCCGAAACTCTTTCCCCAAGCCCTCCGGCCCGAGGGCGAACCGTTCCGCCTCGCCTGCAAGCAGTGCCACGTTCTGCCCGATCCGCGTCGCTACACGGCCGCGAAGTGGCCCGCGGTCGTCGCGCGCATGGAGCGCAACATGGTCTGGATGAATCGCGTCGTCGGCTCGAAGCCCATTCCGGGCGAGCCGCAGTTGCGTATCGACGAAATCAACGCTTTTCTCGCACGGCACGCGCGCAAATAGAAAACGCCCGTCTAGCGGCCGCTCGCCGTGCGTGGCGCCGCGTCTAGCCGTGCCTCGAGCCAGTCGAGCACAGCGCGCGCCGCGCCCTGCCAGCCGGCTTCGAGCATCACAGCGTGCGCCAGATCCTCGAGCAGCCGGTATTCCGCGCCGAGCATGCGTGCGCTCGATCCGGCAAGCGCAGCCGGGATGAGGACGTCGCGCCCAGCGCCGAGCACCAGCGTCGGCACGCGCGCCGCGCGCCAGGGCTGCGGCAGGCCCCAGCCGCTCATGTCGAGCAGCGCGCGGCTCGACTCCGGCTGCATGCGCGCGTAGATGCGTCGCAGGCGATCGACCTCCAGCGGGCCGCTGAACATGGCTTGCTGCAGCGCATCCAGCGAAACGCGGTGACCGGCGGCCATCGCCTGGATCTGGGCGAAGAGCGCCGGCCGCGTGAACGCCAGCGAGAAGGTCGCGGGCAACAAGCCAAACGGCGGCACGGGGCATATCAGAACCGCGGCGCGGCAGTCGATGCCGCGTTCGAGCGCCTTCTGCACCACCAGTGCCCCCATCGAGTGCCCGATCAGGATCGGCGCACGCCCGAGCCGCGCAATCGCCGCCAGCAGATCGTCGGCGTAATCTGAGAGGCCGAAGTCGTTCAGCCGCGCGCGTCCCGCGCTGCGACCATGCGCGCGCAGCGACAGCGCGTAGGCGGGATGGCCCTGCATCGCGAACCAAGGCAGCCAGTGCTCCGCCCAGCACCAGGCGCCGACATAGGCACCGTGCACGAACAGCAGCGGCGGCGGCGTCCCGTCGACCGGGCAAGCGAGCAGTTCGAGGGCGACTTCCCCCTCGATGGTTTGGTGCTCGACCTCGAGGCCCCTCAAGACGGCACGCGGATGCCGCGCTGCACCGCCGGCCGCGCGCTGATCGTGTCGAACCAGCGCTTCACGTTGGGATACTCAGCGAGATCGACCTGCTGCCATTCGTGGCGCAGCACCCAGGGGTAGGTCGCAATGTCGGCGATCGAATACTCGCCGGCAAGAAACGGGACCTCGCCCAGGCGCGCGTCGAGCACGCCGTAGAGCCGGCGGTTCTCCTTGCTGAAGCGCTCGATCGCGTACGGCACCTTCTCTTTCGCCGCGCGCAGGAAATGATGCACCTGGCCGAAGATCGGACCGATGCCGCCCATCTGGAACATGAGCCACTGCAGCGCAATGTACTTGCCGGTCACCAAAGCCGGCAGGAACTTGCCGGTCTTGCCGGCGAGATAGACGAGGATCGCGCCAGATTCGAACAGTGTGAACGGCTTGCCCTCCGGGCCCTCGGGGTCGACGATCGCCGGGATCTTGCTGTTCGGATTGATCGCGACGAACTCCGGCTTGAACTGGTCGCCCTTGCCGATGTCAATCGGGTGCACGCGGTACGGCAGGCCGCATTCCTCCAGCATGATGGAGGCCTTGCGGCCGTTCGAGGTGCCCCAGGTGTACAGGTCGATCATCGTCTTCCTCTCGGGTCCGCCTTGCAGAGCGCGCGAGTGTAGCGGTTTGCGATGCCTTGCGCGCGCCCTAAACCGCACCCGCGATTGCGCATTCTCGTGCCGCGTCGATGCGCGCGGCGATATCGCCGGCCGCTGAGCCGGCGGCAATCGCGCCGGCGTCGACCGTACGCGCGGCCTCGAGCGCGCGCGTCAGGCGGCGGCCGGCCTGCGCCGACCCCTCGCCCGGCTGCGCGCACGCCAGCGTGCGCAGCAGCGCCGCGAGCCGCTCCGGGCGGCGGAAGGCGTCGACACATTTGAGCGTCGCCAGCAGTTGCGCGGGCGAGTCGTCGGCTGCCGCGCGCAGGCCGGCGCCGCAGCGGCAGACCGCGAGCGAAAGCTCCTGCACCTCGTTGGGCACCCGCAGGCGGGCGCAGAGCGCCGTCATTCCTTCCTCGCATTGTGCGTCGAGCGCATGCGCAAGCACCGCAACGCGCTCCGGCAGGCTCGCACTCGCGCGCACCGCGCGCTCCAGCGCGCCGGCCAGCGCTGCGCGCCGCCCCGCGTCGCCGAGCACCGCGTCCAGTTCCGGCAGCACCGCATGCTGCGCGCCGCAGCGCACCAGCGCATCGAACATCCGCGCAGGCTGCGGCTCCGCAAGGCCGCGCGCCAGCTCCTGCCACACCCGCTCGGGCACGAGCGCCTGCATCTCCCCGGCATCCACCAGCCGGCGCATCAGTCCCAGCGTTTCGTCCGCGATGCGGAAGCCGAAGCGCGCCGCGAAGCGCGCCACGCGCAGCACGCGCAGGGGATCCTCGGCAAAGGCCTCGCTCACGTGGCGCAGCACGCCAACGCGCAGGTCCCGTTCGCCGCCAAAAGGGTCGATCAGACGGCCATTCTCGTCCTGCGCCATGGCGTTGATCGTCAGGTCGCGCCGCCGCAGGTCCTCCTCCAGCGTGACGTCGGGCGCCGCGTGGACCGTGAAGCCCTTGTAGCCGCGCCCGCTTTTGCGCTCGGTGCGCGCGAGCGCGTGCTCCTCCTGAGTTTCAGGGTGGAGGAACACCGGGAAATCCTTGCCGACCGGGCGGAAGCCTGCGGCGGTCATTTCCTCGGGCGTTGCGCCGACCACGACCCAGTCTCGGTCGGCGACCGGCAGGCCGAGCAGCGCATCGCGCACCGCGCCGCCGACGACGTAACGCCTCATGCGCGCGGTGCGAGCCAGCGCGCGTCGTCGAACGTCGCGACCCAGTAGCGTCGGTAGACGACCAAAATCGTCACCAGCATGCCGGTGAGAAACGCTTCGCCGAAGCCCATCATCAGCCCCAGCGCGACGAACGGCTCGACGCCGCCAGCCGTCGCGCCGTGCAGCGCGAGCGAAGCAATCATCGACAGGCCGGCGCCGGCGAAGGCCACGCAGAACACATAGAAAAACGGATTCGGCGGCGCGACGCGCGCCACCAGACGATGCACCCCCCAGGCTACGATCACCGGCAAGGCGCCGTTTGCAAGCCAGACCCACGGTAGCGCGCCGAGCGGCGAGCCGCCGAGCAACGCCGCGAGGAGTGCAGCGAGCGCGAGGCCCACGAGCGCGCGCGACGTGCCAAACAGCAGGTAAAGCGCCGCAGCGCCGAGGAAATGCAGCCCGACGCCGACCGGCAGGCCGGTGCGTACGCCCCACAGCGCGGCCACCAGCGCCGTCGCGACGAGGAGCCGGTGCGCGCGCTGATATCCGTCAGGCATACCGCGCGCGACGCTCAATGCACCTGTCCTCGCGTCCGCCAGCCGCCGCGCACAGACTCAGCGCCGCGCGCGCCAGCGCAGCAGCCGATAGCGGCTCCGCGCAGTGGTCTGCCCGCTGAGATAGCCTGGCGCAACCGCCTCGAGGGGCGTCGGCTCGATGCCGAACGGCAGCGCGCCGTCGCACACGCTCGGCACCTGCATGGAGCGCACGTTGTCGCGCGACATGAGCGGACCCGGCGTCCACTCGAGGAACCAGGCCTGCAGCATCGACAGTGCGTCGGGCAGACCCACCACCCAGCGCCGTCGCCCCGTGAGTTCGCACACCAGGCGCACGAGTTCGATGAGTGTGTAGGGTCGCGGACCGCAAAGGTCGTAGCGCTTACCGGCGCTGGAGCGCGACTCGAGCGCCGCCAGCATGACCTGCACGACATCACCGACGTATACCGGCTGGAATTCCGCCTGCGGGCTGCCGAGCGGCAGAACTGGAAAGGCCCGCGCCAGCCGCGCGAACAGGTTCAGGAAGTTGTCCTCGGGCCCGAACACCACGGAGGGCCGGAAGACAGTCGCCTGCAGCTCGTCGTCTGCCAGCACCAGTTTCTCGCCGACGCCCTTCGAGCGCAGGTACTCCGACGGCGCGTCGGGTGCGGCGCCGACCGCACTGACGTGCAGCACCCGCCTGACGCCGCAGGCATGGCAGGCGTTGATGATCGCTTGCGGCACTTCGACGTGCGCCCGCGCAAAGTCCGGGCCGTAGTCGTTCGGTCCGCGCTCGTCGGGCCGGCCGCGCCGGCTATGCAGCACGCCCACCAGATTGATGACCACATCCTGTCCCGCAACGAGCTGCTCCAGCACGCCGGGTGCGAGCACCTCGGCTTCGACCACCTCGACGGTGGGGAGCAGGATCAGATGCTTCGCGCGTTCACGCCGGCGCGCCGGCACCGTCACCTGCGCGCCGCGCGCCGCGAGCGCCGCCACGAGATGCCGGCCGAGAAAGCCGCTGCCGCCGACAACGAGGAATTTCTGTTCACGCATGAGCAATGCTGGTTGGGGGCCGGTGCGGCGCGGCCGTTGCGTCGCGTCCGCGAGACCGGATTATCCCGCGCACGCGCCGTCGGCGCCACCGTGCCGATCAGGGCAGATCGTTCTTCTCGACGTCGTCCGTGATCTTCGGTTCCATCGTGCCGAGCTGCGCCTTGAGCGACGGGCGCTGGCCGTCGAGCAGCGCGTAGAAGACGGCGTTTGCCATGACCTTCTTGACGTAGTCGCGCGTCTCGTCGAATGGAATCGTCTCGACGTAGATCGCACCCTCCAGCGGCTTGTTGTCCCGCCAGCGCCGCGCTCGGCCCGGTCCGGCGTTGTACCCGGCCGAGGCCAGTACGGGATGGCCAAGGCTGTCGAGAACCATTTTCAGGTAACTGGTGCCGAGCGTGACATTGGTCTCGACGTCCGTCACATCGCGCAGCTTGAACTTCTTCATGCCGATCTTGCGCGCCGTCCAACGCGCGGTACGCGGCATGAGCTGCATGAGGCCGCGCGCGCCCGCCCACGACTTTGCATCGGCGATGAAGCGGCTCTCCTGCCGCACGAGACCGAGCACCCAGTATTCGTCGAGTTCATGTTCCTTGGCGTAGGCACTGAACACGTCGCGGTAGGGCGCCAGGTAGCGCAGCTCGAAGTTGTGCCGGATCTGCGTGCGGTCGGCGGTGTTGATCGTACGGTCTGGAATGTCGGCACGCCGGGCAAGTTCCGCAGCGGCGAGCAGTTCGCCATCGTTCAAGGTGCGAATCGTGAATACCCACTCGCGGTTCGCGTCCGTGCGCAGATTGATGCGATAGAGGGCGAGCGCGCGCTGCAGGCCGGGGTTGCGCTCGGCCCGCGCGAGGTCTTCGCGGCTGGCCTCGAATTTCTCGGCCGGCAGCGCTGCGTAGTCGCCGAGCTCTTCGGTCGCGAGCAGGCCGTAGAAATCCGGCTCGCCGGCGATGCGCAGGAAGTGCGCGCGCGCACCCGACGCGCGGCCTAGCGCCGCGAGCGCGCGCCCGTACCAGTAGGCCCAGGCGGGATCGCGATGCGCCTCGACCGACATTTCGTCGATCGTGTCGCGCAGCGAAACCCAGTGCCCCGCACGCAGGGCCGCACGCGCCTTCCACTCGCGCTGCTCGTGCGTCAGCGCATGACGGTCGGCGCGCTCAAACCAGGCGAGCGCTTCGGGCTCATGGCGGCGTGCCGCCTCCATCGCAATGCGCCCCCAGAGGTAGCGCTCATCCGCACCAGCCAGCACCTTCGTCAGACGGCCCTCGAGTACGTCGGCGGCACGCTGCGGGCTGATGCCCGCGAGACGGATCATCGCCAGCACCGCGAGCTCTCGATCCGCTTTACGCATCGATTTCTTCTTCAGCAGCGGTCCCAGTACGCGCTCGGGCTTGCGCGCAACGAGCCTGAGCGTGGCCGCGCTCGGCCGATCCTTGCGCGAGACGAACTCGAGCGCACGCCCGGCCTCCGCGCGCCTGCGTTCTTCCATCTGCACGCGCGCGCGGCGCCAGGCCAGGTCCTCGGTCAGCGAACCGATTTCGGCCATGTCTTCGGCGAGCCGATCGCATCCTGCGGGCAGCTTGATCGGCTCGAGCCAGAGCCTGACCGCCGCGTCGAGCACGCTGCGATCGCCCTGCGCAAGGCGCGAGGCCCACGCGTAGCAGCGCACCTCGAGCTTGTCGAGCACCAAGGGCGCGAGATCGACATCAAAGCGCCGCCAGTCGCGGCGTTCGCCGAGCACCTCGAGCCATTGCGCGCGCAGGTCGTCGGCGATCCGGCTGCCCGCGTGGCGTGAAAGGAACGTGTGCACCTCGGGCGCGTCGGCGTATGCAAGACGCAGCAGGAGCCGCCAGTATTCGTAGTACGGTTCCAGCACGTGACCGCGAACCGCATTGCCCTGTGCTTCGAGGCGCGTGAGATTGGCGTCCGTGTACGCGTCGTACGCGGCGAGCACCGCCGCGTCGCCATCGGCACCGCGCGCGGCACTGGCGCCGACCAGCAACAGGAGCGCCAGAATGTTACACAGGCAGTTACAGAAACGCTGCAAAATCATGGGCTAAGCATAGCACGCGGAAGAATCGGATGAATGCGACAAACGTATCCGACTGGCGTCGCGACACGCGTGAACGTCTCGTCGCGGCGCGTCTCGCGCTCGACAAGGCGACGCGCATCGCGCTGCGCCGCTGCATTGACCGGCACATCGAGCGCGCCTTCCCCGGCCTCGCGGGTGCGCGGCTCGGTTTTTGCTGGCCGATCCTGAACGAATACGACGCCCGCCACCTTGCGCGGCGGCTGCGCGAGGGCGGCGCGGTGACCGCCTTGCCGGTGGTCGTCGCGCGCGCCGCGCCGCTCGTGTTCCGTCTGTGGCGGCCGGGCATCGTGCTGCGGCGTGGCCCGCTCGACATTCCGTATCCGGTGGATTCGCCGGCCGTCGTTCCCCAAGCCGTGCTGCTGCCGGTCAACGGCTGGGACGCCGAGGGCTACCGGCTCGGCTACGGAGGCGGCTACTTCGACCGCACGCTCGCTGCCGCCGTGCCCAGGCCGCTGGCCATCGGCGCGGGCTTCGAGGCGGCGCGCATCGAGACCATCCAGCCGCAGCCCTGGGACGTGCCGCTCGATTACATCGTGACCGAGCGCGGCGTATACCGACGCGATGCCGGGCGGCTCGAATTCCTGGGTGCACCGCCCGGCACCACGGCAAGCGCGCGCGCCTCACCGGTGTGCTACGCCGCCGAGATCGCGCCCGGCTTTTTCGGCGAAGAGCCTTCCTGAGCCGCGCTCAGGCGAGGAATATGCGGTAGGCGGGGTTGCGGGACTCGTCGACCCAGGGATAACCGAGCTTCGACAGGAAGCGGCGAAATTCGCCCATCTCGCGCGGCGGCACCTGCACGCCGACCAGCACGCGCCCGTAGTCGGCGCCGTGATTGCGGTAGTGGAAAAGGCTGATGTTCCAGTCGCTGCGCAGGTTGTTGAGGAACTTCATCAGCGCGCCAGGACGCTCGGGGAACTCGAAGCGGTAGAGCAGCTCGTTCGCCGCGCGCGCCGCGCGCCGGTCCCCCGACCAGGGTGCCCGGCCACCGACCATGTGACGCAGGTGCAGCTTCGCCATTTCGTTGCCCGACAGATTCAGCGCATGCAGGCCGTGGCGCTCGAGGTTGCGCACGATACGCACCGTCTCCGCGCGATTGGCCACCTCGACGCCGACGAAGATGTGGGCGTCACGCGAATCGGCGATGCGATAGTTGAACTCGGTGATGTCCTTCGCGCCGATGGTGGTGCAGAACTTCTTGAAGCTGCCCGGCCGCTCCGGGATGGTGACCGCGAGAATCGCCTCGCGCTGCTCGCCGAGCTCCGCCTCCTCGGCGATGAAGCGCAGGCGATCGAAGTTGGTGTTGGCGCCCGAGGCGATCGCGGCGAGCGTCTTGCCGCGCGCGCCGGTCTTCTCAACCCAGGCCTTGGCGCCCGCGATTGCCAGCGCCCCGGCGGGCTCGAGCACGACCCGCGTGTCCTCGAACACGTCCTTGATCGCGGCGCACATCTCGTCGGTGCTGACGCGCACCACGCCGTCGAGCAGCCGCGCGCAAAGGCGGAAGGTCTCGCGCCCGACGCGCTTCACCGCGACGCCGTCGGCAAACAGCCCGACCTGGTCGAGCAGGATGCGGCGGCGCGCCTTGAGCGAGCGCGCCATCGCGTCCGCGTCCACCGGCTCGACCCCGATGACGCGCACCGCCGGGCGCAGTGTCTTGACGTAGGCGGCGATGCCGGAGATCAGGCCGCCGCCGCCGACCGGCACGAAGATCGCATCGAGCGCTCCGGTATGTTGGCGCAGGATCTCCATGCCGATCGTGCCCTGGCCGGCGATCACGTCGGGATCGTCGTACGGATGGACGAAGCTCAGCCTGCGGCGGCGCTTCAGGCGCAGCGCATGCGCGTAAGCCTCGTCGTACGAATCGCCGTACAGCACCACCTCGGCACCGCGCGCCGCCACGGCGTCCACCTTGATGCGCGGGGTGGTCACCGGCATCACGATCACCGCGCGGCAGCCGAGCTTCTGCGCGGCGAGCGCGACGCCCTGGGCGTGGTTGCCGGCGCTCGCCGTGATCACGCCGCGCTTGAGCGCCTGCGCCGGCAGCTTCGCCATCTTGTTGTAAGCGCCGCGCAGCTTGAACGAGAACACCGGCTGCAGGTCCTCGCGCTTGAGATAGAGCCGGTTGCGCAGCCGCTTGGACAGCCCCGGCGCGAGCTCGAGCGGCGTCTCGATCGCGACGTCGTAGACGCGCGCCTTGAGGATGCGTTCCAGATAATCGTTTCGCCTCGTCGCCATCTATGCTTCTCCCTGCGCCGGCTCGAGGCATGTCTCGAGCGCGTCGCGCGCCAGGCTCAGGCCGCCTGCAGCTTCGCCACGCTCACCGCCAGCCACTTCACGCCCTCGCGGCCGAAGTTCACCTGCACCCGCGCGTCGTTGCCGCGTCCCTCGGCATCGATGATGACGCCGGCGCCGAACTTCGGATGCACGACATTCTGGCCGATGCGAAAGCCGATGCTGTCTTCCACTGCGTGGAAGCCGCCGTGGCGCATGTGGCCGCTCGCCGTTGCGGCGCTGCCGAACGCCGAGCGCCGCGGCGCGCCCCAGCCGCTCGCCGCGACGCGCATCGCCTCGCGCGCGCGCTGCCCGGCGTAACGCGGCGTGAGCCACTTGGTCACCCCTTCGGGAATCTCCTCGAGAAACCGCGAGGGCAGGTTGTAGCGCGTCTGTCCGTGCAGCATGCGGGTCTGCGCGAACGAGAGGTACAGGCGCGCACGCGCACGCGTGATCGCGACATAGGCGAGGCGTCGCTCTTCCTCCAACCCGTCCTTTTCCAGTGCGCTCTGCTCGTGCGGAAACAGGCCTTCTTCCAGCCCGGTGAGGAACACGGTGTCGAACTCCAGGCCCTTGGCCGAGTGCACCGTCATCAGCTGCAGTGCGTCCTGCCCCTCGCCCGCCTGGTGCTCGCCGGCCTCGAGCGCCGCGTGCGTCAGAAACGCCGCGAGCGGATCGACCGCCGGCGCGTCGGCTTCGCCCTCGCCGGTTTCCAGGCCGCTGGCGTGCTCCTCGACCTCGAAACCGGCGGCGGCGGTGACGAGCTCACCCAGGTTCTCGATGCGGTCGGCACCCTCACGCTCGTTGCGGTAATGCTCGATGAGGCCGCTCTTCGCCACGACGTGCTCGACCACCTCGGCGAGCGGAAGATGCTCGGCCGCCTGCCGCATCTCCTCGATCAGCGCACGGAACGCGGCGAGCGACTGCGCCGCCCTCCCGCCGAGGGCCTCCGTCGCCTGCCACAGGCTCGCGCTCTGCGCGCGCGCCGCGTCCTGCAGCTGCTCGACCGAGCGCGCGCCGATGCCGCGCGGCGGAAAATTCACCACGCGCAGCAGCGCGTTGTCGTCGTCCGGCGAGGCGACCAGGCGCAGGTAGGCGAGCGCATGCTTCACCTCGGCGCGCTCGAAAAAGCGCAGGCCGCCGTAGACCCGGTAGGCAATGCCGGCAGAGAAGAGCGCGTGCTCGATGACGCGCGACTGCGCGTTGGACCGGTACAGCACCGCCATGTGGTCGAGTCGCGTTCCCTCGCGCGCGAGGCTCTGCGCCTGCTCCACGATCCAACGCGCTTCATCGGCGTCCGACTCGCCCTCGTAGACACGCAGCGGCTCGCCGGCGCCCGCCGCGGTCCACAGATTCTTGCCGAGACGCTTGCGGTTGTTCGCAATGAGCGCATTCGCCGCATCGAGGATGTTGCCGTGCGAGCGGTAGTTCTGCTCAAGGCGCACGACGTGCGCAACCGCGAAGTCGCGCTCGAAATCCGCCATGTTGCCCACGTTCGCGCCGCGGAAGGCGTAGATCGATTGGTCATCGTCGCCGACCGCGAATACCGCAGCAGCGCCCGGCGCCGGGCCTGCGCCCTGTGCCTCGCTCGCGCCGGCGAGCAGCTTGAGCCAGCGGTACTGCAGCCGATTGGTGTCCTGAAACTCGTCGACCAGGATATGACGAAAGCGCTCGGCGTAATGGGCGCGCAGCAGCTCGTTTCTCGCGAGCAGCTCGAAACTGCGCAGCAAAAGCTCCGGAAAATCGACTACCCCTTCGCGCTGACATTGGGCGTCGTAGGCGGCGTAGAGCTCGGCCAGGCGCCGCGACGTCTCGTCGTAGACCTCGACGTCGCCCGCCCGCACGCCCTCCTCCTTGCGCGCGTTGATGAAATACTGGACCTCACGCGGCGCAAACCGATCTTCGTCCACGTTGAGTGACTTGAGCAGCCGCTTCACTGCGGCGAGCTGGTCCTGCGTGTCGAGGATCTGAAACTGCTGCGGCAGACCGGCGTCGCGGTGATGCGCGCGCAGCATGCGATTACACAGGCCATGAAAGGTGCCGATCCACATGCCCCGCGGGTTCACCGGCAGCATCGCCGACACGCGTGTGAACATCTCGCGCGCCGCCTTGTTGGTGAACGTGACGGCGAGCACGCCTCCCGGCGAGACGCGTCCGCTCTTCACCAGCCAGGCCACCCGCGTGGTCAGCACCCGCGTCTTGCCGCTGCCCGCGCCGGCCAGGATCAGCGCGTGCTCGTCCGGCAGGGTAACGGCGGCAAGTTGTTCGGGATTGAGGTGCTCGAGATGCAGCGACACGGCCTTCGCATTCTAGCGTCCGGACGTCGCCGCTGCGCGGAGCGAACCGTATAATTTCCCGTTTCCCCGGTCCTCCGAGAGCTTTTCCCGGCATGCACGAGCGCTACGACCCGCAGAGCGTGGAACGCGAAGCGCAGGCCTACTGGGAGGCGCAGGCCTCGTTCCGCGCGGTCGAGGATCCGGCGCGTCCGAAGTTCTACTGCCTGTCGATGTTTCCCTACCCGTCAGGCAAGCTGCACATGGGGCATGTGCGCAACTACACCATCGGCGACGTGCTCACGCGCACCTACCGCATGCGCGGCTACAACGTGCTGCAGCCGATGGGCTGGGATGCCTTCGGCCTGCCGGCCGAGAACGCCGCGATGGCGAACAGGGTGCCGCCGGCCAAATGGACTGACGACAACATCGCCTACATGAAGGGGCAGCTGAAGAGCCTCGGCTTCGCGCTCGACTGGTCGCGCGAGCTCGCCACCTGCCGACCGGACTACTACAAGTGGAACCAGTGGCTGTTCACGCGCCTGTTCAAGAAGGGCATTGCCTACAAGAAGACCGGCGTGGTGAACTGGGATCCGGTCGACCAGACCGTGCTCGCCAACGAGCAGGTCATCGACGGTCGCGGCTGGCGCACCGGTGCGCCGGTCGAAAAGCGCGAGATCCCGATGTACTTCCTGCGCATCACCGACTACGCCGAAGAGCTGCTCGGCGCGCTCGACCGGCTGCCGGGCTGGCCCGAGCAGGTGAAGCTCATGCAGAAGAACTGGATCGGTCGCTCGGAAGGCGTGCGGCTCGCTTTCCCTTACGAACTCGACGGTGCGGCGAAGAAGCTGTGGGTGTTTACCACGCGTGCCGACACCCTGATGGGGGCGACGTTCTGCGCGGTCGCCGCGGAACACCCGATCGCGAGCTGGGCCGCGGCGCGCGACGTCAAGATCGCGGCCTTCGTCGAAGAATGCCGGCGCGGCGCGGTGATGGAGGCCGATCTCGCGCAGCTCGAGAAGAAAGGCATGGCGACCGGGCTTTTCTGCATCCATCCGCTGTCGGGCGGGCGCATCCCGGTATGGGTCGCGAACTACGTCCTCATGGGTTACGGCGAGGGCGCCGTCATGGCGGTGCCCGCCCACGACGAGCGCGACTATGCCTTCGCGCAGGCCTACGGCTTGCCGATCAAGCCGGTGATCCGCCACCCGCTGGGCGACGCGGTGCCGGCGCCCTGGCAGCCGGAATACGCCGAGCCGGGCAGCTGCATCAACTCGGGCAAATACGACGGCCTCGAATTCGACGCCGCAGTCGATGCGATTGCCGCCGACCTCGCCGCCAAGGACCGGGGCGAAAAACAGGTGCAGTGGCGGCTGCGCGACTGGGGCATTTCGCGCCAGCGTTACTGGGGCTGTCCGATCCCCATCGTGCACTGCGAGGCCTGCGGTGACGTGCCGGTGCCCGACGACCAACTGCCGGTGGTGCTGCCCACCGACCTGGTGCCCGACGGCACGGGCAACCCGCTGGCAAAGCGCCCCGCATTCCTCGACACGCCCTGTCCCGCGTGCGGCAAGCCGGCACGCCGCGAGACCGACACCATGGACACCTTCGTCGATTCGTCCTGGTACTTCGCGCGCTTCTGCTGCCCGGGCCAGGACGGCGCGATGGTCGACGAACGCGCGGACTACTGGATGCCGGTCGACCAGTACATCGGCGGCATCGAGCACGCCATCCTGCATCTGCTCTACTCGCGCTTCTTCCAGCGCGCGATGCGCGACGAAGGGCTGTCGCAGGTGGCCGAGCCCTTTACCAATCTGCTCACACAGGGCATGGTGCTCGCCGAGACCTACTATCGCGACACGCCGCAGGGCCGGCGCGAATGGGTACACCCCTCCGACATCGAGGTGCAGCGCGACGCCAAGGGCAAGATCGTGTCGGCGAGGCGGCGCAGCGACGGCGCCGAGGTCGTCTTCGACGGCATCGGCACGATGTCGAAATCGAAGAACAACGGCGTCGATCCGCAGGCGCTGATCGAGAAGTACGGCGCCGACACGGCGCGCTTTTTCATCATCTTCGCCTCGCCGCCGACCAACACGCTGGAATGGAGCGACGAGGGCGTGGAGGGCGCCTATCGCTTCCTCAGGCGCCTGTGGGCCTACGGTGCCAAGCTGCAGGCGAGCGCCCCGCAGGCCGCGGATCCGGCGTCGGAAAGGGCGGCGCGCTTCGAGGTCCACGCGGTGCTCAAGCAGGCCAACTACGACCTCGGCAAGCACCAGTTCAACACCGTCGCCTCGGCGGCGATGAAGATCCTGAACGCGCTGGAAAAGCTGTCCGCGCGCACGCCCGTGGCCGAGGAGGGCTTCTCGATCCTCTTGCGGCTGCTCTCGCCGATCACGCCGCACGTCTGCCATGCCCTGTGGCGCGCACTCGCCTACGGCGAGGACGTCATGCGGGCGGCCTGGCCGGAGCCCGATCCGGCCGCGCTCGAGCAGGACGAGATCGAATACGTGGTGCAGGTCAACGGCAAGAAGCGCGGTACGCTCGTCGCGCCGAAGAGCCTCGACCGGCAGGGGCTCGAGGCGTTCGCCCGCGCGAGCGACCTGGTCGGCAAGACCGTGGCCGATGCCGTGATCAAGCGCATCGTGGTCGTTCCCGGACGCCTCATCAACATCGTCGTATGAGGCACGCGCTCGTCGCCGTACTGCTGCTTGGGCTCGCCGCCTGCGGCTTCCAGCTGCGCGGCTCGGCGCGCCTGCCGTTCGAAACGATCTACCTGCCGAACACGACGAGCGGCATCGCGCTCGACCTGAAGCGCACCATCCAGGCGGGGACCAGCACGCGCGTGGTCGACACGCCGAAGGACGCGCAGGCGGTGCTCGAATTCAGCGAGGAGACGCGCGAAAAGGAGATCCTCTCGCTGACCGGGGCAGGCCGCGTGCGCGAATTCCGCCTGCATTACCGGGTGCGCTATCGCGTGCACGATGGCAAGGGCCACCAGTACGTCCCGCCGACCACGCTCGCGCAGCTGCGCGACATCACCTTCGGCGACAGCGTCGTGCTCGCCAAGGAATCGGAAGAGCAGCTGCAGTATCGCGACATGCAGAACGATATCGTGGCGCAGATCATGCGGCAGCTCGCCGCCGCAAAGCCGCGGTAGCGCGCGCCGCTCACGATGCCCCTGCGCGCCGAGCAGCTCGAAGCCCATCTCGAAAAAGACCTCGCGGCGCTGTACGTGATCCACGGCGACGAGCCGCTGCTCGCGCTGGAGGCGGCGGACGCCATCCGCGCCGCCGCGCGGCGCCGCGGCCACGCCGAGCGCGAGGTGTTGCAGGTCGAGCGCGGCTTCGACTGGAGCGCGCTGGCGCACGCCGGTGCCAGCCTGTCGCTGTTCGGTGGCGCGAAAATCGTCGAGCTGCGCGTGCCCTCGGGCAAGCCGGGCGCGGAAGGCGGCGCAGCGATCGTCGCCTACTGCGCGCGCCTCGCGCCGGAGGTGCTGACGATCGTTTCCCTGCCGCGGCTCGACCGGGCGACACAGTCATCCAGCTGGTTCCGCGCCCTGTCCGAGCAGGGCACGGTGGTGGACATCTTCGCGATCGAGCGCGCGCGCCTGCCGGCGTGGATCGGTTCGCGGCTCGCCCGCCAGGGCCAGCGCGCCGCGACGGAGGTGCTTGAGTTCATCGCCGATCGTGTCGAGGGCAACCTGCTCGCAGCGCACCAGGAGGTGCAGAAGCTTGCCCTGCTGGCACCGCGCGGCGAGCTTTCGCTCGACGTGGTGCGCGAGGCGGTGGCCAACGTTGCGCGCTACGACGCCTTCGACGCGTCGAGCGCGCTGCTGGCCGGCGACACGGCGCGCTACGCGCGCGTCATTGCCGGGCTGCGCAACGAGGGCGAGGCGCCCACGCTGGTGCTCTGGGCGATCGCCGAAGACCTGCGCGCGTTGGCGCGGGTGCAGGACGGTCTGCGCGCCGGCCGCGCGCTCGATCCGCTGCTGCGCGAAAACCGCGTCTGGGGCGCCCGCCAGAACGCGCTGCGTGCCGGGCTGCGGCGCGTCGCGCGGGCGTCGATCGAGCGGGCGATTCGCCGCGCCGCCGAAATCGACCGCGCCATCAAGGGCGTGGCAAAGGCCGATCCCTGGGAGGGTTTCGTTCGCCTGGGGTTAGAATTGGCCCATGGATCAAGCGCTTGACGCACAGCAGGTCGACGTCGGCGGCTACATGCGCGAGCTCGGCGTGGCCGCGCGCGCAGCCGCGCGGGCGCTCGCGCGCGCGAGCACCGAGCGCAAGAACGCAGCGCTGCGTGCCATGGCGACGGAAATCCGTGCGCAGGCCGCGCAGCTGCGCGAGGCGAACCGCGCCGACGTCGAGCATGCCCGGGCGCAGGGCCGCGACGCCGCGTTCGTCGACCGGCTGACGCTCGGCGAGACCGCGATCGAGCAGATGGCCGCCGGCCTCGAGCAGGTCGCGGAACTGCCCGATCCGATCGGCGTGATCACCGACCGGCAGCGCCGTCCGAGCGGCATCGAGGTCGGCCGCATGCGCGTGCCGCTCGGCGTCATCGGCATCATCTACGAGTCGCGCCCGAACGTGACCGCGGACGCGGCCGGCCTGTGCATCAAGGCGGGCAACGCCTGCATCCTGCGCGGCGGCTCGGAAGCGCTGCACTCGAACCAGGCGATCGCCGGCTGCGTGCGCGCCGGACTGCGTGCGGCAGGGTTGCCCGAGACCGCGGTGCAGGTGGTGGAAACCGCCGATCGCGCCGCGGTCGGCGCGCTGATCACGATGCACGAGTATGTCGACATCATCGTGCCGCGCGGCGGCAAGGCGCTGATCGAGCGCCTGATGCGCGAATCGCGCATCCCGATGATCAAGCACCTGGACGGCATCTGCCACGTGTATGTCGACGACCGCGCCGATCTCGACATGGCGGTGCACATCGCGGACAACGCCAAGACGCAGCGCTACGGCACCTGCAACACGATGGAAACGCTGCTGGTGGCCGAGGCGATCGCAGCGGCGTTCTTGCCGCGCATCGCGGAGATCTATCGCGCCAAGGGGGTCGAGATGCGCGGCGATGCCGCGACGCAGCGCCTGGTGCCCGATGCCAAGCCGGCGAGCGAGGCGGACTACGCCACCGAATGGCTCGCGCCGGTCGTGTCGCTGCGCGTGGTCGAAGGACTCGATGCGGCGATCGATCACATCGAACGCTTCGGCTCGAAGCACACCGACGCGATCGTGACCGAGGACGCGGCACATGCGCAACGCTTCCTGCGCGAGGTCGATTCGGCATCGGTGATGGTGAACGCCTCGACGCGCTTCGCCGACGGCTACGAGTACGGACTCGGCGCCGAAATCGGCATCTCCAACGACAAGCTGCACGCGCGCGGCCCGGTGGGCCTGGAAGGGCTCACCTCGCAGAAGTACATCGTGCTCGGTCACGGAGAAGTGCGCGGTTGAACAGCGCGGCTGCGCCTGGCGCCGGCGATCCCATCGGGATGCTCGGCGGCACCTTCGATCCGGTTCATGTCGCCCACCTGCGCATCGCTCAGCTCGCGCTCGACGTGCTGCGCCTGGCGCGCCTGCTGTGGGTCCCCACCGGCCGGCCGGGATATCGCAATGCGCCCGTCGCCAGCCCTGCGCATCGCCTGGCCATGCTGCGTCTCGTGCTCGGCGGCGAGCCTCGCTATGCGATCGACGAGCGCGAGCTCGCTGCGCAGGCTTCGGGCTATACGGTCGATACGCTCGTCGCGCTGCGCACCGAGCTCGGCGCCGAGCGGCCGCTGGTGCTGCTGATGGGTGACGATCAGTTCGCCAAACTCGACAGCTGGCACCGCTGGCGCGACCTGTTCGGGCTCGCGCACATCGCCGTGTTCGCGCGTCCCGGCTGGTCGCTTGCGCCGGGCGGCGCCGTCGATGCCGAGTTTGCGGCACGCAGCGAGCGCGCCGAAGGCGCCTGGCGCGCACGGCGCGCCGGCGCGGTGATTCGTGTCGACATGCCGCCGCTCGACATTTCCGCCACCGTTCTGCGCGCGCGCATCGCGCGCGGCGAAGACGTTTCGGCATGGGTGCCACCCGAGGTCGCCGCTTACATCGCGCAGCACCGGCTCTACCGCACATCCCGAGGGAGAACGGCCGAACGCAATGGACATCCGTAAAAAGCAACGCGCGATCGTCGAGGCGCTCGAGGACGTCAAGGGGCACGACATCGTCGTCTTCAACACCGCCGACATGGCATCGATGTTCGAGCGCGTCATCATCGCGAGCGGCGACTCGAACCGTCAGGTCAAGGCGCTCGCCGACAACGTCGAGAAGAGGCTCAAGGCGCTTGGCGAGCGCATCGAAGGCGTCGAGGGCGGCGCCAACGCGGAGTGGGTGCTGGTCGATTCCGGCGATGTGGTGGTGCACATCATGCACCCCGCGGTGCGCAGCTACTACAACCTCGAGGAGCTCTGGGGCGGCAAGCCGGTGCGCATGAAATCGCTCACCGCGGCGCGTAGGCCGGCAAAGCGCGCCAAGCGCGCGCCGCGGCACACGCAGCCGGCCTGAGCGGCGTGGCCCGCCTGATCATCGTCGCAGTGGCAGGCCGGCTGCCGGGCTGGGCCGATGCCGCCTGCGCCGAATACCTCAAGCGCATGCCGCGCGGTTACGAGGCGCAGCGCGTCGCCGTCAAACCCGAACCACGCAGCGCCGGGCGGCGCCCGGCACAGCTGCTCGCCGCCGAAGCCAAGCGCATCGCCGCGGCGCTGCCGCCGGGCGCCCTGCAGATCGCGCTGGACGAGCGCGGCAGCGAACTCACCACCGCGCAGTTCGCGCCGCGCCTGCGGGCCTGGCTCTCCGAGAACGCCGGCGTCGCCTTCGTCATCGGCGGCGCGGACGGGCTCGACGCCGGCGTGCTGCGCGCAAGCGCGCTGCGCCTGCGGCTCTCGAGCTTCACGCTGCCGCACGCACTGGCGCAGGTGCTGCTCTGCGAGCAGCTCTACCGTGCCGCGAGCCTGCTGACCGGGCACCCCTACCACCGCGCCTGAGCAGGAGGCGGGCGGTGCGATCCGCTTTGCTACACTCCTTCGCCCCCCATGATTCCCGCAGACGCGCCTCCTATCGTCCTCGCCTCGCGCAGCCCGCGGCGACGCGCGCTGCTCGAGCAGATCGGCGTGCGCTACGCCCTGCTGGACGACGACGGCAGCGATGCCGTCGACGAAGCGGTGCATGACGGCGAGATGCCCGAGACCTACGTACAGCGCGTCACGCGCGCCAAAGCCGACGTCGGCTGGTCGCGCCTGCTCGCGGACGGACGGCCCCGCGGCCCGCTGCTCGCGGCGGACACCGCGGTCGTGGTCGACCAGCGCATCCTCGGAAAACCAGCCGATCGCGCCGACGCAGCCCGCATGCTCAGGCTGCTGTCGGCGCGAACGCACGAAGTGCTCACCGGCGTGGCGCTGCACTCGGGGGAGCACTGCGATTACGCACTGTCGCGCAGCCGGGTGACGTTCCGGCGCCTCGACGCGGACGAGATCCGCGACTATCTCGCCACCGGCGAAGCCGATGACAAGGCCGGCGCCTACGCCATCCAGGGTCGCGCGGCGCAGTTCGTGGTCGCGCTCGAAGGCAGCTTTTCGGGCGTCATGGGGCTGCCCCTGTACGAGACCGCGCAGCTCCTCGAAGCGCGGCTGCGGGCGGAGTCGGCGCATGCGCGATGAGATCCTGATCAACGTGACGCCGCAGGAAACCCGCGTCGCGGTGCTGCAGGCCGGCGCGGTGCAGGAACTGCTCGTCGAGCGCGCCTCGAGCAGCGGCCTAGTCGGCAATGTCTACGTCGGCCGCGTCGCCCGCGTGCTGCCCGGCATGCAATCGGCCTTCGTCGATATCGGCCTGGAGCGCGCCGCGTTCCTGCACGTCGCCGACATTCACGGCGAGCGGCGCGCCAACGGCGAGTCGGGCCGACCGATCGAGAAGATCCTCGCCGAAGGACAACCCGTGGTGGTGCAGGTCATCAAGGATCCGATCGGCAGCAAGGGTGCGCGCCTCTCGACGCAGATCTCGATCGCCGGGCGCATGCTCGTCTACCTGCCACAGGACCCGCATATCGGCATTTCCCAGCGCATCGAGGACGAGACCGGGCGCGCGCTGTTGCGCGAGAAGCTGAAGGAACTGTTGCCGCCGGACGAGAGCGGCGGCTTCATCATCCGCACGCTCGCCGAGACCGCGAGCGACGAGGAGCTGGCCGCCGATATTGCCTACCTGCGCCACCTGTGGCGCAACCTCGACGCACGCGCCAAGGGCGCGCAACCCCCCGCACTGCTCTACCAGGATCTGTCGCTCGCGCAGCGTGTGCTGCGCGACATCGTTTCGGAGCAGACGTCGGTAGTGCGCATCGACTCGCGCGAGAACTTCCAGAAACTGCTCGCCTTCGCCCAGACCTACATGCCGAACGTGCTGCCGCGCCTCGAGCACTACACCGGCGAGCGGCCGTTGTTCGACCTGCACAACGTCGAGCCCGAAATCGAGAAGGCGCTCGCGCGGCGCGTCGACCTGAAGTCAGGCGGCTACCTGATCATCGATCAGACCGAAGCGATGACCACGATCGACGTCAATACGGGCGGCTACGTGGGGCAGCGCAACTTCGACGACACCGTGTTCAAGACGAATCTCGAGGCGGCGCAGGCCATCGCGCGCCAGCTGCGGCTGCGCAACCTCGGCGGCATCATCATCATCGACTTCATCGACATGGACAGCGAGGAGCACCGCGCGGCCGTACTCGAGGAGTTCAAGCGCGCCCTAGCGGGCGACCGCACGCGCATGACGCTAAACGGCTTCACGCAGCTGGGACTGGTGGAGATGACGCGCAAGCGCACGCGCGAATCGCTCGCGCACGTGCTTTGCGAGCCCTGTCCCACCTGCGAGGGGCGTGGCCAGGTGAAAACGGCGCGCACCGTGTGCTACGAGATTCTGCGCGAGATCCTGCGCGAGGCGCGCGCTTTCAACGCGCGCGAGTTCCGCATCCTGGCTTCGCAGGCGGTCACCGACCTTTTCCTGGAAGAGGAGTCGGGCGCCCTCGCAATGCTGTCGGATTTCATCGGCAAACCGATCTCCATGCAGGCCGAAAGCAGTTACTCGCAGGAACAGTTCGACATCGTCCTCATGTAAACCACTGGTATGAGCGAGCTCTGTTTCACCGGCGCGCGCAAACTGGCGCGCCTCATCCGCGGCCGCAAGCTCTCGGCCGCCGAGCTCATGCGCGCATACATCGCGCAGATCGAGCGGGTCAATCCGCAGGTCAACGCGATCGTCACCTTCCTGCCGGGGCAGGCGCTGGCGCAGGCCAAGGCGCTCGACCGCCGATTGGCCAGGCCACGCACCGCGATCCTCGGGCCGCTCGCCGGCCTGCCGATCGCCTACAAGGACCTCGT